>CAJTMA010000011.1 GCA_910577205.1 uncultured Alphaproteobacteria bacterium
TCAACCATTAATAAGAGGCGCTTTTTTATTAGTCTAAAATAAATAGATATTTAGAATGAGATATTATAGCCCAAAAAAATTACGGCCCCAATTATACATTGACAATACATTTATACTGTGGCATTATATAAGAGGTATGGTTTCAGTTATAGAGAGGTGTATGATGAAAGTTGTTCATTGGTTTGGGCTGTTATTTATTTGTGCCGCTGCTCCCGCTAACGCTCATTTGTCGTTAACCGGGACTTCCTCAAGGGCTGCTTTCTCATCCACCCGCCTCATAGATATAAATCAAAGCCAAAGTCTTGAAGCCGTATCAACGGCAGACCAATCAGGTCTGCCGTCTTACAAGCTCGCCGGTGTCTATTTCATTACCCGCGGCAATGGCCAGAATTTTACCACTGAGGCTAAAGACAATGACTTTACCAATCCAACCGTCGACAACTGCAAACGTTATGGTTTTGCAATAACATCTTGCCCCTCGGGATTGTTCAACCGCGCTTGTCCTTATAATGACAAGATTTATGACAAATGTTGTGATGCCACATACACTTACAACGCTTCAAACTGTCCATCTCCGCGTAAGCTGAGTTCTGAGAGCTGCGGCGGCAAACACCGCTGTTACTGTGAGGCGGCACAATATCCCTTCACCTCTTGCAATGCTCCGCAAATTAAAGGGAGCGCCTGTACAGATGACAATGGCACACGTTATGCCTCCTGTGTCTGCCCTGCCCCTGTATCAACGCCATACGGCTGTGAAACTTATTACTCAGCCCCCTGCGAAAGTATTTGTAAAAAAGCTTACGCCGATAATTGTCATAATCGAACCGCGGTTCAAACCCCATATGGCTGTGAAAAATATTTTACCGACTGTTCTTCTAAATGTGAAAAGGCCTATACTGATAATTGCCGCAATCGTACGGCGGTTTCCACGCCTTACGGCTGCAGACAAACTTACGGCGACTGTCAGTCAAAATGCGAGATTGCCTACCCGGACAACTGCCACAACCGAAATACCATAATCGGCTCTTGCCCGGCTAACGCCACTTGCTCCTACTTCTCCGACTGTTCTTCCAAAATCCAGTCATGGAGCTGCAAATCAGGCTATGAAAAATCGGGTAATAACTGTATCATTTCTCCCAGTGTTGGTTTCTATATATTCGGCGACGGAACAGCTTCGGGAAATTTAACGGCAAACAAAACACCGGCCGCCATTGTCTTTGATACCGTAAATCGTTTGGCTGTCGCAATAAAAGATGTCAACAGTAATGGAACGGGAGTTAATACGAACGGTGCTCCAATGTATTGGTCATCAGGTTATTGCGATACGCCGGGATTAACCAATTGTACCAACAATAATACGGTAACAACCTCCTGCGGCGTAGACGGCAGGGCAAATACAAACGCTATTCTGGCCTGCCAATGCAACGGAGTAACTTATGCCGTAAACGGAACAAATAATTATGAACCGGCAAATTGTAACAGCAGTTTTTGTAAAAGAAACAAATGGTTTCTACCCAGCTTGAGAGATTTACAAAATCTATATTCTGCAAAATCTTCAGTAAACAATTCTCTGACTTTAGCTTCGCGTTACGGCGCTCAGACATTAAGCAATGATGTTTACTGGTCATCCACGGAATACTCTAATACTGAAATTTGGCGTATGCGCATGAGTGACAGCCATAGGGCACATTATGGCAGATTCTATAATGCATTCGTCCGTCCGATTGTAAAATACTAACATAACAAAAAAAAGCCCCTCATATGAGGGGCTTTCTAAATTGAAAAAAATTATTGCCGCAATTCAGCATTACATCTTTTCTTCATTTCCTGAATAATTTTATTCATCAAAACTTCCAGCTCCTGATCGCTGAATGTTTTTTCAACCGGTTGGAATGTTACCGAAATCGCAATAGATTTCTTATCACCGTCAGAATCTTCACCGTAAACGTCAAATACTCTGACATCGGTAATTGCATTACGGTCAGCATTTTTAGCCGCGGTAATCACATCCATCGCCTTAACTGATTTATCAACCAGAAAAGCCAAATCTTTTTCAACCGGCTGCAAAGAATGCAACTGCAATTTCTTACGGGCTTTACCCTGGCTGTCACGCGGCAATGGAATATTATCCAGATAGACCTCAAAAGCATAAACACGTTGTTTCAAACCGGCTTTTTTAGCCACACTGGGATGCAATTCGCCGAAATATGCCAGCACATTCTTGCCCAGACGCAACACACCGCTGCGCCCCGGATGGTAATACGTCGGCGCATCTAATGTTATCTGTGCATTTTCAAACGGACCGTTTGCTGCGGCAATAGCGGCCAAAGCATCCGCCTTAACGTCAAATACATCATAAGCTCTGGCTTCTCCCGCCCAGTGTTTTTTAGAGGTCATACCGACCCGTACCCCAGCGGCGACTAAGGTTTGCTGCCCCGGCTTGCGGCCGCTGAACTCCGGACCAACTTCAAATAAAGCCACATTACCATAACCGCGGGCAATATTATTTTTAGCCCCCATTAACAGATTTGGCAAAAGCGACGGACGCATTTCATCCAATTCTGCCGAAATCGGGTTCATCAGCAAAACCACATCATCAGAGCGGCGGTAATCTTCAGCCAGCTTGCTATCCGTAAAGCTCCATGTTACCGTTTCCAACATTCCTTTAGCTGCCAGTTCGTGCTTTACAGTTACCACGCGCTGCTGCGCCGGAGATAAAGTCTGTTTGGGCAGCTGATTATGCGGCAGAGATTCCGCCGGAATATTATCCAGCCCGATCATCCGTACCACTTCTTCCACCAAATCATGTTCGCCTTCAATATCTCCGCGCCATGTCGGGGAAACAGCCTTAATCCGCCCATCTGCCTCAACAGAGGTTTTGAACCCAAGCTTATTGAGAATATCAATAATTTTATCCGCGCTGATATCCAGCCCGATAAAATCTTTCATCCGTGACGGGCGCAGATAAGCCACGCGCTCAGCACAATCTTCCGCCCCTTCAATCATCATTTCGCTGACTTCGCCGCCGCAAATTTCGGTAATGAGCTGTACAGCATAATCTGAACCCAAAATATTGGATTTCGGATCAACCCAGCGCTCATAACGATAACGGGAATCAGAATCAATCTGGAAACGGCGGCCGGTACGGGCAATACACTCCGGCACAAACAAAGCGCATTCCAGAAAAACATTTTTAGTATCAGCAGAGCAGCCTTTTTCCGCGCCGCCCATAATTCCGCCCAAACATTGGACACCTTCGTCATCGCAAATCCCCAAGGCTTTGCAATCCAGGGCATATTCTTTTTCTTCCAAAGAAACAAACTTTTCGCTTTCTTGCGCCATACGCACTGTCACATTGCCGCTCAGCTTGTCTGCGTCAAAAACGTGCAATGGACGCGCCATATCATAATTGATATAGTTGGTAATATCCACCAACGGCGAAATTGAACGCAGCCCGATGGCATTCAAACGGTCTTTCATCCATTTCGGCGTTTCTGCTTTGTTATTGACATTGCGGATATAACGGCCGACATAGGTTGGGCAAGCGTTGAAATCTTCAACTTTGACTTTAACCGGGCTTTGGAAAGTGCCGTCAATCTTGCGAATATTTAAAGGTTTTAATTTACCTAATCCGGCTGCCGCCAAATCACGCGCCACCCCGCGCACGCCAAGACACTCTGCCCGGTTCGGCGTAATAGCAATTTCAATGACCGGATCAATCGGCAGAACCTCCGCCGCCGGCACGCCAACCGGCGTACCTGCTGGCAGCTCAATAATCCCATTATGGTCTTCGCCAATGCCAAGCTCTTTTTCCGAACATAACATTCCGAAGCTTTCAATACCGCGAATTTTGCCGACTTTCAAAACTTCGTTATAACAAGGGATAAGCGTCCCGACCGGAGCAAAAATTCCCACCAAATCTTTTTTAACATTCGGTGCGCCGCAAACCACTTGCAAAGCCTGCTTACCATCATTAACTGCCAGCAAATGCAAATGGTCAGAATCAGGATGCATCTCACAATTTTCAACCTTTGCTGTAACAAAGCCTTTTAAGTTGGCTGCCGGATTAAAAACTTCCTCAACTTCAAGCCCGATCTTTGTCAGCGTATCAGCAATTTCTTCTACGCTCGCTGTCGTTTCCAAATGCTCTTTTAACCAAGATAATGTAAATTTCATTGTTGCCTCTCCTATCTCTGCGCGCCGCCATTATTGCTTAAACCGCCAGTCATTGACGATTCGTCCAAGGGCACAAAACCATAATGTTTCAACCATCTGACATCAGATTCAAAAAACGTGCGCAAATCGGGAATACCGTATTTCAACATAGCCAGACGATCCATTCCCACACCAAAAGCAAATCCCTGATATTCATCAGGATCAATTCCGCCTGCCCGCAAAACATTCGGGTGTACCATACCGCAACCCAAAATCTCTAACCAATCGTCCCCGGCACCGATTTTCAACTCAGTTTTCGTTTTCAGGCAACCGATATCCATTTCCGCTGACGGTTCGGTAAAAGGAAAATATGACGGACGATAGCGCACCGGCAACTCATCCAATTCAAAAAAGGCTTTCACGAAATCATACAAACAGCCTTTGAGGTGCGCCATTGTAATATTCTTGTCGATAACCAATCCTTCAACTTGATGGAACATCGGCGTATGCGTTGCATCATAATCCGAACGATAGGTACGTCCCGGTGCAATAATCCGTATCGGCGGACGTTTATTTTCCATGGTTCTGATTTGCACAGATGATGTCTGGGTTCTGACCACATAGCTGTCATCAAAATCGCTGCTCTCAGGATTAGGAACATAAAACGTATCCTGCATTTGGCGCGCCGGGTGGTTCGCCGGTGTATTCAAAGCGTTAAAATTATGGAACTGGTCTTCAATATCCGGACCTTCGGCAACTTCAAACCCCATCTGCCCGAAAATAGCCACCACTTCTTCATATATTTTGCTGACCGGATGAATGCGTCCCTGTTGCTCAGGGCGTATCGGCTTGGTAACATCAATGGTTTCGCGGCGCAGTTGCTCATCCAATTCCCTACGGGAGAGAGCTTCTTTGCAAGCCGCCAGTTCAGACTCAATTTTAGCTTTAGCGACATTGACTTCCTGCCCAAAAGCTTTCTTTTCCTCAACAGGCAAAGTTGCAAGCATTTTGGTCAAAGCCGTAAATCTGCCGTTTTTACCCAAAAAAGCAATGCGGACATCTTCCAAGGCCGCGCTGTTCGGTGCTCCGGCAATATTAGCCAGCGCTTCAGCCAACACATCATCTATGTTTTGATATTTTCCCATTTCATTCACCATAAAATCTTAACTTGATACTTGAATTTGCCGCGGCAAACGACAGTATTTAAAATACAAAAGAGTCAACCGAAACCTCCAGTTAACTCTTTGTATAATGTAATTGCCAAATGCTAGAAATTACTTGCTTAAGGCATTTTGCGCTGCTTCGACGAGCTTAGCAAAATTAGCGGGCTCTTTCAAAGCAATATCAGCAAGGACTTTTCGGTCGAGTTCAATGCCGGCTTTGTTAAGCCCGCTGATAAATCGAGAGTAAGTCATGTCATGCAGACGGGTTGCTGCATTAATTCTTTGAATCCACAAAGCGCGGAAACTTCTTTTCTTGGCTTTACGGTCGCGGTAAGCGTACTGTAAACCTTTTTCAACTTTTTCAACGGCTACGCGGAAAACGTTTTTGGAACGGCCGCGATAACCTTTGGCCATAGCCAAAACTTTTTTGTGACGAGCACGGGCAGTTACACCTCTTTTAACACGAGACATCTGATTATCCTCCTACAAATACGGTAAAAACTTTTTAACAATAACGGTATCAGACTCTGACAACAGGGTTGTACCTCTCGCTTGTCTTTTCATTTTCTGGGTTTTGCAGAAAAGGCAGTGTCTCTTATTAGCAAAGTTTCTTTTCAGTTTGCCGGTTCCGGTAACGCTGAAACGCTTCTTAGCGGAACTTTTCGTTTTCAACTTAGGCATTTTGCTTCCTTTCTTAAAGTTATCATCTTGGATGCTTTACAAGTATTCAGGCATGCCATATCAGCTCTGAAATACTCAAAACAAGAGTTTTATACACTTATGATTCGGATATTGCAAGCATTTTTTCAAGAAATTATCCGCAATTTAATACAAATAATTCCCGTTGTCGCGCTGCTCGCGGATGTATTCGGCCCGCTCGCGTTCGTCAACTTTGCCGTCGCCGTTTTTATCCATGGCCTTAAACTGTTCTTCCGGGCTTTGATAAGTGCCGTTTTTCTTATTGCGGCGGATGTTACGGCGGTCTTCGCGCGTCAGCTTGTCAAAACGTTTTTCAAACTCCTCAAGTGATAACACGCCATCACCGTCCTCATCATATTCTTTCATTTGATAAGTCGCAATTTCTTCCGAGCGGCTTTTAACTTGATGATCTTTGGGAAAAACATATTTAGCCTCTGCCACACCACACAAAATGGCACAAAAACCACACAAACCCCAAACAAGTTTCATAAGCCTCTCCCCTTAATAAAAGTTAGCCCCTTCCGGCGGCGTAAAAGCTTCGCTGCGATGATCAACCAACTTGCCGTCTTCCAAAGTAACGCGGCGATCCATCCTGTCTGCCAATTCAAAGTTATGCGTGGCAATAAAGGCAGACAACCCGGTTTCTTTGACAATAGACAACAATTCGGCAAAAACAATATCCGACGTCCGCGGATCAAGATTTCCGGTCGGCTCATCTGCCAACAGCAACTTGGGCGTATTTGCCAAAGCACGGGCAATCGCCACCCGCTGCTGCTCACCGCCGGAAAGCTCTGCCGGACGGTGCTTAAAACGTTTTTCCATCTTCAGCCTAGACAACAACCACCGCGCCTTTTCCTCAGCGGCCTTATATTTAACCCCGGCAATCAATTGCGGCAGCATCACATTTTCCGTTGCGTCAAAATCTGCCAACAGATTATGGTATTGATAAACAAATCCCAGATAGTCGCGCCGCAGGGACGTACGCATCCCGTCGCCAAGCTTGCTGCACTTTTGCCCATCCAGATAAATTTCGCCTTTTGTCGGACGATCAAGCAATCCGGCAATTTGCAGCATAGTCGACTTGCCTGAACCGGACGGCCCGAGCAAAGCCACAATTTCGCCGGGCATAATTTCCAAATTAACGCCTTTCAAAACATCAAGCTTTTGCTCGCCTTGTTTGAATGTTTTGACAACATTGCGCAATTCTAAAGTCGGAACAACAGTTTTATTCATAACGCAAAGCCTCCACCGGATCAAATTTGGCAGCGCGATAAGCCGGATAAATCGTCGCCAAAAACGATAATAACAAAGAGATGATTACCACCACCGCAACTTCCGTAGCATCTACCTTAGCCGGCAGTTTTGACAGGAAATAAATTTCCGCAGAAAACAAATCCTGTCCGACAAGACGCTGCAATCCCTGACGGATAGCTTCAATATTATCACAGAACAACAAGCCAAGCGCAAATCCCAAAGTTGTCCCGACCACGCCGATAAACGCGCCGTCCATAAAGAAAATCCGCATTATCATACCTTTGGTTGCACCCATCGTGCGCAAAACGGCAATATCCCGCCCCTTGTCTTTAACCAACATAATCAGCCCGGTGATGATATTAAATGCCGCCACCAAGATAATCAGCGTCAAAATCAAAAACATAACATTGCGCTCAACGTCAATGGCATTAAAAAATGCAGAATTGCTTTGTTTCCAGTCATAAACATAAGCTCCTGCCCCGACGCTTTCTTCAATAGCTTTTCTCACCGGCTTAACCATTTTATCATCGGCCAGCGTCACATCTATATTGGTAACAGCCCCCGGCAGACCGAAATAAACCTGCGCGGCCTCCAAAGGCATAAATATAAAACTGGAGTCATATTCAAACATACCGACTTCAAACGTCCCCAATACATTGTAAGACTTCATCCGCGGCACAGTGCCAAAAGCTGTAACTTTGCCATTGGGCGAAATCAGCGTAATTTCATCTCCGGGAACAATTCCCATTTTTTGCGCCAAACGCGCCCCGAGAATAACATTATTTCCGGCATATTTTTCCAAATTCAACTCTTTAAGGCTGTCACGCAAAACATCTTTTTTCAGCAAATCATCTTTGCTGATGCCGCGAACCATTGCTCCCTCAGCCGCTTTTCCGGCAGAAACCAGCAACTGGTTTTCCACCATCGGGATGACGGATTTGACATCATCAAATTCGGCAATATCTTTCACAGCCTGCTGATAATTATTAAACGGCATTCCCACAGAAGAAATAATGCCGATATGGCCGTTAATCCCCAAAATCCGCGACAAAAGCTCTTCACGAAACCCATTCATCACTGACATGACAATAATCAGCGTTGCAACACCCAGCGCAATCCCCGTAAAGGCAAAACCGGTAATCACCGAAATAAACCCTTCTTTACGCTTGGCTCGCAAATACCGCTTAGCCATCAGCCGTTCAAATCTTGAAAATATCATCAATCATTCTCCTATGCTTACCTTGATTTATAAGGTCTTGCCTGACGTTTTGCAACCTTTCAAACCCTAATGTGCATAAAAAAGCACCGTGAACTCCGGTGCTTTATAGAACTCAGCAGAAAAAAATTGTTACACGATCAGCATTAATCGCCCGTAGAACATCTTTTTTTTAACAGGCTGTGCGCTTCGACATCAACCCCTCCGAAATCTGCAGATTTGTCATAATCATGCAGTCAAGGGCTTTCTGGTTCAGGCATTCCACATTTTTGCCAACTTCAAGCGTACGGCTTGAAACATAGTCTGCCAATTTAATCAAATTGCCTTTGGTTTCTTTGGGCAACGGATTTTTATCATCAGATGCCAGTGTTTTGATATAAACCCAAAGCTTCATATTATTATCAAGCGCGTTAACCAAATCTGAGGTACTGTTATTTTCACGGGCATTGGATAAATCCACCGCACATTTTAACAAAGAAAAAGCTTCTTCACGAGCCAGATTATTTTTAACGGCCTCAACCAGACCTTCTGAAATCTGCATATTGATATTCACCAGACAATCAAAATCTGTTTTGGTCATTTTCAAACCCTTGCAGAGAATCATTCTCTCTACAAACTTTGACAATTTCATTAAGTTGGATTTGATATCTTCGGGAAGCAAATTCTTTGCGCTTTTTAATGATGTTTCTATTTCCACCCAAAGCTTCAAATTGCTGTCAAGAGCCTGAATAATTTCATGTTCACTGTTGCTGGTAGAGGCTTTAGCCAGAGCCATAGCCTGATTCAGCAAAACAACAGCTTCTTTTTCGGCATTTCTGACTTGGTCATTATTACTCATAGTTTACTTCCTCAAAAGTTAATTAATTCACACACAATATAGTTTTATTCGCCGGCTAATCAAATCATAATCCCCGGCCATCCACAATTTTATACATCTCCGGCCCGCCCGATATGGGGAGAAGGGCAGGCCTTCGATGTAGCAGAGAGAAATACCTCGTTATATATTTGCTCTCTGAACCGAACCGGGAATAATTTGGGGAGAATCCCGATTCGTAATTTGTATTCAGACAGTGTAAAACCATCCTTTCTCCATTTCTGCGCCTTTAGAATGAGCATTTTTCGACAACGTAAAATCGCTCTAAATCCCCCATTTCCGTACTTTTAGAGCAGGAAACACCCCCCGGCTTTATTTTAGTTTTTTAGGGTGGAAGATAGAGTGATTTCTAGTTGCGGAAAAAACGGAGCGTACATCACAGTACGTGAGTATTTTTCCGACAACGTAAAATTGCTCTAGATGCCCCATTTCCGTGCTTTTAGAGCGGAGAATAAAGTGATTTCTAGGAGGCCAAAAAATTTTAGCGTACATACAGCTACGTGAATTTTTTGGCTCTCCGTAAAATTGCTTTAGTCCCCCTATAAAAGCGCGGAAACTAAAATGGAGATAAGATATCTATCAACTGCCGCCCATACCTAGGCTCTTGCATATCTGACACTGTTCCTCTGCCACCGTAGGATACGCGCAGTTCTGCTATCTTGCTCGATTCGATGGTGTTATCTGACTTAATGTCTGCCCGGCGGATAATACCACGAACGGTTAACTGGCGGAGTTCATAGTTGACGCGGATTTCCTGAGTTCCTTCAATCACCAGATTATCATTTGGCAAAACTTGAGTTACCACCGCTGCCATCGTCATATTAATCTTTTCTGCGCGATTGATTTTCCCCTCGCCGCTGACATCATGATTGGACATCACATTAAATAAATCGGTCGTATCAACTGAATCCGGCAAATAATCTTTGGCATATTTTTCATAACCGGCAATCGTATTGACATTAACTGTATCTTCGTTGTTATCGCGATACTGTTCAGTCTTATTCTTCATTGATGCATTATCGGAAGCTTCGATATTAACGGTAATAATATCGCCAACTTTAGCCGCCCGCTGATCCTGAAAGAAACCTGACGACCCTTTTTTCCAAAGAGAATTTGCCCCGGCATATTGCTCCGGCTTGGCAGGCATCGGCATTGACACCGCCTGATAACCGGGAGCTTCCACCGGATTCTGAATTGGCGCTAAATCCGGCTCTTTGCCGATATTGCTTAACCGCGACCATGTATTACAGCCGCTAAGCGATGTCGCCACCAGCAACAGCGCCGCCATCCGGCATAAATTATGTTGTTTATCAGTCATGACCATAGCTCCCCTCTATTGGACATCAATATTAACTGTATCAGCATCCTCGACTATGCCGATAAGAATCTTTTTGCTTTTAGTATTTTCAACTTCGATTTTGTCGCCTTTAGCACCGTCTTGCCGTGCCTGCCCGCGAACCGTAATCTGCATATTATCAGTCTTATAAACCAAGGTAATCAGATCATTTTTCTTAATCAGGATTTTAGGGCCGATATCCCTGTCGCTAATCATTTTGCCTTCTTTAAGATGGCGTTTGGCTTCCTTATTAATCAGTTTGCTTTTCTCCGTCACAAACATCGGTTTGACCCGGTTCATACGGACACTGATTATTTTCAGCATATCAGGAACAATAACTTCGCCTTTGTCAATCGGATGGGCTGGCACATAAATATCACCCAGCACATAAAACTTGCCGGAAACGTTTGTCCGGGCAAAAGCCTTCCCATCGGCAAAAATTTCCACCTGACAGGAAAACTTATTTGTCAAGTCATCCGCTTTTAATCCCTCAACCAGGATTTTAGCCTGTCGAGCATTTTCGATTTGAAAGACAGTCTGCCCACCAAAAAATTCCAAATCAACAGCCTCAGACCGCCCTTGCTCCACAAATTCCTTTTTGATTGCTTCTGATATCTCATTTTCATTCACCATCAACAAATTTTCAGCCGCCCGGACTTCGCCAAAGCTAAGCATTAATATGAATAGGCTGTAAATAATCCCTTTTTTCATAAAAACGACCTTACACGTTACTATCTTAATTGCGTAATGGTATTCAGCATCTGATCCGAAGTCTGGATAATCTTTGAGTTCATCTCATAAGCGCGCTGCGCCGACACCAACTCAGTAATTTCAGAAACAGGATTAACGTTTGAGGTTTCCAAATACCCCTGCAACAAAGACCCGAAACCTTCAACATCCGGATTATCGACAATCGGTGCACCGGAAGCCTGCGTTTCCAAAAACAGGTTTTGCCCCATCGCTTCCAAACCAGCTTCATTAACAAAAGTCGCCAATTCCAGTTGTCCGACATTTGTTTCATCGGTTTCACCATCCTGTTTTACCCAAACTTCACCGGAGTTATTAATATAAACTTCCGTCGCATCATCCGGAATGGTAATTTCCGGCTGAACAACATAACCGTCATGAGTTACAATCACGCCGTCACCGTTCTTTTGGAAAGCTCCGTCACGCGTATAAGCTGTTCCTTTGCCTTCCGGCAGTTCAATCTGAAAATAACCGCGCCCCTGAATAGCCAAATCCAGAGAGTTATTAGTATTTGTCAAGCCTGTGCCGCCGGTAATGCGGTAAATCGCAGCAGTACGCACACCCAAGCCCAATTGAATGCCGGACGGAACCACCGTCTGTGAAGCGGAAGAGGTCGCGCCCGGACGAATAATATTTTGGTACAACAAGTCATTAAATTCTGCGCGGCGTTTGGTATAAGCCGTGGTATTCATATTGGCAATATTGTTAGAAATAACGTCAACATTCGTCTGTTGAGCCAGCATTCCGGTAGCGCCGATAGATAAAGATCTCATAGTTTCTCCCCTTTAATATTTTAAACCAGCTGCGAGTAAGCTGTAATTGTATTTGACAAACGTTCATGCTCTTCATCAATCATCGCTTGAACAATTTCATATGAACGCTGTAATTTAATCATTTTCGTCATTTCAGTAATTGAATTGACATTAGACTGCTCCAAAGCCCCTTGAACAACCTGTACATCTTCAGCTCCGACAGTCATGGCATTTCCCGTACGATTTGCAAACAATGTATCAGAAACCTTACTCAGCTTCTGATTATCAGCAAACTTAACCAGCTTCAAACGGCCGATAACGCCGTTTTCCGTCGTAATATCACCATTAGCGGCAACCGAAATATCTTTTTCACCTGGAGCAAAGAAAAAAGGCTCATTATTTTCAGACAAAACCGGATGTCCGTCCATTGTCACCAATTGACCGTTAGCATCCAAAGTGAAACTGCCTTTTTTGGTATACATTTCACCCTGCTGCGTTTCGACAGCGAAGAAGTTATCCCCCCGCGACACCAAATCAAAAGTATTGCCGGTATTGATAATAGCCCCTTCGGTAAAATCCTGATACTGGCCGTAATCCATGGTGAAATAAACCGGCACGCGGCCAAAACCGGTTGCTTCCGGCGTCTGCACCATATATGAGGTAAAAACTGCATCATCCTGCTTATAGCCGGTGGTATTCATATTAGCCATATTATTGGAAACAATATCCATCTGTTTCCATAAGGCCATCTGGCGTGACAATGCAATATATTTTGTATTATCCATCAGTTTATTCTCCCCAATAAAATCGGATAATTTTTATTTGTTTTTACTTATGCAACATTCGTGCCATTTTTTAAAAAAGCACTTTTCTATTTAAAAATATTGTCATTTTGCCAAAGCCATGCTAGCTTTCGCCCATAACCTTTATTTTTAATTTTAGTTATTATGGAAAAAAATGAAAAATTGGAATTCCGCCTGCTATACGCAGATGGTTCCGTAAGCGACATTTGGGATCCGGACAAACAAGCAAAAATGTTTGAGTTAAAAAAAAACCTTTTTGTTTCTTTGACAGACGCTCCCAATAAAACAAATTGGCACAATGCCATGAAGCTCGGCCAGACAGAAAAATATGGCTCTACTCACTGCCGGATACCAACCAGTGATGAACTGCGCGAGTTCCATCAAAAAGAACAGCAGATTAATGACATCCGCCAAAAGTTTGGCTGCCCGCCGCTAACCGCTAACGGTTATTATTGGTCCTCTGCCACCCCAAAACCCTGGTTAGCAGAAGTGCTTTACCTCAAAACAGGATGGATTGGACGCGACGGGAAAATGGGCTACGGAAGCGTTTTATTTGTTGCCGACATTTAAATTTAAACAGGCTTAGAAATACTCTAAGCCTGTTTTTATTATAAATAAGCTATTTGCAGCCAGACACTTTTTTCAGAATATAATGTTCTGCCAATGCACCGGTTATCGGCTCTTTATCCTGATTTAAAAGACGCAGCTGCCCCTTCTCAATACGATAATAAGTCTTTTCCCCGGCAGAAGGTTTAAGCGTCAGCATATCATCATCAACCAGATAAGAACCTTTTTCCGAAAAATCGGCATTTTCCCTGTCAATAAAGACCATACGCTCGGTATAGTTCTGCGCTTTATCCAAACTAATTGTGGTTTTAATTCCGGGCGCATCCGCTGCCGGCAAAGTCCCCTCATAAACCCCACAGTATTCATCAACACGTTTGACGGAATCACAGCCCCACATCAAGGCCGCTCCCAATATCAATATTGCTAATTCTTTTATCATGTTCCCTCGCCTGTTAACGGTTACACATTCTTTATATAAACCTTAGCCAATATTTTTCATGCCAAACCAAACTAATTGATTATTTAAACAACAAAGAGAGGTGTCGAAGCACCTCTCTTTATCAATAATGATAATTATTGATGACAGATACGATGTTGCGCACATCATCATATGTCATCTTCATGTTTCTGGGAGAACCTCCGATACCGGCGTGCCCGCCAAAACCATTGCCTTCTGTCAGTCCATACAGCTCATTCAGCTTCGTATAAACTTTCTTCAGGCCATTCTCGCCAAACATTTCTTCAGCGACTTCCTTGCATGGAGTACCGATAATAATGTTACCCTCATTATAAAGAGCAACAACCACCGGATTTTGCCAAGATGAAGCAACGCGAAGATTGCCGCCTCTTTTGCCATACCAGGAATCAAAGCCAAAAACAGAAGCACCGCGAATAACAAGGATACCCTCTTCTTTCACACTGCACTCTGCCATATCGGCCTCAGCCTTTGCCACCAGTCTTTCCTGCTCTTTCACGGCAGCCTCAAAAAAAGGAGCAAGCATCTCCTCATCTGAGAACATCAGCTTACGCCAACCGTGAACAGCCAAGTCCGCATTAGAACCAATCCCTGAGTAAAACATATGCCACAAGGACAACAGTTTACCATAAGGCAATTCCATACGGTCAAGCCCTACCGGATCTGTATCCAAAAGCGCGATTGTTCCGGCCAAAGCTGAAAAATCGCGACTCATGGTTTCCGCCAACTTTCCTTTCAAGAACTTATTGTTCTTATTGGCAATCGACGGAACATAACCTGCCAAAGACGCAATCGCGAAAGTACAATCAGCATCAATATGGCTAATTACAAACCGCGGATCGTTAAAGCGCTTGCCGTAACAATCGCGATAAGCACGAATTGCCACAGATTCAAGTTCAGAAAGATCGCGTCCGTCAACTGTCACACCATGATGATCCATATTTAAATCATCAACGACACTGACACCACCATAAGAGCACTCTACCGGGCAAAAACCCAGCTCAACAAATTTAATTGCCTCTGCTGCTGTTTTTGCAAAGGCGATTTCCAGCTTTTTCATATATAAAAAAAATTAAATTTTTTGCATTTGAAATTGAGGTATGCAAAAAGACGACCTCAAAAATATAAAATATTATTATACCCAAGGCCGAAACCATATATGAAAAAGCGGTATAATAATTAACAAAGACTTACAAAACAGACTTTTATTTTAGCACAAATTCCATACCCTGTCTAGACAAAACAGCCAAACGAATATCTTTGCATCGAGTATAAATTTGTGGTACAATAAAGTTATAAACACAATTATTATAAAATTAAAAAAATAAAAATTATGAAAAAATTTGTTGATTTCATTGCCTCATCTTCTCTTTTTACTCTGATTGGGGCATTAGAACTGGCAATTATTTTATTCTTCGGTTGGTGTTTCGGAGAAATTTTTTTAACTTCGTCCCCCCTGCCGGAAAAAATTATCGAGGGTTCAAAATGGCTGGGAATAATAGGAGGATTAATTTTAGTACTCATATCACTCCCTTCTGACAATTCCATTTGCTCTCATTTTGCTTTCTTTTTATTAGGAACATTCTTCCTGATACAGGGAATGCAATTCGGATTAGTCTTATACTTTGCTCATGGCGAAAGCTTTCCAACATTTTTTGCCATTATGTGGGGAGCTGTTACAACGTTATTTTTCTATTTGGCATACAGAAACCCTATAGGAAATCCGGATTAATCTCAACCACTAAAAAGAAACAGGGAAGAATTTCCCTGTTTCTTTTTTTATAATCACCTCAAATTTTTGCACATTTAACCGGAATGAGATTTTAAGAGTTGATTTTGATAAAGCCCTATGCTGCGAAGTAACCTTTGCACACCAGACACAATCACAAAAAAGTTGGAGAATGAGCTTAATACGCCGTTAATTTTTTTCGACGTGTACATATAGCTACACGAGAACAAAAATTAACAAGTAGTATGCCATTATACAACTTTTATCAAACATTGAAGTCGAGATTCCACGCCGTATAACGTGCCGGATCATCAATCCAGTTCTCGCGTACTTTAACAAAAAGGAAAAGATGGACACGCTCGTCCAGTTCATTTTCGATTTCACGACGCGCGGACTGCCCGATTTTCTTTATCATTTCACCGCTGCGACCGAGAACAATCGTTTTTTGATTATCGCGCTTAACATAAATCGTCATCTCGGCGCGGACAGAACCGTCTTCCCGACGCTCCCAAAGTTCGGGCTCTACAGTCAATTCGTAAGGCAATTCCTGGCGCAGATACAGAAATAGCTTCTCACGCACAATCTCGGCCGCCAGCAGTTTTAAAGGCATATCCGACATTTGTTCCTCAGGATAATACCACGGCGAAACCGGCAGATTATCCGCCAGATATTTATAAAAATCTTCGATATTTTGCCCGGTTAGCGCTGAAATCATAAAAGTTTCCTTAAATTTTCCGGCAGCATTAATCTGCGCGCTCAGCCCCAGCAGTTTCTCTTTAGCAATAATATCAACCTTGTTCAAAACCAATACGGCTTCAATTTTTTGCTTATTCAGCTTAGCAACAATGGACTGGGTTTCATCATCAAACCCTCGCTTGGCATCAACAACCAACACCACAATATCCGCATCTTTCACGCCGCTCCAGGCAGAAGAAACCATCGCCCTGTCAAGCCGGCGCTTAGGTTTGAAAATCCCCGGAGTATCAATAAAGATGATTTGCGTATTGCCATACACTCCAATGCCGCGAACCATTGTCCGGGTTGTCTGCACTTTAGGCGAAACAATAGATACTTTTGAACCGACAAAGTTATTGGTAATCGTTGACTTCCCGGCATTGGGAGCGCCGATTAAAGCGACAAACCCGCTGCGTGTCAGATTTTCAGCATTTTGTTCCATGCGGATACCCCAAGAAGTCAAGCATTTTGGCAGCGGCAGCCTGCTCTGCTAATTTTTTGTTACGCCCCTCGCCTTTTTGCGCAGGCACTCCCGGCAAGGTAACCGCCATAAAAAATGTCGGTTCATGTTCGCTGCCGGAACGCCCGACAACTTCATAAAGCGGATTTCCCATCCCTTTGCTGTGCGCCACTTCCTGCAACAAAGTTTTATTATCTTTGGGCGGCGCAACATTTTTATCAATCAGCTCTTTCCAATGCTGATTGACAAATGTAACCGCCTGATCACATCCGGCATCCATAAAAATAGCGCCGATAACCGCCTCGCAAACATCGCACAACACATTTTCATTATCGCGGATTTCGTGGTTAGCGACAATCATAAACTTGTCAAGAAACAAAGTCTTGGCCACATCTGCCACTGTTTCCTTGCAAACCAGCCCCGTATGCCGCTGCGACAAACTGCCTTCGGGTTCATTGGGAAACATCCGGTATAACAAGCTGGCAATTGATACCCCCAATACCCGGTCGCCCAAAAATTCCAAACGCTCATAATTTTCGGTCAAGCGTGCAGAATGGCTGCTGTGCGTCAGCGCCTGCTGCAACAAATACTTATGCTTAAATTCGTAACCGAGAATTTTTTCTAACTCTGATAAATTTTCCATAATTCTTCTACACCTCTAAAATGATTTTTAGGGAGAAAAGCAGAGCAATCACACGGTGCGCAGACCCGCAGCGTACATAGAAGTACGTGAGGACGCGAGCACCGGATTATTGCTCTGATTTACCCATAAAAATCATTTTATCTTGTTGAATAAACGTTCCCAACGTATCTTCTTAGGCCAGCTCCAAGGCTTATACCACACCCCGTCCTCATTATGAGAAAAGAAAAGAAAACGGGCTTTGCCAACCAGATTTTCAAAAGGAACGAAACCGACATTGACACGGCTGTCATCTGAACGGTCACGGTTATCACCCATCACAAAGTAATAGCCTTGCGGAACAGTCAGCTCTGGAACATTATCTTCATTTTCGCTGTCCGAAACTTCCAAAATTTTATGTTTCACGCCATCCGGCAGCGTTTCGACATATTGATGATAACGTTCAGCATTACCCTTGCTGTCGCGAATGACAAAATCTTCGATTTCAGCACGTTCCACTAATTCGCCATTAACATATAAGCGGCCGTTTTCAAGTTTAATTCTATCTCCCGGCAAGCCGATAACCCGCTTGATATAATCGGTTCTGTTATCCTGCGGAAACTTAAACACCACAACATCGCCGCGATTCGGCTCATCGGCCCACACCCTGCCTTCAAACAAAGGCATACTAAACGGCAGCGAATGCTTGGAGTAACCATATGTATATTTAGAAACAAACAGGTAATCCCCGACATACAGCGTGGGATACATTGACCCAGAAGGGATTTTAAAAGGTTCAAACAAAAAAGTTCTGATCAGGATGGCAATAACAATTGCATAAAACAACGTTTTCACCGTATCCATCAAGCTTTCATCATCTTCCATATTAATCTCTTTTTTCTCAATAATCAGTTGGATAACGCATTATCTTAGAAAAAAACATGACCTTTCGTGCCCTTTTCTAAAACAATCATGCAGCATACTAAACATATTTTTGCGTTATAGCAACAACAAAATCAGATTAATTCAATAATTACAAAAGCTTGCGCCCATGGATAATCATCGCTCATAGAAACCTGAACATTAACCTCTTTAGAACCGGCTAATTTTTGCAGATGTTTTAAAGCGCCGCCATAAATTTTCAGCTGCGGCTTCCCTGATTTCTGATGCACGATAGCAATATCTTTCATGAAAACGCCCTCGCGAAATCCAGTACCCAAGGCCTTGGCAAAAGCCTCTTTGGCAGCAAAACGCTTAGCCAGCGAACAAGCATATTCTTTAGCTGAAATAGCCTGGCGTTTTTTGATTTCTTCAAATTCCACCGGAGCAAAAGACCGCTTTAAAAATCTGTCTCCGAAAATGCTGATAGTTTCTTCAATGCGATTAATACTTGCCAAATCGCTGCCGACACCCACAATCATAAAAATATCCCTCTTAGTTAGCGGTTAATTTATCCAAAGTATTTTTTACTATATAATATGAAATTATCCAAGCTGCAATACAAAAAGGCACGCAACCGATAATCATCGGCTTTAACACGGGCCAGACATCGCTCAAAAAATCAGAAAAATCAAATGTCATCAAAGCATGGGATGCCGCATGAAAAATATTTTCAAAGTTAACCGGCATCACCGCCGCTGCAGCCCCTTCCAGCAAGACCCGCCCGGTATAGTAAACGCTCGCCCAAATAAAAGGGAACGTCCACGGATTGCCGACAACAGTCCCCAAAGCTGCCGCCAACACATTTGCCCGGATAAGCCAGGCAAACACAATCGCCAGCAAGGTATGCAAACCGATAAAAGGCGTAAAAGAAACCATCACGCCTGTCGCCGCGCCGGCGGCAATAGACCCCGGCGACCCCTTTAATGACCGCAAACGCTCCATAAAGCCATGCTTAAAATCATACCACACATTTTCCATAAATTTTCTCCTGTTTTTTGCATATATAAGCATTTGCCGATTAAATTTAAGACAGGAGAAAAAATAAAATGCCCCGGAAAACAACGGTTATTTCACAGACTGTTTGGTTTTCCATAATTGCAAAGGAAACGCCCAAGCCGCACTATCGGCCATAAACGGCCGCAAAAAGCGTTCTTTTTCTGCTTGGCGTTTTTGCTCAGCCTCGTCATACAAAGCCTGGCGCAAAGAATCTTTTTTCAGCTCAAAGGCCGTGCGTAATTCTTCTTCCCGCGCAACCATCAGATAATCAACTGCTTTGTTGTTTTCTTGCCGGATATTGCGTGCCTGCCGTAAAGATGCCGCCAAACGCATCCGCCGGTAATCTTTCTCAAATTCTTCCTGCGGATAAGCCGAACGCCGCCCGACACTTCTCATCACAGACAATTTCACGTTAATCAAACGCTTCTCAACCATAGCAACCGTACGCAACTCGGCATCATTTTTATCCCACAACTCCTGATTTTCACCCAAACGGGACGCTTTATAAACCTCCAAGCACACCAAATCATAATAAGCTTTGGCCGCTTGCAGATAATCTTCGCTATACTCGTCAACATTAAGCCGGGGAAGCAGCTTGTTTTTCTGCTTTTCAATTTGCGGAAAACTCATAACATCGGCCAGTTTCCGCCCTTTTTTGTCTTTTTTAGAACGGCAGCGCTTAACCGCTTCTCGCAGGCTGTCCATCCGGTAAGCGGCAAATTTAGCAGAGTCAGGGTTAACAAATACCATCGTATCAATAGCGTTTAAATCAGCGATTCGCACGCCATCCGGCGTAAATTCATCAATCCTGAAAGATGCCTGAGGCATTTTTTTGGGTGCTTCTTTCGGCTGCAAGCGTTGCAAACGCTGCCATTTTGCCTCATTAACCTGATATCCGGCGCCAAATGCCGCCACTAGACCTAAACCAATAACTGCCCGTTTTAACGCAGGACTTTTGATGCGATGTAACTTTTGCATTTTTATACCATAAACTGATTTTGGAAAGTGTCGATAGTATACGCCTTTCAGCATAGAATGCAACTATTTTTGTCTTTTTTAGACAAATAAATTTCATATTTTACCACTTATCCCCCTACTAACGAACAGCGCAGGCCGCCACAGCGTTGCTCTATATTGAGAATGTTAAACACAATGAAAAGACAGAACAGTAAAATGCATAATAAAATCTGCCGGCATATAAGATTTATTATCTTCGTCTCCAAGATATATTTCTCTATGCAATCCGCCGGATTCAGGCGCGTGAACAACGTTCACGAAGCTCATTTCGCCAGACTCCTTTATTTTCCTTAATTTGCGAGCAATTCTGCTGAAACGGCAAGTTTTTCATGCAAATTTTATTGTTTGTTAAGCAATTTTGTGATATAGTCATAATTGACAAAAAGTTATTTTATTACATTACAATGTGTATTATTTGCAGAGAATGAAAAAACACATTCATAATTGAAAGGCTGTAACAGGTTTTTTAATTAAGTTTTTTATTTTTCTTAAATTCTCATTGTAGTGACAACATATGAAGGTTCATCAGTTACGACTGTCCCGGACCAAATTTTTCACCCCGCTTACAGCAAATTCGCGGGAAAATTCAATTAAGTAAAAAAAAAAAAAAAAAAAAAAAAATAAATAAATTATGAAAAATTTGAAAAATTTTGCAGCTGCAGTCATCATGATGGCTCTCTGCGCAGTTATGGGTGTATCTTTCGTTTCATGCAGCGGCTCAGACGTTGACATGGACAAGCGCGAAAAACCCATCACACCTGAAGTTTCAACCAAGGTAGACGATACTTTCGTAAACCACAACTGGAACAACGGTGAAAATACTCTCGTAGACGATGCTACTTCGGTAACAAAGTATACAGAGTATGGACAGCAAAAATCTTTCGAGATCAAACTGCCCGCGTCCATCAACTGGACAGTTGCTGAAACTCTTCGTGCATCCAAAACTTTTGACGCTGCAGAGGTAACTCTTGGCGAAGAAATTGAGGATCTGGTTGACAGCAAGTCACGTCGTGACACTACTGTCTTCAGCCACGGCAGAGTTATAACTGAAAAGTTTGCTGAGACTTCTATCGAAATGAATACTTGCTGGGAAAACGGCTATGTATTCATTAGCGGTGAAAAGTCACAGCTGGCTTATGTTCAGCTTGACTCAGTTGTTGCTTTCCCTGCTCAAACAACAGTTAATTTTGTTGAATGGGTAGACGAAGCAGAAAAGCTCGAGCGCGATTCTTTCAGCATGCCCCACAAGGCATACTACACAGAGTACTCACTCCGTGGCAAAAAGAATATCGTTAAGGATTTCGCTGTTAAAGGTTCTTTCCTTTTCAAGGGAGAAGCTGACGACAACGAACCCGAGCAGCCCGAAGAGCCCTCAAAAGAGGAGATCGTTGATGCTAAATTCGTTACCCGTTGGTACAACATGGACGAACAAAGAGACTACATGACTCTTATCTGTACTTGGAACAACGGCGAAACAGAAGAAATGACTTTCTGGGTAAACGAGCCTTTCGGCTACGAATTCCCCGCTGAATGGTCAACAAACAGCACCAAAGAAGGCCCGTCAAAGTTTGCAAGACTTGCACAGGACAACAATCCGAGCAAGACTGAATACAAAGAAACTTCTGAAACTAACGCGACAAACTACGGTAAAGTATACCGTCGCAAAGTTTCTGCAAAAACTTCTTTCGTATTTACAGACTTTGAAGAAGTTCTTTCATCCTACCATCACGAATCCTACCTCGTGATTAACGGAAAAGACTTCCCGTTCTTAAGCCCCAGCGAGTCAATCGCACAGGGTGTACACGCACAGAACACTACCGTAAACGGCAACATCTCAACTGAGAAGAACACCGTTAAGGCAGAAATTTCATTCAACCAGCAGCTCTTCCACGCTGCTGGTATCGTGAATGTTCTCCGTGAAATCAAGAACGACAAGCCTGAGACTCCCGAGGAGCCGAATGAGCCCTCTGACCCGACAGTTACTCCTGACGAAAACACTATTCCCTCCGAATGGGGTGAAATTACTGGTGTTATGGGTGTAACTCGTATTTGTGAGATGATTGGCAATGCCCCTAAGTGGCACACTTGCTTAACCATCCGCACAACCAAGGGTCAGCTCCGCGTCATTGACAAGGCATGGAAAAACGTTACCAGCGCATTTATGAGCTTCAACGAAGTATACGATGACAACCGTATGCTCTCTGGTGCTTATCGCAACGGTACTGTTTACCCCGCTCTTGTTAGTGTTGATGCTACAGGTTGGACTTATGTAGCCGAGACCAAAACTGGTATCGAGTTCAGTGTTGAAATGTGGGATCACCTTGCTGTCAGCTCTGGCATCAAGAACTTCACAAAAGACAACACTGCGAAGCCCAGCCCTTACGTTCAGCACAAGGCTGAATTTAAGACAGTTAACGGAAAGAAAATTCTGACCGTTACCTGCTACAATGTAGATGATAAGGTAACCGACGTGTTCACCATCAACTGCATTAAATAATAAAAAAAATTAATAAACCCGTCTCGGCACAAAAAACCAAAATGCCGGGACACAACACTTACAAATATGAAAACTATAGTATCAATCGCAATAGCAGTCGTTTTTTCATTTGTTTTTGCTGCAAACTCTGCAGCTCAGTCACTCACCCAGAATCAGATTGACAGCCTGAACATTCTCAACCTGAGAGCTATCCAGGCATCAATCGCCGATCACACCCACGCAGACTTTGCATGGGAATCAGAAGGCAAGAAAAACAGTAACAAAATTACTGTTGAAAACCGCCGCGGCTTCCTCATCGGAGCTGAAGGTGGCTACAATTTTAACCACGGCTACGAAGCTGGGTTGAAATTTGGATATCAGGGTGCAGGACTTCGTTGTTTCTCTCCTGAAGCTTCTGTTTTTGCAGGAGCAGTCAAAGTTGACGGTCTGGCTTACACAACATATGGCGTGGAGTTCAGAGGCAACTTTGAGGTCGGAAACGACAATTTCAAAGTTTTTGCCGGCCCGACAGCTGGTTACAAGTACTTTACTGTTGACACTGGCGTACAGTTCGACGGAGAGGAAAGAAACCACAACCAACACAGTAATGCATTTACTGTTGGTGTAAACGGCGGTGTAAAACTGAAAATCGGACATACCAGCAGCAAGAAAACTGTTGCTCTGTATGGTAAAGACGGTAAAAAGGTCAACAAAAAGGCCTACACCGTAAAAAATCCGATTTACCTGACAGTATCTGGTTCATATAAGACTTATCAGGTTGATAAGCCCGGCCAGATGACAGTGAAAGTTCAAGAGACAGGTGTTAAAGCCAGCCTCACTTTCCTGTTCTAAGTCAGGAATTTTTTAGGTTTATTATTCTCGAGATATAAAACGGCGGAGCTTATGCTCCGCCGTTCCCTTTTATCCCCATAAACCTGTTTCCCTCACTTCTCCTCCGCCAAACATACCATTAATAAAACCCATCGCCTTACCTGCATCGCACCAACACATTATCCATAAACCTGCCTCTCTCTTCTCCCTCGCTCCTCGTCCAGCTACCACATCCCTCTCTCTCACTCCTCATCCCATTGCCGCGTCTCTCTCGCCTCAGGCACTGCCCAATCCTCCTCCCCCTCCTGTCATTCTGAGAAGCGAAGCGACGAAGAATCTATGCTCAAACGAACTTCTGCCGACGTTCAAGAATTTCAAAGAAGCCACCTTATTTAAGGCTGCATCCACTGCCGATAGCATTTAAGGTGCTGCACGTTGCATTGTAGGACGTACAGCAATAGGCTGCGCCATTACAAGTAATTGAATGGTATGGGCATACCTTTTGATCATTATCATTAAGCATATAACATCTAGCACCGAAATTGCTTCCGCTATTTATTTGAGAACAAGAAGTAATACTTGCTGATGACGGACAGCAATAAGACTGGTTTTGACAATTTAAATAAGTGTAACCGGCTTGGCATTTTCCATCATTAATGCTCCCTCCAAGTTTGCATTTTCCATTAAATAATATAAAACCATCTTTACAAACCAAACACAAACCCCGATCATCAGAATCACACGTTTTACACCCCAAATCATCACACGGCACCACTATTTGCCGTACACATACCGTGTTTCCAATTGGTTGAACTGTTACCAAGTCATAACCAACTTTACAGGTTTCACAAATATCTGATTTCCCTGCTTCGCATTTCGTACAATTTTCAACATTACATTCGGTAGTTTTTTCCTTACACGCTGCTTTAGATAAATCCCAAGGGCATTTGAGGGCCGCGCCGGAACATTTTGCGGCATCCACAGTAAAGCCCAGCTCCTCACAACTTGGCGGCTGCACACAGGCAGCTTGAGCCATAAGAGAATAGGAAGTTGCACAACAAAAGACAGAAACGAACAGAGACATTTTCATGGCACACCTCGTAGATATTACTAAATCAAAACCTGAATTCAGAATACCATACCAGTTGTTGTTTGTCAAACAATCGTGAGCGTGGCGTTTATTTTTGGCTAACCAAGATAGATAATCTTGATGGTATTATTTTTCTAATCCTCTTTTGAGAAGATAATATTCCACAAAAAAACACAGCCGCACTCAAAACTTTTGCGGCTGTTTAATAATGACATTACTTTTACAAATGTCAGACTAACAGGAAAAACAAAACTTACTGATTAGCACGCGCCACATACGACACAACTTTGCTTGCTTTCAACGCAGCAATAATATCTGTCAGATGTTTCAAATCTTTCACATCAATATCTATCAGCAATTCAAAATAACTGACGGTTCGATACACAATGTTAAGATTAGAAATATTACCGTTATTCCGCGCCACAAGATTAGACAACTCAGCCAGTGACCCCGGTTCATTCGCCAGCATGACTTTCAAACGTCCGGTATGCATTTCATTGACGGCTTCTTCACCCCAGGCAATATCCAGCCAACGCTCGGGTTCATCCGCATATTTTTCCAAAGCCTTACAGTCAATCGTATGAACCGCCACCCCTTTTCCGGTCGTGACAATACCGACAATACGGTCACCGGGAAGCGGATGGCAGCAACCGGCAAAATGCACCGCCATACCGGGA
Source organism: uncultured Alphaproteobacteria bacterium (assembly GCA_910577205.1). GTDB lineage: Bacteria > Pseudomonadota > Alphaproteobacteria > RF32 > CAG-239 > Scatocola. Next base: position 25,614 of record CAJTMA010000011.1, read on the forward strand.
ATAAGCCCCTTAATTTTCAAGGGTTCACTCTTGCGGTCTTTTTTAATAACCTTTTTAAAGCTCGGAACTTTAATGGATTTAACCACTTTCTCCAGCTTCGACTGCTTATAAGCGGGATAAACTGCTTTCAGAACATCCCAGCCGGTAACCAGACCTTCACCCACCTTGGCATAAACATCTTCGATTGATTCGGCTTCAAAATTCTGCAAAACATTAACCAACGCTTTTTCAGAGAAATCAAGATTTTCCCCTTTGAACAAACGTTCCAGAATCTCCTGCCCCAGCGTAATAAACTGATCGCGTTTATGCGCCCGCACATAACGGCGAATAGCAGCTTTGGCTTTTCCGGTCACCACAAACCGCTCCCATTCCGTTGACGGATGCTGCGCCTTGGATGTCAAAATATCCACCTGATCGCCATTCTGCAAAACTGTCCGCAAAGGACGGATTTCACCATTAATTTTAGCGCCCACACAAGTATCGCCGACAGAAGAATGCACCGCATATGCAAAATCTACCGGGGTGGAATTGACCGGCAAACCGATTAAATCGCCCTTGGGGGTAAAGCAAAACACCTGGTCATTATACATTTCCAGCTTGGTATTTTCTAAAAACTCTTCCGGATTTGAAGCCTGCTCCAAAATCTCCAATAATTCGCGTATCCAACGATAATGCCGTCCCTCAGCTTTTTGTCCCTGCTTATAAGCCCAGTGCGCCGCCACGCCTTTTTCGCCGATTTCATGCATTTCTTCTGTGCGGATTTGAATTTCAATACGGGTATTTTCCGGCCCGATAACCCCAGTGTGGATAGATTGATAACCATTCGGTTTGGGCGTGGAAATATAGTCTTTAAAGCGCCGCGGCACCATATGATATTTGCTGTGCACCACACCCAAAGCCTGATAACAGGTTGCAACATCTTCAACAATAATGCGGAAGGCCATAATATCTGACAATTGTTCAAAAGAAGCATTTTTCTGCTGCATCTTCCGCCAAATGGAATAAGGTGTTTTCTCGCGGCCGGAAATCGTCGCTTTAATCCCATATTCCGCCATATCTTTTTCTAACTGGGATATCACTTTCGGCACAATATTGCTGCCCTGCTCCCGCAAGAAGTTCAAACGCGCCACGATTGAATCATGCGCATCCTTGTGCAACTCGGCAAAAGCGATTTCTTCCAACTCGCTTTTAACTTCCTGCATACCGATACGCTCAGCCAGCGGCGCATAAATATCAATTGTTTCTTTGGCTATGCGCGCCCGCTTTTCCGGCTTTTGCAAAAAATGAAGCGTCCGCATATTATGCAGGCGGTCAGCCAGCTTAATCAACAAAACGCGGATATCTTCCGACATCGCCAGCAACAGCTTGCGAAAATTCTCTGCCTGTTTATTATTGGCGGACTTCTGTTCAATCATCGCCAACTTAGTCAAACCATCCACCAGCTGCGCAACTTGCTCGCCAAACAGCGAACGAACTTCATCAATCGTGGTATCCGTATCTTCAACCGTATCATGCAGCAAACCGGCAATAATTGACGCGGAATCAAGTTTGAATTTCGTCAGGATACCGGCAACTTCTACCGGATGAGAATAATAAGGGTCGCCGGAAGCCCGAAGCTGCGCCCCGTGTTTTTTCATGGCAAAGACGTAAGCCCGGTTAAGCGCGTCCTCGTCCGCATCTGGGTCATAAGATTTAACTAAATCTACTAATTCATATTGTCTTAACATCTTTACCTGTAATCAAAAAGTTACTATATTCCACAGTAATAATACTATACCTATAAAGTCATAACCTACAACATAAAATTTAAAAATTACTTTAAACCGGACTGATTTTACTTTTAGCACAAAAAAATTCCCCGCAGATGCGGGGAATTTTCAAAACTATAAGAATGCGGCAGACTATTCTTCGTCGTCGAAACCATCTCCAAAATCATCGCCCATATCAAAGCCGTCACCTAAACCGTCATCATCATCCAAAGACAAATCGGCATCAGCGTCTGCGGCATCCAAATCCAGAACATCATCGTCATCGCTGTGAACCTGCATTGCTTCAGAGATTTCACTGTCAAGCAACACATCAGAAAACTGCTCATCCAAATCAGCCAATTCTTTTTCAGCTGCCAGAATTTCCATTTCTTCTTCTTCCGGTTCCTCAACTTCAACATATCTCTGCAATCCCATAACCAAAGATTTCTGCAGTTCTTCAATGCTGACTGTTTCATCGGCAATTTCACGCAAAGCAACAACCGAATTTTTATCATTATCGCGGGCAACCGTCAACGGCGCACCTGCAGCCAAATCTTTGGCGCGCTGGGTCGCCACCATCAGCAGCTCATAGCGGTTGGGAATTTTATCAACGCAATCTTCAACAGTTACACGTGCCATTTTCTTTATTTTCCTATAAAATTAAACGCTGTTTTTTAGTCTTATACAAATTATCAAACGGAAATGCAATAACAAAATGCAAAAAAACGTGCCGGCTAGTTCAAAACAGTTACCGGCTGCCCCAAAATCCGGTACTTTCCGGCTTCAAATTCTTTTTTCAGCATATCGCGTTTTTTTCTGACTTCCAGAATATCATTAAGCGGCGCTTTATACATTTCAATCAGAGTCTGCATGGCCTCAAACTGCATCTTGGCATTGCGTGAGTTCAGGCTCTCTTCGATATACTGGTTATAAACGCCGTTTTGATAAGCCTTCAGACTTGCCAAAGTTGAACTGCGCAGCCTGCCCATCCGATAGGCTTTAATGGTTTTGTCACAGGTATAAGCCCAGCTTTCAGGAGAAAATCCCTCACCGCCGACAGCCATCCGCAACTGCAGTTCCATCCCGGCCAAACGCAGCTTCTGCACCAAACGTTGACAGGGATTAACCAAATCTTTCTGCATATTGACAGTCAGCGCCTGCCCGTTTTCCTGCTCCCACAAATCAAGAAAAGCGCCGGCGCTGTAAATTCTGGCTTTTGTCGGCGTATCGGGTGCAATCTGCCTGATTTTCGGCAATGTTCGGGCAAAAGCGGCAACATCTGCGCCTGTCAAAGGGCTGTTAATGTCAGGGTTAATCGTCCGCAAATCGCTAGCGCCGGTTTTAACCTCAGGCTTAGCACCGGGCACAAAATCATCAGCCGGAACAATTTCTTTGATTTTGGCATAGAGATCATCATTATATTCCACTTTCGGAGAAGCCTTGCGCTTAACCGGCCGCTCAACATCTCTGCGGTTCTCAGGCCAAATTTCCGGCATAAGCAGATAATAAAGATACGGGGATAAAAACTCCAAATCTTCAATATCTGCCAATTGCGGCGCAATTCTTGTCGGAAACTTATTCTTGGTTTCTTTAATACCGGGCATATTCAACACTTTTTCAGGCATATTCGGCACTGTGTGCAAATAAGGCCCGACATATTGATAATATTCCGGAGGCATAACCGACAGCATATCCATCAATTCATCTTCATGTTCGTTTTTCAGCCTTTTTTCAGTGCCGCCATAAGACGTAATTGTCATCCGGAACAAACTGTCAAACAAATTGCCGATATCCCAATGATAATCATATCTCCGATTATAGCGGGCATATTTTTCCGCATACTTCTGACGCAATTCTTCAAACTTAGGCAGCGGCGTGCCCATATCAACCTTAAAATAACGGGCATAATCTGCCGGAGCGGCTTTCACAACCGCTGCCTTAAAGCTGAAAGCCGACAGGCAGCCTAACACTGCCGCCGCAAAACAAGTCTTAGTTATCCGCACCAGTCAAACGAACCTTAAAAGTTAACACAGCCTGCCCTTTTGCCGGAATCTCAACCTTCCAGGCAGCCAAAGAAGCGTTTTTCTTCTCATGCTTCGCACTTTCGCTCAGAATTTCCCAGCTTGTATTAAAGCTCTGCTCAAAGACGACTGTTTCTGCCTTGTCTTTAGAGTTGTTAAACTTGATTTCAACATCAGCCTCAGACATATTCTCGGCAATAGTTTTAATTCCGGTTACTTTACCCTTAGCGGTCAAATCAAATGACTGTCCGATTTTCAGTTCGGCATCATCACCGACAGCCAGCTGATTCAAGCTGCTTTCGCCCAGAAACTGCATTTGCCCGCCCTTGTCGGCTTCATAGAAGCGAACCACACCTTTGGGCAGCGGCTGACCTAACTGTGACGCAGCCGTATTGTTAATCTTAAACACAACTTCCGGATTCTGACGATTAAACTCGCTATCGCGCATTTTCAGCCAGAAATAAAGCGGAGAATTTAAACGGTATTCCCGGGAATACTTAACATTCTCTTTGCTCATCAAAGCCACTTGCTTCGACTGCTGATTGGTAATCGTCGTTTTAAAAGGTAAGGTATAGATGTAATAATCAGCCAAAGCCTCTTGCGCCGGTGCTCCCGCGGCAGAATCCATCACTCCCATTTCGGCATTGCGCATAGCTTTGGCGGCAAACAGCATCGGTCGAACCTGCGGCCGGCTGACAACATTCACGTCCCCGGCAACCAGCTGAACTTGAGCATTTTTATAATCCGTCCCCGATTCGTTGTTCAGCGTAATCCACCCGTTAAGATTCAGATTATCCTCTCCGGTAATTTCTGCCACATAATCGGCTTTCCAGCTGATACCTCGTGTCAGGTAGGCCAATTCCAGCTTGTTATTGCCTGCTGCCCGAGCATCCAACTCAGCAGTCATGGTCGGACGGGAAGTTAAATTTTCCGGCAGGCTGTCAAAAATCAACCGCCCCGGAAAATGTGTTTCAATCCCGTAACTGAACTGCAAAATCGGATTACCGTAATTGCTGTCCAAAATTTTCGCTTCATCAAAAGAGGTTGTGCCGGTTTTTTCGTTATACAAAGCCGTCTTCACCGTTTTACCGACGGATTCGTTAATAATATTAATCGGGGTCAGCAAATTGTAATTATAATTTTGCTCAATGACTTTAATTCCGTTTCCGACCAGCATTGCCGTTTCAGGCATAATCTTTTCCGCCACGCCCTTGAACGCCACGGAATTTCTTCCGGCAGCCAGTTCTGCCGTACGGCTGTCACGGACAAAAGCCAAATCATTATTGTAAATGCTCACCGCCACCTGCGAATTATCCGTATTGTCTAAAATGATTCCTTTGGTTTCAGCTGCCGCAGTCCCGGCCAGCCCGGCCACCCCCGCAGCCAACAACAGATTAAATGCAGAATTCGTCATTTTCACCTCTTTTTTAATAATTTCACTGCGGTTAATATAGTCCATAAAAACACAAAAAAAAAGTGATAAATTGAGATTATTGCTAGACTCGGGAACAATATTCTCTTAATATCAGGCTAACTAGACAATTTTACCGGCCAATTTTTAAGGAGATTAATCATGGCGTGGACAGAGCAAATGGTCGAAGACCTGAAAAAAATGTGGGACGAAGGGCTGACTACCGGAGAAATCGGCAAACGTTTGGGCGTTTCCAAAAACTCCATCGTCGGCAAAGTTCACCGCTTGCAGTTAGTTGCCCGCCCCTCGCCGATTAAAAAGAAAGACGAAACGGAAGAAACTGCTCCTGCCGCCCCGGCAAAAGCTCCCAAAACCGTTAAAACGGAAGCTGCGGCTGCAAAAGAAAGCAAGCCCGCTGTCAAAGCCAAAGAAGAACCGGAAATACCGGTAACACCGCAACCGAAAGCTCATCAGGAGCGGATTGAAACCATCCGTAATTCTATCCATGTCGAACACCCGAAAGGCAAACACAAAACCTCTCTGACCGACCTGGATAACCACACTTGCCGCTGGCCGGTAGGCGACCCCAAAGACGAAAACTTCCACTTCTGCGGACGCAAAATCAAAATCGGACAGACTTATTGCGAAGAACACGCCGCAATTGCTTATGTTAAAGCAACCGGAAAAAAATAGACTTTGCAAATTATTAACCAATTATGTGCTAAATTAGTTTAAGTTTCAGTCAAATTTAGAGGATTCAAGAAAATGTCTATGGGGAGTCTGTTAGCCTTTATTGCCGGCTTTATGGTTGTTATCGGGTCGATTGTTTCGGCTACTGACCGGCCGTCAATGTTTATCGACATCCCTTCAATGATTGTTGTGGTCGGCGGTACTTTGGTTGCCTCATTCATTTCATATGAAGCCAAAACTGCAATGGCCGGACTTAAACTGGCTCTCAGCACTTTTAAAAAGCACAAAGATTCCGAAAATTCGCTCAAAGACGAAGTCGGACGCATTGTCCGCTGGGCATACATTATTCAAAAAAATGGTTTGCAAGGCTTGGAAAATGAAGTCACTGACGACCTGCGCCAAAACAACCCGTTTTTGGCTTACGGTGCAGACTTGGTTGTCACAGGTTACACCGGCGCTGAAATTAAGCAAATTCTTGAGCATATGCTTGATTCTCAGGCCGAACGCAATAAACGTATCAGTGATGTTTTAATGAAGCTGGGCGGCGACGCGCCGGCATTCGGTATGCTCGGAACACTTATCGGTTTGGTTATCATGCTTGGCAACATGGGCGGCGATCCGTCAGCCATCGGCCCGAGCATGGCCGTCACGTTGATTACCACTTTTTACGGCATTATTTTGGCACGTATTATGTTTATCCCTATGGCTACTAAAGCCTCAGCCCGTAATGATGTAACGCTTTTCAAAAACAGCCTTCAGATGGAAGGCCTGGTTCTTTTGGCTGAACGTAAAAGTCCACGCTATATTCAGGATAAAATCAACTCCTTTGTTGACACGAAAGAACAGTTCCTTATCGACCGCGATATGAACAACTCGTCGGCACAATAATTGCACTGAGGATTTGGGATGAAAAAGAAAGAATCACAAAAACCTGATGAAGACTGGATGTCAACCTATGGTGACATGGTCACATTGTTGTTGTGCTTTTTCGTCATGATGTTAGCCGCCTCCAAACCTGATGCTGCCAAATATGAACAAATCCAGGCAGGATTAAACGAAGGTGTCGGCAAACAGGAAAATCAGCCCCGCCCGATTGAAATGATGATGTTCGAATTAAGCGACGATATCCAATCCATGGATGTTGAAGACGAAGTTGCCTTGGGCACAGACGCGCAAGGAATTGTGCTTGAATTTGAAGGCGACACTCTCTTTGATTATGGTTCAGCAGAAATAAAGAAAGAAGCCTTGCCCACACTTAAACGTATTGCCGCAACTTTGCAGTCCCAACGTTATGAAAAATTTATTTTCAGCATTGAAGGGCATACCAGCGACGAGCAGTTCTCCAGCGACAAATATCCTTCTAACTGGGAGCTGTCGTCAGCGCGCGCATCCGCAGTAGCCAGATTTCTGGAAAGCCGAGGCATTAGCCGCGTCCGTTTGAGAACATCCGGTTTATATGACGTATCTCCGAAATATCCCAACCGCGACCCGTTCGGCGAACCAATTCCGCAAAACCGGATTAAGAACCGCCGCGTTGTCATCCACGTTGAACCATCATATAAATAAGAAGCAAGTCTAAAAAACAGCGCCATCCAAACGCAGTTTACCACCATCGTAAACGAGGTGAATACAGCCGCAATTAGGAACTTTAGGATTATCAACGCCTAAATATGACAGCAGATTATTCATCGTTCCGCCGTGGATTGCCAACCCGACACGCTGATATCCTTTTTGCGCAATATCATTTATAGCCGTTAAAATTCTCTCCCGTCCTTCTCTAAGGCTTTCTCCGCCGGGAAAACGAACATCCAACAGATGCTCCTTAGGAGCGCCAAACGCCGCACTTATCTCACCGTACTTTGCCGCAATTTCTTCAATAGGCTGCCCCTCGGCCACTCCATAATGACACTCACGCAACGCCGGACAAACAACAACATCTACCCCCAGCCCAGACGCAGCAATCTTCGCAGTGTGATGCGCTCGAATTAATGGGGAAGAATAAATTATCTCCAGCTTTTTATCAATAAGCTTACCAACCAAAGACAAAGCCTGCTCACTGCCAGCTTGATTCAAATCAACATCCGTCCCTGATCCCTGCCAACGCTTCTGCCGGTTTATATCAGTTTCCCCATGCCGAAAAATATAAAAATCAACCTTATCAGCCATTACTCAACATCTCCTCAATTTTGCCTAAAAAAAATAATGCTAAATCATCATTCCGTCAACATTATTACTTTTCATTATTGAACATTAAGATTTTTCTGTTATCCTCGCTTTGCCGACGGAAACGGTTTGCCATCGGCGGAGATTCAAAACTCCTTTCAGATGACCTATTGATAACCTCCCGCTATTGGAGGATGATACGATATAAGCAGCTTCGGCTGACGAATAAGTATGCTGTGTCTGAACAGTTTTGAACTCCTCCGCCTTATTTTTATAAGGCGGTTTTGTTTTAATTATAAACAATAGAAGGAGTTACAAATGCTAATCAAATCGCAAAGACTAAAAAATCTCAAACTTTTGCGGCATGAATTTGCCGATGCTTTCCGCCAACTGTGCCAAAAGGAACACCTCACCCCGGATCAGCTTTATGCAATCAGCAGCCTGCCGCCGCTGTATATCCAGGCCATATTGGACGGCCGCGCCAATTTGAATTTTGGCGATTGCAATTATCTGGCCGCTTGTTTCGATAAAAAACTACACATCAGTTTTATCGACTAAACAACAAAAAAGAACCTTGTCAAATGACAAGGTTCTTTAACACGCCCTCTCGGGTTCGATTCAAATTATATACACTCCATAAAAAATCCCCTCTTGAATAGAGGAGATTTTTTATGGAGCGGGTAACGGGAATCGAACCCGCATTAAAAGCTTGGGAAGCTCTCGTTCTACCATTGAACTATACCCGCAAAACAGAGTGAAATATACGCCCCTATTTTAATTTAGCAACAAATATTTTTAATTTCCGCCCAGATTTTTCAGTGAATTAATGAAACCGGTCGCATTATTAACCGCGGTTTCATCTAACCCCATAGATTGCAGCGTCAACTTACGAATACAATCATTGGCAACGTTTTCAGCCGTTGCCCGAACTCCCAATCCAGAAGTAAATAACGTTCCGGCAGCAGCACGAGAATTAATTTCATTCAACATACAGGCATTCAGTTTGGTTGTTTGCGAACTGTTTTCATTCACCAAAACCGTATTAAAATCAACATTCGTGCAAGCGGTTAAAGCTGTAAAAGCCAACACGGCCACCATTTTATTTTTCATATTATCTTCCCTTTATTTCAAACTAATACCATCACTGCCGGACAACAGAAAATCGGCATTGCGATAAGCCATATCTTGAGAAAAAGCATCCGTCATCTTCAGTTTATCCAAACAATAACGAGCGGCTTTTTGCGCTACTGCAGCTTTTCCCAAAGTTTCCAAACGCCCGTCATTTTTCATATTATTAACTTCATCGCGCAGGCAAACATTAAGCTGCCCATGGGGTGACAATGGTGTTTTATTAACAGCGCAAGCCCCCAACAGCAAAACCATGGCACATCCGAGAAATTTCATCATCATCTCCTTGTTTCTTATAGTTTATTTGTAGCCTGCAAAAATTAAAATTACGTTTAAAACAGCAAGGGGGGCGAAGCCCCCTTATCTTACAAATAATCATCGCGCCAAACATACAGCATTAAAGCTGCCTCAAACGCAAACAACAACATATAATCCAGCCAATCTCCACCGCTTTTTTCGATTAATGAAACAATCAAAACAGCAAGGAACACAGCAAACAATGATGCGCAAAATCGATTTTCAGTATAATTGCGGCATAACCTGCATAAATTGTCATAAATACGGCGTTGAGAAGGATGACTCGTTGCACCTTTACTGGTAAAATCAGTAATTTCTTTCAACACAGCTGACAATTTAAAATTAAAATCATTATCTTCGCTCGTATAACGCCAAATATTAGCCGTCAACCACTGCAAAAAATGAGCATTTTTCAAACTATTTTTCATCCTTCGCGGCTGAAAATGCGGTGCTTCACCATAAACATCAAGATAAAGGTTTAACACTCTGTCAATATGTTCACAGTAGAACCCCTGAAACAATAACAAGTGCACCACAACTTGAAAATCATACCTCACGCTGTCATTCATACTCAGCAGCTTATAAAAATTTTGAGAACAGCCGCAAATCATGGAAAGAGCTTCCGAACAACCTGACGCTGTCAAATGAATCCCCAATTCATTCTGTTGTTCATCCGACATTTGCCATTCCATCAAATCATTCAAAGAGAGAGAATGATAATGTTCATCACGCAAATTTCCTGCAAATTTCACCGTTTCATGCAGAAAGCTGATAGCCTTCGCCGGCACATTCTGGTTTACCAATAAATTTTCCATAAATAATACTATTAAAAATAAAATATTGCCCTCAAACTAACACTGGCCAAAAATTTGTCAATATCTTTTAATCCTTGCGACGATTCGGATTTCTTGTGTTTACCAAAACAAACGGCGTTGTAAAAATTTTCACCCTGCTCCCAATTCGCAACAACCGCAATTTTAGTTAATTGTGCCATTTTTTAATGGATTTTTGAAATTTATCATGCTATAAAGCGCCCATATAGAGATTCTATATCCAGTTTAACCCGAGCCAGAAGATTAGGCCTAAAATCGTCTTAATCCTAAGGCTCTTTTTGTGTTTTCTAACACTAAATCTATAAGGAAAACTAACTTATGTCAGAAGTCAAAATGAAAATGATGGACGGTAACGAAGCCGCGGCTTCCGTTGCCCACCGCATGAATGAAGTCTGCGTTATTTACCCGATTACCCCGTCCTCACCGATGGGCGAATGGGCTGACGCATGGTCTGCTGCCAAACAGAAAAACCTCTGGGGCGTTGTTCCTGAAGTTCAGGAAATGCAGTCTGAAGCCGGTGCTGCCGGTGCTTGCCACGGTTCAATCCAAGCCGGCGCATTAACCACCACCTTTACTGCATCTCAAGGCTTGCTCTTGATGATTCCGAATATGTATAAAATCGCCGGCGAATTATCTCCGTTCGTTATGCATGTTGCAGCTCGTTCTTTGGCTTATCACGCTCTGTCTATTTTCGGTGACCACACTGACGTTATGGGCTGCCGCCAGACTGGTTTTGCCATGCTCTGCTCCAACTCTGTTCAGGAAGCTCACGATATGGCCGCCATTGCTCAGACTTCTACGCTGCGCACCCGCGTTCCGTTTATGCACTTCTTTGACGGTTTCCGCACTTCTCACGAAATCAAAAAAATCAAATTGCTCTCTGATGATGATTTGAAAGCTATGTTGGAAGGCGTTGACTACCAGTTTAACGCTAAAAACGCTCTGCGTCCGGAAGCTCCGGTTATCCGCGGTACAGCTCAAAACCCTGACGTTTTCTTCCAAGGTCGCGAAGCTTCTAATCCTTTCTACAAAAAGGTTGAAGGCGTTGTTCAAGAAGAAATGGACAAGTTTGCAAAAATCAGCGGCCGCCAGTATCATGTTGTTGACTATGTTGGCGCAGCTGACGCTGAACAGGTTATTGTCATCATGGGTTCAGGCGCTGAAACAGTTGAAGAAACCATCAACTATCTGAATGCTAACGGCGCTAAACTCGGCCTGTTGAAAATTCACCTGTATCGTCCTTTCCCGGAAAAATCTTTCCTGAAAGCTTTGCCAAAATCAGCTAAAGTTATTTCTGTCCTCGACAGAACTAAAGAATCCGGCTCTACCGGCGAACCTTTGTATCTGGACGTTGTTGCCACTTTGACTCAGGCCTTTGCAAACGGCGAAATCGCCAATATGCCGAAAATTCTCGGCGGACGTTACGGCCTGTCTTCTAAAGAATTCACTCCGGGCATGGTTAAAGCTGTTTATGACAATGCCGCTGCAGCTAAACCGATTAACGGCTTCACCGTTGGTATTAATGACGATGTCAACAACACTTCTTTGCCGTTCGACGATTCTATCGACACCGAACCTAAAGATGTTGTCCGTGCTGTATTCTTCGGCCTGGGTGCTGACGGTACGGTTGGTGCTAACAAAAACTCTATTAAGATTATTGCTGAAGATGCCGGCAAATACGGCCAGGGTTATTTTGTTTATGACTCTCGCAAATCCGGTTCTATGACCACTTCTCACCTGCGTTTCTCTGATAACCCGATTAAATCGGCTTACCTGATTAACAAAGCTGACTTCGTGGCTTGCCACCAGTTCCCGTTCATGCGCAAAGTTGACATCTTAAAGATTGCCAAACCGGGCGCTACTTTCCTGTTGAACGCTCCTTACTCTGCAGATGAAGTATGGAATCACCTGCCGATTGAAGTTCAGGAAGAAATCATCAGCAAAAAGCTGAAAGTATACACCATTAACGCTATTGAAGTTGCTCGCGAAACCGGTATGGGTCAACGCATCAACACCGTTATGCAGACCTGCTTCTTCGCTATTTCTAACATTCTGCCGAAAGATGAAGCTATCGCCCAGATTAAGAATGCGATTAAGAAAACCTACAGCAAAAAAGGCGACGCTATTGTTCAGAAAAACTTTGAAGCTGTTGACGCCTCTCTGGCTCACCTGCACGAAGTTAACTATCCTGACCATGTTACTTCTACATTCCACCGCTCTCTGCCGGTTCCGGCCAATGCGCCTGAATTCGTTAAGAAACTGACAGGCGAAATCATTGCCGACCGCGGTAACGAGCTCCCAGTTTCTGCATTCAGCGAAGTTGTAGACGGTACATGGCCGACAGGCACAACCCAATACGAAAAACGCTGCATTGCTACCGAAATCCCGGTTTGGGATCCGGAAACCTGTATCCAATGCGGCAAATGCTCTCTGGTATGCCCGCATGGCGTTATCCGTATGAAAGTCGCTTCTGAAGAAGAATTGAAGAATGCTCCGGCTACTCTGAAATCTGCCGATTACAAAGGCAAAGAATTCGCCGGCAAAAAATTCATTCTGCAAATCTCTCCTGAAGATTGCACCGGCTGCGGTATTTGTACTTCTGCCTGCCCGGCTAAAAACAAAGCTAATCCGGAACTCAAAGCAATCAATATGGATCATATTGAAAACCATCTGGAAACAGAAGTTGCTAACTGGAAATTCTTTGAAACCCTTCCTTACGTTAAACGTACCGAAGTTGTCAAAACTCTGCCGAAAACCACTCAGCTGATTCAGCCGTTGTTTGAATTCTCCGGCGCTTGCGCTGGCTGCGGTGAAACACCGTACGTCAAACTGCTGACCCAGTTGTTCGGTGACCGCATGGTTGTTGCTAACGCTACAGGTTGTTCTTCAATTTACTCAGGCAACCTGCCGACCACTCCTTATGCCAAAGACGAAAAAGGCCATGGTCCGGCTTGGGCAAACTCTTTGTTTGAAGATAATGCCGAATTTGGTCTGGGTATGAGATTCTCTATCGACCAGCAAACTCACTTTGCTCAAACCTTGCTTGAAGGCTTAAAAGACAAAGTCGGCGCTGAACTGGCTGATAAAATTTTGAGCAATCCGCAGACAACCGATATTGAAATTGATGACCAGCGTGCCAACGTTAAAGCTTTGCGCGACAAACTGGCTTCAATCAACACAGCTGAAGCTAAACACCTGGATAAACTGGCTGATTACCTGATTAAGAAATCAGTTTGGATTCTGGGCGGCGACGGCTGGGCTTATGATATCGGCTTCGGCGGTCTGGATCACGCAATTGCTTCCGGTAAGAATATCAACATCATGGTTATGGATACCGGTGTATATTCTAATACTGGCGGTCAGCAATCCAAAGCAACCCCGATGGGTGCAAGCGCTAAATTCGCAACAGCCGGTAAGGCTCTGCCGAAAAAAGATTTGGGTATGATTGCCATGTCTTACGGTAACGTTTATGTTGCTCAGGTAGCTTTTGGTGCTAATGACGCTCAAGTTATCAAAGCCATGAACGAAGCTGAAGCTTTTGACGGCCCATCTCTGATTATCTGCTACTCTCACTGTATTGCTCAGGGCTTCAACCTGGCAGACGGTCTGCAGCATCAGAAAAACGCTGTTGAAACCGGTTCTTGGCCGTTGTATCGTTACAATCCGGAAAACATTAAGGATGGCAAAGCGCCTCTGACTTTGGACTCTAAAGCTCCGAGCAGACCGTTGTCTGACTATATGTCTAACGAAACTCGTTTCCAGGTTGTCAACAAGATGAATCCTGAACGCTATGAAACCCTGTTGAATAGAGCTCAGGAAAACGTTAAAGAAAAACGTTCCTTGTATGAACACATGGCTGAGTTCGCCATTAAGGAAGGCGCTGAATAAGCTCTTTCATAATGCGAAAGCAAACACCCCCGAAAATTTCGGGGGTGTTTTTTTTGCCTTAACCCGATAAGAAAATTCTTTGCCTCTCCCTCCCCCTTTGCAAACACCACACAGCTACACCTAAAGCAATAATAACGACTTAGAAGATAGCACCACAACACCACATTGCTTCCCAAGAATACTATATCCGCAAATCAGATTAGGAAGGAAAATATCATCAAAACTATCTACCTCCATTAGCCAAAAATAAACCCGAGGCTCACAATGCCTTTACAAACATCTAACAGTATGATATTCTAAATTCAGGTTTTGATTTAGTTATATCTACGAGGTGTGCCATGAAAATGTCCCTGTTCGTTTCTGTCTTTTGTTGTGCAACTTCCTATTCTCTTATGGCTCAAGCAGTTTGTACACCTGCGCCGGATTGTGCTTCTTTAGGTTACGCTATGACTGCTGCTGACTGCACGGGACAAATCACTGTTAAATGTCCTACAGATACATCAAAAGTTTTTTGTAAGGTAATAGAAATTGGCTCTATTCTCTATGGTGATGGGACAGTAACCAGAGAACTTTTAAGAAACAAAACCCCAATCGGCGTGGTTTTTGATGCAGAAAATCGTTTGGCTGTAGCTTTAACAGATGTAAAGAAAGACGGTACAGCCGGAACTGAAGCTATGTATTGGACGGGGGTTCCGTACGACATCCCCAATTTAGAAAATTGCACAGACATTACTGCTGGTACAGAGTTAGTATCTCTTACCTGCGGCACAGATGGTCGAGCTAATACAGATAAAATATTATCCTGTGCATGGGCCGACTGTTCGGGTACACCGGCAGCAAAAGCCTGTAATCTATATGAACCGGCAGGATGCACAAAAGACTTTTGTAAAAGCACAAAATGGTTTTTACCGAGTTTAAGAGATTTACAAAATATGTATATAAATAAAAATTTATTGAACAGTACTTTAAGTGCTTCTGGTGGCAAAACTTTAAACTTTCAATACTGGTCATCTACCGAATATAATTACAATAGTGCGTGGAGATTCGTGACTAACTCAAAAGAGGTAAACTCAAAAGCTTATCTTCTTAACTACGTCCGACCGGTCGTTGCTTATTAACCAATCTTCCATAAAAAAACCCTCCGTTAACACGGAGGGTTAAAACTTAATCAACAGCCGGATATCCGACACAAACATAATTATGCGCCAGCAATTCGCTTAACTGCGCATATTCATATTCTTCTTCAACAGTCATCTGCTCTTTTTCGCCCAATTTAATGAACTTTTTCAAAAGCTCCGACTGGTCGTCATATTCGACAGAAGCCTCAACACATACGGGGGCTGGCAAAATACCAGTATCCTCTTCTGAATAACAGCCTTCACCATCACTCCACGGATCATCATCCGTTTCAATGTCGCTTGCTGACTTTCTGGCGCGGTTGATACCGAAAAAAATCAGAATAACCACACACAACAACAGGCCTAACATTGCCCACTCATGCAAAAATTGATAAATTGCTTCCATAATTTTAAATTTTTAAAGTTAAACAATATATATTTATAATATGTTCTCTTTATTAATCAAACCGTTAGAACAGTTTGCCGCCCAATAATTCTTATCATAATTAATTTTATAAGCACACGTTATCACAATCCATTCCAGATAGCAAGACAAATTTGGACAAACAAAACTTGAATTATTTGAGAAATTATGTTACTCTGACAAAAAGCTAACTTGAGAAAAGGGATGCCAGATGTCAACGCCCACACTTGACAAGCAGTCAAAAGATTATCTGAATAATAAAATCAACCTGATGTTCAGACGGGATAATCTTCCACCCGAGGCCAAAGACGACTATTTCCGTCAGGCCAACGAATTTCAGCTCAAGACTGGTTCTCTGAAAAATTTCCACTACGAAAACGACAATTTTAAAATAGAAAACCAAACGCCATCTCCCAATAACAAAGATGATGAAGAAAAGCTTTCTTACGCCATGAAACTGGATAAAGAGGGCAATATTCAGGCAACAGACAATAAAGGCAACAAACTAAAACCCTGTTCGCCGGAGGAAATGATTAAGAAGATAGTCCAAAATTTCAAATCTCAAAATACCCAAAGCCTTATCATCAAACACAATTCAAATTCGAATCAAAAACCAGATGAACGGATTACAAGCATTTTCGCCAGAGAATGCATTATGAACGGTATCGCACCGAACGGCGACCTCCCAAAATCAAGCGCTTTTTGGGCATCCATGCAAAGAGATTTTTTACAAGCCGGACACAGCCTTGAGGAATGGAATAAACTAACCGGACATATTTCGGAAGCTCATTCCGAAAAAAATGTTGTAACAAATGTTGCAAACGCTCTTCACAAAATAGCGAATCAGTTGCCCTTCAGGCCGCTTCATCCCCCAAACGCCGGCAGATTAATCCCAAATTGCTGGCTATGCCACAAAAAACCGCAGGATATTAGTATAAAATTTTATTTTCTTGTGGGTTGTTTAAATTTTTAAATGAATTCCTATTTAGAACAGTCAATAATGCACGCATTGAATATTCAAATTTAGGATTAAAAAATGATACCCGTACCCCAAATGTCGGCTCGTCCATCGACTGCCGATATTAATAATTTAAGCTATTTTAAAAATTTACATAGCCAAAATTACATAAAAACAGATTATCTGAGCGGAGAAAAATATCGCAGCCAACACAGCTGCATCAGACGAGCCATCGCTGAAAAAGCGATGCTTGTTACTGAAGCTTACAGGCTTTCCCGCCAAGGCCAGGAAGAAATGAACCTTTTACCGCCGCAACAACGCAGCAAACGCATTGAATTTGTTTTTCAGAAATATTGCGCTTTCTACGCATATAGCAATCAATCTAACAAATACCGCCAAGGCCTGCGCGATATTATGAACGAATGCAAGGATTTTTACAGCACATATACTTCTGAAGAATCCCGCGCCCTCGCCCGAAAAATTAAAATCCGCACACTGGCTAACGGCATAGATAACGGCACTGAAAACCGCTATGGCTTTTCGCAGCTATACCATTCGCAGCGAACATCCATCTAACAGCTTACTAATAACATCCCCCGGTAAATCCGGGGGATATTATTAGCGACAAACACAACCACGCTTATTGGCATAGAACAACAGCTTAGCTGCAGCCCCCGAATAAACGCGGGATTTTCATTATTTCAGATTTTCGGGATTCAAACCTTGCAGCTCCGGCAAGACAAACAACCCGTCTTTACGCACCAAAACATCATCCAAATAAATCTCACCACCGCCATGCGCTGCATCTTGCATTTGAATCAAATCCCAATGCACGGCAGAACTATTGCCGTTAGGCGCTTCGTCATAGGAATTCCCAATAGCCATATGAAATGACCCGCCGATTTTCTCATCAAATAAAATATCCAAAATCGGATGAGTAATTCCCGGATTAAGCCCAAAAGCAAATTCGCCCATATACTTCGCCCCGTCATCCGTTTCCAAAATTTCCTGCAGCTTGTCATTATTCACATGAGAATGAGCCTCGATAATTTTGCCGTCTTTAAACGTCAAACGGATATTGGAAAAGAAAATGCCGTTATAAACCGTATCAGTATTAAATTGCACCACTCCGTTAATGGAATCCTTAACCGGCGCAGTAAAAACCTCGCCATCGGGAATATTAAGTTCCCCGCAGCATTTTATGGCAGGAATGCCTTTGATAGAAAAGCTCAAATCAGTCCCCGGCGCAACAATCCTGACACGGTCTGTCCGCTCCATTAAATCTTTTAACGGTGTCATGGCCGCGCACATTTGTTTATAATCAACCAAGCAGGCATCAAAATAAAAATTCTCAAAAGCCTCTAAAGACATTTTCGCTAACGCCGCCATCGCCGCATTAGGATAACGCATCACACACCAGCGGGTATGCGGCACTCTGGTCGAACGATGTACAGGATTTGAATAATGCTGCATATACAACGCCATCTGTTTTTCATTAACATCAGACAAAGCAAAAATATCATCAAACCCGCGCAGAGCAATATAAACGTCGCTCTCTGCCATTTGCTTCTGATAGATTTCGCCAAACTTTTTCATCTGCTCTTCCGAAGCATGGCTGATAAATGATTTCAACAAATGTTCATCATTATAAAAATAAAACGGCACGCCGCCCATTTCAGCTATTTTTTCTATAAAAATAGCCATCAAATCCAAAACGGTCGGCCCGAAAACCTCAAGATAAACTTTCTCGCCTTTTTTGAGCTTTACGGAATTTTTTAACACATTTTCCGCCAGTTGATATAATCTTTTATCCTTCTGCATTTATTTTTTTCCTGTCAAATTCATTAAACGATTAAGTAACAACACGCCAAACCCGGTAGCCAGCCCTTTCTCATCAGCTTCGCAACCGGCTATATCAATATGCGCCCAGCGAACGCCTTTTTGAATATAACGCTGCAAAAAACAAGCTGCTTGAGTAGAATCAGCCCCGCGTTTTCCCACATTTTTCATATCGGCAATTTCAGAATTCAAACGTTTGTCAATTTCCGGTTCCATGGGCAGTTCCCAAACTTTTTCTCCGCATTCCTCCGCGGCTTTTTTGACTTGAGCCAGCAATTCGCCGTCATTTCCCAACAGACCGGCATAAAAACCGCTAAAGATATAAGCCGTTGAACCGGTAAGCGTTGCCATATCAACCACTGTTTTGGCTCTGTATTTAGATTGCAGTAGCCAAAGTGCATCAGCCAAAATTAGCCGCCCCTCACCGTCCGTATCGACAATTTCCACGGTCTGCCCGGAAAGCGATGTCATCACGTCATCTGGTTTATAAGCATTGCCGGCGGGCATATTTTCCACCAAAGGCAAAACGGCAATCAGGTTAACGGGAAGCTTTTGTAACGCTGCCGCCTTCATGGCCGCTACAACCGCCGCCGCCCCGCACATATCTTTCTTTTCGCCAATCTGCTGCTCATCCGTTTTAATGGAAATACCGCCGCTGTCATAAGTCACACCTTTGCCGACCAAGCCTAAATCCCATTCTTTTTGTTTGGGGTTTCCCTGCCACTGCATAACAGCAACATAAGGCTTGTTCACCGCCCCTTTGGCAACGGCTTCTATTAATCCGAGTTTATTCTGGCGGATATAATTCCAGTCAAGCAAATCCACCCGGATATCAAGATATTCCAGACGTTTAATATCCAACGCAAAAGCTTCGGGCGTTAAAATATTTGGCGGTTCATTTCCCAAATCCCGCGCATAACGCACCGCATTAGCCAAGGCCGTAACCTGCCGCCAATCCGCAGGCTTAGATACTAGGGGAAAAACAACCGTTTCCAACAACGGATATTCTTCTTCCTTTTTCTTGGTATGATATTTGTCAAAGCAATAGGCGGCATATTCAAATGCCAATGCCAGCTTAGCGGCCAAACAACCGTCAGGCATTTCTTCGCTGCTGCTCCAAACAACTTCAATTATTTGCAAACGGATGGCTTCTTGATAAACAACCTCAGCCACCCGCCGCCAGGAAGCATCATCAGTCTTTTCGGGAAAAGAAATCGCCAACAGCAAACGGCCGCCGCTGACAATCTTGGTGCAGCGTTCTATGTCAAATTTTCCCCAAGCCAGCAAATCTTTTTTTTGCGATTCGCTAAGAGTGGCGATTCGCGAAAGATCACTGCCATCCTTTTCGCGAACAAACACAACCAATGGACAGCTGCTGCAATAATTTTCATCCTTAAACATAAATTCGAGCATGGCAAATTCCTTTTTATCGCTGATTTGACGATACTATATACAAAAAATTATAATAAACCCCTAATTTAAACTGGTAAATTTATTTAAATCAGGCTATTGTTTAGACAAAATTATTTCTCTTTGAGGAGATTAAATGCCGGCAAACCGCAGACGCTATAACCCCTTGAAAGATTCTTCCGACATTTTTTCAGAAGAATATCAAACCGCTGCGGAAAAATTAATGGACAATTTTGCTCCCTCATCAGGCACTATCACCAATGAAGACCTGCGGGATTTGCCCAAACTGAAAAAAGAAATCTGTTATGCCAACCCCAAACTTACCCCTCAGCAGGCCGAAGCGGAAATCCTTGAACTGTTAGATAAGTTCTACAATGGCGACCGGGACGTTCCCCCGGAAAACCGCTACCAAAACAAAAACGTCTACAAACATCTGCTTATCGATAAATTTCAACGGTGGGGGCTGGTTTATGTTGAGAAAAAACATTATGCCCTGAGCCGTCCCGAAAAACATTTAATCCGCATGGATTTTTACGGCACGGTCAACAAACCGCGGAAAGACCAAACCAGCGATTCATACCGCAAAAACGAAAATATCTTCATAAATCCGCCTAAAAACAGATCAGCCAAATCCGCAATAAAAAAATCCGATGTTGCGGATAACCAAACCTGCCAATATAATCTGGAAGACTACAATTTAGAAACATCGGCAGCTTGGCGGCTAATGCGCACTTTCCCGCGTTTTCATACGCTTGAGAATAAAATACGCATACAAATGCAGCAGCAAGGCGTAAACCCGGAAATCATCCCTTATCTGAACATTTATGACTATTCTGATTTGCTTTATAACCACTTTAAACAGCAAAATGATAAAAACGATGACTGCGCCACCATTTTTCTGGGAGCAAGACAATCTTTTGTCAAAGATGTCTTCCTGAAAAATGAGGCTTGGCTCAGAACATTTTTTAAACGCCAAAACTATAACGAACGCTATGTTGAAGCCTTGATTAAATCCGCCCAAAGCCGCGGCGTAACCGGCAACATCGAACTAAAAAGCAACACAAAAGATTTCATCGCGGATTACATTCGCCTTAACCGGCAACAATTTTCCGGCTATCTCCGGCTGCAGGCTCAAAGCGGAAACCACATCAAAAACATCATTGAACAGCTGGAAAACCTCAAAGAACCTCTCAATGATGAAATGCGCGGCTATATCTATCAAAACGAAGGTGCATTCCGCAATCACTTCAAACACAAACATATTACCAGCCGCCTGACCCATGCTGTTTTTGAGCTTCTGTCCTCATCCGGGATACCGCAATCCATGAAAGAAACCCTAAAAGGATTTGCGACCCAAAACGAGTCGCTCTATCGCTCCTTTTTACAACAGCAAGGATTTGAAGACAGCGAAATCCAAAACTATATTAAGCACCTCAAAACCCGCTTTGCAAATGATCAGGACTACAAACTGATAACCGCTTTTGCCAAAGAAAATCTGCCGCAATTTCGTGATAATTTAACCCGCGAAAACCGTGATGAAAATTATATTCGTTTTGCGGAAAATACACTGACGCCGCCACCCATCCCCGAATATATGCAGGAAAGCCTGTACAAATTCATCTTATCTCAGGATTCCATGCCCACTCCGAAACATTCTCAGCCAACAGATTTGGCCTTATTTAACAAAGTCCGCGAAGACGGCCGCATCACTCCGGAAAACTATGACAATGTCCGCCAATATGTTTTGAAACACCGGCAAGACTACAGCAGCTTCTATAAAAGAAACAACATCTTCACTTATCAGGAGCTAAATGAGCAATATACGGATATCACGAATTTCTTAATTAAAACCCGTGGGCTTCCGAATTACGCGCAAAAATCAGCCCAAAATTTTATCACTGGCAATGTTGACATTTTCCGCTACTGGTATGCAAACTTCCAACAACAAAAATACCAACTTTCGGCAGAGAAGCATTTTGAACACCTCAAAAAAAATGGGCTAACGCCCAAAGACACTGCAACAGTTTCGCAATTTATCTTCCAGCGTCTGGACGTTTTTGCCGCATTCTGCGAAAATAACGGCAGCCCGTTAACCCAGGATGAAATTCGCAAATTGTTACAATCCGGAAACCTCTTTAAAAACAAATCCACTCAGCAATTTGACGATTTCCGAAAACAAACCGAACAATTTATCCTGCAAAACGGTTATGCTTTCCGCCGTATGATTGTTCAAAAACAAATTGAACAAAAAGAAAAAGAAGCGGATATAATCATACAAAAAATCTCCAAACAAGGCATAACCCCGTCCTTAGCGCCAATTGCCCATAAATTTGTGCTTAACAATAAACACCTGTTCAGCAACAGCCTGTTCAACAGCTCTGAAGATAACGATTACGCTATGGGGATTTTAACTCATATCCGCAAGGGCAATATCAGCCAGGAAATGCAATCGCAGGTCAAAAGCTTTATTTTGCGCCGGAAAAAAAGCTTTGAAGATTATATTCGCAGCGAAGAAAGCATCGAAAAATATATCACTAATACGTTAGAACAAATAGACCGCGAAACGCCGTCTGCGGATACATCTTATTGGAGCATCAAATTTATTACGCAAAATCAAGAAAATTTTGAAAACTACTTAACCGGCGAAAAAATCGGCGAAGACAATGTCCGTATGTTTATGGATAAAATCCAAACTGAAAATCTGGCCAAAAACATCAAAATGACTTTTGGAAAAAACGGCATATCACTGCACTTCAACGATGAAATGTCCATTGCTTTCCCCAAGCTGTCAGTGCATCACAAATGCGCCGTTCAAGACAGCTTTGAGCAAATAACCCCTGATAACCTCAGCTCGGCAAGTTTAGCCTCTCCGGCGCAATCATCATATGATTATCCCAATTTAGCTGCGGCAAACTATTTTAACAATCTCTGCCTCATTATCGATGATCCATACCATATACGTTTCTTCCACGGCATGGACAGCACCGAAAAGTTTGACAACTGCGAAAGATATATTGCCCGCCTTTATCCCGCAGATCCCAATGTTATTTTCTTTGGCAGTTTGGCTGCCGAAGACCAGTTGTCTTATGACTACTCGCAAGACCCAAGGACAATACGCTACCGCAAACATACTGAAAAAATGCGTGCTGCCAATCAGGAAGCGAGCAAAAAACATCATGTTTCTTCAGATACGTCATTTTTTGTCATCACCGGCAGCAGGCAAGGACGCCGCTGATGCAAAATTTTGTTGCCAAAATCTCAGCCAGAAATGACATTGAAAAGCAAGCGGCGCTAAATCCCGCGCAAATAATCAATTGCCAAAAACAACTGCGGCAAAATAATATCGCTCCGATTCCCGAAGCCTACCTGGAACTGCTGCATACCTATAACGGCTTATATCTTGACGGCGCATGGCTGGCCGGGATTCACGATGACAAAACAAACCTTGACCTTTGCCTGCTCAACATTCAAGCAAAACACCCCCTATCCCGTGACATCATCATTTTAGGGTGTGATGATTTTGATTATCTCGCTTTTAATCATAAGTGGCAGGCCTATCAAATCATTGACAAAGACGATTTGGAAGTGCTAGAAGAATATCAACAATTAGAACAAGCACTTAATCACCTTTTGAAACTTTAAACATGAGCAATATATACGACGTATCTGAATCAAATCTCAATTTGGCTGCCGAAACCCTTAAATCCGGCGGGCTGGTTGCCTTCCCAACCGAAACAGTTTATGGCTTGGGCGCAAATGTATACCTCTCCGATGCTGTCGCCAAAATTTTTGCCGCCAAAGAACGCCCCAAGTTTGACCCCTTGATTTCACATATTGCCGATATTGATTTTCTACCCGAATATGCCCTGACTGATGAACGCATAATGGCGCTGGGCAAAAAATTCTGGCCCGGCCCTTTAACAATTGTCATGCGCCGCAAAGATAATAACCCGGCAATTGATTTGGCTTGTTCCGGCCTTGAAAACATCGCCGTCAGAATGCCGGCGCACCCCGTCGCGCTGGAGCTTATCCGCAAAAGCGGCATACCGATTGTTGCCCCGTCCGCCAATCGTTTTAAATCCATCAGCCCCACCACCGCACATCACGTCCGCGACAGCTTGGGAGATAAAGTTGACATGATTTTAGATGGCGGACAATGTTCTGTCGGCGTTGAATCCACGATTATCGACCTCACCGGCAAACAAGCCGTCATGCTGCGCGCCGGCGGCACAACTCTGGAAGCATTAGAAGACTTTCTGAATGAAAAAGTTTTGATTTCTCATGGCAATCCCAATCTGCCGAGCGCTCCGGGACAGTTACTGAAACATTACGCCCCCGGAAAACCCTTGCGCATTAATGCCACAGAAAGAAAAGACGGCGAATTTTATATCGGCTTTGGCAAAATATCGGATTCTGATATTAACCTCAGCCCCAACGCTGACTTGGAAGAAGCCGCCAGCCGCCTGTTTGCATACCTGCGCTTTGCCGATAGACAAGAGAATTACAGCGGCATATGTATGTCCCCTATCCCTGAAACCGGATTAGGATTAGCCATCAACGACCGTATCCGCCGCGCGGCTTATAAAGAGTAATGGAGCGGTATTGTTAGCACCGCACCAAACAAAGCGATGTTATTCCGACACCTTTCCCCACCCCGCGCAAACACTGGGATGTTTATAGAACATATTACAAAAATAAAAGGCGTTGCAACACGCCTTTTATAACTTACTATTCCAAAAATTTTGCGGGTTTCACATTCCATTCTTTGCAAACCCAAGGTTTCCCGTCTTCTTTTTCAAAGACACATAAGCATCCCGTCCCGACTTTAATATCATGCTCTTTGGCAAACCCTTCAAAATCCCCGGTAATATACGGCGCAAAACGAATAACGCCATTGCTGGAAACAATCATTACCGTTTGATTTTTATAATCTGCGGCCACTTTTTCTGCCCAGCTTTCCCAGGTCTTAATCAAACCGGGAACATCCACCAGCCAGCCTTCCGGAGCAATTGCTTTTTCATTCCAAAGTTTAATGGCATCTTCACCCACTCTGGCAATCACAACTTCCTCAGTTTTGTTTTCATCCGGACCATAATCAATTTCACGAAAACTGTCTTCCTCCTGAACAGTCAGCGGCAAACCCATTTCCGCCACAGCTAAACGCGCCGTTTCCATGGTTCTTTTCAAAGGCGCTGCAAACACCACATCCGGCAGCATATTTTTCAATTTCAAATATTTGCCGATATTCGTTCCGCGTTCGCTTTCCACCAGCGGCAAATCCGTCCGTCCGCCGACACGGGTTGGGGTTTGGTCTTTAGTAAAAGTGTTTCCATGTCTGGCAATAATCAATCTGGTCGTCATTAAAACTCTCCCAACTCAGCAATCACTGCTTCCACCCGGGCAACATCTTCCGGAGAATCAACCCCTGACAAAGAGGCCATTTTGCCAAAGTTACGGTAATCAACTTTAACGCAACGGACTTTAATACCGTTTTCAATCCAACGCAGTTGTTCCAAACCTTCCAATTTTTCATAAACGCCTTCCGGAAGCTTGGCAATCTTACGCAAAACATCTAACCGGTAACCATACAACCCCACCTGACGATAAACCGGAGACATCTCCATCGCCGCACGGACTTTTTCTTCCTTGCGGATGGCCGGAATAATGTTTTTAGAAAAATAAAAGGCATCGCCCGCTTCATTAAATACGGCAGTAGTCCCGCTAAACGGTGTTTCTTTTTTATGTTCGCGCAGTTTATCCAACTCTTCCCAAGATAAATTGACAACCGGCGTAACGGTTTCCACGCGGTCATTCTTATAATACTCATTAATAACCGCTTCCACAAACCAAGTCGGGCAAATCGGATTATCGCCCTGCAAATTAACAACAAACTCCGGCAGCTCCGGCATTTTTTCAGCGGCCTCAATCACCCGGTCTGTACCGGTCGGGCAATTAACCGATGTCATCACTGCTGTCATTCCGTGACTGCGGCAAAAATCCATAATCCGTTCATCATCTGTCGCCACCACTGCCTGACAACCCTCGAATTTAGCCGCCGCCTTTAAAGCATTTTCCCACACACGGAGCAACATTTCCTTACCGGCAATTTTAGCCAGCGGCTTGCCGGGAAAACGGGTCGAGCCATAACGGGCTGGAATCACAATCAGTGTCTTCATATCCATCAATCCTTGTAAAGTTAAATAATGCTGCCAGTTTACACAACCCTTACCGCTGTTGCAACCGATTTCAGATAATTATTTGCTGGATTTTTGCAAAATATCGGCTACAATCTGCATGAGGAAAAAATGACAAATTACAGCAACGACTACCTGCTAAACAAACAGGTTAAAATATTCCAACCATTAAACGGCTACCGGGCATCAACCGACGCCGTCATTTTGTCATCGTTGGTTAACAAGGTTAAACCCGGCGATAAGATACTTGATGTCGGCTCGGGAACGGGGGCAATTTCGCTCTGCCTTGCCGCGCGCTTCCGGGAAAAAGAACCGCAAATCACCGGACTTGAACTACAACCCGAGCTTGCTGACTTATCAAACAAAAGTGCCTCAGCCAATGGCTTTGAACAGTTTCTTAATTACATAAATGCCGACATCCGCCCACCCAAAGCGATACTGCCTCCCTGTTCTTTTCGCCATGTTATTTCTAACCCGCCCTACAGCGATCACGATATGCCCTCGCCTAATCGAAGCAAGGCTTTTGCTCATAACCATCATGATTTTAACCTGACGGAATGGATTAAATTCTGCATTAAAATGACAGCCCCCAAAGGCTTTATATACCTGATTAACCGGGCAGAAGCTGTCACTGAAATTTTAGCCGCACTTTATGGCAAAGCAGGAAATATTAAAATCATCCCGTTGTTTTCAAAACCCGGACAAAACGCCAAACGCGTTATGATAATTGCTGAAAAAGACTGCAAAACGCCGGCCTCCATTCTACCCGGATTGACAGTCCACACCCCGGACGGAACTTACACGGAAGAAGCATTTCAAATTCTGCGTGAAGGGCGCGGCTTCTTCGACACAACCGATTAAACCCCGAACACCTGCATCCGCCTGCCACCCTCTTTTTGAGCTTTCTGAGCGGCCATAATTGCCTGCTCTATCAATTTTTTTGCCGAACTGGCTGGTTCAGGATAAACGCTGACCCCGATAGAAGCTGAAATATCATGTTTCGTAAAATTATCAGCCACCGGCTCAGCAAAAATATTTTGTATTTTCTGCAATTCGACTTTCAGACTTTCCTCATCGGCAACATCCGGCAGCAAAACCCAAAACTGAAACTTCAGCCCGCTGGCGGCCGTATAAATTTTCTTAAGACTGAGCATCAGCCTTTCGGCCAATTTTCGAAGAACCAAATCATGCAATCCGATATTTTTAAGCGCCGCAAAATTATCAATACTCACCCCGGCAACAGCAATCATATTTTTACGCTGCCGGACATCTTTATGGTTTTCATAATTAACAGCCGTCTGTACCCTGTCTTCAAACAGATAAAAATTCGGCAAACCGGTCACCGGATCATACATACTCATCGCAGTCACTGCTTTCGGCACAACCGGCTCTCCCATCAAAATAAATGTAAAATGCTGGTTATCCGACAAATACATCGCTTCAAATTTAACTTTTAAAACTTTGTGATTAGCCCCAAGCAGACGGATGGTCGCCGCCTCGTTATTGGTTAACATCGCGCCGATATTTTCAGCTAAAAAATTCCAATCATCCCGCACCACCAGCTTCAAAAACTTTTCATGAAGAAGCTCAGCCTCGCTTTTCACCTCAAGCAAACTCATAAAAGTCTTATTGGCATATTCGATTTTATCATCCCGCACAATCACAACCGGACGGTCAGAGCGGCTGAAAACTTTATTGGCCACATCCGACAAAGGAATATCCGTTTCTTCAAGAAAGCGACTGGTAAAACTGTTACTGACAGATATTTCAGGTTTGGCTTGAGCCTGGGTTTGAGCCGGAAAACTTGTTGAAACATCCACTTTTTCCAAAGCATCCAAATCAATATGATAACGCCCGGCTTCCGCCAATATCCCGGGCGGCACAGCAGGCTGCGGCGCAGACTGATCCGCTTGTTCCAAAAATTCTATGCTTAGGCCGTCTAATGTTTGCGATTTTTCCATACTATCCTAACCTGATTAGCGATATTTGCCGTATTTTAGCGTTAATTTTCCATAAAAACAAAAAATATTTGTGTTTTATTAACCCTTATTATTATATAATCCCGCCTATAAGAAAGTTAAGATGAGAGAATCCACCTAATGGCTGAACAAGAAACAGAGCATCCCCAAGCGGCAGCTCCGGCAGAAGCAATTCCTGCCTCCGGCAAAGAAAATGTCTATGTCTTGAAAGAAAGATACAGCATTGATTTTTCGACACCTATGGTTTGGCTGGACAGCAATGGCGGAAAGGCTTATAAAGTCGAAGATAAAATTAACGACAAGCGCGAACTTTTTGCTCTCATCTGCAACAACAAAACCTCACCGCGCAGTTCTTTGCTGCCTTATCTCAAATCCATTGAACATCAGGGAATCATGAAGCTGGTCGAGTACGGCATTGTCAGCTATCCGTTAGAAAATTCCCGCAATATGGCTCTGATTTATGAAACGCCGCTCGGCGGACGCGTCATAGACAGCAACGGAAATTACAGCCTCAAAAACCAGCCGGACAAATTCAAAAACACTTTATTATCCCTGCTTTCGGTAACCGAAGTCCTTCGCGGCTATGGCATAACACACCGCGCCATTCGCCCTGAAAATATCTATTACCGTGATGAAGCCCGGGAAAACATCATTCTCGGTGACTGCATCGCCTCTTTTCCGGCCTTTCACCAGCCTGCAGCTTTTGAAACTATTGAAAGTCTGGCCGCAATGAAAGAAGGCCGCGGCAATGGCAATGAAAAAAATGACATCTACGCTGTCGGGGCGGTCATGCTCCAACTATATTTGGGACACCCGTTGCTCAATGAACTTACCGACACTGAAGTCCTGCGGCTCAAACTAAAAAAAGGCAGCTATTCAACTCTGCTGGATAATGACAAAGTTTCCATGTATTACGGCAATATCTTCCGCGGTCTGTTGAACGATGACGAAGAAAACCGCTGGACTTATAGCCAGACCTACAGCATCCTCGAAGGAAAAACAATTACCTCGACACCAACCTCCAACGAGCGCCCCAAGAAATCATTAACAATTAACAACGAAAAAGTTTATACCACGTCGGATGTTTCTTACGCTTTATCACAAAATCCGGAAGAAGCATACGAACTCCTGCGCTCAGGAAAAATCACCGACTGGATAAAAAACGGCCTGGAAAACGAAAAGCTCAACACCCAAATTGACAAGTTGCTGCATACTAGCGGCGAAAACGCATCCGGCAAAGATTTAATCATTTCCAAACTTTGCATTCTGCTTAACCCGCGAATGCCCATAAAATTTAAAAACCTTTGCTTCTTTCCCGGCGGCATATCTAAAGCGCTGTTCTACGCCATCAAAAACAACGAAAATCTGAACAATTTTTACGATTTGTTCAATACCGACCTAATTAAAAGCTGGTATCAGGAACAAACTTCCGTCCGCGCACCATCTAATTCCGGAGAATTTAAGGCATATATCAGCCGCCGCGACATGGGCTACGGCATTGACCGCATTATGTATGACTTTGATGACGATTTGCCTTGCATCAGCCCTTTGCTTGGCGATGAATTTGTCAATTCTGCGCCACGCATTTTACGGGCACTTGACCATACTTATGCCTCAGGCAAAGTAACCTCCATGCCCTATGATAAAAACATCATGGCTTATTTACGTTGCAAACTCGGCAAAAAAATTGACGGCATTCTTACCGACATCAATTCCGGACGAGAAGCCCTGCAAGCCAGCGCTATTTTGCGCCTCTATACTGATATGCAAAACAAATACGGCCCTGCGCAACTGCCTAATCTGGCCAAATGGCTGGTTAGCGCCTGTATGCTGGTTATTAAAAGCTATCATAATCTGAAATACCAGAAATATCTGGAACGTGAATTGCTGAAAGTCCACAAAAACGGCAAACTTCATGAAATAACCGAAATCATCGAAAACGACGAAGCTCGTCAAAAAGACAACCTCGACTACGCCAACGCATTAAAAAATGCCAATTTGATGATTAGCGAAAAAAACAACCTGATTAACAATACCGCCAAGTGGAATGAAGAAGCCAAAACCGTTGCCATGCGCTTTGCCAGCATGTTAGCAGTTTTGACAATGATAACCTCCTTTGTGCTTAACCTTTTCTTCTGGATAATGAAATGAGCAGAATCAGCAAGGTCCGCAACAACAATCAAGCTCCAGGCTTGCAAGGAGCTTACTTCAAATTAACCCTCTTGCAAAAAATCATGCTGGCTTTCGGCGTGCTAATTGCTATTTTCACAACCTTACCGGTGATGGTTGTCTTGCTCATTGGCTTGCTGCCGACTTTTACCATTATGGTCACCGACCGCAAAAACACCAACAAACTAATTATTGTCGGCTGCTTTAACCTTGCCGGCGTTTTCATTTACCTGTTTCACGTCATCAATAACTTTACGGTACGTGACGCTTTCTTCATTCTGAGCGATATCTTCAATCTGATAATCATGCTCGGCTCTGCCGGATTAGGATTAATTGTTTATCTTGAAGTTCCCAATTTATTTATCTACATTTCCCGGATCGCTGCCGAAAAACGCCTGAAAACCATTGATGCCAGCTTGCAGAAATTAGCCGAAGACTGGGGCGAAGGAATCTACGGCAATACCAAATAACACCTCAAAAAGCGAGAACCGGCCTGACGGAGTTACTGGTACCGTACTTATAGTCGTAGAACCTGTAACCATTAAACATATTGAATAGCCTCGCGTGGTTACTACCGTTCTCGGTAGAGGACCAATAATAATTACTCTTTACTGTCGTGGCGCTATAGCCTTTCAAAAGCGTCAAAGAGGCATCAATCTGTGTTTTTTGTAAGTAAATATTCTGCAAATCTCTCATGCTGGGTAAAAACCATTTCGTTTTCTTGCAGAAATCTTTGGCACAGCCGGTCGGTTGGTAATTATTTGTCGCTGTTGCGGCATAAGTTGTACCATTACAGCTGCTGGCTAATATCGCATTGGTATTCAATCGGCCATCAACACCACAAGTAATCGGGG
>CAJTMA010000012.1 GCA_910577205.1 uncultured Alphaproteobacteria bacterium
AGTATTACACCTCGTGCAAAACCTGTGGCGAATATGGTTATCTGACCTCTTGCCCAACGGGGGTTGAGTGCTCCTTTGAGCAATGCTCGGGGAAGTATTTTCCGACCGGGAAATGCGCCTCGGGTTATACCGACATTTCGGACACGTCTTGTGATTGGTACAAGTACTGGATGCCATGCACCGTCGCCCCAGGCCGCGCCTGAGGCCAGGTAGCACCTGAGGCGGGGATTGCTACTTTGGCAGCAGTGCCATGACAACGCGTTGCTTCCCTTGTGCCCTATCTCCGCGAATGGAGTTCATGGGATGAGAAGGACTGGTAGCGCCTGGTGCGAGAATTGCTACTTTGGCAGCAGTGCCATAACAACGCGTTGCTTCCCTTGTGCACTATCTCCACGAACGGGGTTCAAGAGAAGACAACAGATAACTTAACTAATTAGGAGAACAATTATGAAATTACCTCGTATCATCACTACAGGGATGTTGACCACTGCCATCGCGTATAACGCTTACGCCCTCACCTGCGGCGCGCAACCCTCTTGCTCTACTCTTGGATATACTTATACCGGCAGCACTTCCGATTGTGTCAACACCCCGATGAAATGTCCTTTTAATTCCTCTTACTTCAATTGTGTGAAAAAAGCTGATATATTTTTTCAATTTAAGTTAAATTGGGCTGGGGCTACGGATATTTCGGATATGAGTAATTGGTCGGCTTATCAAAACGGAATCATAATCGGACACGCCCATGACAAGAGGAATGTTGGCGTTTTTATCAATATTAACAATAAAGAAATAGGTTCATTAACCGGTGATGTAACTCAACGCTCTTTTTTCTATTTCAATGTTTCAGCAGGCGATAGAATAGAAATGAACGCAAATGACATACACGCTACTTTCGTTCCTTATTACGGCAGTTAAAAAAAGCTCCCCTAAGGGAGCTTTTTTTAACTCAGAAAATAATCTCGTAGATAAGCCGGCAAATCCGCAACATTGACACGGTGCTGTTCCATTGTGTCACGGTCACGAATAGTGACGCTTTCCGGCTGGTTTTCGATTGTTTCAAAATCAACCGTAATGCACAGCGGCGTTCCGACTTCATCATGACGGCGATATGCCTTACCGATATTACCGGTGTTTTCCAGCGCAACGCGCCCAATACCCAGTTTCAACAGATTTTGTTTGATTTCGTGACACTTCGCCATAATCTGTTCATTATTTTTCTTCAGCGGAATGACGGCAACCTTAATCGGTGCAAGATGTTTTTTCAGCTTCAGAACAATACGGCTGTTGCCCTCACCCAAATCTTCTTCTTCATAGGCTTCAGTCAAAACAGCCAAAACGCCACGGTCAACGCCCATAGACGGCTCAATGACAAACGGAACAACCCAAGAATTACTCTCATCATCACGAATACAAAGCTTGGTGGTCGAATCGCTGTTGGGGTGGCAGTGAGATGTCAGGTTTAATTCATCTTGCCCTTTGGTATGATTGCCCAAATCATAATCCGTCCGGTTGGCAATGCCTTCCAGCTCTTCCATCCCGTGCGGGAACAGATATTCAATATCGTAGCAGGCTTTGGCATAGTGTGCCAAATCATCTTTCGGGGTGGTATAAATATTGATATTTTCGCGTTTAAGCCCCTGCTCTTCCCACCACTTAATGCGGGCTTCTTTCCACATTTCGTGCCATTTTTCATCTTCACCGGGCATTACGAAAAATTCCAGTTCGGCTTGTTCAAACTCGCGGACGCGGAAAATAAAGTTACGCGGCGTAATTTCATTACGGAAAGATTTACCAATCTGAGCGATACCGAAAGGCAGTTTCCGAGAAGTTGAATCAACAACATTTTTAAATTGTGTAAAAATTGCCTGAGCCGTTTCTGGACGCAGGTAGGCTACGTTTTCCGCATTTTCAATTGGGCCGACCGTGGTTTTGAACATCAGGTTGAACGGACGCGGCTCCGTCAAATCCGTAGAGCCACAGTTCGGGCATTTGCCGTCCTGAATATGATCCGCACGAAAACGCCCTTTGCATTTGCGGCAATCGGTCATCGGGTCAGAAAAAGTATCTTCATGCCCGGAATAATGCAAAACTTTGCGATTGGTCAAAATCGAAGCGTCCAGCCCTTCAACGTCATCACGTTCATAAACCATAGCGCGCCACCAAGCGGCTTTCAGATTGTTTTTAAGTTCAACACCCAACGGACCATAATCATAGACGCCCTGCATACCGCCATAGATATCTGCATTTTGAAAAATAAATCCGCGGCGTTTACATAATGAAACTAACTGGTCCATTGTCTTTGCAACCATTTCCATATTCCTTTTGAAATAAGCTAGTAAAAAATTAACTTATTATTTCTATAATAATAAATCCCAAAAAGCAAGCGGAGATAATTTAAAATGCAAAATAATAAGACTAAAGTGGCGTTGATTTATGATTTTGACGAAACATTAAGCACCCAATATATGCAGGATTTTTGCCTTATTCCGCAATTTGGCATGACGCCGGATGAGTTTTGGGCCGAAGCTAATCAGTGGTCGCGCGAAAATGATGCTGACCAGGTAACAGGCAGTATGTATTATTTTATGAAAAAAGCCAAAGAAATGGGTATTCGCCTAACCAAAGAAAACCTGAAAAACTGCGGCAAAGGCGTTGTTTATTTTCCCGGTGTGCTTGAGTGGTTTAACCGCATTAACCGTTTTGGCGACAGTTTGGATTTGGAGATTGAACACTACATCATCTCCTCAGGCTATGAAGAAATTATGGCAGGAACGGAAGTCAGAAAGTATTTCAAAGATGTTTTTGCCTGCTCTTATGCTTTTGGCGAAGACGGTACTCCCGTATGGCCGGCACGCGTTATTAATTACAGCATCAAGACACAATATCTGTCTAAGATTAACAAGGGTTTAGGGAAAAATGACGACGTAGCCGTCAACGAATTTACTCCCGATGATGAGCGCCCCATCCCGTTCAAAAGAATGATTTATTTTGGCGATGGCATGACCGACATTCCATCAATGAAACTGACGAAAGACAGAGGCGGAAATGCTGTTGCCGTTTACGACCAAAGCAGCACCAGCAAAAATAAAGCTTTACGCCTGCTTGTGGACAATCGCGTTAACTTTGCCTTACACGCCGATTATCGCGAAAACAAAGAACTGGACAGAGTCGTTAAAACTATTCTTGATCGTATTGCCACCGAACGAGATTTGGACTTGCTTAAAGCCAGAGAAGAAAAGAAAAAACAACTTTTAAGCAAAAAAGCATAAATTTTGGCAAATTTGACAAAACACCTTGACCCATAGGCTAAAACGTGGTACTATGACGATAGTTTCAACCGCGAGGAGCATATCTATGTCTTTTAAAAATAAAGCCTTAACAGCCGCTATTGTCTTATCATCTTTATCCGGAAGAGTGGATGCGCAATCAGCTTCTAAAGACGCGGCTATGCCACAAACTACCCAGCAAAAGGCTAATCCTCAAGAAAAATATCTTGCTGCTTTTGAGAATCTCTATTCTAACGCGCTGTACATTAAATACCGGACTGATGCCGGTATTAAAAGCAAAGAGCAAACTCCGACAGATATGTTGAAAAAAATACAAAGCGATGCTCATAAATATGCGCTTAATATGCTTGACCTTAAGAAAAATAAAGCCGGGAAAGATGTTATGAAAGCAACCCACCTGAAACAAATGGGCGGCGTGACAGTATCCGATGACGGAACAACCTATACCTATCCGTATATTAAAAACGGCCAAAAAAGACAAGCTTCCGGGGAATTATTCGGTTCAGCCAGCAGCTTTATCGAAATCGAAAAAGAAGAACGCGAGCTTGACTTGTTTACAAAAACACAAACGCAGTTAATGAAGAAATCGCGATAAAAATTCACATTATAAAAAAAAGACTTGCAATAATTTAAATTATAGCATAAATATACCCCTGCGAGCGTTGCTTGCATTCGGCAACTTACCAGCCGAAAATAAAATTGGGGTGTCGCCAAGTGGTAAGGCATCGGCTTTTGGTGCCGACATTCGTTGGTTCGAATCCAGCCACCCCAGCCATAAAAAAAGAGCTTAGACTTTTGTCTTAAGCTCTTTTTTATTGTTGAGAAGACGAATTTGAACCAACGAGAAAGTTGGTTTGAAACCGAGGAGCAAGTGAAATGGAAGTATCACAGCCCTTGCGACGAAGGTTCGACGACGCCATTCCTGCCTCCCCAGCCATAATTTGCAAACCGTCATTTTGGCGGTTTTTCTTTATAAATCAACATCTTATCTAAGTCCGAAAATTTATGTTGATATAAGCTATAATACGAATCATCTTCGGACTATTTTTGATAAATATCTTTATTTATCAAAAAGTTAAAGCATTTCATATATTTGTGGATTTTTTCACATATTCTAAATAATCATTATACTTTTGAATTAACATATAATTTACATATTGCTCCATATATGTATAATCAGGTCTATCATTGTTATTAACAGGAAGCAGAATATATTGTCTTAACATCCGTGTTTCATTAAATTTATACCCATAGCTATACTTCTCTTTTTGTTTTGCTATTATTGAAGACAAAAACAACAAAACATTTTGATTGTCTGTATAATTTTTTTAATGAAATCGTTTTACATCATCGCTAAAAACACATCCATATGGATGGTAAAAAGCTTCACCGACACTTCCATTATAATTAACCCCCAATACATTTCTATCATAGGAACAATTTTTTTGTGATATAAAATTTGTAATTCCATTATTAGAAACCGATGCCCCTAAAAAAGGAATATTTCCATACTCCATTTTTTGTTTAGTTAATCTTTTACCTGCTGACACAGTAAATATATCTTCAATAAAAAACTCTTTCCATTTTTTGCAATGCAAGGGGATTATCTGTTTTGTTCTAATTTAACCTTTGTATAGTCAATATATTCTTGCCGTTTTCTATACATCATTTCTTTGATGTAATCTTCCATAAATTGATAGTCGGGTTTCCCTTTTTTTGTAACAGGAAGTAATATAGTTCCTTGTTTTAACCTATTACCATTGAATAAATACCCATAGGATGCTTTATTATTTGCTGTATTTTCTATTACTGTACAAAAAAATAAAGCAATATTTTTATTTAATTTAGAAGAAGATAACAAATTGATTGAAGCACCACTAAACCCTCTACCGACAAAGCTATATGGATGATAAAAAGATTTTCCTTTTATAGGGTCTACTGAAATACTGTTTTGTTTACTTATTGCTTTATTATCAGCACTAATGAAATCTGTTAAGCCATTATTATTAGAAGAAGTAGTTATATATGGAACATCTCCGCATTTATAATTTTCAGTAGGCAAACCACGAACTTTGTCTATATCAAATAAATCACCAATTTTAAACTCTTTCCACCCCCTATCTGTTAGTTTCATTGCTATTCTCCTCAAATAGATATTTACGTCCCTGCATTATCATTGAAAATTCAAACGATAAATAATCTCCAACTGTTTTTTCAAAATCAGCATCGGTCGGAATTTCATCATTAAAATAATAAAAACTATGCAACCACTCATCCGTATCTTCAACAGTCGTTTTGACACAGAACTTCGTATCAGCATCCATTCTATCAAACCAAACATCTAATAAATGTTGTTTTTTATCTTTTGCTGATTCAGTTTCCAACAAACCGATATGTGGGGCAACCTTATAACCATCATTTTCAAAATTAACAAACTTGCAAATATGGTCTTTTTTATGGGGATTGTGCGCTGTAAAAACAGCAATACACGGCATTGTACCGACTCCGTAAAAGGTATCCTTATTTAGAGTTATCACCCCTTCTAATGTATGATGTTTTAAAATATTAACCTTTATTGCCTGTTCTTCTTTTGATTTCCCTGTCATTGACGATCGCGGAACAATTACCGCACATCTACCACCTTTAACCAATGAATCCAATAGATGTTCCACAAACGATATTTCATATAATGACGGATTTTTCTTTGACCCCTGACTATATGGAGGATTCATCATCCCCACATTACATTGCTTTAATTGCAATTTTTTAGGGTCTTGTTCCAAAAAATCATCATTGATTAAATTACTTTTTCCGTCACCTCGCAAAATCATATTGGTTGTCGCAATAGCAAACATATATGGTTGCAACTCAAAACCGTGCAATTGTTCTTGACGGATATGTTCTATCAAATTTTGATTATTACCCGCTTTCATAAACATATGATGCATTGCTGCAATGAGAAAACCTGCCGTTCCGCAACACGGATCTAAAATATAATCATCAGCCTGAATATCCAACAAATCACAAAACAACTGAGTAATGTGTTTGGGAGTTAAAATAATACCTAAACTTTGGCCATCACCACCGCTATAACTCATAAACTCACCATAAAAACGCCCCAAATAATCTTCTGGTGATTGAATGCATTTTATGCATTTATAAATTTTCTCATATAAAAACTCTGCGTAATATTTAAGAGGCGTTTTACCTAATGTCTTATTAACTTCATTTAATTTTTGGGAATCTTTAATTATAGAAAACTGTGATAATATTTTATCCCGTTTTACATCTGGCGATACTCTCACTCGCTTTAAATTATCCTGTATGGCATCATATATTTTCTGCCCATCAGTCTTAACGGTATCCCCTTTTAAACTACCAATAGAAAAATTACCTTGCTCTGCTTCATCTAATGCTAATAAAATACCTGATACGACAAGCGGTTTATCTGTATCTTTCAAATTTCCATAATTTCTTAAATCTTCGTGTAATTCTGCTGCATCTTTTAGTATTTCAGCCGTTTCTTTTTCTATGTTGGTTTCTTCTTTTAATATCTCGTGCGTATAGTAACCAATAATATTATTTTCATTAAAATTAATAAAAGACTCAACTTCGGGAAGTTCTCTATAATACTCCGTATTATCAACAAAGACAGGGCTTATTTTATGACGTTTTTTATCACCCGATATACCAAATGCAATAATTTTTTTATAGGATGTATGTCTTGTTAAATGTTTAGCATAGAATAAGGCACCATTTACAGCATAGTTGGTAATAGACTGTACATCCTGGCAAATAACATCACCATCTTTTTTAATATGCTTGCATAAATCCGCTTTATCTTCAATAACTAACAAAAAATCTTTTACAACACCCACATATTCAGGAAATCCCGTTTTTCCTGTTCCTCTTTTGGAAGCGGTTTTCAGTGCTTCACCAATTTCTTTGATAGAACAACCTTGTGGATCTAATTCAATATCTGCTTCATTTAATAAATCATAAACCCATAAATCTGTTTTTGCTTCCTTTTTTGCCATATCATTAATCCTATAAATACAATCTATTTTAATTATTGATAGCAAAAACACCTTAAAATTTTGATAACACTTAAATTATGAATATTAATAAATTAGTCCGCGGATTGCGAATTCAATCCAGCCATAAAAAAAGAGCTTAGACTTTTGTCTTAAGCTCTTTTTTATTGTTGAGAAGACGAATTTGAACCAACGAGAAAGTTGTTTTGAAACCGAGGAGCAGGCAAGACGGAAGTATCACCGCCCTTGCGACGCAGGTTCGATGAAGCCAATCTTACCCCAAACACAACGTACCAAGTACCTTTCGGGGTGTTTTTTGCTATATAAACCAAGACGTAAAAGCGAGTTCGAAGCTCATTTTATAGATATAAAGGGAGTTTTGGATTGTAATGTATAAACATTAGGGAAACGTTGTATTTATTTTATTGTTGAACATTAGACAAAAATGTTATACAATAAAATAAATATTTGACTTAGCCAGCCTATTTTATACAGAGCTTAGGAGGAAGTAATGGTTTTAAGACAAGATTTGATTTCTGCATTAGACAGCGTTTCATATGATAAAAATGTTGTTTTAGGGATGATTGATAAGCATCCTGATATGATAAAAATGTTATCAGAAACAAAAGATAAAGAAGGGAAGCCTTTGTTTGATGCTTTGGATATTGATGATATTTTATTTAATTGCAAAGATACTATAGAACAACATCCTGATAAAATTACAGCAGTATTAAATAATCCTGAAGAAATTAATATAATATCTTCTTATAAAAGTAAAGGAGCGGGATTATGGCGAGCTGTCGGCGACCCGCTTAATTCAACAATTGAAAGAAATCCCGAGGCATTTGGTATTAAAGCAGAAACTAAACAAGAGAATAAAGAAAGTATCTCAAATACAGATTCAACAATTAAATCATTCAGCGAATATTTTGCGGGATATAAAAATTATGATAATGGTGGCGAATTAGACCAAATGATAATTGCTGACGCAAAGAAAGTATTTGAAACATTAAAGACACCTGAAGCAATTCAAAGTTTTCATAAAGCTGATTATAAAACACAACAAAAAATGGTTAGTGGTTTAGATGATGGACACTCTGGTTTTAGTTTTGGCTGTGTTTGTCAATGTGCTTATAATTACGCTGAATACAAGACTAAAGAACAACCATATACTTTTGATGAATATTTTGCCGGATATAAAAACTATGATAATGGTGGCGAATTAGACCAAATGATAATTGCTGATGCAAAAAAAGTATTTGAAACATTAAAGACACCTGAAGCAATTCAAAGTTTCCATAAAGCTGATTATAAAACACAACAAAAAATGGTTAGTGGTTTAGATGATGGACATTCTGGTTTTAGTTTTGGATGTGTTTGTCAATGTGCTTATAATTATTCAGCATATGCACAGAAATATATTAAAGATAGCTTAAATGGAATTAACAAGAACATAAAAGAACAGTCAAAGACAAATGAAGAACAAAATACAACCAATAGATTAGCTGCGGCACGAAAAAGGTTGGCAGGTAAAATTGATGAAAAATCAGGAACTAATTTACAAGATATTAAATTACCTAAAAAAATAAAGGATATTGAAGCAAAAATTTCAA
The DNA here is from genome assembly GCA_910577205.1 of uncultured Alphaproteobacteria bacterium. Classification (GTDB taxonomy): domain Bacteria; phylum Pseudomonadota; class Alphaproteobacteria; order RF32; family CAG-239; genus Scatocola. Next base: position 8,938 of record CAJTMA010000012.1, read on the forward strand.
AACATTTTGATAAGTCAGGTCGTTAAATATAATTTGTAAGTTATACTTCGACCACCGAATAACTATCATTAAAATACTTAACAACAGCAAAGTTTCTTTTATTAAGGGCTTGGAATACTACAATCCAAGCCCAATGATTATTAAACACAACTTGTCCGTCTTTCATTATCCTTAGCATACAGAACATCAAATACATCTCGATAGTAACTTTTAATCTCTTCTGTCATTGATACATCTATTTTAGACAGAAAGGATATCTACCCTTGAGACAGCATAGGCTTTTAATATCTTCCACATTTAATCAGCCGTTAGGAATGGTGGTTGGATTTTACAAAAAAAACGCCTCAAGATGGGGCGTTTTTTATACAGGCTAACCACAAAGAAGGATTACCGGGCTATTGGTGGCGACAATCATTGCCATTTCATCTTGAAATGTCATAACATCTATTGCAGACACAGGACGCCAATAGCCTCCCTGTTCTTGCCAACAAGAAAAATGATGTTTCTTGCGCCAGAGGTACTCTTCAGGACAAATCCTGCGACAGCTCATGTCAGTCGGAGATACCAGATGGATTGTTAAACAACTTTTTTCCGCAAAATCCAAAGTATCAAAAAGCTTTTTAGCAAGAAAAACAAGCTGAGGATAGATTGCGCTTTTATCCACCAACAGAGGAATAATCTCTCTTTTTTCCTTAACAGACAATTGAGTAAATGCTGCGCATAACTCATCATACTTTTGTTGTTGAACATCAGATTCAAAATCCCAGCAAGCATTGCAAAAAGCTGTCAGTTGTTCTAAAGGGGTTTTATCCTTTTCCATATATAAAATATTTAATTGTTTGAATAATAATTATTTAATCTTGGCTAAGAATATAAAACAGCTAAGATAAAATCAATCTATTATTTATTTTAACACTTAAGCTAAACAACAACCTTACTTTTTAATAGTCATTACAGCCGCGGATTTGGTAATATACCAAAGGTTTTGCCAGCGGTTCATAGCGCTGTTCCTGTTTGACAGAGCCTATTTGCGTTAAAAAGGAGTTCTGATATTTTTTAGGAATATTCAATTTAAGCAGCTGGAGTTGCCAGAAATGGAGCATATTATCCATACTTCCTTTTAGATATCCGTTGACATCATTCAGATTATTGCGTTTAGCAGCATTAATGCTTTTAGAGATAATTTCCGTCCGCAAATTAATCAATTCGGCATCTTTACTATGCTCCTCCGCATAGCAGAGAGCACCAGGCAGTAAACCGCGTGTCAAATACAGCGGCGTATTAAAGCCCTTGCTTTGGTTTGGCGCAATGCCAGGCTTTTGAATAAACGGCTGTACATCAATAATGTAAGCCCGTTGATCACGGCTGGAAAACAAAAGGTTTCCGGTATTGGTAAACAGGCCTAATGAGCATACATCGATAGAGTGGCGGCGGGATGAGAGGTAATGCAAATCATCATAAAGGATGTCAAAAGAAGAATCCGGCATATTTGCAATTTTTTCAGACCAGGTTCTGGTCTTGATGAGCGATTCCTCACAATCAGGCGCAGGCAGTCCCGGTTTATGAATTTCAATTGAAAAGCCCGGAGAATAGCGGTTAATTGTTAAAACAGTTTCGCCATGTTTTATATCCGGATGGCTCCAATGCGCAATGGGCTGGGCAAAATTACGATCCCCGAAAACATCCGACTGCGTTTTAAACGGATATTTTTGAAGATAATCTTTTAAGACGGACACAGATGGCGCGTCCAGACTTTTCTGCACAGTGAAATCAGGATTTGTGTCAATTTTATAAACTTTCACTTCCTGCCCTTCTCCCAGACATCTGTCACATAAAGCCGTAATCACTTCACTAACTGTCGGTAAATTCGGATAACTATTATTTGGCATGAGCTTCTCCTTGCTATTGTCCAACAATATATTTTTTGGCTCATTTTGTCAACAAATATTAAACATGATTTTTCTTTATAAAATCAGACTAGAATTTTTATAGAAAAATAAGACAATGCCGAGGTTCTGACACCTGCCGGCGATAAGGTTACTATTCCGGCTGTTGCTCCGGAATTGATTGTCCCAAAATTCATTATTTGGATTTACGTGGCCGCAATATTGCGGCGGATAACCGCGTTGGCATTACCTGTAACCGTAATGGCATAAGATGAGGCCGCACTCAGCAATACTGCCGTGAATGCTGCTCCCAAATATAAATGTTTTATATTCCCTCCAAAAACAAATTAGCTTCATCTCATATATATTTACGGTTTTGAAGATTACAATCGCTCACATAAAAACAAAACTGCCCTTGATATCAGGCTTATTTCGGGTTATTTTTCGGGCAGGTACTTTGAATGACGGCCACAAATTTTCTTACTTAACCAGCCTCAACTTAAACGGTGATTAAATGACAATTCAACTTTCAGACCATTTTAACTTTCCCAAGCTGTTGCGTTTTACTTTTCCGGCTGTGGTGATGATGGTTTTTACATCCATATATAATGTTGTTGACGGGCTGTTTGTTTCTAATTATGTCGGCACAACGCCGTTTGCGGCCATTAATTTGGTGATGCCTTTTTTTATGATAATCGGCGCTATCGGTTTTATGTTCAGTTCCGGCGGTAATGCTTTGGTTGCCAAAACGCTTGGCTCGGGAAATACTCTTAAAGCCAAGCGGATTTTTTCGCTTTTGACATATGCCTGTTTCATTATCGGTTTAACCATAGCTTTGCTGTCGTTATTATGGATACGCCCGGCATTAACTGCTTTGGGCATAGAAGGCGCTCTGTTGGAAGACGCGATGCTTTACTGCAAAATTTTAATGCCGGCAGCGCCGCTGTTTATGCTGCAATATCTCTTTCAGGCTTTTATGATAACTGCCGAACGACCGAAATTAAGCATGATTATCACCATTGCCGCGGGGCTGGCCAACATTATCTTAGATGCTCTTTTTATTTCCGTTTACGGCTGGGGGCTTGCCGGAGCGGCGTGGGCCAGCGTTATCGCCATGGCTATCGGCGGTATCGTCCCTTTTATTTATTTTCTCTTTCCCAATAAATCGCCGTTGCGGCTTTGCAAAACAAAATTTTATGCTCAGGCACTGCTTAAATCCTGCACCAACGGCGCAAGCGAGTTTATGTCAAATATTTCGGCTTCAATCGTCCTTATGCTGTATAATTATCAGCTGTTGAGATTGGTGGGCGAAAACGGCGTGGTTGCTTACGGTGTCATTGCTTATGTCAATTTTATTTTTCTATCGGTGTTTATCGGCTTTGCCGTAGGCAGCAACCCGTTAGTCAGTTATCAATATGGCGCGAAGAACTCAGCCGAACTGCGCAACCTGTTTAAAATGAATTATACGTTCATCATTTTGACATCTGTTTTTCTGATGCTGGGAGCGGAAATATCTGCCAGAATTCTGGTTAACATCTTTGTCGGCTATGACGAAGAGCTGCTGAATATGACGACACAAGCTTTTCGAATCTATGCCGTTTCGTTCTTATTAGCCGGATTTAACATCTACTCTTCGGCCTTCTTTACGGCATTAAACAATGGGCTGGTGTCGGCGATTATTGCTTTTGTACGCACTTTGGTTTGCGAATGCGGCGCAGTGATGATTATGCCTTTGTTTTTTGGCATAACCGGAATTTGGACGGCAATTATCGTTGCCGAAGTGTTTGCAATGATTGTCAGCGTTTATTATCTGAAAACCCTCAAACGCAAATATAAATATTGACTTGCACTTAATACGAAATGGTATAAGATTCAGTCTGTTCTTCAGGAGAAAGACATGAATAATATCGGTATTATCGGCACAGGAATATTCGGAACGGCTTTAGCCTTAACTGCCGCGCGCGCCGGAAACAACGTTTTATGCCAGGCACGAGATAAGAATGTGGCAGCTTCAATCAACCTACAGCATCGCAATGCAAAATATCTCCCGGATACCCCCCTGCCCCCAACGATCAGAGCAACGCAGGAAATTTCGGAAGCGATGGATTTTGCAGAGGTTATTCTGCTCACAGTTTCGGCCCAGGCGACGCGCTCCGTTTTACAGCAAATGCGCCCTTTTGTTAAAAAGGACACAATTATTGTGCTTTGCGCCAAAGGAATTGAACTAAGCTCCGGAAAAATGTTGTCAGAAGTTGCGCAGGAGGAAGTTCCGGAAGCAACAACGGCCATATTGTCCGGCCCGGGGTTTGCTGCGGATATTGCCCAGAACAAACTTATTTCAGTAACAATTGCCTGCAAGAAAGAGGGCATTGCCGCCCGACTGGCACAAATGCTCGGCACGCCCAGTTTCCGCCCTTACCTGACAACGGATATTATCTCACCGCAAATCGGCGGCAGCGTCAAAAACGTTATTGCCATTGCTTCCGGTGTGGTTGAAGGGGCTCAATTCGGCGATGGCGCAAGAGCCGCGCTGATTACCCGCGGCTTTAACGAAATGGCTCGCTTGTCAAAAGCTTTAGGTGGAAATTTTCAAACAATGATGGGAATGTGCGGTTTAGGCGACTTGGTTATGACGGCAAGCTGTTCCCAGTCCCGGAATTTCAGCTTCGGTTATGAAATCGGCGTCTGCGGTAACGCTCAAAAGCCAATGGAAGAAAACACAAAGACCGTCGAAGGGATTTACACTGCCCAGGCGGTTATGAAGTGCGCTAAAGAATTAGGAATAGAAATGCCAATCTGCGAAACCGTCAATCATGTCCTTTTTGACGGATTGGAGCTTAAACCCGCAATGGAAAAGCTGATGAGCCGACCATACAAAGAAGAGGGAATTTAGAACCGGCCGCCGGCACCGCCGCCGCCGAAACCGCCTCCTCCACCGCCAAAGCGCCCGCCTCCCCGGTCACCGCGGCCAAGCATCATCAAGCTTCCCGGGTGCATTCTTCCGGTCACTACCAGATAGATGATTATTAAAGCTAACAAAGTTGCCAAAGGGTCATTCCCCGACGAGGTTTCATCGCCATCCGCTAACTTTAATTTACCATCTGACAGCACAGTCATAACTGCTGCCGCTCCGTTTAATGCTGCCCGGCCATAGTTCAGGTTTTCCTTTAATGGCGGAAACATATATTCACGGAGTATCCTCCCGGTCAGGCTGTCCGGCAAAATACTTTCCAGCCCGTAACCGACCTCTATTCCAGCATAACGGTCTTTAGGTGAAATTAAAATCAGCACGCCGTTATCTTTGCCTTTTTGTCCCAACTGCCAACGTCTGGCCAACTCAATGCCATATTCCCTCCCGGTCAAACCGCGCAAGTCTTTGACAATGGCGACGGCGACCTGATTGTCCTTATCTGCGGATAATATTCTTAAAATATGCGCTTTCTCCTGCGGGGACAAAACGCCGGCTTCATCTACAACCTGCCCGCTTAAAGCCGGATAGTCCACGCCTGCCGAAAAAGCAGGCGCGACAACCAGAAATAATAAAAACAGGGCACAGAGAAACTTTTTCATTTATCCCTCGATTAAAAAGCGACAACCGGCGCGCTTTGTGCCGCGGGAGCAGCGTCAAACACAGGCTTGGCTCTCAAGCCGGAAACCCAAGACCAGATAATACCGGGGAAAGTACGGACATTCTGATTAAAACCTCTCACAACAGCAATATAATCTTTGCGAGCGACCGCAATGCGGTTTTCTGTGCCTTCCAACTGGTCTTGCAAAGAAAGGAAGTTCTGATTGGCTTTCAAATCCGGATAATTTTCAGAAACCGCCAACAAGCGGGACAAAGCCGAGCTTAATCCCTGTTGGGCATTCATGTATTCCTGAACCTGTTTGGCATCATCCAGATTAACAGTCATTTTGGTTGCATTAGCGCGGGCTTGGATAACAGCCTGCAGGGTTTCTTTTTCATGAGAAGCATACCCCTTAACAGTCGAAACCAGGTTAGGGATTAAATCCATACGGCGCTGGTATTGGTTCTGCACCTGCGCCCAAGCGGCGTTAACGTCCTCATCCTGCCGAACCAGACTGTTGACCCCGCCAACACCGAAAAATAACAATACCGCAATAACTACAGCAAGCGGAAGAATAACTTTCATTGGCTTATTCCTTTCTGATAAAAACACATATATCCTTGTAAGGGCTTATATATGCGTTTTTATGCAGATTAAAAGGACAGCTTAGTAATTATCGGGCAGGTCATTTTCCAGAAGGATAATTTTTTTACGTTCGGTCGGCAAAGCATAAGCATGAGCCAAACCATCCTGCAAACCGGCGGCAACGTAGGTTTTATCCGCGGGATATCCGGCTGCGGATAAACCTTCAGCAATGGCACAGGTTTGCTTATCACCGACCAAAATCACATAATCACAGACTTTGGCGGCATTCTCGCCAAATTCCCGATTAAGTTTATCCTGTTCCTCTCCCAGTTCAACCATTCCCGGAGTTATCATAATCTTATAGTCGTCAAATAATGACAAAGTGCGCAAAGCGGCACGCGTTCCGCTCGGATTGGAGTTAAAACCGTCATCGATAATGGTAACATTGCCGTGGTCGGTTAACTGCAAACGGTGAGGCACGGCCGAAATCTTAAGCAACTGCGGTTTCAGTTTGCTTAGCGGTATTCCCATCAGGACACACATTGCCAATGCGCCGGCAAGATTAATGATGTTATGTTCGCCAAGCAGCTGTGTCCGCAATTCGCAACGCTCTCCGCCAGAAGTCACAAAGGTAAACGACGTGCCTTTAGGTGAGGCTTTGATATCCACCGCGCGGAAATCATTATTTTCATTCAGGCCATAAGTCATAAATTTGTGCCGGGGCGGATTGGCTCGAATCAGTTCATTGTCGCCATTTACCAACAAAAAGCCATCATCAGGCAGGGCATCGGCCAATTCATATTTGGTTTTGATAATATTTTCCTGCGTTTTAAAACTTTCCAGATGCTGTTGCCCCAGTGCCGTAATAATGCCGTGGCGGGGATAGGCGATTTCGCAAAGTTCTTTAATATCACCAACATTTTGCGCTCCCATTTCACAGACAAAAACCTCATGTGTCGGCTTAAGACGTTCGCGCACGGTTTTGACAACCCCCATCGGCGTGTTATAGCTTTCCGGGGTCATCAGAGAATTAAACTGCGCCTGCAGCAAGGTATTCAGATAATATTTCACGCTGGTTTTGCCATAGCTTCCGGTCACACCAATAACAGTTAAATCCGGGCTGGCCTTTAATATTTTACGGGCTTTGGCAACATATGTCCCGCGCCGCCAAGCTTCAAAAGGCATATTGATATAATTAGCCAGCAATACCAGCAGAGGAATTAAAGCGACGGTTAAAGGCAGCAGATAAAAGCCATATGTATGTGCCATATAAAATCCGCCAGCCACTAGTATAACGGTTGTCAACAATAAGCGGTCAACCCGGTGGGTATAGACCAAGGGCTTCTTCGCGCGGCGGGGGCGCATTGTCCACCCGGCAATCACTAAAACTGCGGTTGGCAGCCATAAATTTAAAGCATTGCGCCAGCTATAGGCCGCAAGTACCAGTAACAAAGCCAATTCCCAGAAGCGGTAAGCATTGTGCCAAAGCCATTTTACCTGCACTTTCGGCTTATAAGCATTCAGCTGAAACATATGGGTTACATAACGGATTGTCAGCAAAGAAGCTATGGCTGCAGTTACAAAACAACTTATATAGGCAATCATTTTATTCTCCGATATTCAGAAAAGATTTTATCACTTGCGCAAACAAATACGGCTGTTCCAAGAAAGAATAATGCCCCGCGCCGGAAAATACGACCAAGCCCGAACCTTTTATCATTTTTTCCATTTTTTGACCATCAGATAAAGGCGTGGCGGTGTCCTTATCTCCCCAGATTAACAATGTTTCGGCTTTAATTCCCGGCAGCAAAGGTTCCAAATCCTCATTAACGGCTTTAACCAGACAACCGCGCATAACCGGGGAAGCGGCCGCATAATCGGCAGAACCGAATTTCTTTTGCAGACGGTTTAATGCGCCAGGATAAAGCGCTGAAATCAAGCGACTTTTTAAAACAGCTTTGCCGAGCTTATACAATTTGACCCGCAATTTATAGCCCAAAGAGCGGCGCGGCATGATTCCGGCAGCATCAACCAAAATATTTTTTTCAATAGTAAAAGGCAAATCAGGACGATTGGAAAGCTTGATAATTATTCGTCCGCCGTAAGAATGCCCTAACAGTATCACCTTATCGGCATTAAACTGCCGCAAAAATTCAACCACAAAATCTGCATAATCGTCAACACTCCAGACTTCGGGCGGTTCATCACTGCCGCCGAAACCGGGCAGATTGGGGGCAACAACATGATATTTGTGGGCAAGGACCGGGATTATCCCCTCAAAAAGTTCGGCTTTTGCGCCCCAGCCGTGGAGCAGGCAAACCAAATCGCCCTTCCCTGCGTCAAGATAATTGATATTTAATCCGTTAATTGTTGTTTGCACTGTGCTGAATCTTTACTGTATGTTAATCAGAATCGTTGTAGTTTCCTGTTTATATTGATAGCTTTTTTATCTTAAATAAACCTTAAAAAGGAAGACTTAAAATCATGAAGACTAAAGTGGCGGTTATATTCGGCGGCAAAAGCACCGAGCATGAGATTTCCATTATTTCAGCTGTTCAGGCCATGAACAATATGGATGAAGACAAATATGAAATTATTCCGCTGTATCTGACGAAAGACAATGCCTTTTATACCGGAGAGGCTTTGCGCAAAATGGATAATTTCCGCAATATTAAAACTTTATTGCCCAAATGCCAGCGCGTGATTTTGGTTAATGAGGAATTTAAAAATTATGTCGTCAGATATCCTTCCAAATTGTTCGGCAAAAATGTTATCAGCGAAATTGACGTTGCTTTGCCTGTCGTTCATGGCACAAATGTGGAAGACGGCACGCTGCAAGGCTATCTCAAAACCCTGAATATTCCATTTGCCGGCTGTGACGTATTTGCCTCCGGCCTGGGCATGGATAAATATGCCATGAAAATCATGCTGAAGGAAGCCGGATTTCCGGTGTTGGACTGCTGCCGCTTTAATGCCCATGATTTTCAAGAGCCGGAAAATGTTGTTGCGACCACAGAAAAGAAATTTGCTTATCCGGTTATTGTGAAACCGGTTAATCTCGGTTCAAGTATCGGCATTTCCCGCGCGGATAACAGAGATGGTCTGGATAAAGCTTTAGAAACCGCTTTTACTTTTGCCGATAAAGTATTGGTTGAACCGGCAATTACCGAACTGAAAGAAATTAACTGTGCCGTTTTAGGCGATAGTGACGAAGCTGTCGCTTCCGAATGCGAAGAACCGCTGAATGCGCATGACATTTTAAGTTTTCAAGACAAATATATGAGCGGCGGCGCGAAATCCGGCGGTTCTAAAGGAATGCAGAGCCTGCAGCGCAAAATTCCCGCAGATATTCCCCCAGAAACCAAAAAAGAAATTCAGGAAATGGCCGTCAAAGCTTTTCAATATCTGGACTGCAACGGCGTATCCCGCATTGACTTTATGATTGATAAAGCTACCGGAAAAATCTATTTCAATGAAATAAACACTATTCCCGGCTCTTTGTCTTTTTATCTGTGGGAGCCGGTCGGTATTAAATATAAAGAGCTGCTTGACAAACTGATTAAGCTTGCATTGAAACGCCAGCGCCGGGAAAATGACATTGTCTATTCTTTTGACAGCAATGTGTTGGCGCAAGCCGGCAGTTTCGGTGCTAAAGGCTGCAAAGGAAGCAAGCTGTAACCGACTTTGTTCTCTTGATAATCCTCTTCTCATGATTATATAGCGGAGAGGTTTAAAAACAGGAGGACAAGATATGCGGCACTTTATTCTGAGTTTATTTTTGGCTTTTTCATTTGCAGGAATTGCCTCCGCACAAGATGCCACTCATGTCCCGGTAGAAAAAGAAGTACGCCCGTTTGATTTTGTTCAGGCTGACAAAGACTTGAACAAAATGGAAAAGCTGCTGTCCTCCGGCAAAGTTTCAGCCAAAGAAACCGGCGCATACTTGAAACAGCTCGGCGAGCTTCAATCGGCTATCACTCAGGCTAAAACCCAATACAACGAAAATCTGGACATTGCCCAGAAAAAAATTAACGCGTTAGGCGCAGCCCCAGGCGAAGGGGAAAAAGAACCTGCGGATATTGCCAAACAACGCAAAGAATTTACGGCTCAGGCAGACAACATTAAATCAATGATTGCCAAAGCCGATCTGGCTAATGCCAAAATCGAAGAAATCAACGGCCTTATTCTTAAAATCCGCAACAAAGAACTGCTGAACAATATTCTGACAAAACAGAGTTCAATTTTGCATCCTCAGGAATTCTGGGATTCATTAGTCAGTTTTTGGAGCTTTTTGTATGAATTGGCAACTTCTCCGCTCAGCTGGTATCAGAACTTGAGCGAAGCCGACAAGACCATTGTCAAAAACAATGTCCTTTCGGTTGCGGCAATTATGCTGATGGCTTTATTTCTGGCTGTCTGGCTTAACCGTTACATCAAAAAATGGTTTGGGTACCACCAAAACATTGAACGTCCGGATTACAGCCAGAAAGTGCGGGCTGCCGGCTGGGTGCTGGCGGCCAGGGGCGCAATTCCGGCTGCAGTTTTCGGCGCTTTTCTGATTTGGCTGAAAAACACTGAAATTATCAGCAGCAGTTCTTTCGGACTGTTTTTGAAAAATGCGGCTTGGTATCTGTTATACTATTATCTGATTAAAGCAATTGTTCGGGTGGTGTTCACACCGCGCAATTCTAAGTGGCGGATTATCGAAGTCGGTGATGACAAAGCCATTTCAGTCAGCAGAGCTTTGATTTTTTCTGCCGCGGCCATCTGTACGGTTTCTTTTTTCCAGAGTCTGGCAACAGAAATGAATTATAATACGGCCATTGTCTATGCCTTAAAGATTTTTGCCAATGCCGTGAAAGCTTTCTGTATTGTGCTGGTGACACTAAAGTTGATGTATGACAATAAAGAACTGAGCGACGAACAACTCAAAGACGATACGCAGGAAGTTGGCGATTTGAGCGTATCAACCAAAGCCAGCCTGATTATCAGCGGTTTGATTATTCTGGCATTCAGTTTGTCTTTATTCGGCTACATCCGTTTGTCTGAGTTTATTATTGACCGGTTTATTATTTCGGCAGTAATCATTGGCGTCTTTTACATCATTGACAACCTGCTGCGCGTGATTTTCCACCAAATTCTGCGTTTTAAGTTTTGGATACGCACTTTGAAAATTGACCGTCGGACGCTGGTTAAATCCGAATTTTGGTTTGGGCTGCTGCTCACTCCCGTCATGTGGATTTTGGCCGGGCTGGCACTGTTAGCTTTGTGGGGCGTGTCAGTGGATATTTTGCTGCGCAATGTCAAAAACTTTCTGGTCGGGTTTAATTTTGGCGGCGTTCACGTGTCCATAACTTCAATTTTATTAGGAATTTTTACATTTATTGTTTCACTATTCCTATTTAAATTGTTAAAAGGCAGTTTCCAAAATGGCAAGCTCAGCAAAATTGATATGGATGAGGGTGTCCGCAATTCAGTCATTACCAGTATCGGATTTATCGGGTTTGTCTTTTCGCTTATTCTCGGTATTGCGGTTATGGGCGGCAGCTTTGACAGCATAGCCATCATCGCGGGTGCTTTATCTTTTGGTGCCGGTTTGGGTTTGCAAAACATGGTAAGCAACCTGGTGGCGGGTTTGACGATTTTATTTGAACGTCCGGTTAAGCTCGGCGACTGGGTTGTTATTAACGGTCAGGAAGGGATTGTTAAACAAATCAATATGCGGTCGACCACTCTCGAAACCGGAAACAAAGCCAGCATTATTATTCCTAACTCGGATATCTTGTCCAAGAGCCTGATAAACATGACTTATGCCAACCGTATGGGACGAGTGGATATTTCGGTCGGGGTCGGCTATGACAGTGATATTGAACTGGTGAAGAAAACCCTGTTGGATATTGCCGCTGCAAATCCAAACGTCTTGGAAAATCCGGCGCCGACAGTTTCTTTCAACACCTTGGGGAATACAAGCCTCGGCGTTCAGTTACAGTGCTATACGGCCAATGTTTATAACAAAGGCAGCATTGCAACCAATGTCAGAGAAGAAATTATCAAGAGATTCCGCGAATTGGATATTAAAATTTCATAATATTTATAAATGAAAGTAATTAAATAGTAATAATTGTAAGATATATTATAAAAAAATGTATCAAACCAACGCTTAAGCGTAAAAAAATCTTTGCCGGGAATTGACATCAGGCACGGGATTGTTATAATAACGCTTGAGAATAATTACATAAGGTCATAATTTTTAATATCATGATGTACGCAGTCAACTTAGCATTAGTTTTGTTTTTAGTGTTTGCTAATGCTTTCTTTGTCGTTTCAGAATTTGCTATTGTTAAAATCAGAAGAACTAAACTTGAAGAACTGGCTCACACCGGAAAATCGCAGGCGAAAATCGCCCTGAAAATTACCGAACACCTGAATACATACCTCAGCGCTATCCAGCTGGGTATTACCCTTGCCTCTCTGGGCTTGGGCTGGATTGGCGAACCCGCGGTTTCCCGCTTGCTGGAAATGTGGTTTGCCGACTTCTTCAACGGAAACACCATTTTGCTGCATTCGGTCAGCTTCGGTGTGGCTTTTGCGTTTATTACGCTGCTTCACGTTGTTTTGGGCGAACTTGTGCCAAAGTCTTTGGCTATTCAGCACACTGAAAAATATGTATTGTCCGTTGCCCGGCCGCTGTACCTGTTTAACAAAGTTTTTGCGCCGTTCATCTGGGTTTTTGATCATGTCACCAATGGCATTCTGCGCCTGATGGGCACGCGCGTTTCAAATGAAAATGATGATGCCCACTCCGAAGAAGAAATCAAACTTATTATTGATGCTTCACAAAAAGACGGCGTTATCGATGATACGGAAGGCGAAATCATTCAGAACGCGATTGATTTCTCGGAGATTTATGCCCACGAAATTATGATTCCGCGGCAGGATATGAAATGTTTGTACCTGGATGATTCTTATGAAGAAATCATGGAGTTAGTCAGAGCCAACAAGCACACCCGTTATCCATTGTGTAAGGATGACAAAGATTGTGTTGTCGGCATGATTCACATCCGCGACCTGCTGGAACACTGGGAAGAAATGCATGATAAAGATATTTTGAGCAAAATCTCCCGAAATATTTTGTTTGTTCCCGAGAACAAATCTATTTCTGAAATTCTGCACCTGATGATGGCTAAGCGCATCCATATTGCCATCGTGGTGGACGAATACGGCGGAACTGCAGGTATGCTGTCAATGGAAGACATTTTGGAAGAACTGGTCGGCGACATTATGGATGAGCATGATGATATGGAAGAAGAGCCGATGAAAATCCTCAGCGAAAATGTCTGCCAGTTCGACGGAACGTATTTAATTGAAGATGCATACGAATGCATGAAACTGCCGGAAATTGAATATGAAGAAAGTACTATCGGCGGCTATGTTTTCGGACTGTTGGGCAGAGAACCCAAGGTCAGCGATAGGGTCGAGGACGATTACTGCATTTATGAAGTTATCGGCGTGGACAATATGCGTATTACAAAAGTCAAAGCGCAGGTTAAGAGCCACAACTCCGACGAAAATGCCGATGAAGAAAGCGCATAAAGCAAAGCCCTCCAAGCGGAGGGCTTTTTATTTGAAGCCGGCACAAAATTAAGCGCGACTGTCAGCCTCAATCATGATGCTGCGGTTATTGGTAGCGTATTCGGCAATTTCCAGAATACCGTAAAGAAGGATATAAGCCCCCATCAAAGCGGTAATGGTAATTACGCCCAAAGCCGGATAAGTCAGAATCAGGAATGCAAAGACAATGCCCAAGATACCGGATGTCAAAGTCCAGCCCCAATTCATGCCGGCCTGTTTGAACTTATAAGAAACGACCAGTTGGATGACGCCAACGGCCAAGCACCACAAAGCAAAAATAATCGGCAGAGAAGCTGCTGTGACACCAAGGTTACCAACAAAAATAACACCAACTAAAATATCCAGTACGCCGACAAACATATCCCAGCCGGAGTCAAAGCGGAAAGATGCCGTAACATAACCGACGCCAAGGACAATAAAAGCAATACCAAGATAAAGAGCCAGAGCAACCATTGTCGCTACCGGATTAAACCACACATAGATACCCAGCGCGGCCATAATGACACCGGCGACCAAGTGCCAAATGCTAACCGGACGGGACTTATAAGCCCGCGCGGTATAATTTTGCGAAGATTTGAGTTCAGCCATAATTTCCTCCTAATAAAATTACTTAAAGCCACATTCTGATATAATTGCTATTTTTGGATTTTCATCATAACAAAAAGGGCGTCAGGCAAGGCAGATTATGCTTGGCAAATGCTTGAAAAAAGATTATTCTGTCAGTGAAACATATTTTGAAGGAATAGCCATGACAAAATCCCGCTTATTTAAAACTCTGTTGACTGTCTTGATTCTGACTGCATTAGGCTGCGGCGGATATTATCTATACAGTTTTTACGTTTATACCCATGCAGACATAAGAAAAGCGGCACTTAACGGTTCAAGCAAACAGCTGGAAGCGATTATCGACCATGGCGGAGATGTCAATGCCGTTGATGAACAAGGGCGGCCGGTTTTATTTTTGGCGATGAGCGCCCCTGAAAACCGGGAAAATATTTTATTACTGATTAATAACGGCGCGGATACAAACAAACTATATAATCAGGTTTCGCCATTGACTATGGCGCTGGCAACCCTTGACGATGCTGAAATCATCAAAGCGCTGCTGGCAAAAGGCAGCAATGTCAATTATTACGGGCTGGGCGGCAACACACCGCTTATGCTGGCAGCCGGACACCAGACCGACCCTAAGGTTATCAGAGAGCTGTTGGACTACGGCGCAAAAATTAATGCCGTTAATGATGACGGACAGACCGCGTTAATGTTTGCGGCGGTCAACAATCCTAATCCAGAGGTTTTAAAAACACTGCTTGAAGCAGGAGCGGCCGTAAATCTGGAAGACCAGAAAGGCAATACAGCTTTTATTCTGGCATCCCTTAAGCTGCGTGACAACAGGTATCTGGATTTGCTGAGCGAATATGGCGCAGATATTTATCACAAAAACCGCGAAGGCAAAGATGCTTTGATGCTGGTGGAAGAAGTTTCCAAAGAAATTGATACCCTCACGGAATAGCTTATTTAAATATTGGCAGAATAATAAACGGAAAAAATATGGATAACCATCTGGCTTTACATCATCATGGTGAAGATTTTGATAAAATTCTGGCGGCAATGCCCGCAGAAGAAAGATTTGTTTTCGCCTCTGAAATCTTTCAGCAGCTTTGCGATCCGACCCGGCTGCGCATTTTGTGGCTGTTGGCACATAGCGAGCAATGCGTCAACAACATTTCGCTGGCTATTGATATGAGCGCTTCGGCCGTTTCTCATCACTTGCGGGTCTTGCGCCAAGCCGGACTGATTGTCAACCGCCGCGCCGGCAAAGAAATATACTACAAACTGGCAGATACCAGAACCGCAGCTCTCATCCATAAGATGATTGACGATGTGTTTGAAATCTCCTGCCCATTGTAAGAGGCTTTTATTTCTTTATTGATAAGGCGCGGAGAGAATTTAAGATAGCTATCACCGAAACGCCGACATCAGCAAAAACCGCTTCCCACATCGTTGCCATTCCCATAACCCCGAGAAGCAAAACTATAGCCTTAACTCCCAAGGCAAAGGCTATATTTTGCCGGACAATCCGCAACGTTTTCCGAGAAATGCGAACAGCCACGGCAATTTTAGACGGTTCATCGGTCATAATAACAATATCCGCGGCTTCTACAGCAGCATCAGAGCCAATACCTCCCATGGCAATACCGATATCCGCACGTGCCAGAACCGGCGCGTCATTAATCCCGTCACCGACAAAAACCAACTTTCCTTGGCCGGACTTTTCAGCCAGCAGCTGTTCCATTTTTTCAACTTTTTGCGCGGGAAGCAGCTCACAATGGACCTCATCCAATCCCAATTCTTCAGCCACGGCCTGCCCTGCGGTTTTGTTGTCCCCGGTCAGCATCACAATTTGGCGCACAGCGGCGGCTTTCAATTCTTTCACAGCCTGAAGCGCATCGCTTTTAACCTCATCGGCAATCTGTATCCATCCGGAAAACTTGCCGTCCACTGCCAAATTAAGAATAGTTCCGGGAAGTTTTCCTTTATATGCATCAGCTTTGATTTGTTCCATCAGCCGCGCATTACCGAGGCTGACCTCTATTCCGTTAACCCGGGCGGATACGCCGCGGCCGGGAAATTCTTTGAAATCAGCAATTTGGGAATTATCAATTTCTTTGCCATATGCCCGGCGGACAGACTGCGAAACAGGGTGAGATGAATGCGCTCCGGCATAAGCCGCCAATTCAAGAACTTGTGGCGCAGGCAAGCCACAGCCCTCAACTTTAACGACGGAGAAACTGCCCTTGGTTAAAGTTCCGGTTTTATCAAAGACAACAATTTCCGTTTCAGCCAAAGCCTGGAGGTAATTGCTGCCTTTAACCAAAATCCCTTGACGGGAAGCTGCACCAATGCCGCCGAAAAAGCTTAGCGGAACAGAAATAACCAAAGCACAGGGACAGGAGATTACTAAAAATGTTAAAGCCCGGTAAATCCAATCACGAAAAGTTTCTCCGGCAAACAGTAATGGCGGTAAGAAAGCGATGGCAACGGCGGCAATCACGACAACGGGCGTATACCAACGGGCAAAACGGGTGATAAAGCGTTCTACTTTGGCTTTTTGAGAAGAGGCATTTTCTACTAAATCAAGGATTTTTACGACTGTTGATTCTCCATACGTCCGGGACACAGCTACCTCAATCACGCCGTTCAAATTTATGCAGCCACTAATAACTTCATCCCCCTCGCCAACTTCGCGCGGAAGAGATTCTCCGGTTATTGCCGAGGTATCTATCAAGGATGTGCCGTCGGTAACCGTGCCGTCAAGCGGAATTTTTTCTCCCGGACGAATGACAATAACATCTCCGGCGATAACTTCTTCCGGGCTGGCTTTTATGATTTTTCCGCCCTTTTTTATATTTGCATAATCCGGGCGGATATCCATTAACCCGGCAATGGATTTACGGGACTTGGCGACAGCATAAGACTGAAAATATTCGCCGACCTGATAAAAAAGCATTACCGCAACACCCTCGGCGTAATCCCCCAAGGCAAAAGCCCCTAAAGTGGCAACGCTCATCAGAAAATTTTCATCAAAAACCTGGCCATGAAAAATATTACGCAAGGCTTTTTGAATAATTTCCAGCCCGACCAGCAAATAAGCTGCGGCAAACATTGCGAAGCGCATTTCCGGAAAATCCGGAACAAAGTAAGCCGCTATAAAAAGTATGGCAGCAATAATTATTTTTCTTAAACGACACTTCTGTTTCATGAGGTTTCCTTATTTTTTCAATGTGATGTCGGCATCAACTTTTTTGATGACTTTTTCGACGTTATTCAATACTTCTTCAAACTTGTCATCGGGAGCTTCCAGCACCAGCTTTTGACTCATAAAAGATACTGACGCGCTGCTGACATTTTCAAGCTCGTTAATCGCAGTTTCAATTTTAGCGGCACAATTGGCACAATCCAAATCTTCTAATAAAAATGTCTTTTTCATGTTCTTCTCCACATCAATTAAACAATTATTCAAATGTTTATATGTTTAGATATAACATAAGCGAATCTGATTGTCAAGCCGCGACACCGTAAATATCAAATTGCCTTTAAAGTAAATTTCGGGTATAATAGAAGTTAAGGTTTCAACCTGTTTGGCTTTGATTTGGTTTACTGCACTGCAGTATCCGAAAGGTTTGGTATTTGTCTTAAATCCAAACCTTTTTTATTGCCCTTTTAACTTGACATTTAAGATAATCTGCACTGATATAGTAAGGTTAGAATAATTATTTTTATACAAGGATAAGATTATGTTAAAATGTTTAACCGTATGGTGCATCCTTTTTCTGATAATCTCAGCTCCGGCGGGCGCTTTCAGCCTTAACCCGTTCCGCCACACAGACAAAGCTTCGCCTGTGACAGATGTCGGTGAAGATTTTAACCGGGATATTCTTATTACCAAAGCTGTCAAACTTTCTAAAGAACCATACGAGGCTCCGGCCGATAATCTCCCGCAAGAACTCAAAGACTTAAGCTACGATCAATACCGGGATATTCGTTTTGTTCGCGAAAACGGCCCGTGGTATGGCAAACGGCTGCCTTTTGAAGTGCAGTTTTTTCATCCGGGCTCTTTGTTTCAGACCACTATTCCCATTAATGAAGTTTTTAACGGCAAAAGCCGCCCGATAAATTATTCGCCTGACTTTTTCAATTATGGTAAAAACACTTTCAAAATCACGGATAACCACTTGGGATACGCGGGGTTTCGCCTGCATAACCCGCTGAACAGCCCGACATATTATGATGAACTGGTTTCATTTTTAGGGGCGAGCTATTTTCGCGCCTTGGGTAAAAGGCAAAAATACGGCCTGTCGGCGCGCGGGCTGGCTATTGATACAGCCGTGCAAACCGGCGAAGAATTTCCAATCTTCCGGGAGTTCTGGATTCAGCGCCCCAAACATGGCGATAAAACCGTTACGGTCTACGCTCTGCTGGACAGCCCGAGTATCACCGGCGCATATACTTTCACCATCACCCCCGGCAAAGACACAGTTATGAATGTCGATACGGTATTAATTCCGCGCAAAGAAATTCAAAAAATCGGTTTAGCGCCGCTAACCTCAATGTATTTGTTCGGCGAAAACACCAAGAACCGTTTTGACGACCATCGCCCGGAAGTGCATGACAGCGACGGACTGTTGATATGGAACGGGCAAGGCGAAGTTTTATGGCGGCCGCTGGATAATTCTAAATATCTGCGTATCAGTTCTTTTATGGATGACAATCCGAAAGGCTTCGGGCTTATGCAACGGGATCGCAACCCCGCACATTATCTTGATTTTGAAGCTGATTATGAGCAGCGGCCAAGCGTCTGGGTTGAACCTGTCGGCAATTGGGGCAAAGGCAGCGTGCAACTTATTGAAATTCCCTCTCAGCAGGAAATTCACGATAACATTGTGGCTTTTTGGATTCCGGCAGAAGCCGTGAAACCTGGCGTGCCATTGCAATATCAATATCGTCTGCACTGGAGCAACAATATTCCCTTTGACACCGGGCTGGCAGAAATTACTTCTACCTATACAGGCATCGGCGGGGTTTCGGGAACACTGGATACGGATAAGCGCAAATTTGCCGTTGATTTTGCTTTGCCGGGAAAACGCAAAGACATCCGCCGAAATATCAAAGACGGAAAAATTATTCCCGAAGTATCAACCAGCGAAGGCAAAATTATCGGCACTTATCTGGCCTATAATCCGGTCACCGGCGGCGGAACAGTTTACGTCGATTTTGAACCGAATAATAAAACGGCCGAATTGCGGATTGCCTTGAAAAAAGATAACAAGAATATTTCTGAAGTTTGGAGCTATCAATGGTTACCATAAGGATTCAAAGCATTGACGACATCATCTGCGCTTATTTGCGTGACTTGGGGTTTGACAGCAAAACCGCGTCAACAGAAGTTTCGGGGCTGAAAAAATATCTCCCCGGGATAAGCGATAACGGTGATGAAGTCATCTCTGCTTTAGACGAACAGCTATACCAATCAGCACAAAAATTGTTTTCTGATTGCCAATTAGCTAAGCCGCAGCAAATTGCCATGCTTAAATTTTGTTATTTGCAAAGCGGCGGCGCTCAAAAATGGGGTGTCAGGATTTTTAACACCAACAAAATTGACACAGAGATGAAAACAGCCCTGTTACATAATGAGGTTCACATTGCGCCTCGCCCCGTTTTATCCCGCATGGAGCCGCAGCCGATAGAAATGCCGCAACCTGCAAATTTAATAAAGAAAATATTTAAACAGAAGAAAAAATAAGTGACAGCTATGCCTCAAACCAATTTGCCTTTACAGTCCCCCATCAATCGCAAGCGCATTATCAACCGGCGGATAAAAGTTTTCGGGCTTATGCTGCTCAGCACTTTGCTGGCAACAGCCAAATGGATACAAGTTATTCCGACAGATTCAACCATTGTCACCAAAATAATGATGATTTCACTGTTTGTGCTGACTTTTGCTTGGATTGCTCTCTTTTTCTGGTCCAGCATTTTCGGTTTTTTTGAGCTTCTGGGCAAAAGGAAAGTTCCCGGCATTGTCTGGAGTCCTGAAGAAACGCCGTTGCAAAAGCGTGTTGCCGTCTTGATGCCGGTATATAACGAATCGCCGCAGAGCGTGTATGCAAACTTATTGGCTATGGCGCAGGAATTAAGCCAAACCGGGCAAGGCCAAGCCTTTGATATTTTTGTTTTGAGCGATACGACTAACCCCAAGGTATGGGTGGAAGAGGAAACGACTTGGCTTGAAGCTCAAAAGTTAATGCCCGAAGAGATTAATCTCTATTACCGGCGGCGCGCCAAGAATACTGCGCGCAAGAGCGGCAATATTGAAGATTTCTGCACCAAATGGGGCGCAGCTTATGAATCAATGATTGTGCTGGATGCAGACAGCCTGATGAACGGCAGCACTATGCTGCGCATGGCTCAGCTGATGGAGGCCAATCCCGGCGCAGGGATTATTCAAGCGCCGCCGATGACCGTCAATAAAAATTCTCTGTTTGCGCGGATGCAGCAATTTGCCGGGCGTGTATACGGACCGATTGTTTCTGCCGGATTGGCATATTGGCAGGTTGGCGACAGCAATTATTGGGGGCACAACGCAATTATCAGAGTCAGCGCGTTTATTCAATGCTGCGGCTTACCGGTCTTGCCGGGGAAAGCCCCTTTTGGCGGGCATATTCTCAGTCATGACTTTGTAGAGGCAGCCCTTATTCGCCGCGGCGGCTGGTCGGCATGGCTGTTGCCGGAATTAAAGGGCAGCTATGAAGAATGTCCGCCTACCATGATTGACTTTGCCGGACGTGACCGTCGTTGGTGTCAGGGCAATATGCAGCATATGAAAATCCTTATTTCTAAAAGCCTGCATCCGGTCAGCCGGGTACATTTTACCATCGGTATCATGTCTTACCTTTCTTCGCCTATCTGGCTGTGTTTCCTATTAGTCGGCCTGGCAATCGCTTTAGGGCGCGAATTTTTTCCACCCGTTTATTTCCCCGAAGTACGCACACTCTTTCCGACTTGGCCGGTATTTGATAAAATCGGCACAATCGCATTATTTATCATTTCGATGTTTATGCTGATTTTCCCGAAGTTTCTCGGTTTGTTTATTTATTTGCTGCAAAATAAAGGGAATCCGCAACACCCGACCAGAGGCGCGGTCAAAAGCGTTTTGCTAGAAATCATTTTCAGCGCTTTGCAAGCTCCTATTATGATGATGTTTCAGAGCAAATTTGTCTTGGAAATTTTTACCGGACACGCCGTGGGCTGGAACAGCCAAAACCGCGATGATGAGGGTACGCCGTTTAAGGAAGCCCTGCGGCGGCATATCTGGCATATGCTGCTGGGAATTATAACAACAATCGTCGTTGCGTTATATGCGCAACCGTTGTTTTGGTGGATGCTGCCGATTACCGCGGGTTTAATCCTCTCTATTCCTATTTCAATGTTTACGTCACGGGAAAGTGCCGGACAATGGTTCAAACGGCATAAATATTTCCTCATTCCCGAAGAAACCAATGTTCCGGCAATTATTACATCTGCCAAGCAATTCAAGAGCCGTTTGGGCGAGAAGCGGCAAGAGAACTATGGCGCGGCTCTATTGGTGCGCAATAGTGTGTTGAATGCCTTGCATATCCTCATGCTGCCGATTAACGGACCTGCACCTGATTTTCGCAAAGAAGATTTGGAACACGCCCTGCTCAAGCTTGACAATTATATTATGCATGATGTTATGCCGGACTGGAGCAAGGAAGAAGAAATCGCCCTGCTCTACCAGCCTGAAATTCTTTTAAGGGCTAAAACAGCTTGGACGCTAAATCATCCTCTTTAAGCAACGCCTCTACCACAGGAATGTCTGCCGGAGAAAAATCATATCCGGTCAGTTCGGTTATCTCAACCCAACGGGCTTGTTCGTGCTCAAATAAATCAGGAATTTCCTGATTAGGACAAGCCGCGAAGTACACCTCCAGCACAAAACGGCCGAAGCTGTAATCGTATGCGGTTTCCATAAAGAATTTGCCCACGCGGATTTCCATATTAAATTCTTCCATAATCTCCCGGTGCAGACATTCTTCAGGGGTTTCTCCCGCCTCTATTTTTCCGCCGGGAAATTCCCAGAAAAATGCCAAATCCTTGCCGCGTTTACGCTGGGCTATCAAGATTTTGTTATCACACACTATGATTCCGGCTGCCACTCTTTTCATAACAATTTGTCCCTTTTTACTGTTTTATTTGAACATATCCTATTGCAAATCAGCAGGCAATAACTATTTGATTATTGTTGTATCCGGTTAAAAATTATGCTTAGCTGTGAATTGGAATTAACCCCATTAAGGAGATTATCATGAAAAAAATCATTACCTGTGCCGCAGTTGTTCTCGGTTTGGCTCTGGCCGGCAATGCCAGTGCCGAAACTTCAGCCATTGATGCCCTGAATAAAGTTAACAGCGGTCTGGAAAGCGCTCAAAACAAAATTAAATCTCAAAAAGAAAAATTGAAAGCAGATCAGGAAGCACGCGAAAAAGCTGCTCAGGAAAAAAAGGACGCTATTGCCGCTAAAAAAGAAGCTATGAAGAAAGCTAAGGAAGAAAAAGCTGCGGCGAAAAAAGCTGAAAGCGAAGCCCAAAAAGCCGAATACGAAGCTAAAAAAGAACAGATTAAAAATAATCTGAATGGCTTGAAAGATGCTTTAAGCGGCAAATAATATTTGTAATTTGCCTTTTGGGAAACACCGCCTGACTGGGCGGTGTTTTTTATAATATTTTGCTGAAATTACTTAATCAAACCTTAGCTTTTTCTTGTAATGACGTTTCTTTTAACACTGTGATAGCGAGGAACACCGGGGTATCGGGAGCGCAGGCCAAAAGTAAAAACATCTTGTAAAATAAAAATAATCATCTAATATAATTCTCGCAGCCGGGAGACCGGTTGTGGTGTCTGAAAAACATCTTGAAAAGAAACTTAATCCTTCGTAAGGAGGAGTGCGTGATATAAGCCTTTGGTCGAATAAGCGTGACTGTCTTTTCACAGTTTTTCAGCTCCTCCGCCTTAAAATTTAAGGCGGTTTTTGTTTTAATTTACAGGGATTTTATGATATCCCGAAACAAAACAGGAGCTTGGAATGTTAGAAACAATTACCATCTCATTTTCGGGGGATGACAATATGCAGGTTAATATCATGCGGATATTAAGTTTATATCTGGCGGCTTTGCGCAGTTCTCAAAAGCTGAAACCGGCAGATGTTTGTGAAGCCACCGGCATTCACATCAAAAACTTAAACCGCATAGAAACCTGCAAAACAACGCTTGCCAACAATGATATCGGTAAATTGCTGAATTATTACGGGTTGGATGTCCAGCTGGTTATCAGCAAGCAATAATAAACATAACAACATATTATGCCGTTGCATTTTCAAGCGGATAATGAAAGCAGTCCGGCTTGTTATGCTGCGGCAGTGTTAACAACGATGATGAAGCCCTTCGAAAACAGAAACCATATAGCCGTTGTTACGCTTAAAAAAGCCCCGCCGTTTCATCCGGCGGGGCTCTATTTTACATTTATTTAGCTTTTTTCGGAGCGGCTTTTTTAGCTTTTTCTTTTTTGGGAGCCGCGGCTTTTTCAGCGCGGTTTTTGCAGAAAGTCAAAGAAGCTTCCAATTCTTTTTCGGTACACAAACCGATTGCTACCGGATTTTTAGCGCGAATGTTAGCAATATCATGGTGAGTGCCATTACGGATAGCGGAAATTGTCGGTTTGGTTGTGCCGACCAATTTACAAATTTGAGAGTCGATAATTTCCGGGCAATTCTTAATAATCCACAGAACAGCACAAGGTTTGTCACTGCGCTGTGACGGTGACAAAAGTTTCTTTGCTTTAGCATTTTTCAGGCGAACATTGAGTTCCAGCTCATTTGCCTGCAAGGAAGCGCGTTTGTCTGCTTCGCAACGTTTAATTTCCTCGGCTGTCAACTGATTGGTTTCCAGCGGATTAATACCAATAATGTTAAAAGAAACATCGCCATCGGCAATTGCCTGAACTTCCAATTCATGCAGTTCGCAAAAATCAGCAATCTGCTTAAAAGTCAGCGTGGTATTTTCTACCAGCCAAACTGCGGTAGCTCTCGGCATCAAAGGAGCGGTCATATTAAAAATCCTTTCTTTATCACAACTTTATCTTATAAATAGAAAAACTATCCCTAGGATAGTTTTTCTTTGCTTAATATACAAGTACTTTTTTAGGTTTTAAGATAATTTACTAACTGTTAAACCGCCAATAGTCGTTGAAGCATTGCGGTTATAGATGTCCGCCAGCCCCAAGTAACCTATTTGCAGCATTTGCGCGGTCGACTGGTATTTAGCGGCCTGAATCATCATCGCATTAGCACCGGACAATGTGCCGTCTGTCGAGGCGGTCGGGACTTTGCTGTTCTTCTTGTTTTTGGTATCCTCAGAAATCTGTTCTTTCATGACGTAGTCATGTTTATATTTATCGCCCTGCATAATCTGCAAAGCATAGGGCATCTCTTCCTTACTGCTGACACCATCATCACGGGAAACTTTAATATAATAAGTTCCTTTCTGCGCACGATAGTCGCCGGACAGAATTTTACTCATCGCCTCATAGGTTTTGCTGTCTTTGTCGGCATTGCTGTCGCCGACCAAAACTTCCCGCCCGTTTTGAACGGTGTAGACTTGCAGCTGAAAACCTTTTGCCGTCAAATCCAACAATTTTGCACTTGCTTCTTCAGCCTTTTTGGCTTCCTGCTCTTTTTTCCAGCCCTCAGGATCTGTCTGCTGCTTTAATTTATCCAAGTATTCGTCATATTTGGATAAGTCCAGAACCTTTTCATCATCATTTTGAGTTCCGCGAAAAGAGATGCTCAGTTTGCCGTTCGATTGGACTTGGATTTTGTAATAGTCCACGGCATCATATTTGGCCAATTTGCCAACAGCTGTTACCCGCGCGTAATTCAGCCGGGTGTAGCCCATATCGCGGGCATTGGCAAATTTTTCATCAACGTCATTAACGTCAACAACAGACTTCTCCCAACTGCTGATGCCGTTTTCGTCTTTATTACTGGCGCTGGGAATGGTACTAACCATAACACATCTCCTTTAATCCACTGCTTTTTATTTTACCATAAACAATCAGCAAGGGCAATATATTTTCTCCGCTAGTATAACAGTTTATACAGGGCGGCTGATTGTCCGGTGCGGCTTAATTTCTTTTCACCGAGAAACTCAAATTCATAACGGCTGTCGGTCAGTTCGTCCTTAATTGTGTCATTAACGATGATTTCATTGTTATAGGTTTGCTCAAAGATGTCGGCCAGATACGGACTTAGATTAGGCTCATCTTCGGTCGGCATTTCCAAAATACAGCATTTGCTGTCCAACAAAAGCCCCTCGCTGCCGGACTGTTCTTTAAAGGCTTCAATGTCGTTCAAAAAATCGACCACAAACCGGGCGGCATTGTTCAGCTTGGCAAATTCTACAGACGTTATCTCATTGGCTTCAATGACATTTTCCCCCTCCAGCTTCGACACCAGATTGGCAATTATATTCCTTATCTGCCCACGAATGACACTTATATCTTCCGCAGAAACTTCATGCTCATCATCATAAAAATTAACTGTGGTTTTAAGGCTGGCAATACATTTAAACATAATATCGTTCTCCTGTGATGCCTGGCTATTGATGGCGATTTCTTCCGGCAAAGGTTCAGGCTGCTTATTCAAACTCGTCCACTTTTTCAGAGTGGCCTTTAAGATATAAGCATCCATATTCACATCTTTAATCACCTGCGCCATTAAATATGCGCCGACACCGGTCAAAAAGATGGCAACCTTATTGTCTTTATAGGTTCGTTTGGCTTCATAGAAAGCTGATAAATCGGCCTTATCGCCATCTAAAATTTTAAATGATTCATTCAGAAGGGAATTGGCTTCGGAGATAATCAGCCCGCAGTAACGCGACAGTTCCAAGCAGCCGCCGTAAACAATCAGTTTAATGCCAAGCCGCGTAAAACTGTCATGCAAAGAAGTTCCCGTTTCCAAATTGCCCAGAATTTGGGTTAAAAATTCAACAATATATCTTTTATGCTCCAGCGGGGCTTCGGGATAAACCGGGGCGATAACTTCTTCATATTCGTCATTGAGATTATAGCGGCGGATAATTGCTTCCGCTTTATTAAAGAAACGCCGCTCGTTGATGACTTTTTTGCGTTCATTATGCGCATAAAAAGCTGACCAAGGCACTTTTTTCAAAATCAGCGGCAGCGCGATTAACAGGAAGATGACAAAGAAAGCCACAAACATGACACTTTTGCGGCGGTCTTCCGGGATGACAACCTCCACCACCGGCTCAATCAAACTAACCAACAGGTTGGCAAAAACCAAAGACAGGATAATTATCGACACCAGTTTGCCAATAGCCATCATCATAGAATTGCGCGGCGGAGATTTCTCGTTTTCGGTTTTAACGTATTCAACGTTATACTCGCCGTTAAAATTATTAAACAGGCTGGAAACTTTGGATGATTTTGCCTTTTTCTTGCGACCAAGCCCGCCGATATACTCGACGCTTTCCTGATATGTGTTGTCTTGAACATCAAAAATTTCACGGATAATTTTGACGGCAACCTGATCTTCCGTTTCAATTTCCTTAGCCAGATTGACCGCTTCTTGCCGCTGGTCAGCAGAAAACTGGTCAACCAGTTTCCAGCCGTCACCGCGGTTGGCATAAACTTCATAATGTATTATCTTTACCATATCCGTTACTTATCAGCATAAAAAAAACCTGCATCAGTATCGCATGATGCAGGTTAATAAACACTAAACAGACTTAGTTAGAAGTATCCGGTTTCAGACCGAAAGCACCAAATTTAGAGTTAAATTTGGAAACCTGGCCGCCAGTATCAACCATGCGGTGAACACCAGTCCATGCCGGGTGAGATTTCGGGTCAATTTCCAGAGTCATTCTATCACCGGCTTTACCCCAGGTGGTTTTTGTTTTAACTTCAGTACCGTCTGTCATCACATAAGTAATTTCGTGATAATCCGGATGAATACCTTTTTTCATCTTATTTTCTCCAAAACTTTAAATTTATGACATTAAATTTAGTGCTCTTATACATTAGACTCTTGAATAAGGCAAGCATTAATTTACATAATTTTAATTTTTTTATTTAATTTCTTCAATTTCCACCAAATTGCGTTTTTCGGCATCATCGGTGACATTTATCACTTTAATGCTGAAATTTTTATAGCCTTTGTTCAGCAAAAGCGAACGGATTTCCGTTGCCCGGTCAAGGCTGAGCTTTTTCTTTTTGAAAGAATTTTCGCCATTATCATAGTTATAGGCATAGATGGCAATTTTATGTTTCTGCGGATCTTCAAATCCGTTAATCAGCGCCATAATCTTTTCTGCATTTTGCGGCGAAACGGTATAATCTCCGTCGTCAAACATAATCTGGCCTTCCACCGGAACAGGGGCAGACGCTTCTACGGGTATCAAAGGTTTAATCACCTCCGGTTCTGCAGCCGGAACTGTTGCTTTGCTTTCCGCAGCTTCCTGAGTTAAGACAACAGGGGCTGGAGCAGCTGTTTCAACAGCCTTTTCTGGTTCTGCTTCAGGTTTAGCAGCTTCCGGTTCTGGTTTTGCTGTAACTTCTTCTGAAACAGCCGGAGCTTTTTCCGGAACAGGCATTTCGGCCGTAACATCGGCGTTGTTCTCAACCTCAGGCTTTTCTGCTGCCGGCGCATTTTCAACACTGTTTTCAGCATCGTTCTGTGCGGCTTCCGGTTCAGAATTATCCGGAAGAGAAGCATTTACCGGCGCAATCTCCTCTCTGGCTTCGGAAGAGGTATCAGGCAAAGTAATCGGCTCTGCCGGTTTGACTTCTTCCGTTTTTTCATTGGCTAAGGGCTGGGGGATTTCCGGAGCCTGCGGCGCAATGACGATAGATTTGCCGGTTTCGGTTTCTTCAACATCGACTTTCACAGGCACAGCTTTTTTAGCGGCCTTTTTCTTCGCTTTCTTTTTAACGGCTTTTTTTACCGGCGACTTTTTGACAACCGGAAACAGGGGCTGGGTTTCTACAAACAGCGAATCGCCCGGCTGTAAATTATTCAACACAGACAAATCGACATAAACATCATCCGCCGCCTGAGCCGAAACAGCGCCCAGCAAAACCAACGCGCAAACCGACGTTTTTATCAGATGTTTAAACTGCATAATATCCCCTCCCCTTTATAATTAGTCAGATAATAATTCGCCGAGTTTCCGTCCCAGTTCGTTGTTGACGGCAAACAGATTGCCGGAATTGATAACCAACTCCAGATTTTCGGTGCGTTTGTCTTTCTGGTCAATATCATAGATATGACCGCCGGCTTCTTTCACCAGCAACAGCCCTGCGGCAAATTCGCCCAGCTTATTGCCGCGGCTGACAGCCGCATCATATTTGCCGGAAGCCACATAAGCCATGTCTAAGGCACAAGAACCGGAAATGCGCAGATTATCAGTGGCGGCAACCAGTTTCTTTTGCAAGGTATCATATTCGCTGACGGCTTCCTGATAATTAACCAAGGTGCTGACCAGAGCTTCTTTAACATCCTTGCGAGCAGAAACGCGCAGGCGTTCATGATTACGGAAACCCTCTTTATAAGCGCCTTTGCCTTTCTCGGCAAAATAAAGGTTATCAGCGGCCGGATTATATACGACTGCCGCGGTGATTGCGCCGCCTTCATAAACCGCAACGCTGACAGCAAAATGCGGAATGCCGTGGGCATAGTTGCTTAAACCGTCAATCGGCGCAACAATAAAGCACGGGCGGCTGCCCAGTTTTTCAGCCTCAGTGACGATGGCATAATCAGGATGGATTTTGCCTAACTCGACCTGTAGCGCTTTAGACACCCGGGTATAAGAGGCAACAACAAACTCTTTATAGCCTTTCACGGAGGATTGCAGCTGTTCAATCTCGCTGAAATCGCGGTTCAGCGAAGCGGCAGCTTTTTTGACCGCGTTAATCAGCAAGGAGAGTGACGGAGATAAATATGACATTATTTAGCTCTTTCAACATAGTTGGCTTCGGCTGTGCCGACAACAATCTTATCACCAATACCGATAAACGGCGGAACAGTGGTGCGGACACCATTGTCCAAAATAGCCGGTTTGTAAGAAGAAGCTGCGGTCTGTCCTTTAACAACAGGCTCAGTTTCGACAACTTCGCAAACAACCTGTTGCGGCAGTTCAACGGAAATCGGCTTGCCATCAATAAAGCTGATGATAACCTGCATACCATCAGTCATAAATGGACGGCTGTCACCAAGAATATCTGCCGGCATGGAGAATTGATCAAAAGTTTCGCTGTCCATAAAGGTCAGGCCGGTTGCATCTTCAAACAAGAACTGGCAGTCTTTTTCTTCAACCATCAGCTTTTCAACAGTATCTTCAGTACGGAAACGTTCATTGGTTTTCGTGCCTTCTTCAACAGCTTTCATTTCAACCTGCATAAAAGCGCCGCCTTTACCCGGTTTGATGTGCATAGCTTTGGTGATGGTCCAAGGTTTGTTTTTGTATTCGATTACCCAACCGATGCGGATAGAACCTGCGAGTTGTTTCATATATATTCTCCGTATTTACAATTTTAAAAATGATTGAACTGATTTCGAGACTCGAAATTTTAATCAAGAACTTAATCTAATCTTTGTTTTTTAGCAACAAAAATCGTATATTCGCGGTCAGATAAAATAACAATATCACAGTCAAAAGACTGAAAACCGACATTTTCTTCCCGGCAAAGTACCGCTGACTGAATTAAAAAAAGTTCATTATACCAAGCGACAAGCTCTCTCACCTGATCTATGCCGTCATTCCACCCCTGAAAAATCAGGAAGTCAGGTTCGAATTCACTGATAACCATCGCTTCATGGCGGCGGTTGCGGGTGATAGCGCCAATGACGGCGTTTTTGCCCAGAAAATTGCGCAGAAACTGAAATTCGGCTTTGGGTTTTTCATTTTTGCTCATATCGGCAATGACACCGTCAAGCTCCAGCTCCTTACATAATTCGGCTCCCTGCTCTCCGCCGGAAAGCACCAGCTTTCCCGCTTGTTTGGCTTCTGCGGCAAAACGCCGGTTAAATTCTTTATCCATGGCCGAATCGAGCAAAAAGCATTCCGCTGCGGAATCGCCGATTAAAGAGGTGTTTTCTTCAGTAACTCTGATAATAAACTTTTGCATAAGATTTCTTTGCCGCTTGAATTAAAAATTATAGAACGTATTATGTTTCGTACTATAAGTAAAGAATCCCTTAAAAGGAAGCGAAATTTTACCATGACCGAAAAAAATGCAGATTTCCCCCGCACCTCCGCGGCTTTTGCTGATTTGAGCGCGGCGCTGGCACAGCTTAACAGCGCTATCGACAGCAAGAAAAGCGAACTCGCGCAAAGAGAAAAAAAGTGCCAAGCCGAATTTAAAAGCACCGAAGACAGGCTCAATCTGCTTAAGGCTTCCTCACAAAATATCATCAACAACATTAACCAGGTCATGACCCGGCTCGACAACGTATTGGAAAACGATGGCTCAAGTAACAATAACAATTAATTCCCGCGAATATGCCGTTGCCTGCGAAGACGGGCAGGAAGTGCGGATTATGCAGTTGTCGCGGCTGCTTGATGAAAAAGCGCGGATGATTACTGGCGGCAGTTTACAGGTAAATGAGAATATGCTGTTAGCCATGGTTGGCCTGCTGTTGGCAGACGAGTTGACCGAACTTAAAAAAGGGCATATTCCGGCGGCAGCTCCCGCCCCAGCTGTGGATAACTCGCGACTCCTTGATATGGATGCATCTCTGGCCGAGAAACTGCAAAATTTGGCTCAAGAAATAAATTCTGTTGCAAAAAAAATCGAATCATTATAAGCTATCGGCATAGGAGGCGAGCTGTCTGGTGCGTATTCCCGCAGATCTTCCGAGCCAACATTATGTTATAGGGAGCTGTCCCTGAACTGACCGAGGTCTTTTCATATGGCGCCCACTTTATTGAGAAGCGGTTCGATAAGAATGTATCTAATACGGCTATGACGGCCCCTCCGGGAAATTTTAATAACTCCGCATTCCGGAGTTTTTTTGTATTAGCCAAGAAAGTTGTAAAGAGTGAGACTTATTTACTGCGGCGACGTTGTCGCCCGTGCCGGCAGGGAAGCCGTTTTATCTAATTTGCCAAATCTCCGGGAGGACTATAAACCGGATGTAATTATCGTCAATATTGAAAATGCAGCGCATGGGTTTGGCGCAAGCCCGTCTATCTGCCGCCAGTTTCTTGATGCCGGCGTGGATGCTTTGGTTACCGGAAACCATGTGTGGCAACAGCGGGATTTGATTCCCTTTCTGGACGAATGTAAACGAATTGTCCGGCCGTTAAACTACCCGGAAGGATTACCCGGCAAAGGCGCTATTGAATTGGAACTGCCCAACGGCAAAAAAATCTTGATTGCGCAATTGCTCGGACGGTTGTTTATGGAAGCCGTTGACTGCCCGGCGCAAGCGATTGACAAGCTTTTGAAAAATTATATGCTCGGCAAAAACATCAATGCCATTTTTGTGGATGTCCATGCTGAAGCGACTGCCGAGAAAATCGAAATCGGCCATTATTTGGATGGACGGGTGTCGGCAGTTATCGGGTCACACACCCATATTCCGACTTCAGATTTTTGTATCCGCGACGGCGGAACAGCTTACCAGACTGATGTTGGGATGTGCGGCGATTATAATTCGGTCATCGGCTTCGATAAAACCGAACCGCTTAACCGCCTGCAACGCAAATATACCGGCGGCAGACTGACCCCGGCCAAAGGCCCGGGCACGTTGTTTGGCATTGTGATTGATGTTGACGACAATAGCGGTAAAGCTACTCACATTGAGCAAATAAAACTGCCGACTAAAACGAGTTAAAAAAAATCCCTCTCTGAACGAGAGGGATTTTTTTTAATAACGAATAACCCGATAAGCATATAGAACCCATCCATTAGGAAGGACAGATGTATCTGGAACTTTTCTGCTCATAGGGGTATAAATCGGCTCCAGACCTGACACAATATGTACGGAATTGAACCCTGTATCATTTGCGGGAGATGACGTTAAAAATCCCCTTACGGAACCAGAAGCAAACTGTAATCCCAAAGCTTTAAAGCCTGAAACGACGGAAGAAGTCTTGATAAGGACCTTTTTTATTTCCCCCATGCTGATAAAAGACCATTTGCCAGCTCCGCACCATGACTGTTCGCAACCAGATGGAGCATATGTTCGGGCATCTTCCGCTAGCGGAAATGATTTTCCTGATTTCTGAGCATAAGACATTATTGCACTTGTATTATCTATACCGCTATCGTTACATTCTTTCCCCTGACAATTGACTAGATTGAGGATTTCACCATCCTCGCCCCAGTTGATTTTATTCGAATTACTGCGAGAAAATTCCTGCGCCTCTAGGGAAATAGCCAAACGGTTACTGGCATCAAAAATCACGCCGATTGGCTTTTTTGCCTTAACAACTCCAGAAGATATAGAATGATCAGCATAAAGTATATCCCCTTCATTACCAATTATATCAAAACTGCAAATCATTTTGCTGAGGTCGGTTGGACATTTGAGAATATTATTCCCGTTAAGACAATCTTCAGCGGAATAAATATACCCCAATTCTTCACAAGACGGCGGTTTGATACAAGTTTGCGCCTTAACCGTTTTTATGCCAAATACAGCCATAAGCAGTGCCGCCCCTATTATTGTTGTCTTTTTCATTTCTTTTCTCCTCTGTCTTTTATTTATTACTTAAACCAACATTTTAATGCGCCGTTACACCAATGGTTTTCTAAGCTCAGGTATCCAACGGCACAACCGATGGCACAATATTTTTGGCTGCAAGCTTCTTGCTCGCAGACAGCCCCTTGCGGACAGCTGGTCAAATTGCATTTATTGGCGCAGGTGCTGCAATATTTCTTTGAACATTCCTCATAAGTACAGGTTGCTCCGGCCGGACAGCTAGCCAGCGTGCATACATTCGGACAGGTCTTACAGGAATTATAGTATTTGATGCCATTCAACTGGCAATAATCTGTCGGCTTGGACGGGCCTAAATCAGAACAAGTCAGATTATACCCCGCCTTACATTCACAGGCAGTGTATTTGGTTGTTCCATTCTTGGTGCAGCCTGTTCCCTTGCCTTGCAGATTCAAACCGCTGCAAGTTTCGCTATAGGCTGCCGGGCAGACGCATTCGGAATAACGGGTGACACCGTCTGCCGTACAGGATGTTCCGCTGCCCGTTGCCACAACTTGCGGTGCGGTACAACTGGTGACCGGATATAAACTCGTATCGCAAATGCATTTGTATTTGCCGCCGCAACTATCGGCACTTTTTGTCAGAGGATAAGTACAACTGGTGTTTTTATATGCTTCCGCGCAGCAGGTTTTGAAATACGAACTGTTATCCGGGCAAAGCAAGGCCGGATATGTCCCTTCTGTTTCACATTTGGTTAAGATATAGCCTTTTCTTTGACAAGTTCCGACAGTCGGATCATTGAATTCCGGCACTCCAAAATTGACTCCGTTTTCCTTGGTTAGAAAATGCACAGCGGCCGTTTTGTAGGAATGGTTAATGTCAGGCTGCCCCAAAAAAAGGGCAGCCTGTGACAAAGGCTCAAAAATTTGGCTTTGATATGTTTCTATGAGGTGCGTGTATTGATGAGAAGCCTCCTCATTCGTGGTTATTACCGCGGAATAAGCCGCCGGGGACGCTAAGCCCGTCAACAGCGCCGATATACTTATCGTCAGAACCTTTCTCATAATACACCTCTGTATAACTGAACCTTGTCTTTATACAGAGTAACACCTTATTTACCCCAAGTCAACAAAATATGAGTGTAGTGATTATTTTTGACTAAGCGAGATAGATATTTAGGCGATAAGCTTATAGGGTTAAGTGTTTTCGCAATCGGTACAAACCGCATAACGGGAATTGAATCCGCCGCCGGCCGCTTTATAGAAAGCAACAACAGACTGGTAGATTGCACCATTGCTTGCCAAAAGTTCGGTTTGGGCTTTAAGCAATTCCTGCTCGGCAATCAGCAAATCATTAAAATCTATCAGCCCGTTTTTATATTTGCTCAAAGTATATTTCAGCACATTTTGCATATTATTGACGGATTTACGATAAGCCTGGTTGCGTTGTTTTTCCTGCTGGAGGGCAACCACAGAATTTCTTAATTCGCTCACAGCATTTAATATCGAGTTCTGGTATGCCAAAACATATTGTTCTTTGACTTCTTTTTGTTCATCGACCGCATTCATCAGCTGATTCCAGTGGAAAAACGGCAGTTTAAGCGCCGGGGAATAACTGTAAGCCGCATTGCCGCCATTAATCAGACCCGACACATTACCTCCCTGCCAACCGATAAACCCGGTCAGGCTGACATTAGGATAGAGGTTAGCCACCGCCTGCCCGACTGCGGCATTCTGCGCTATGAGGTTTTGTTCTGATAATCTGACATCCGGGCGTTTGCGGATGATATCAACACGAAGTTTATATAATTGCTCAAGGTTATAGCTTACGCGGCGGCGAATCATATTATCCGAAGCATTGTTAAGCGTGTGTTGCAAATCATCCGGCAGAACGCCCAGCAACACAGCTATTGCATTTTTATAAGCTTCAATATTGGTTTCTAATTGCGGAATGAGGGTTTTGGTGCTTTCAACGGCATACTGCGATTGGTTAAGCGCGATAAAGTCCGTCAGCCCGGCTTCGTATTTTTGTTTTACCAGCTCATAGATATCCTGCTGTAATTTCAGGTTCTGTTTGGCAACGCGCAGTTGTTCCTGATTAGTTCGCAAGTTAATATAATTATTGGCGACCTCTCCGGCCATAACCAGGCGGACATTATCGAGATTTGCCCCGGCGGCTTTAAACACGGCGGCGGAAGCTTCTTTGGCACGGCGGTTTCCGCCCCAGATGTCCAGTTCCCAAGAGGCATCCATCCCCAATTGATAGTAATCGCGCTTGATAGAAAAACCTGTGTCTTTTCCGGTCTTTTCATAATTATAGCCGGTATCAATATCAAACATCGGGAATGACTGCATATTGCTGCTTCGCAGGGCATAACGTGCCTGCCGCAGTTTGTGTACGGCGATTTTGACATTGGGGCTTGATGCCCAAGCCTGTTCAATCAATCCGTCTAGTGCCAGATCGTTAAATTGTTTATACCAGTCATGATAAACCGGCGAGGCATTTGCCTGTTCCAATTTCAAATTCTTGGCAACTTCCGCGTCATTAAAGAATTTCGGGCGCTGGTAATCCGGACCGACAGTGCAGGATGTCAGCAAGGTAAAGGCCAGCAAAGCCGTCAAGCGTTTATTTCTCCCCATTTTCTTCTCCTTCATCCAGCGTAATTCCCAGCGGGCTGCCATGCTCGCGCGTTTCGGCAATTATTTTATCTTCTTCACGGCCGTGTCCCGCCCATTCCTTGATGGTTTCAAACACGGCAAACAGAGCAGGAATAAAGATAATGCCGATAAATGTTGCCGCAATCATTCCGTAAAAGACTGAAGAACCGATGGCTATCTGTGACGAAGCTCCCGCGCCGGTTGCGACAATCATCGGGAAAACGCCGAGAATAAAGGTCATTGCCGTCATCAGCACTGCCCGGAATCTTTCTCCGGCACCTTTTTTAGAGGCTTCAAGAATTGTAGCGCCGTCATCACGATAAGCTTTCGTAAATTCAACAATCAAAATTGCATTCTTTGCGGCCAACCCGATAAGCATAATTAAGCCCAACTGCGCATAGATACTTAATGCCTCGCCCATGAAGTGCAACCCTATCAGCGCACCCAATATGGCAAAAATCGTTGAAAACATTACGGCAAAGGCCAACATCCAGCTTTCATAAAGCGCCACCAAAAACAGGTAACAAAATACCAGCGCCAAGATAATCAGGAAAGTGGCCAGACCTGCGGCCTGAACTTCCTGCAAGCTTAGCCCCGTCCATGAAATTTGAAAATCTTTCGGCAGGATTTTGCCCGCCACAGAGGCTATCTCATCAATCGCCGTACCGGTACTGACACCCGGTTTGGCCTGAGCGGTAATTGACGCATCGGTATATTGGTTATAGCGATAGATTATTTTGGGCGAAATACTGGTTTGCACCGACGCAAAACTGCCAACGCGTATCAGCTTGCCGTTTTGGGACGGAACATACAGGTTTTCAACATCGCTCACATTCTGGCGATACGGAAAATCAGCCTGAATAATAACTTTGTTTACCTGACCGCTTAAGGTAATATTGTTAATATAACGCGACCCAAGATTGTTAGCCAAAGCCGTAAAGAGATTGGCTACGGGAATTTTATAGGCCTCCAGTTTGGTGCGGTCAACATCCAGATAAATATGCGGCGTGTCAGAGGTAAAGGTACTGAAAGCATAAGAAACAGATTGCGATTTGTTTAATGCTGCCAGATATTTTTGCAGCTGATTATACAATTCTGTCGGCGAGGTGTCGCCATTTGTTGACAGCAATTCCAGAGATAAACCGTCGCTTTTGCCTACACCGGGAATAGACGGCGGCGCAAAGAAGTTAATATCAGCCTGGGCATTGTCGGCAAATTTTTCTCGCAAGCGGGAGGTTATTGCGCCGACAGACAAGTCTTTGCTTTTGCGTTTTGACCATTCTTCCAGACCAATTACCCCCAGCGCAATATTTTCACCACTGCCGCCAAGCATTGAATAGCCGGCCACGGAAATGAAATATTTGATGCCTTTGATTTTCAGAGCTTCGCTGCTGACTTGGGACATAACCTCATTGGTTTGGTTAATGGTGGCGGTATCTTTAAGCTGGACGTTGGCAAAGAGAATGCCTTGGTCTTCCTCAGGCAGAAAAGAGGTCGCCGTATTGGCAAACAACAGCCAGATAAGCCCTATCGTTCCCAGCGTCACCATGATTGTCATGCCGATAAAAGATGAAAAATAGCCAACGACTTTCAGGTAGTATCCTTTAAAGTAATCAATCACATCGTCAAACCATTTGAAGAAACCGCGCGGATTGTCATGTTTGTCGCCGCGCAGGAAAATAGCGCAGAGCGAGGGGCTCAGCGTCAGCGCGTTAAATGCCGAAAAGACAACCGCGGTGGCGATGGTGACCGCAAACTGCTGGTAAATTTTTCCGGTAATGCCTGCCATCAAGCCTACAGGAATAAAAATCGACAACAAAACAAAGGTCGTGGCAACAATCGCGCTGGCAATTTGCTTCATTGCTTTTACGGAAGCGTCATGCGCGTTCAGATTTTCATAGACCATCAGATATTGTACGCGCTCCACCACAATAATCGCGTCATCCACCACCAAGCCAATTGCCAAAATCATGGCAAACAGGGTTAAGATATTAATATCAAAGCCCAAGACATAAATCACGGCGAATGTGGCAATCAATGATACCGGAATGGTAATCAACGGAATCAGGGTTGTTTTCATTTTCTGTAGAAAAACATAAGTCACTAACACCACCAGCAAAAAGGTGATAACCAACGTTTCTACAATACTGGCAATAGAGGCACGGACGTAATCCGTCGAATCGTAAGCAACACGAAATTCCATATCTTCAGGAAAAGTCTTGCTCAGCTTTTCGATTTCCTTTTTCAC
This sequence comes from uncultured Alphaproteobacteria bacterium, assembly GCA_910577205.1. Classification (GTDB taxonomy): domain Bacteria; phylum Pseudomonadota; class Alphaproteobacteria; order RF32; family CAG-239; genus Scatocola. Next base: position 46,833 of record CAJTMA010000012.1, read on the forward strand.
ATTGTTCATAATCTGCAGAGAATTGGTGTTTGGTGTCTGGCTGAGGCCGATAACCACCGCCGGTGTGTTGTCAAAATGGGCGTTCATGCTGTAGTTATCCGCACCGAGTTCAATACGCGCCACATCTTTTAAGCGGACAATACCGCCGTCGGCAGAGGTCGCGACAACTATATTTTCAAAATCGTCTACGCTGTTTAGCAATCCTTTGGCCGTCAAAGACAAAACCATCGGCGTATCTTTGCTGCTGGGCGCAGCCCCTACCTGGCCGATGGAGGCTTGCACGTTTTGCGAGGCTATTGCCTGTGCGATAGTCGTACTATCGATGCCGAGCGAGGCAATTTTATCGCTGTTCAGCCAGACACGCATAGAATATTGCGGGCCGTAAATATCGACTGAGCCGATACCTTTGATACGCGACAACGGATTTTTGATATTCGTATAGGCAAAGTTGCTCAGATATAATTCGTCATAGGTTCGGTTGGGCGAACGCAGCACCAGCATCCCCAAGATATTTGACATACTTGTTTTGACATCTACGCCTTGACGAGTGACAATTTCCGGCAGTTGCGACATGACCTGCTGCAAGCGGTTTTGCACTTTAACCTGGGCAATATCCGGATCTGTACCGACATCAAATGTCACTGTCAGGGTATAAGTGCCATTATCATCCGAAGTGGAAGACATATACAGCATATTCTCCACACCGTTAATCTGATTTTCAATCGGAACGGCAACAGTATCAACCAACACCTGTGCGCTAGCTCCGGGGTATGTCGTGGAAACGACAATCTGCGGCGGCGTAATCTGCGGATACTGTGAAACAGGCAGAACAGCAATTGCCAAAAGTCCCAGCAAAATCATAACGATAGAAATGACGCCGGCAAACCGCGGCTTATCAATAAAATATTGCGAAAACATCAGGCTTTCTCCCCGGCGGCAGGATTTCCGACAACTTTGACTTTTATTTTGGTCGAGGCGATTTGTGGACTGACTTTATCCAGAACCAGATAATCCCCGTTTTTGAAATTATTTTGCAAAACATAGCTGTCACCTTTTTCGCCGAGAATATTAATTTTGGCTTTTTCCAGTTTGCTGCCATTTATCAAGTAGACATAGCTGCCTTTTTCCTCCTGAGTGATAAGGTTTTTCTTAACCAACACGGCATTCGGATAAGTTTTGCCAACCATTACGTCTACATAAGCATTAGCTACCAATGCTCTGGACGGATTAGGGAAGTCGGCATAAACGGCTATTGAATTTGTTTCGCGGTCGACCTTGTTATCAGCGTACTGATAAGTTCCATCCGCATTATAAAGATTGCCGTCAGCCAAACGCAGTTTGATTTTATCGCCATCAAAAACCGCACCGGTTTTTAGTTCTTCCAAATAATCTTTGTCCGTAATTGAGAAAACGACACGAATTGGATCATATTGAATGATGCTGAACAAGGGCTGGCTTCCCGGTGAAACATAGTCGCCTTTGGTTAGGCTCATTTCGCCGACAATTCCGGAAATCGGCGCATTAATCTCAGTATAGCCATAATTTACTTTTGCCAGATTGTAATTAGCCCTGGCTTGCGCCACAGCAGCCTGCGCACTTAGGTATTTGGCTTTGGCATTATCAAATTCGGTTTTTGACATGGCTTTCGGGCCAACCTTTTTCACACGCTCATAATAAACTTTGGCATTGGCTAAGTCCGCCTGAGTTTGCAAAATCTGCGCTTCTGCCGCGTCGACCTGCGCTTTATATTCGCCTTGCTGAATCATCAGCAGCGGCTCGCCGGCTTTGACTTCCTGCCCGCCGGAAACGCTTATGTTTTCAAGAAAACCGCTGATATACGGACGGACAGCTACTTCATTGATTGGCGTGATAAACCCTATGTATTTTTTATCCAGCGTTACATCCTGCGGTATCACAGGTTTTACCTGCAAGACAGTTTCAGGAACTTCAGCTTGTGCCGCTTCGGAGGTTTTATCCGTATGGCGGGTGTACAGATAGTAAATCAAAACAAGGCTGATAACAATAATCACCGGCCAGAACCAGCCGTGCTGCTTTTCTTCAACTTCTTGACTATAACGCATGGTTCACATCCCTAAACTATTTGTTTAATTTCCGTTTTAAATAATTATTGCAATGGTGATTACAAGTGCGTGATAAGCTGGTAGATGCCCCTCACATCAAATAGGTATTTTTTCCTTGATTTCTGTAATTTTTTGTTTTATCTTAAACAACGCCACTTGGAATAATTGTATCCATGTTATGGTAACTTATTCAAAACCGTTGGTTATCCAACGGTTTTTTTGTTTTTAAATTTACTTTAAAGGAGAAATATCATGGGAAGTATGACTGAAGAAGAAATAAAAAATTTAATGAAAAGCGATGCTTATTTAAATAGCAACCATCCTCAACATGATGAAACTATTAAGAATGTAATGCAAGGTTGGGAAAACTTATACCCCAATGATGACAGAAACTCCAACCCTAAAGATTATTATATTTGGAGAACAGTAGGTGATAATAAGACCAGAGCTGCTCATGCTTTAAGAGACGGTAAAGTTTTTTGTTGGAAAAATCCGCCGACCGGCGGGCATCCCGGACAAGACTATAACTGTCGGTGCCGAGCTGACAAATATATACCACCTTTAAGCAGAATGCATGAAGCCTTAAAAGCCGATTACACTTATCTTACGTTTAATGGCAAGGAATTAAATATGTATAAAAACGGTCAAAAAATAAAATCATGGGAGGCTATGTCTGGACGAAACCAATACCAATGCAAAGAATATCAAAATATTCCATCAGGTGGACCTATTCCTGAGGGTGAATGGCTAGTCAAACAAAAGAATCATCAAAACTTTTTTAAGGATCAATCTATCATTGATCAAGCTATAAGTCATGCCAGTTTGGGAACAACACTATTCAATAAAAAAATAGGCAAGTGGCCTGGTTCGCTAATTGCGTGGGGAACAAACAGAATATGGCTAGAGCCAGCCTCTCAAACCAATACCTATAATAGAACTAATTTTAGCCTCCATGGCGGTTTTTTTAAAGGGTCTGACGGTTGTATCGATATTCCTTGGCAGATGGATGACTTTATTGATGAATTTAAACGGTATGGCAAAGACATGATTGTTAAAGTTCAATACCCGAAAAGTTCATGTTGGTAAGAAACATATTGCAAATATTTTTATAACAATTATTATTTTCTATTATAAACATTGGAAAACTTAATGAAAATTACCAACGTCATTTTCAACTACCTATTAAATACTATTTTTATAATCGGCTGGGGTATTTTTTATACATACATCGTTTTTGTTTTATTTAATAATATTATCCCCGGAAAATTAAATAATACAGGGAAATTAGGAATAAATTTTTATTTATGTATGATATGGTGTCTTGGAATCTTTGTTTCTTACAGTTTTATTTTTACAAAATACGTTAAAGAAATATTTGTGAAAAATGTAAGTATCCAGCTTAAATCCTTAATCATATTCAAATGTATATTCCTTGCTATGATAATGTATTTAACTCTCGCATCCGCGGTAATCATATCTGAAGCATTGAATATCTCTCAGATAGACACCGCATTTTGGTATACAATGGGCCATTAAACTTATTTAAACATTTTCAGAATATTACTACTATTACACTTAACAACTTTTAGGCTAACCATTATGAATTACACAGATTTTAATGCTTTTGCTCTGGCAACGCCTAATGCCGGAGAATTAGCACAAATCTCCGGGGCTTTTAAAGCCCTGTCTGATATTTCCGGCATTTCTTACGACAACAATGCTTTTTTATTGCCCTTGGGGGTTAACAGCATTTCAGATGTTAAAGATACAATTTCTTATTCTAAATATGCGTCGTATGAAGATTTTCGCCGGGATATATTTGAAATGCTCCGTGTTTTTCTGCAAAAAACGCCGTTTGTCCCGAAGATTTTCATTATAGCCTACAATCAATCTGACAATAAGCTGGCCGAAAGCAATATTGACATGATGTGCCGGGTTGTTAAAGAATATTACAAAGAACACAAGCTGGGACAAATTTTCACAACGGTTCTCACCAGCCGCCTGCATAAATACAAATATGTTGATTTAATTAATGTTCCCAAACATCTATTGACGTTTAACTCCCGTATCAGATTGTTGCGCAATCAGGATTTACGGAAAAAAACACTGGTTACCATCGGAACGATTAATAACTTTAACCGCCGCACAGTCAACGAAAAGAAACAGGAATTGCTGAAAAAGCTGGAACAGCTTGCGCAGGACAGCCAATTAGCCCCTGTTGCGGCAAAATTAAATAATTTCATTAATACAACAAAAAAAATTGTCATATGCCTGGGCGGCCGCGTGGAAGGTCCGGAGATTGTTTTTGATGTTAATTTTGCCAAGAAAATCTATGCTGACGCAGAAAAACTGAGCCAATCAGGATATGGAGTTGTTATTGTTAACGGGCCGCGCACGCCAAACGACGTGACCGATTATCTCTTTGAACAAACCCAGCATAATCCGCAGATTATCTTCCAGAACAGCAAGAAAATTGCCGAAAGCGATGAAGACCGCACACCTCAGAGATGGCGCATTTATTCGGGTAAAAATGAAGCGATATTTAAAGAGCTGCAAAAGCTTGGAAACATTTACCCCGGCATTTTAGGGTTTGACAATACTCTGGCCGTACACACCATGGATTCATTTTCCAGCTGCGAAACAGCTAATGCCGCCATTCCGACTGCCATTTGCAGCGACGGGCTGTATATTGACCCGCAAGTCAGATATGACTGCCTGAATCTGAAAGAATTGCTCTGCCCGAAATATGCGGCGGACTGGGATGAATTTGTCCGTTTTACTCGCAATATGCGGATAGAGCCCAAAGATTTGAATCCGCAAGTTCTTTCCAGCCCGCTGCGGGTATTTGCCGAAACACTGATTAATAAAATAAACAGCCAGAATAAAAAACGCTGATTAAGGCTTAATCCACGGGCTGACCCTCTCAACTATCTGATTAATTATCAGATTTTCATCAATGGCAACCGCCGGCGCTATATTTATTTCAGCACGGATGGCCGCACCGGTTTGCGCCAGAGCCAAAGATTTAAGCATCCCGGTCAAGATTAAAGCTTCGGAAACGGTTTCCGCTTTGAAAAAACGGACTTCTTCTTTTCCCGGAAGAGTCAGAAATATTTTGTTATTCAAATAGTCATTTTTTATTTCCAAACCCAGATAACCTAATTCGGAAATTTCCTTATAAATCATCGCGGCAGATTCCGCACAAAGCCGCATGACATATTTAATTCCGATAGTCAGGGCAACAAAAGGCTTATACAGGCTCAATGCCTGCGGATAGTCTTTCACCTTGATGACGGCACATTCCATGCCGTTCGGCAGAAGGCAGGCTTCAACAAACAATGCAAGGGCAAAGAAGTTAATTGAAAAATCAGACATCTGATTGCGGATAATAATGATTTTTTCTAAAGCATATTTTTCTACGACTTCCCGTGCTTTTTGGCGATATGCGGGAAAACCGCCGCAAACAGGTTCGTTGATTTCAACAACCGGACGGATTTCATTCAAAAAGGTATCGCCTTCGTTTTGATCCAAAACAATTTCTATCATTTTATCCCTTTGCTTTAATTTTGAGCAGCGCGCGCATATAAGGCCTCTAAAGAGTAGCAGATTTCAGCCAAGTCCTCATCTTTACCCAGACGGTGATTGCTGTCCTTGAGCAATTTCACAACCACATCGCTGCTTTCCAGACATTTGGCAATATTTAATGCCTTATTGGGATCAAGGCTGGCATCTTTCTGTCCCTGTATCAGGTGAACAGGACAAACGACAGGCAAAGGCTTGCCCAGCAAGCTATTTTCTTTTCCGGTTTCAAACAATGCTTTGGTAAAGACATAGGTGAAGTCATTGTTTGTGAACTCCAGCCGCCCTTCAGCGGATAACTTTTCTTTCTGCTCCGGCGTAAAAACATAATTTTCCAAATCAAGCGTAAAATCCGGCGCGGCAGCCAGCCCCAGCACGCCTTTGACCTTTTCGGGGCGTTCTCTGGCCGCCAGCAGGCTAAGCCAGCCGCCAAGGGAAGACCCGACCAGAATGACATCGGTTTTTACAATCTCATCAATAACTTCCAAAATCTGTGCTTTCCAAATATTGAGGTCTGCTTGTTCATAACGTGCAGAATCGGAACCATGCCCGGCCAATTCATAACGGATAAAATCTATTCCTTTTGTTTCACACCAGTTTAGAATAGCTTCAGGTTTACGCCCCCAGCAATCTGAATACAAGCCATGCGTATAAACCAAGGTTAAATTGTTAGTTTTTGGCGATTTTGCTTGGCGGAAGTCAATTTTCGTTGTAAAGTCTGACTTAAATGTGTAAACAGTCATGTGATGAGAACTCCTACTTCTAATTTTTGAGGATTGTAGCAATAAAATGTCAAATAGCAAAGAAAATTCTCCGGTTGTGTTACAAGTTTTGCCGGAACTGGAAATGGGCGGTGTCGAACGCGGCACAGTAGAAGTTGCAACCTATATGAAACAAAAAGGCATCAAAAACTTTGTTGCTTCGCAAGGCGGACGCATGGTTTATGATTTGGATAAAGCTAAAGTCCCGCATTTAACTCTGCCGTTAAAAACCAAAAATATTTTCAAAATGCGGCAGAATGCAAAAAAATTAGAGCAATATATCCGCAATAACGGCATCAATATTGTTCACGCCCGCTCCCGCGCCCCGGCTTGGAGCGCTTATTGGGCGGCCAAACGCGCCGGTGTGCATTTTGTGACGACTTTTCACGGCACATACGGCCTCGGCCCTTGCGGCCTTAAAAAGGTTTACAATAAAATTATGACATATGGCGAACGGGTCATTGCCATTTCAGAGCACATCAAAAAGCATATCCTCGGCAATTATAAAATTTCCGAAGGCAAAATCCGGCTGGTTCACCGCTGTGTGGATGTCGACAAGTTTAATCCGGATTCCGTTTCGCAGGAACGGATTATCAAAACCGTCAAAGCTTTTAACATCCCTGAAGACAAGCCTGTCCTGCTGCTTCTCGGGCGGCTGACGAATTGGAAAGGGCAGCATTTGCTGATTGAAGCCTTATCCATGCTGAAACACAAGGACTATTACTGCCTGATTGTCGGCCCGGATCAAGGTCGGGTGAAATATTCGGAATACCTGCGTGATTTGGTGAAAAAATTCCGGCTGGACGGCTCTGTTGCTTTTTATGGGCAAACAACGGATGTTTCGGCTCTGATGATGGTATCCAATGTTATTCTCTCAACGGCGATTGAACCGGAAGCTTTCGGACGTATTTCCATTGAGGGACAAGCCATGGGCAAGGTGGTGGTCGCGTCTAACATCGGCGGCTCGCTGGATACGATTGCCGACGGCACAACAGGCAAGTTTTTTTACAGCAATAATCCGGCGTCTTTGGCAGAAGCCATTGACTGGGCGTTGGATTTATCTCCCGATGAAGTCAAGAAAATCGGCAAAGCGGGGATAAAAAACGTACATGATAACTTTACTAAGGACATTATGTGCGAAAAAACTATTGCAGTTTACAACGAACTGCTTAATAATCAGTAAGTTGACTCGGAGCAATCCGGGGCAGCAGAAATAATAAACTAATTAATTAAAGGAATTTAACATGGTTGCGATTAAACTTCCTGACGGAAGTATTTTAGAGATGGAAAGCGGGGTCAACGGTTTTGACATCGCTCATAAGATTAGTGCAGGTTTAGCCAAAGCGGCATTAGCTATCACCGTTAACGGCACAACACAGGATTTAAGCACTCCCATCACTACCGACGCAACCGTGACTATCATCACCGGTAAGGATAAAGAGGGCTTGCACATTCTGCGCCACACCTGCTCTCATGTTATGGCTCAAGCCGTCAAGGAATTGTGGCCTGACGTTCAGGTTACCATCGGCCCGGCTATTGAAAACGGCTTTTATTATGACTTTGCGCGCAAAGAGCCTTTTACCACTGATGATTTTGCAAAAATCGAAGAGAAAATGCATGAAATCGTCAAACGTGACGAAAAGCTGGGGCGCGTGGTTATGCCGCGTGATGAAGCTGTCAAGTTTTTCACGGACAAAGGCGAACATTACAAAGCCGAAATCATTAATGATTTGCCGGAAGGCGAAATCATTTCTTTGTACCGCCAAGGCGATTTTACGGATTTGTGCCGCGGACCTCACGTTCCCTCCACCGGCAAAATCGGCGATGCTTTCAAAATTATGAAAGTTGCCGGCGCATATTGGCGCGGGGATTCCTCCAAAGAAATGCTGCAACGTTTATATGCAACGGCTTGGGCTGACAAAAAAGACCTGAAAGCCTATCTGGAAATGTTGGAAGAAGCTGAAAAACGCGATCACCGCAAGCTTGGCCGCGAAATGGATTTATTCCACTTTGAACCGGAATATGCACCGGGCGCTGTTTTCTGGCATGACAAAGGCTATAAAGTCTACCGCAAGCTGATTGAATATATGCGTAACCGCCAAGAACACAACGGCTATATTGAAATCGCCACCCCGCGGATTATGGATCGTGTGTTGTGGGAAATCTCCGGGCACTGGGACAAATACGGCGCGCATAACTACTCCGGCAAAACCGAAGACGAAAAGCAGTTCTGTGTTAAGCCGATGAACTGCCCGGGCGGTTTGCTGGTGTATAAGCAAGGCATTAAATCTTATCGTGATTTGCCGTTGCGCGTTGCCGAATTCGGTATGGTTAACCGTTATGAAGCTTCCGGTTCGCTGATGGGATTAATGCGCGTGCGCGAATTTACCCAAGATGATGCCCATATTTTCTGCACGCCGGAACAGATGGAAGAAGAATGCGTCAGAACAATTAAGCTGATTTTGGATATTTACAAAGACTTCGGGTTTGAGGATGTTAAGATTTACCTTTCAACTCGTCCGGACAGCGTTTACCGTATCGGTTCTGACGAGATTTGGGACATCTCCGAAAAAGCTTTGGCTAATGCCTTGGAGCACAATGGTTATGCTTATGAAATCAACGAAGGCGAAGGTGCATTCTACGGGCCGAAGCTGGAATTCATCCTGCGCGATGCTATCGGCCGCGAATGGCAGTGCGGTACTGTACAGATGGACATGAACCTGCCGCAGCGTTTTGATATTTCATACATTGGCGAAGATGGCGAAAAACATCAGCCGGTTATGCTGCACCGCGCGCTTTTTGGTTCTATCGAACGCTTCCTCGGCATTTTGATTGAGAATCATGCAGGCAAGCTGCCGTTGTGGCTCTCTCCGGAACAAGTTGTGGTTTGCCCGATTGTCAGCGAATTTGACGGTTATGCCGAAGAAGTTGCAGATAAATTGCGTAAGGCGGGCTTGTATGCCAAGACAGATCTTCGCAATGAAAAAATCAACTACAAAATCCGCGAACATTCTGTTGCCAAGATTCCGGTCATTGCCGTTGTCGGCGCTAAAGAAAAGGAAAACGGCACAGTTGCTGTTCGCCGCTTAGGTTCTGACAAGCAGGAAATCATCAAACTTGACGATTTTGTTGCTGCTTTGGCTGCCGAAGCACAAATGCCGCATTTGCACGAATAGCGGAACGTCCGCTGCGGGTGGAACGTCCACTGCGAGTAGGACGCCTACTGCGAGTGGAGCGTCCACTGCGAGTGGCACAAGACAAGCTATAAAACAAGGGGTTCTGCAAAGGACTCCTTGTTTTAGTTTTGGCCGCCAATATGAAAAATATGAGATAGCGAGAGGAAAGCGCTTTCATATAAGAGAAAACATCTTTTCCTGCAGGATGCAATAACACAGCACCGGAAAACATAAAACACAAGCCCCGCCGGATGAAACGGCGGGGCTTTTTTAAGCGTAACAACGGCTATATGGT
>CAJTMA010000013.1 GCA_910577205.1 uncultured Alphaproteobacteria bacterium
TAGAGCATTCCTCATATTCATAAACAATGCCCGGCTGCTTGTCAGCTTCGGCAATTGAACAGCGAAATGCGCAGGTGTTGCAGCTGTTGTAATATTTGATTCCGTCTTTGAGGCAATAGTCTGTCGGTCTTGCCGGCGAACCGCCTGAGCCAGAACAGGTCAGGTTATATCCGGCCTTACATTCGCAAGCAGTATATTTGGTTGTTCCGTTTTTGGTACAGCCTGTGCCTTTGCCTTGCATATTTTGTCCTGTACAGGTTTCACTGTAACTTGCCGGGCAAATGCATTCTGAATAACGTTTAACACCGTTTACGGTGCAGGAAGAACCGCTGCCTGTTGCGACAACTTGCGGTGAGGTACAACTGGTGACGGGATACATTGTTGTGTTGCAGTCACAATCTTTGTATTTGCCGCCGCATGACGCGCTGGTCGTATTTAATAATGAGCAGTTTGATGCGGTGTATTTATATTCTGAACCACAGCAGGTTTTATAATAAGATGAGTTATACGGGCAGGCGTTTATTAATGTTCCGCCCGGGCAAGATGTCACAGTATAACCAAGCTTCTTGCATTGTTCTGCTGAGATATCCGGAAATTCCGGTGATCCAAAGTTGAGTCCGTTTTCCTTGGTTAAAAAATGCACAGCCGCTAATTTGGGGAAATGGGAAAGGGAAGCAGGCTGCTCTAAAAACAGACCAGCCTGAGGTATTGATTCAAAGGCTTGGTATGTGTCTATGAGAGAGGAGCCAGAAAAAGAATTAGAATATAAAAAAGCGCCTGCGTCAGACGATATAAAAATAACTGACAGCAGTGCACAGCAAGATACGCCGATACTTTTCATGATACACCTCGTAGATATAACTGAATCAAAACCTATAGTTATATTAACATAACTTGCTTTATGTGTCAAACACTAATGAGGCTCGGCTTTTTTTTAGGCTAAAAGCCATAGTCCTTAATAGCTAGGAGAGAGTTTAATATTCACAATTACAAAAATAACTTGAAAAAAATTGAGTTAGTGATAAATTAGGCGCGAATTAAATAACTCAAACGGTGCAGAATTCTCTGCATCACCATATAACAAAGGAAGGATACTAATATGACAATTCGCGTCGGTATTAACGGATTTGGCCGTATCGGCCGTTTGGTTTTCCGTGCTGCACAGGAAAGAAACGATATTGAAATCGTCGGCATCAATGACCTGATTGATGTTGAATACATGGCATATATGCTGCGTTATGACACCATGCACGGCCAGTTCACCGGTTCTATCGAAGTTAAAGACGGCAAGCTGGTTGTCAATGGCAAAGCTATCCGCGTTACCGCTGAAAAGAACCCTGCAGACCTGAAATGGAATGAAGTCGGCGCTGATTATGTTGTTGAATCCACAGGTTTGTTCCTGACAAAAGAAAAAGCTCAGGGCCACATTGACGCTGGTGCGAAATATGTTGTTATGTCTGCACCGTCTAAAGATGACACTCCGATGTTTGTCTGCGGTGTTAACACCGATTCTTATGTTAAAGGAACACAGTTTGTTTCTAATGCTTCCTGCACCACTAACTGCTTGGCTCCGATTGCTAAAGTTTTGAATGATGTTTTCGGCATTGAAGATGGTTTGATGACAACTGTTCACTCCACCACTGCTACTCAGAAAACTGTTGACGGCCCGTCTGTTAAAGACTGGAGAGGCGGTCGTGCTGCTGCTGGCAACATCATCCCGTCTTCTACCGGTGCTGCCAAAGCTGTTGGTAAAGTTATTCCGTCTTTGAACGGCAAACTGACAGGTATGTCTTTCCGCGTTCCGACTTTGGACGTTTCTGTTGTTGACCTGACTGTCAACCTGAAAAAAGCTGCTTCTTATGAAGACATTTGCGCTGCAATGAAAAAAGCTTCTGAAGGCGAATTGAAAGGTATTTTGGGTTACACTGAAGATGATGTTGTATCTTCTGATTTCTTGGGTGATGCCCGCACTTCTATCTTTGATGCCAAAGCTGGTATTCAGCTGACTCCGACTTTTGTTAAAGTTGTTAGCTGGTATGACAACGAATGGGGTTATTCTAACAAGGTTCTCGACCTCGTTGCCCACATGGCTAAAGTTAACGGCTAATTTAAATAAAACAAACCCTCTTGGTTGTCAAGGGGGTTTTGTTTTTTGTAAAGGAAAAATAAATGGAATATAAAACAATTAAAGACTTGGGTGATTTGAACGGTAAAGTTGTTATGCTCCGCGCAGACCTGAACGTTCCTATGGATGAAAATTTTCATGTCACCAATACCGCTCGTATTGACCGTACTGTTCCGACCATCAAAACTCTGATGGATAAAGGCGCTAAAGTTGTTGTTATCTCTCACTTCGGCCGCCCGGAAGGCAAAGGCGATATGAAAAATTCATTGAGCCATGTTGCGCCGGAATTAGAAAAAGCTCTTGGCCACAAAGTTGTTTTTGTTGACGATTGCATTGGTCCGAAAGTTGAAGAAGCCATTAAAGCGATGAATGCCAATGAAGTGCTTCTGCTTGAAAATCTGCGTTTTTATAATGAAGAGAAAAAAGGCGATGAAAAGTTTGCTGAAGAATTGGTTAAACCGGCAGACCTCTATGTATCTGACGCTTTCTCAACAGCTCACCGTGCCCATGCTTCTATGGTTGCCGCTGCTAAATTGCGCCCGGCTGCTATGGGATTGCTGATGGAAGAAGAAGTTAACGCTCTGACCAATGGTTTGAATGACCCGAAACGTCCGTTGATGGCTGTTGTCGGCGGTTCTAAAGTTTCTACCAAACTTGACTTGCTCAACAACTTGGTTAAAAAAGTTGATATGCTGGTTATTTCCGGCGGTATGGCTCATACATTTATGAAAGCCAGCGGAATTAATACCGTTAATGAAGCCAATTCTTTGGTTCAGATGGATATGATTGATACAGCTAAGGAAATTATGAAAACCGCAAAAGAAAACAATTGCGAAATCATTTTGCCGAAAGATGTTGTTGTATCCAAAGAATTCAAAGCCAATGCCGAACACCAAACCGTTGATTTGGAACATATTCCGGCTGAGGGTTGGAGCTTGATGGATGTCGGCGCTAAAACCATTGAAGCAATCAACAAAAAGCTTGAAGAATGCAAGACTTTGGTTTGGAATGGTCCGCTCGGCGTATTTGAATTGGTGCCGTTTGACAATGCGACCAACAAAGTTGCTCAGCGCGCGGCAGTTTTGACTGGCGAAGGACGCCTGATGACTGTTGCTGGTGGCGGTGATACGGTTTCTGCTTTGGAAAACGCTGGTGTTGCCAACAAATTTTCTTATATTTCAACCGCTGGCGGTGCATTCCTCGAGTGGATGGAAGGCAAAGAACTCCCGGGCGTGGTTGTTTTGAAAAAATAATCTGTCCGCAAAAAAAAGCAAAGCCCCGTCGTTTGGCGGGGCTTTATTTGTCTAAAAATATAAAATGATAAGCGTTTTAATAAAATTTTAATACAATTTTTGTCAAAATAGGTTTGCCTTTTTATCAGAATATGATAGTATAAAGTAATAAATTTATAGCTGAGGATTGGAACGATGGCTGACAGAAGTATTTTATTTACTGATTTTAATGCCCCGGATGCAGAAAAACCGGGAGAGTTTCAAAGTTCTTATAATCCCAGAAAAATAGAGCAAGCTCTGGAGCGCAGCGTTAAAGATATCCAACGCAAGCTGAGCAATGCCCGTCAAGAATTTGAAGAGCTGAAAACAGTTCAAAACGACCGGTTTGAATCAAATAAGGAGTTGACCGAACTATTATCGGCAAATCCGGCAGATTACTTTGATGCCATAGCCCCTGATTTGCAAAAGAACAATTCTGACGAATATAATCGCTTGAAAGATTTGCTGGCGCGTAACGTTGCGGAATTTCAAAAAGAGGGCATGGCTAAGCTGAGCCAAGAAAAGAAAGACATTAGGCTCAAGCTGATTGAAGGGCAGGCTAATTATCAAAAAACGTCGGATGCTCTGGGGAAAAGCCGTGATGCAGCTCAGACACAACAAGATTACTATGAACGTAATCCGGAATTATATGCCAAGTTATATTCCATCCAGCAAAATGCCAAAGCGACGGACAGCGGTAAGAAAGAAGATGGAATTTCCAGTATGATTATCCAGTCAGAAAAAGGGGAACTCGGTCTGGCTGTGCAAAAGCAAATGGATGGCGCGCCGTTTTTCTTTGCGATTCGCGATGGTAAAATAACCTTTCCCGATAAACCGATTTCAGAAGAACAGATGAAAGCGCTGTTAGATTTTCTGTATGTCCGCGGTATTAAAAATTTTGAATTGCCGCCGACTTTGGATCAGGGAATTAAAGATAGCTTTGAAAAGGCACAAGCCGCCCGCGCGGAAGAAGCCAACAAGAAATCTCAGGAAAATGATAAAAATCGTCCTTATGAACAGCAACAACAAGAGCCAGCGCCGCAAAATGTCATTGGTGGAGAAGAATTGCCTGAAATCATTTCTAATCCCGGTGATCAGCACTGGCTTGAAAATTCTGATGAGTTAAAGCCCAAAAAAGCTAAAGACAGCGACAAGAAGAAAGAGGGCTTTGGAAAAGCCATGGATGAAATGGAAACATGGTTGGAGAAATCAAAAGGCAAGCAGAAAAACCGCAGTTATTTCCGCCATGAAAAAGCTTCCAGACTCCGTGACTTTGTAACTCTGTCAGACTGGACTGTTTTCAGCGTATACCCCAGCCACAATCCGGATAACTATAAAATGGACGGTAAACGTGATAAAAACGGTAATGTAAATGAAACTTATTCCTACCGTATTATGATTAAGCCTGATGGAAAGGGTGGCATTCATGTCGGCTATGCAATGCCCAAAGGCGGTAAAGTAACCGATGATGTGGCGGATAAAGTGATTGCTCTGCAAAAAAGCCAAGGGAACAAATATATGCGTTTCCCTAAAGGTTTAAGTGATGATGATACCGGTGTTTTCCGTATGGCTTGTGCGCGAGCCGGTGTCATTCCCCGGGGGATTGGTATCAATGAACATCATGCGAAGAAGATGATTGATGCTGCCAGCGGGACTTTGAGCGATAAAGATTTAGTTGAATTCAAATATCGTCTGGCTGTCCAGATGGAAATCAATATGGGGGCAGATACCAAAGGCCGTCAGGCTAATAAAGTCGCCGAATTGAAAGGCGAATATTTCTTCAAACCGTTCAAAGATAATTTTGATGATGTTTTGAAACCGGGGCTGCAAGATGCGATTAACGGCAAAGAAGCCGACAAGGTTATCGGCGCTTCTCGGGCAATTCAGGAAATCTATGGGCTTTATGAAAGGGCAAATCAGGGAACAATGGGCGATTTGCTTGGGCTGATGAAACCGGAAGACCAGAAAGCCTTCTTGGATTCATTGCATAAAGCGGGTGTAACGTTTGATGCGGAAACCGGTGTGCGTGAAATGCCTAAAGAATATATGAGCAAAATGTTTAGCGTAATGTCTGCTCGCCATAGTTCTGAAGCTAAAAAAGAAATGGATGAGGAGTTTGTCCGCCGCCGTGAAGTTGACCCGGATACCAAGAGCTATGATGTTACCAAAGATATGGTTGCTGATGAAACGGCTAAATTGCGTCAGATGGGTGAAAATCTTGAAAAAGACCATTATGTTCCGGGATTGCGTGTTCCTTATCTGGGCTCGCCGCGGCATGATTATCCTAATGACAATAGCCATAAAAAAACACAGGCGAATAACAATAATAATTTCAACCATGCTAAGCGCGACGGTCGTTAATTCCCTAAAGCCATCTTTAAGAAGATGGCTTTTTTGTTGCGGGTAATATGGATTTACCGCAACCTTGCATCCGTGTGATGCGAGCGGCGATTAGAAAATACTGTCTACTTCCATTAGCCAAAAATAAACCCGACGCCCATAATACCTTTACAAATGTCTGACAGTGTGATATTCTGAAGTCAGGTTTTGATTTAGTAATATCTACGAGGTGTGCCATGAAAATGTCCCTGTGTGTTTCTGTCTTTTGTTGTGCAACGTCCTATTCTCTTATGGCTCAAGCAGTTTGCACGCCTGCGCCGGATTGTGCGGAATTGGGATTTACCATGGATGCCTCAAAATGCTCCGGCGCTGCTCTTAAATGCCCTTGGGACTTATCTAAAGCTGCTTGCAAAGAAAAAGAAGCTCTTAAATCGCAACTCCCCATTCTTTATGGTGACGGAACTGTCAGTCAGGATATTATATCCGGCAAAACACCTATCGCTATTGTTTTTGATGAAGCGGCCAAACTGGCTGTCGCTTTAACAGATGTAAAGAAAGATGGTACTGCGGGAAGTGAAATGATGAACTGGTCGTGCAGTTATTGTGATACATCGGGATTACAGAATTGCACTTATTCAGATATTTCATTTGATACAAGTTTAACGCCGATTACTTGTGGAGTGGATGGCCGATTGAATACCAATGCAATATTGGCAAGTACTTGTAATGGTACAATTTATGCAGCCACAGCTACAAACAACTACCAGCCGGCCGGCTGTACAAAAGACTTTTGTAAAAAAAGTAAGTGGTTTTTACCCAGCTTGAGTGATTTGCAGAATATTTACTTACAAAAAACGCAAGTCAACGCCTCATTGACACTTTTGAAAGACTACAGAGCTGCGGCTGTAAAGAATGATTATTATTGGTCTTCTACCGAGAGTACTTATCTCTATGTATGGCTATTCAATATGAATGACGGTTACAGGAACTACCTCAATAAGCACAATAACTATTACTACGTCAGGCCGGTTCTTGCTTTTTAACAGCATTAAAGTGAAAGGTTATTTCAGTCTTAAAGCAGAACGGATGGCTGTTTCCAAACAGCAGGGAGAATCTTTCACTGTCCAGTCGCCGCAAAGCTGTAAGTTTTCCCATCGGGTTTGCGCCGTTTGCGGACGCCTCGCATTATTTGGCTTATCCTGTTTAATGGTTGCCCTTTTATGCCGCAGAACTTTATAGTCCGGCATAAAAGCGGCTTCTCGTCCCCGAATGGCGCAGATTTCCTGCCAGACTTGCCTTGCCAGTTCATCATTTTCTAAAGCGATATTGTCCGCATTGCTGATAGTAACCGCCAACAGTCCTGGAGAGGTAAACAGCCATTGCGCCAGTCCGCCGCAAATTCCGAGCATTGTCTGCTGTTTGGGCAGTGTAATTTGCATACTGGTGTGAAAATAAATATTTATAATACTGTGATAGTCAAAATCTTCAGCTTCAAAAATTTTGCAATAGCTATGGCTGTCCATAGCTGAAATAACTTTATCTTCGGGAAGAACTTCAACTTTTCTGCCGCCAAAATCCAGAGTGGTAATCCTCTTCGCTTCAGAGGTAAAACCTGTCAGCTTCCAGCCGTAACGAATATCTTTTATTTGCTTTGCCAGCGGACTGATAAGCAACTCATTCAAATTGCCGTGTGAAAATCCGGCTTTGAATTGCCGTGGCGTAAATGGAAATAATTGTCGTAAGACCTTAAGCCACTGCCGGAGAGAAACATCCTGAAACGAGGTGTTAAATATGGCTTCGGAAATTTCATTTTTGCAGGCAAATTTAGTGATGTGCATCGTCTTTGAGCAAAGATTATAAAACCGCACTTGATGAGCCGGAAAACCTTTTCCGCAGAGTTTAAGGCTATGGCGGTTTGCGCCGAGGATAACATGGGTAGCATTATCCAGTGCCATCTCCCAATCAGGCGCAATAAAAGAATAAGCCCGCCCGCCGGGGTGTGAGGCCGCTTCATAAACAATAATTTGGGCAGAGGGATATTTTTGCTGTAAATAAACTGCGGCGCTTAATCCGGCAATTCCGGCACCGATAATATGGTATGTCGGAACACCGTCAGACATTATTTGCCGAAGTAAGCCCGCAAAGCCAGTGTCAGTTTTTTCATTTTGCTGAGCTGCGGTTTGGGTGAAATTACTTCCCAGCCGCGATTCTGCATAATATCAAAATATTTGCGGTAAATGGCGGCAATCATCTTCACCGGGCGCGCTGTTTTTTTATCCAGTTTTTGAATAAGAAAATCAGCTTTTTGGAAATCGCTTTCAGCTAATTTTGCCAGTTCTTCCCGAGCGATAGACAGGTTTTTGTTAACCACGACGCTGCGCGGATCATGGGAGTCAATATTGGCTTTTTGCAAAAATTCTTTAGGAATATACAATCGATTGCTCATCGCGTCTTCTTTAACATCGCGTAAAATATTGGTAATCTGCAAAGCATTGCCAAGAGTCGTAGCCAAGTCATTAATCATATGTTCGTCTTGGCAGCCGAAAATCCTCAAAGACAAATTACCCGGAACACCCGCCACACCGCGGCAGTAATCAAAAAACTGCGGCAAAGAAGGTGCTTGAACCGGTTGGGGGATATCCATGGAGATGCTGTCAATCAGCTTCATAAATTCTTCTTTGGGTAGTTTGAAGCGCATACAATTTTTATAGATGCGTCGGCCGATTTCCGTGGCAGGCACTTTCTTGTCGTAAATATTATCTAATTCTTCGCGCCAGGCTTTAATCAGTTCCTGTTTTTCTTTCATGTCGCTGTCACCGTCGACAATATCGTCAATATGCCGGCAAAAAGCGTAAATGGTATACATTGCCTCGCGCTTAGCCTTAGGCAGCATACGCATACTCCAGAAGAAAGAAGTTCCTGATTTTTTTACAATCGATTTAATGTCGTTCATCTACAAACCTTTATTTGTCAAAGTTTTGCGCCGGATAAACAATCCTCTGCCGACACCTGAAAACGTGGCTCTCAGCCAGTCCCATTTGTTAAGCTTTATCTCTTGGGCCAAAACATCGCCTTTCAATATCTTTTTTACCATAATATTGGTTAAAGAAAAGATAATGCAGATAACCATCCTAAGGCGGCGGCTCTTAACAATTCCGGGCAGAATTTCTGCGTCTTTCAATAATCCCCGTACCCGGTTTGTCATTTCGGCAATCAGCAGTTTCAGCCCTGCAGAACTTTGCGGGCGTGTCAATGTGTCCGGCTTCACTTTGAACTGTTCAAATAATTCATCAGGAATATACACCCGTTTTAGAATTTTTGCATCATATTTTAAATCCTGAATGTGATTAACAATCTGCAAAGCGGCGCAAAGCGCATTTGAGGGCAGGTAAGTTGACGGGTTTTCATCATGCAGAGCCAGCAGAAAACGCCCCACCGGCGCAGCGGAGTGGCGGCAGTAATTTACCAGTTGCCCCCAGGTTTCGTAATGAAAACCTTCGGCATCCTGACGAAAAGCGGTTAATAAGTCCGTGGCTAATGAAAAACTTAAGTTCTCTTTCAAAAACACGTTGCGCAAGCGATTTGCAACAATGGTTTCGGGGGGTTCTGCGAGTTCTTTCCCAAGCAAAGCATCTTCCAACCGTTTTAAGCGCTCCAGCTTTTCTGCGGAAGGCAGAGATGAATCATCTGCAATATCATCCCCGCAGCGGGCATAATCATAATAAGCACTGACAATATCCTGATTTTGTTTGTTAAACAAAAAGGAAGCAACCGGAAAATTTTCATCTTTCTGCTGTTTGTGGCGCAAGCCGTCGGTCATCAGCGTTTCTCCAGCCAGTCCTGCAAATCGGCCAAAGCCCGCTGGCAATAAGCTTGTTTGCGATCAGCGCCTTTAAGTTTGCGGAATTTGCCGTTTGCCGTTCTTTCGCCTTGAATGGTCGGAAAGATGCCGAAATTAATATTCATCGGTTGGTAATTATCAATATCGGTATCATCAATCAAATGGCTGAGCATCGAACCCAAAGCTGTTGTGCGCGGCGGCAGCTGCGGCGTCCGTTTCTGTTTCTGACAGGCGCTGAAATAGCCGCAAAGCAAACCGACTGCCGCACTTTCGATATAGCCTTCGCAGCCGGTAATTTGCCCGGCAAAACGAATGTGGGAATTGCTTTTAAGGCGTAACGTGCTGTCGAGCAAAATCGGGCTTTTGATAAAAGTATTTTTATGAATGCCGCCAAACCGGGCAAACTCCGCGTTTTCCAGCCCCGGAATCATCTGAAAAATACGTTTTTGCTCGCCGTATTTCATCTTGGTTTGGAAGCCGACCATATTGCGCAGGGTGTCTTCTTTGTTATCTTGCCGCAGCTGTACCACCGCATAAGGTTTTTCTGTGTTGTGCGGATTAGTCAGCCCAACCGGTTTCATAGGGCCGAAAACCAGTGTTTCAATGCCGCGTTCAGCCATCACCTCTATCGGCAGGCAGCCATCAAAATAACGGACTTCTTCCCAATCATGAAATTCGGCTTTTTCGGCTTTCAGCAATTCATCGATAAAGCGGTAATATTCTTCTTTGGTTAACGGGCAGTTGATGTAATCGAATTTATCGCCTTTGTCATAACGTGATTGATACCAGGCTTTGTCAAAATTGATACTTTCTTTATAAACAACCGGCGCGATTGCGTCATAAAAAGACAAAGATTGGCTGTCAACTTCTTTTAAGATTGCGGCAGCCAGGCTTTCGCTGGTCAGCGGCCCAGTGGCAATAATGGTTTCACCCCAGTCAGCGGGCGGCAGTTCGGTTACTTCTTCGTATTGAAAACTGATGAGCGGATGTTTTTTTAATTTGGAAGTTACCAGAGCGGCAAAACCGTCACGATCAACAGCCAATGCGCCGCCGGCCGGAACTTTGGAAGCATCTGCGCAGTCCATAATCAACGAGCCGGAACGCCGCAGTTCTTCATGCAGCAGCCCAACGGCATTATGCTCAAAATCGTCCGAGCGAAAAGAGTTTGAACAAACCAGCTCCGCGCAATCGGGATTTTTGTGCGCCGGAGAAAATTTGGCGGGTTTCATCTCGTGAATAATAACGGGAATACCGGCTTCGGCAATCTGCCATGCGGCTTCCGAACCGGCTAATCCCGCGCCGATAATATGAATAGGGGTGTCGCTCATTGAATATCCTTTTGTTTTGATATCTATGTTATAGCAAGCCCGTCTGAAAAGTAAACCCCGAAAACATACCAAACTTATTGATAACCTGCGCTTAAAATTTGAATTATGATAAAAAAACGATATACTGTAAAAAATTTGATTAAACAGTAAGACAAATCTCATACAAGGCGATTTTTTAAGAATGAAGTCTGTTCTTGCCCTTTTGGCCTTTGGTGCCGCTTTTGTTCCGTATCTTTGTCATGCAGATGAAGAATACGCGCCTTTGGTTTACGCCGGAGAACTTTCCGGCGAAGAGCAGCCCCGCGTTGAAAGCGCCGTTGTCGCCTCTCCCAAATTGATGGATGAAGAAGATTTGGATTTTGATAATCTGGATTTTGATGCGATGGGCGAACCGACAAATTCTGCCGCTCCATCCCCGGTGACAAAGCTTCCGTCATCCGCCCCTGTAGAAAAAGCGCCTGAAGCGCCAGCTCCCCAAGTGGATAAAACCAAAACCCTGACCGATAATCTGCAAGCCAATGCCGATTCTTCAGTGGAAGATTCGGTCATTCCTTTGCCGTCGACGGATGAAACCTGGATATCCAAGCTGAAATCTCCGTTGGGCAGTATCACCGCTGATGAGGAAACGGCAAGTGATTCTGCGCCGCAAAAAGGAAAAATCAATCTGGAGAGTTTAGTTGAAAAATCCAAAAAGACTGTCCGCCGTTCCAATGCTTCCGTCTTTGAAATTTCCGGCGCAATGTTGCGTATGTCATTTCAACAGGTAGACGATATTCTTACCCGCCGCGGCTATCGTCGCACGATGCAAAAGCTTGATGTGCCTAACTTTATTCGCTGGCGCAATGAAGACCAGTGCCGGGCATCAGGCGTTGTCGGTTATGAACGGCTGGAAAACTGCGTGCTGCAAAAAGCCAAAAAGGACGGGCATCAATATGTTGAACGCGCCATGTATTCCAAATTCAAAACCCGTGAAGAGATAGAAGTGCGTTTTACCAGCACTTTTACCAATAATAAAGCTTACCGCATTTCGTATAAAAGCGAAGCTGCCACTTCTATCAGCGGCAACAGCCAAAAACAAATTTATCTTCGCAACATTAAAGTTTATGACTTTTGGAAAAAAATTAACCAGAAGTATGGTACACCGGATAATAAAGATGATGTTATCTGGGGGCTGGGTGGAAACAAGCCGTATCTACAAGCAGGAACCGGAAAACTGGTGCTGGAAGATCCGATGCTTCGCGAACTCGATTACACCAGAATGTCCCGTGAAGACCAGAAATTTATGAATACTGATTTATATAGTTTTTAAGAGGAAAAGATGAATAACATTTTGTCAGAAACTGAGTTGGCCGAGCTAATTTGTACCCGTATCAGCCATGATGTGATAGGCAATGTCGGAGCTGTCGCCAATGCTGTGGAATTGCTGGAAGAAGGCGATATGGATTTTCTGGACGATATCCGCTCCATCCTTAAAATCAGTTCATCAGTTCTTTCTGCGCGCTTAAAGTTTTTCCGCTTAGCTTTCGGGCTCACCAATGCCAATTTGGATAGCTGCGAGGGTGTTCGCGCCGCAACAGAAGCTTATTTGCAAACTGTCGGCAGTAAAAACCATCCGCTTGCGCTTGATTTTTCTCTTGAAAATTCCGGGTTTTGCCGTCAGGCAATGATTGCGGTTATGATTGCGGCAGATACGATGGTTAAGGGCGGCACAATCGAAGTGCGTGATGCCGGAATAAAACTGGCGGTGGTTTGCTCATCTCCTGCGCCGCTGTCCGCCGAGAAAATATCCAATATTAAAGCAATTATCTCCGGAGAGCGTCCGGAAAATGCCGCGCAATACGCTCCGGTATTTTATCTGGCTAGTCTGTTGGCTCAAAAGGAACAAGTGCTGAAAATAATTGATGAGCAGGCATTCGGTTTGGTTATTGAACAAAGGTAAAGCTATGGCAAAATGTTTGGTTGCTGATGATTCTAAAATAATCCGGATGTTGTTTGTTAAGATTATGGGTAATCTGGGATTTGAGGTGATAGAAGCCGAAGACGGCGAAGAGGTTGTTGAGCTTTGCCAGCTGGAAGAGCCTGACTTGATAGTGATGGATTATCGTTTGCCGGTGTTGGACGGGATTGACGCAATGTATAAGATTCGCAACTCCCGCATCGAAAAACAGCCAAAGATTATGTTTTGTTCGTCAATGACAGAAGAAAGTATCATCCGTGAAGCTTTGGATGGCGGCGCTGATGATTATGTCATGAAACCTTTTGATGAAGAAATTATCATCAGCAAACTGGCAATAATGGAATTGCTTTAAGGAAATGATATGAAAAAAAGTGATTTTGAATATGTCTTAAGCCTTCTTCGCCAATTTGCCGGTTGGGATTTATCTAACGACAAATATTTCATTATTGATAAAAAGCTCTATAATTTTATCTGTGAAAAGGGCTATTCTTCCGTAGAGGATTTGATTGCTGAATTGAAAATGGGGCAGAAGGCCATGTTGTGGCAGGTCGTGGAAGCGCTGACTTTGTCTGATACATATTTTTATCGGGATTACCCGGTGTTTAAGTTTTTTGAAAATTATATGCTGCCGCAAATGCGGGAAATCAACCGCAGCTCTAAAAAATTGCGAATTTGGAGTTTGGGCTGTTCTACCGGTCAAGAAACTTATTCAATCGCCATGGGGGTTAAACATAAGCTCTTGGGGGCTAAAGATTGGAATGTAACGATTACCGGGACAGATATTTCCAGTTATTCTATCAGCCGTGCCCAAAAAGGGGCTTATAGCCAGTTTGATGTACAGATGGGCTTAAATATGCGCCAGATTTTAGAGAATTTTCACCTTGAAGGCGGAATGTGGCAGATTAACGATGATATTGCCGCCATGGTTGAATTTCGCCGCTACAACCTGATGGATGAGCTGACCCACAGCGATAAATATGATATTATCTTTTGCCGTTATGTCTTGCAGTATTTTCCGCCGGAAATTCAGCGTAAATTGATTGCTAAAATCTATAGCCGCCAAATGCCATCCGGTTTCCTCTACTTAGGCATGAACGAAACTGTCAATGCCCTGAATGAATTTTACCAGCCGGTGAATGGTATAGAGTGCCTTTATCAGGCTAAGCCCAATGTTGAAATTCCGGTGTTTGAGGATGATGTTGCTTCTGCGCCGCAGGTGAAAGCTCAATCAAACGACGAAGATGATATTCCCAGCTTTGTCCGCCCGCAAAATCTGACATTTCGCGCCCCGCCGGCAATTAATCCCTTGAAAGAGAAAAATTAAAACCAGGCATTCCTAATAAGCAATAACCGGACGGACATAACTTTGGGTAACCTTATCATCTAAATTTCTGATACCATCCATAAGGAATGTCCAAGCGTAAGTATCTCCATATTCGGTAGAAGACCAATAATATTTGGTTCCTATATTTGTTGTTTCAAAGTTATTCAAAAGCGATAAAGTTGCATCCAGCTGTTTTTTGAGCTGATAAATATTTTGTAAATCTCTTAGGCTAGGTAAGAACCACTTTGTCTTTTTACAAAAATTTTGAGTGCAGCCGGCAGGTTGATAACTGTTGACGGCTGTCGCCGCAGGTGTTCCGCCGCAACCGCTTCCGCAGGCTAATATTTTATCCGTATTAGAGCGACCATCTGTCCCGCAAGTAACAGGGATTGAAATTGAATCAGCTATACTGTCATCAGTACAATTCTCTAAGCTTGGAATATCATGATAATTATTTGACCAATACACCGTTTCACTTCCCGCAGTACCGTCTTTCTTCACGTCAGTCAACGCCACGGCCAAACGATTATCTTCATCAAAGACGATGCCTATCGGTGTTTTATCTGTAAGAATTTCCTTACTTGTCGTGCCATCACCATAAAGAATGGGCAGTTCGGCGACGGAATTTGCCTCACTATAATAAATTACAGGTCTGACATAGTAACTGCTGGTGCTCTTGTCATTAGGAGATCTGAAGCCATCACTCATCCTGAAAGACCACGCAATCATGTTACTATACTCGGTAGATGACCAGTAGTACCATGAATCTTTTATAGCTGTAGCTCCATAACCACTCAAAAGTGCCAGAGAGGCATTGATTTGTGTTTTTTGTAGATAAATATTCTGCAAATCTCTCAAGCTGGGTAAAAACCAATTACTCTTCTTACAAAAATCTTTAACACAGCTTGTGGGTTGATAGTTATTCGCGGTTGTTGCTGCCGGTGTGTTACCGCAACTGCTTCCACAGGCTAAAATTTTATTGGTGTTATCTTTGCCATCCGCTCCGCAAGAAATTGGAGTTAAATTTGTTCCTAATGGAATTTCTGAATTGCTGCAATTCTCTAAACTTGGTATATCGTAATAGTAACTTAACCAGTATATCCCCTCAGTTCCCGCAGTTCCGTCTTTCTTAACATCAGTCAGAGCCATAGCCAAATGATTAATTTCATCAAAAACAATGCCTATTGGGGTTTTATTGCTTAAAAGTTGTTTAGTTACTGTCCCATCGCCATATAGGATAGCCGCTGTTTCAACCTCTTCTTTTGCTTTTACTTTACAAAAGACTTTTGATGTATCTGTGGGACACTTAACAGTGATTTGTCCCGTGCAGTCAGCTGCAGTCATCTTGTATCCTAAAGAAGCACAATCCGGCGCAGGCGTACAAACTGCTTGAGCCATAATGGCATAAGACGTTGCACAACAAAAGACAGAAACATACAGGGACATTTTCATGGCACACCTCGTAGATATAACTAAATCAAAACCTGAATTCAGAATATCACTCACTGCGCAATGTGTCAACCAATTATAGGCGTGGCGTTTGTTTTTGGCTAATGGAAGTAGATAGTTTAGGCAGTATTTTCTAATGTTCAAACACCGTCGCACGCGTCATGCAGAGGAACACTGTGACGAAGCATCCATTCCCCAACAGCCTTTGGGGTATTGAAGTATTTTGGGGATAGGTATTGGAGGAAGGGAGGTGTTCGACAGCTTTGCTGCCCACTAACTTCGCGATTTCCCGTAATGATTTATTTATATCTGTTGTTTAATTCGGGGTAATCATTCTTAATACGCCGTAGCAAATCGTTCAATTTTAGTTTCAATTTTGCTGACGGATTATTTTTCAAGGCATTTGTGGTCTGTCTTTGGGCGATTTGCGGTTCGCCAATACGCAGCGAATGTTCGGCGGCGGCATAATCCGCATATGCCGGTTGGCGGTTAAGGCTGTATGCTTGTGACAATAGTAGCCATCCGGTTGCGGAAGGACGGCGTTGCAGTGACCGGTTAAGCACGGCAATAATTTCTTTCAGTTCTGTTGGGGAGGGCGTATCGGCTAGAGCCGCTTGTGCCCAGTCAACTTGCAGCAAAGCCGCATTGGGGCGCAACGACAATACCTTAGCGTATTCTGCTTTGGCGGCTTTGATTTTTCCCTGTTCCATATAGATTTGCGCCTTAAGCTCATGGAAATACGGATTATTAGGTTCTTTTTGCAGTAAATTATCTAATAGTTTAATCGCTTGGGTAAATTTAAGCTGCTTAAAATAGGCAATAGCCCTGGCATAATTTGCAGCAGCTGAGGTATCATGCGATGGGTACTTCTTAAAGGTCAAAGACGGCTCTGACAAAAAAGCGGTCAACTTTGCTTTGACCCGTTGAAATGCTTCGTTTGATTTAGCCTGAGGCGAATAGGGGGATTGACTGGCCGCTTGCTGCAAAAAACGAACCCGTTCACTTGTAACCGGATGTGTTCGGAAATAGTTGCTTTCTTCGATTCCGTTGAGCATATTCTGTTTCTGAATTTTTTTCATAAAATTCATCAGCCCTTGCGGAGAGATTTGTTCTTTCGATAAAAGCTTGATCGCGGCTTCGTCTGCACTGCGCTCTTCCTCCACGCGGTAGGCCATATAATTTGACAGCAGCGAACTTTGCGAGCCCATCATGACGGCCATGGCGACATCTCCGCGGCCGCTTGCTGCTGCAGCTGCTCCGGCTAATATGACAGAAGCGAGGCTGGCTTCCTGCATTGCTTGGCTTTTTATTTTTTGACGCAGAATATGGCCGCCGGTGATATGCCCGGTTTCATGAGCCAGCACGCCGCTAATTTGGTCTGAACTATCTGCTTTAATAAGCGTGCCGCTATGCACGAACAAATTATTACCATCACCGACAAAAGCATTTAGGCTGTTATCATTGACAATGTAAATTTTGTTGCGGTTAAACGGAACACCGGCTTGTTGAAATAAAGGGCGGATGACGCTTGCCAGATATTGTTCGGTTTCTTCGTCTGAAATAATGCTAATCTGAGCAAAGGCATCAAACGGCAAAAAAGCTAATATCAGCATAAAGCTGATGATTAGCCTTAAAAGAATGCGTTGCCTAATATGGCTTAACTTTTGATAAGTTTTCTCCACCAGGTTGCTTTTCCTTTCGGTTCGGCGTTATCTGCAACAGCATCTGAAGCTGCTGCCGGAGATTTAATATCTTCATGGCTGTTATACAAGATAATAGCTTCGCTTTTTTCCTTTTTGGGTTCTGCGTTATCTTGTTCTGCCGCATCGTAACGGCTGGTATCTCTGTTGCGGCGGTTGTTACGGTCACGGTTACGGTTGCGCCGGTCAAAACGGTTGCGGCGATCGCGCCTCCGTCCAGATGGGCGGTTACCGTTGTCGCGAACCTCGGCTTCTTGTTCAGCTTCTGTAGAAGCCGCTTCATTTTCACTCGAACCTTGTGCTGTAAGTTCAGCCTCTGTTTTCTCTTCAACAACCTCCTCTTTAACCGTTTCGCGAGCCTTGCGTTCTTCGCGGCGATTTTGTTCGCGCTGCTTGCGGTTGTTGCGTTCTTTGTTTTCTTCCTTTTCAGCCGTATCTTTAACTTCTTCCTGCGGCTTAGCAGCTTTAATGCGTTCAATTCTGTAATCAGCAATATTCTTAATAGAATCATCCGCACAGATAACCACATCCATATGGTAACGCTGTTCTAAATCGCTTAAGCATTTGCGTTTTTGGTTCAACAAATAGATAGCGAATTCACTTGGCAGGAAAAGGTTAATTCTGGAGCAGCGGTTTTTGATGCCTTCTTCCTCAATGCAACGCAACGCAAATACAGCGCCGGATTCGATGGTGCGGACAATACCTTTGCCGTGGCAATGCGGGCAAACTTGGTAATTGCTTTCAAAGAATGAAGAATGCATCCGCTGACGGGAAATCTCCAACAAACCGAAACAGCTCATCTTGGCAATCTGAATCCGGGCGCGGTCTTTTTTCATCGCTTCTTTCATCCGCTTTTCAACAGCCAGATTATTCTTCGGTTCTTCCATATCAATAAAGTCAACCACGACTAAGCCGGCCAAATTGCGCATCCGTAATTGTTTGGCAATTTCATCAGCGGCTTCCAAATTGGTCTTGAGGGCTGTTTCTTCCAAGTCTTTTTCTTTGGTGGCACGCCCGGAGTTAACGTCAATGGAAACTAAAGCCTCTGTCGGATTGATAACCAGATAGCCGCCGGATTCTAACTGAACATTGGTGTCATGCAGTTTATCCAGCTGAGATTCAACTTGAAATCTCTGGAACAAAGGCAGTTCGCCGCGTTTGTTTTCTTTAATCTTTTTCAGATTGTGCGGCGATAATATTTTTACAAATTCGCGGGCTGATTTATAAGCCTGATCGCCATCAACAATAATTTCAGAAATATCTTTGGTGTACATATCGCGCAAAGCCCGGCGGATAAGATTGCCTTCTTCATGAATTAATGACGGGGCTTTGTTGCTGAGTGCCGCAGTGCGGATTTGATTCCAACTGCGGATAAGGTAATTGTAGTCGCGGACAACGTCGGCTTTGGTTTTTTCTTCGCCGGCCGTACGGACAATCATTGACATTTCATTGCTTAACGGCAATTCTTTAACAATGTTCTTTAAGCGTTTGCGGTCAGAAACATTGGTAATCTTGCGGGAAACACCGCCGCTTTTGATGCGGTTAGGCATCAAAACGCAGTAACGCCCGGCCAAGGACAAATAAGTCGTCAAAGCTGCGCCTTTATTGCCGCGTTCTTCCTTGACCACCTGAACCAGCAAAATTTGACCTTCTTTAATGACATCCTGAATTTTGCTGCGGTGAAACAGTTTGCGGATTTTCATCAGTTTGCGCTGAATTTCAAAATCGCACTCGCTGTCATCTTCTATATCTTCATCGTCTTCCGCAATATCCTCTTCTGCCATATGGTGGTAGGTAGCAGATTTCTGAGGAGCATCAATTTCTTCCGAAATGCTTTCTTCGGCAAGTGTGCTGTCTTCAGCCATAACTGTCAGTTTTTCTTCAGCCTGAGCTTCGCTGTTTGCAACTTCTGTTTTAACTTCGTCTTTAACGTCATCCTTAGGGGAAGCTTGCGCCTTGCGGGCTCTCTTCTTGAGGATTCTTTTTTTGCGGGGATGCTTATGGTCTTCGAGGGCTTCTTCGCTGCTTTCAGCGTTTTGCTCCGGTTCTCTTTGTTCTGCAGCTTCTGTTTCTGTCGTTGCAACAACTTCCATGCTTGCCGAAGCTTCTTCCTGAGACGGAGCAATAACGCCCTCTGCCGGGGTGGATTCTTCTGCAGCTTTTGCTTCCTCAGCGGCTTTGGCTTCCGCTTCGGCTGCTTCACGGGCTTTTCGTTCTTCCTCCCGGGCAGCATATTGGGCTGCTTTTTCGGCGCGGTGGCGTTCGCGTTCGGCCTCGCGCTCTTTAATCATCTGTTTCTTGGCTTCAATAATGTCATCAACTTCTTTGTCAATGGCGGCCAGTTCTTCTTCCGAAACATGATAATAATCGGGGTGGATTTCGCCAAAGGCCAAGAAGCCGTGTTTGTTCCCGCCGTAATCGACAAAGGCCGCCTGCAATGACGGTTCAACACGCATAACTTTGGCTAAATAAATATTGCCTTTAATTTGTTTGCGGTTTGCAGATTCGAATTCAACGTCTTCAACTTTATTTCCGTTGACGATGACAACGCGTGTTTCTTCGGGGCGGGTGTCATCAATTAACATTCTCTTAGTCATAAATATAATTCTCCGTTCAGCACAGGCAAAACCTGTGGCTCTATTGTCACGATGCTGGAGAGGAATCAACGAAAGCTATATGTTTCTAAGCACTTAATCTGCCTGTGCAGGCGATGCGCACTCTTTTATCCGTTAGTCTTCAGGCCTGCTAGCTGTTGGCCTTACTCAATATATAAAATCTCTCTTTGTGTCCCCGGCGCTTAGTTAGTTTGTTATTATTCCGGCCAAGGACGTGAAACCGTCCAGTAAAAATCTTTTTTAACCAGTGTATGCACGCCTTTCGCTATGAACAGGCTGCGGTGCCTGACAAAACAAACCTTGCATTATTTGCGTATTCATTGTAAGTAAGGGCTTGTTTCCGGCACATGAACAACACATGGTTGAACCAAGAATATACGATTTGATTTAAAACACAATATTATTTTTATTATCTGCAAAAATTTTTTGCCCGGCAGAACGTTTACAGTCAAAAGTTTAGCTTGCGTAATGCATAATTTTGTGTTTTTAACCTATTAGTAAGAAGTCTTTGCCTATAATATATTTCAATATTATACAATTTAGCGGATTAATTTATGCGAAACCTTTGGCGGCAAATGATAAGCATTTTTCAAAAGGCGGCGCGGCGCAGCTTGGTGGCTGTTGTCGTGTGTTTTTGTATGCTTGCCGTGCCTGCACAGGCGCGGGCTGCCGGTATCTCCGCCATGCGTATCGGGCAGGGTGTGGGCAGTGTCCGTATTGTGTTCGATGCTGATCGTAAATTTGATTACAAGGTTTTTCTGCTGAGTGAACCGCGCCGGTTGGTAGTGGATGTTTTTAATGTGCCGGTATCTTCAAAGATTGAAAAAACGGCAGATAAAAATAACCTGGTTTCCAAAACCCGGCTGGGAAATACCGGGGTAAACGGAAAAAGAATTGTGTTCGATTTGCAGAAGCCTGCGATTGTCAAAAAAGCTTTTATGCTGGCGCCGCAAAGTAATTTCGGCTGGCGTTTTGTGGTGGATGTCGCTATTGCCTCCGAGCGGGAATTCGCCTCAAAAATTGGCAATAAATATGCCCTGAGCAATGATAATTCTTTTGCCGGAAGTTATTCTTCCTCCTCCGCATCAACTAAAACCTCATCCAAAGCTGTTACCAATAACCGCAAGAAAATCGTTGTTCTTGATCCGGGGCATGGCGGCAAAGATCCGGGGGCAATCGGCTATTCCGGAGTTTATGAGAAAAATATTACGCTGGCTATGGCTAAAGAGCTGAAAATCATTCTTGAAAAAGAAGGCTTTAAAGTTCATTTGACCCGGAGCACAGATATTTTTATTCCTCTGCGAGACAGGGTGAAAATTGCTCGTAAATACAATGCGGATTTATTTATGTCAATTCATGCCGATAGCGCTGTTAATCGCAGTGCGACCGGCTTGTCAGTGTATACTTTGTCTGAAACTGCATCCGACAAAGAAGCGGCAGCTTTGGCTGAACGTGAAAATAAGGCGGATGTTGTGGCTGGGCTGAATCTGCTGGAGCATTCAAAAGAAGTTTCGGATATTTTAATCAATCTGGCGCAACGTGAAACGATGAACCGCTCATCGGAATTTGCATCCTTTATGGTGCAGGAAATGCGCAAGTCTGTTAAGCTCCGGGATAATACGCACCGTTTTGCGGGCTTTGCCGTCCTTAAAGCGCCGGATGTTCCTTCTGTATTGCTGGAGCTGGGCTATCTGTCAAACCGGACTGAAGAGCGCTTGCTGAAGCAAAAGGATTACCGCCGCAAGCTGGCTGTTTCGGCGAGTAAAGCTGTCGAAAAATATTTTGACAATATGCAGCACGCCTCAGTCTTTTAACAAACCGTCAGGGCAGAGAAACGTTTTTTTCGTGGAAAATTAAGCTGAAAAACGCTATTTTTCTTTTGCTTTTTTAAGAAATTGTAATAGATTGAAACCAATATTTTAAAGTTCTTTATTTTAGTGGAATAGCAGATGTTCAAAACCCTTTCGTCCTTGCTTAGTACGTTTTTCTTTTTTGCGGTCATTGCCGTTGTGGTTATCATAACCTCCTTGTGGCAGTATGCCGGCGAGTTGCCGGACTACCATCAGTTGGAAAAATACGAGCCGGCCGTAACCACCAGGCTTTTTGCCGGCGATGGGCAGCTGCTGATGGAATATGCTGCCGAAAAGAGAATTTTCGTGCCGGTTGATAAAATTCCGGATCGGGTAAAAAATGCTTTCATCGCCGCCGAAGATAAAAAGTTTTATTCTCACGCGGGAATTGATTTTGTCGGGATTATCCGCGCTATTCTGGGTAACTTGAAAAACATCGGAAGCGGTCGCCGTCCGGCAGGAGCGTCGACCATCACCCAGCAGGTTGCAAAGAACTTCCTTTTAAGCTCGGAACTTTCCTATGTGCGTAAAATTAAAGAAGCTATTCTGGCGACCCGCATGGAGCAGGCTTTTACCAAAGATCATATTCTTGAACTTTATCTGAATGAAATCTATCTCGGCAACCGTTCTTATGGCGTGGCGGCTGCGGCGTTGAACTATTTTGGTAAACCGCTGAATGAGCTGACACTGGAAGAAACGGCTTACCTGGCAGCTTTGCCTAAAGGGCCTAACAATTATAACCCCAAAACCAAATATGAGGCTGCTGTCGGCCGCCGCAACTGGGTGATTGACCGTATGGTTGAAGACGAATATGTCACTCCAGACGAAGCGGAAGCCGCCAAACAAAAGCCTTTGACAACAGTCGAACGTAATGCCGGTTTTGTAAAAAATGCCCAATATTTCAGTGAGGAAGTCCGGCGCGAAATCAGTGCCAAATTTGGAGCGGATGCGCTGTATGAAGGCGGTTTGATTGTCCGGACAACGCTTGATCCGAAATTGCAGGAAATCGCTACCCGGGTTTTTCATCAGGAGCTGAAAAACTATGATTTGCGTCATGGCTGGCGCGGTGCTCTCGGTAATATTCCGCTGACAGATGCTTATAAGGATGAGCTGAAAAATGCAAAAGTTCCTGCCGGAGCAGAACCCGAATGGAAAAAGGCTGTTGTGTTGAAAGTGAAAGCCGATGAAGCCGTGATTGAAACCGAAGATGGCAGCCAGGGGATTATTCCTTTATCTTTGCTGTCTTGGGCAAGAAAATCTTTAAACAAACAGGATGTTGGCGCTGCGCCGCGCGCTGTGACGGAAGTACTTAACGAAGGGGATATTATTTTTGCCGAACCGGCATCCGAAAAAGACAAAACTTCAAAAAAACTGGCAGATAATGCTTATCAGCTGCGCCAGTTGCCGAATGTTGAAGGGGCGCTGATTGTCATGGATCCGCACACCGGAAAAGTCCTGGCTGTTGTCGGCGGCTACTCTTTTGCCAAATCGCAGTTTAACCGCGCTACTCAGGCTTATCGCCAAACGGGGTCTTCGTTTAAGCCCTTTGTATACCTGACAGCCTTGGAAAACGGTTACTCCCCGACAGATTTAATTCTGGATGCGCCTTTTGTCCTTGATCAGGGAGCTGGCCAAAAACGCTGGAAGCCGGAAAACTATTCCAAGAAATTTTATGGGCTGATGACTTTGCGCGAAGGTATTGAAAAATCGCGCAACCTGATGACTGTGCGTTTGGCGCAGGATATCGGGATGGACAAGGTTTCGGAAATGTCCCGCCGTATCGGGGTTAATAAAAATCTGCCCAAGCTGCTTTCCATGTCTTTAGGGGCGGGAGATACCCGGCTGATAGATATGGCCAGCGCCTATTCGGTGTTGGTTAACGGCGGGAAGAAAGTTGAACCGTATTTTATTGAAAGAATACAGGATCGCAATGGTAAAACTATTTATAAGCGCGACCATCGCGAGTGTGTCGATTGTAATGCGGACAAATGGGATAACCAGAATATTCCGCAGCTTTCCGATACGCGAGAGCAGATTGTCGATCCGTTGTCAGCTTATCAGATGACATCTATTCTTGAAGGTGTCGCCCAACGCGGAACGGGTGCGCGCCTGCGCTGGCTGAAGCGCCATTTGGCCGGCAAAACCGGAACAACTAATGATAATAAAGATTCTTGGTTTATGGGCTTTTCGCCGGACTTGGTGGTCGGAACTTATGTCGGTTTTGATGAACCGCGCACGCTTGGCCGCCGCGAAACGGGAGCTTCTGCCGCACTGCCGATTTTCTATAGCTTCATGGAAGAAGCCCTCAAAAATCAACCGGATATTCCATTCCGTATCCCCAAGGGAATTAAATTGGTGCGGATTAATAATAAAACCGGGAAGGCTGCTACGCCGTCAGATACTTCTGTTATTTTTGAAGCTTTGAAACCTGATTTTGATTTTAATAAGAACAAACAGCGGGTTATCGGGGAAGAAAGCAAGCCAGCCCACTCTCTGGAAGATACCGCTAAAGTATTCGGAGTTGATGAAGGCAATGACTTCCAGCTCGGAACAGAATATTAAGGAGAAGCCATGCGTGCCGAATTAGTCGAACTTGTCGATGAGATTAAGCAGTCCCTTGCACTGCTGAGGAGGTCTCTTTGACTATGATAATGCTCTTATCCGTCTGGATGAATTGACAGCGCTGAGTGCTGATCCCAATCTGTGGAATGATGCCGCCCAAGCTCAAAAGCTGATGACGGAAAAAAATACCTTGGAAACAAACTTGCATAATTTTCAGGAAATGCAGGCTTCTTTGGATGATTTGGCCGGCTTGGCAGAAATGGCAGAAGAAGAAAAAGACGAAGCGGTTGTGGCTGAATGTCTGGAACAATTATCCAACCTCCAAGAGCAAACCAAACGCGGAGAATTGGAGGCTTTGCTGTCTGGCGAAGTTGATGCCAACGACGCATTTATCGAAGTTCACTCCGGCAGCGGCGGAACAGAAGCGCAGGACTGGGCCGAAATGCTGCTCAGAATGTATACGCGCTGGGCGGAAAGTCATCAGTATAAGGTAGAATACGTTGAAGAAACGGAAGGCGATGTCGCCGGATTGAAATCAGCCACAGTCAAGATCTGCGGGCATAATGCTTACGGCTGGCTTAAGTCGGAAAGCGGAGTGCATCGCCTGGTGCGGATTTCGCCGTTTGACAGTAACGCGCGGCGGCATACCAGCTTTGCTTCCGTTTGGGTTTATCCGGTAATTGATGATGAAATTAACATTGAAATTAATGAGGCTGATTGCCGTATTGATACCTACCGGGCTTCCGGGGCAGGCGGGCAGCACATTAATAAAACCGATTCGGCGGTGCGCATAACTCACTTGCCGACCGGAATTGTCGTTTCCTGCCAGACCCAACGTTCGCAATTCCAAAACCGGGATGCCGCATGGAAAATGCTGAAAGCCCGCCTTTATGATATCGAACTGCAAAAGCGTGAAGCCGAAGCTCAGGGAATACGCGATTCGCAAGGTGATAACGGCTGGGGAAACCAGATTCGTTCTTATGTCTTGCAGCCATACAAAATGGTAAAAGATTTGCGGACGGAGGCTGAAACTTCGGATACCAAAGCCGTGCTTGACGGCGATATTGATTTGTTTTTATCTGCTGCATTAGCCGGAAAAGTGGGTGCGTAATGGAACTGTTAAAGAAAATATTTCACTGGATTTTAATTGTCGTCGGTGCGTTGTATCTGATTGTCTGCATAATGGTTTTTGTATATCCGCAATTGTTCTTTTATGCGCCGTCCTCGACACGTTCAGACATAAACAATGCGCATCGTTATGGCTACAAAGCTCAGGAGGTTACTTATAACTCCAAAGACGGTACGTCGTTGTTTGCCTGGTATACCAAGCCGCTGCGGGGGCAGCATAAAGTAATCGTCTTTATGCACGGAAATTCTTATAATATCGAAGAATTTTATTATAAACTCAAAACTTTTGCAGACATTGGCTATGGAACGCTCATGCCGGAATATCGCGGTTTTGGCGGTGTAAAAGGCTGGATTAACCAAGCAAATCTGGAAGCTGATGCAATCGCCGCCGTTGAATACCTTTATTCCCAAGGCTATAAGAATGAAGATATTTATATCTATGGAATGTCGCTCGGCTCTCATATGGCGGTGAATACGGTTTACCGTTTGCAGAAGCAAAAGAAGCAGCCTTTTGCCGGGCTGATTCTTGAAGTGCCTTTTGACAGCTTATTGAATGTGGCTAAAATGGTTGTGCCCGTACCCATGCCTTTTGAGCTGATTATGCGTGACCAATATGACAATCTGGCAATGATTGAAGATATTGAATCGCCGATATTGATTATGGGCGGCAGTATTGACCCGACTGTGCCGGTCGACTTGGCGCAAAACCTGTATAATTATGCACCCGAGCCGAAAAAGCTGATTATTTATGCCAACGGCAAGCACAGCAACTTATATAATTTCCGCAATGATTTGGATATTCTTGACTGGATTAATGCAAACGAAAACGGATGGTTGACGCTGGATGAAGAAAGTCTCGACTAGATTATATATTACCCAAAAGGTAATCGATTATATCGGCGTGGTTTTTCTGAGCCTGCTGCTGCTATTTATTTGGCAGCTATACCGCGGGCCGATTGAGTTGCCTTTTTTGAAGCCTTATATTATCCGCGCGCTTAATCACGATGATGCGGAATATCAGGTTAGTGTCGATTCGGTAAACATCGAATTGGTGCGCTCCATACAGCCGATAAAGATTATTGCCAATAATGTTGTCTACCGTAAGAATGACGACAGCTTTATCATTAATGCGCCGAAAACTTCTGTTTCTTTCAGCATTAAGGCGCTGCTGCGCGGCGTGATTGCTCCAAGCTCAATGACTGTCAACAAGCCAACCGTTTATATCTTTAATACTTATGGTGTCGATAAAGACGATACTTCTGAAGTCAATAAAAAGAAAATAGCCTATTACTTTGACGCCTTTGAAGATTTTATTGAGCGTTTTAATTCGGATGATAATTTTTATCCCGAAAGTTATATCAATGAGATTTCCATTAAAAATGCCGAAGTCGAACTGCATGAAGTCGATTTGGGGCGCAAATGGGCTTTCTCTGATGTGAACTATCGGCTGGAACGCAATTTGACCAATATTTCAACCGAGGTTAGCGCGCTTATGAAACTGGGCGGGCAGGTTTCGTCTGTGGGAATTGAAGCCGAATATCGGATGCTTAATAACAAGCTGGCTCTGGAGTTTTATTTTTCTGACTTAGTGCCGAATGCTCTTTTGGAAACATTTTTAGATAAGCAAAACCGCAGTAATTTTTATAAAATCAATTTGCCGGTTAATGGCCGTATCACGACTTTAATTGATTTTAATGAGGTGATAAAAAATAAAACCGATATTATGAAAAGTGTGGATACGGCTTTCGAAAAAATCGATTTTCAGTTTGAAGGCGGCCGCGGCAAAATAGTCTTTGATGACAATGAAGCCTATAATTACAATATTTCAGCCTTTTTATTGGAAGGGGCTATCAACGGCGGTTTGAATAATCTTAAAATAAAAAATGCCGATTTTGATTTGGGCAGCCAAAAGGCCAAATTGAACTTGGAAGTGTCGGGATTTAAACATTACCTGCTGGAAGATTCGTTGGAGAAACTGAATATCCAACTGTCGGCGGCTGTTGATGAAATGAATTTTGACGACTTATATAAATATTGGCCGCGCTATCTCTCCGATGACGCTTGGAGCTGGTGTAAGGACAGCATCCACGGCGGGCAGATAAAAAAAGCCAAATTTGTATTTGATTTTAGCTGGGATAAAGCCGGCAAATCTTTTGGTCTGTCTTCATTGGACGGACGAGGCAATATCAGTGGAACTAACCTGAATTATTTGCAAGGAATGCCGGAAATTACCGATTTATACGGACAGGCGCAGTTCAGTAAAAATAACATCCGTATAGATGTCGACAAAGGCATTTCGGAGGGGGTTGTTTTAACCGGTGGTTACGTCAACCTGTATGATTTGGATAAATATAATAACTTTGCGGATATTGAACTGGATTTGGAATCATCTGTTGCGGATGCCCTGAAACAGATAGACCATCCGCCTTTGGGATACACTTCTGAAATGGGATTAAAACCGGACTCTATTGAAGGTAATGCCCGCACCAAGTTGAAGCTTAATTTGGAAATCAAAAATGATTTGAAGCCTGAAGACGTTATGGTTGATGTCAAATCTGACTTGAGCGGTGTTCGCTTCCCCGATATTTTTGAAACCAAAGACATTACGGCAGACGAACTGAAACTTGAGGTTAATAATAAAGGCTTATCTCTGACCGGAGATGTCAAGCTGGAAAACATCCCGTTAAAATTGGCTTGGAATGAAAATTTTGGTGACAAGAATTATCGCAGCCGCTACAAGCTGTCATTCAAATTCAATAACGCCCTTAAAAAAGAGTTGAATTTTGACTCTGCGATGTTGAACCCGCCTTATGTGGATGGCTATGCGCTGGTCGATTCGGAAATTACGGTTTATGATAGCCGCAAGACCTCTGTCAGTGTCAATGCCCAGTTGAATCACATGGCGGTTGATTTTTCGTTCTTGGGCTTTAAAAAGTCGGTGAATGAAGCTGCAAACCTGACCGCTGTTTTATCTTTGTATGATAATAAACTCTCAGCAGTGCCGAGATTTAGCTTATTCAAAAATGACTTTAAGCTTGAGGGGAAAATAGATTTGGATAAGGACGGCAATCTCAAAACCGTAGATATTGATAATATTTCCGGGCCGAGAACGTCAGCCAAAGCTCGTATAGACCTGACGCAGCAGCCTAAAAAGAAAGTAAAAATAAATATATCGGGGACAGCTTACGATTTGACCCCGCTGTTTGAAAAAAATGATGCCAAAATTAAAATTGACCGTAAAACGTTGATTAAGCAGCCTGACGATGAGGATGATGAACTTGAAAAGACGCCGGATACGGATATTTTTATTGCTGTGAACAGCCTTTGGACTAATCCTCATGTGCCGATGACTAATTTTGCTGGTTCGGCCAAACTGTTAAACGGTGTTGGTATTCAGGAAATTCATATGATTGGTAATTTTAATAACAACAAGCAAAAAACGTTCAAATTTGATTATGTGCCGCGTCCCAATAATGAATACCTGTTAGCTGTAGACAGCAATGATGCCGGAGCGACGCTGAAAGTTTTGCGCGTCTATGATAATATGCGCCATGGCAATATCCGGATTGAAGCGCGGCGCAATCCGCAAAAAGAATTTATCGGCCATGCCAAAATTCGTAATTTCAGCATATATAATACACCGGTCATTGCTAAACTGTTTACCGTTGCGTCATTCAGCGGCATGGTCGATTTGCTGATGGGCGAGGGGATGACATTCTCTCATTTTGACGCACCGTTTGAATACAAACGCAGCCAGCTGACCTTAAAAGATGCCAAGGCATTTGGTGATGTTGTCGGGATTACCGCCAAGGGAACGTATGACCGCCGTTTTGATGAAGTTGACTTCCACGGAATGATTGC
Source organism: uncultured Alphaproteobacteria bacterium (assembly GCA_910577205.1). Classification (GTDB taxonomy): domain Bacteria; phylum Pseudomonadota; class Alphaproteobacteria; order RF32; family CAG-239; genus Scatocola. The sequence goes on from CAJTMA010000013.1 coordinate 29,352, forward strand.
CCCGGCGTACAGTCTGAATACCATGCTCGGAAAAATACCGGTCGTCGGCAGTTTGCTGGCGGGCAAAGACGGAACGGTTTTTGCTGCCGATTATAGCATTTCGGGAGATTTGGAAGACGCCGAAATTGATATCAATCCTTTATCGGCGCTTAGCCCAAGCTCACTAAAAGAAAAGTTAAATTCTTTATTTGGAAACGATGATGGAAACTAAAAAGTCTTTGAAAATAGGTTTGGACTTCCACGGCGTGATTAATACCCGTCCGTCATATTTTAAGGATTTTACAGAATATGCCGAAGCTGCCGGGCATCAAATCTATGTCATAACCGGCGGCCCGGCCAAGGCTATTGAAAGCTTTTTGAAAGCATGGGGAATTAAATATACCGGCTTGTTTACAATTCTGGATTACTATGCCGCCGAGGGAAAAGTGACTTATTTTCCTGACGGGCATTTTAAAATTCCCGACGAACTGTGGGATACCGCCAAAGCCAAATATTGCCGCCAGCATAAAATTGACATTCAGATAGACGATTCGGAAGTTTACGGACGGGCATTTGTCACGCCCTTTTGTCGTTATAATGAAAGCAGCCATAACTGCCAGCTGGCCAGAAACATTGTTGTTAACCTAGCCCTGCCGCCGCGCGATGCCCTTATACAAATTGAAAAAGCTCTGGATGCCTTGTCGCGTTAAGCCTTTACATCAGTTTTCTTCGCCAGATAACTGTCATATTTTTCTTCAAACCAAGTCATGTTATGCTTAACGGCCTTTGCCGGATTGCCGGCATAAATAGCATGGCTTTCATCAAGATCTCTGGTCACAATAGAACCTGCAGCCACAATCACGTCATCGGCGATTCGATTGTTTTTCAAAATCATCGCCCGTTCGCCTATCCACACATGGTTGCCGATAGTGATATGTTTGCCTTGGTTGATCGGTTTCATTGTTTCGCGGTCAACAATCACATGAAAATCGGAAACATACATCCGGCTGTCACGCGCCGACATAACTTCATCGCCGATAATTAAGCGGCTTCCTTCTTCCCACAGGCCGCATTCCAAACCGCGAAACACGCCGTTTTTGCCGATTCGTACTTCGCAGTTGTCGGTGTTGATTATGATTTTCAAAGAGCCCCAGCAGCCCTCATCAATAGAGATACGGTTATTGCTGCCGCTGATGATTAACTCCAGTTTGTAAAAACGGTTATCAGGATGAACATTAATGACGTTATTATCTCCGATAATTTTTACCGGGCTGCGGTCATAAAAATGGTTTCCTTTAATTTTGGGCGAAATAATCTGATTATTTTTGCCTTTAATTTTGATTAGCCTTTTAAATAACTTCACGCTTGTTCCTTCCGTTGCCTGTTTTTTGGGCTATTGCATAATCCCTGTAAATGCGCAGGGAGTCTTGTATTGCACGGCTGTCGCCGGGTGATGGGCGGCGGCGGGCTGCTTCCTGCGTCTGCCGCCTGCAAAGCTTGTCTAGTGAAGCGTCAGAAAGCTGAACAGGTTCAGCCGGCAGCACATCATAACGCAGTTCGGTTTGTTCCAGAGCCTCGCTCGACTGTTGCAGATATTTTGAGCTGCCGGGCATTATTGGCTGACCCAGTAAATGCGGCTGACCAGCGCAATATCTGTAATATTGACTTCGGTTGTTTTGCGGCTGTCCATAATGTCGCTTAAGACCAAAGTTGTGGCTGTGCGGTGTGCAAATTCCTTAATCAGAATATCATTGTTTTTGCAGAAAACAACCATTCTGTCACCTTTGCAGATTTCTGCATTCTTGGCAGCAATGATTGTCGAATTTTTTCTGTAAAGGGGCGCATAGTCATCCACATCCAATTCGATTCCATACAGTCCGGCAGTGGTCGCAGGAAAATTTTTGCGTGTCCAACTGTCGGTTTGCGGTTCGTCATTTAAGATATTTATGCCGTTTTCCAGCTCTGAAAATTTAATATAAGGCACGCTGTTCAGCGATTCGGGCTGCAGCTCTTCGTCAATCAGGCTGTAAAACTGTTCAAAACTGATGTTGCAGGCATTAATAATTTTATTAATACTGTCCAAAGACGGCCATCTTTTTTTACCGTCCGGACGGACTCGCTTGCTCTTGTTGAATGTCGTTGCGTCTAAACCTGCCTTTTTTGCCAATCCGGAAGGTGACAGTCCGTGCAGTCTGGCTAACTTATCAACAGCATCCCATACTTGTTCGTATTGCATCTTTCCTCCTTGTTTTCTGTGATTTTATAGCATTTAAACGTAATGTACAACAAAAATATTTAGGAATCAATTCTTTTAAAGATTGAATTTCCTACAACCTTTGTATAAGAAATTTATATTAACATTAAGTTAAGATAGAAAACAAGGGGGAGATTCTTGATGCGTAATGACTATGAACCTTTTGATAATGCGGAACAGGTTTGGTTTTGGTTCTGCGGCTGCCTGATTGCCAGAGATAGCGGCCTGCGCTCATGTAATGATTATAAGGGAAAGCCCAGAAATTGCGAAGTGACCGATATTTACCGCATTATTAAAAGGATGCGCTATAACCGCCAGATAACCAACCGCCACCTGCGCGTAATGTTTAAATGGGGAAATTGGGAGTGTCCGCCGTATTATGACAGCCGGGCCAAACGCAGTGAAATCCGCTTATGGGACGAATCGCTGCGTGTTCTGGAGATATATTTGCGGGAGAAAGGGATTATCTAATGCGGTTTGATGTTTTTCCCTCAGGAGTCTTTGCCGAAAGCTATGTCGTTTTTGCTGACAATACAAGCTTATGGTGGCTCAGGCTGCTGAAACCCGGATTTAGGCATTGCTACGTTCTTCTGCGTTTTTTTAACAGCGGACGCTGGCTGGAACTTAATCCTTTATCCAACCAGTTTGTCGCTTCTTTCTATGACTATCCGCGTGATTTTGATTTTGCCGATTATTTGCGGCATCACAAAGGCATGACTGTCTGCCGGGTCGAGATAGCTGAAGCCCCGCTGAAATGTGCGCCTTTGTCATTCTTTACTTGCGTCGAATTTGTGAAGCGGGCTATTGGGATCCATGACTGCTTTGTACATACTCCCTGGCAGTTGTATAAAAAAATTTTAAAATTGTAGGAAAAACTTCTTGACAATTGAAAAAAAGTCTGTTACAAACAAAAACGCCACTTGCTATTAGTGTGTCCAAAATAAATGCTCATTCGTAAAATCTCACGGTTTTGCGAATTTTTTTAACCCAGATCAGATTAACTGGCCTTCTTTGCGGGAGGCCTTTTTTTATGGAGTTTTGAACTATGACTTTCAAAAAAATAAAAACGCTCAAGGCTCTGCGGAAATGTTTGAAAAAAACTTTGCCTGAAAAAGTGTCGCAGGTTCTGGAGAGCTATGAAGCTTTTTCCGGACGGGAAGTGCCGGAGGATGCAAAAGGGTTCAGCGCCCATCATAGCGCTTGCAAATCTGCGGTCATTCATGCGGAAACATTGTTAAAGCTGGCCCGGTGGAGCGAAGATGATTTGCCGTCTGCTTCAGCGGAAGCCCCGGCAGATGATGTTCTAGCATTATTGAATGAAGCTCGGGCCGAACTGGATGGATTTAACGATGACGAAGATTAATTTTTATGAGTTTATCTATGTCTGGTTTAAGTTGCAGAACCAAAGCGTGCCGCGCCACCAACGCAAGATAGCCAAGTGGCTGAGTTCGCTTTGGCTGAATCAGGACGAACGGCAGGGATTGTTAATGGCATTCCGGAACTCGGGAAAATCAACAGTCGTCGGCTTGTTTTGCGCCTGGGTGCTTTATCGGGAGAACTCAGCCCGGATACTGGTCATGGCCGCGGATTATGCTTTGGCTAAAAAGATGGTGCGTAATGTCAAACGCATTATTGAGCAACATCCGCTTGCCAAGCATCTCAAACCAGCCAAGCTGGATCAATGGGCAGCCGACCAGTTTACCGTCAACCGTGAGTTGGAACTGCGTGACCCGTCTATGCTGGCTAAAGGCATTGGCGCTAATATCACGGGATTGCGGGCAGACTTAATTATCTGTGACGATGTCGAAGTGCCCAAAAATTGTGACACCGCGCTTAAACGCATGGATATGAGGGAAAAGCTTGAAGAGTTGGATTATATCCTGACCCCTGGCGGAATGCAGCTCTATATTGGCACGCCGCATACCTTTTATACCATTTATCAGGTGGCGGAAGATAAGAACAAACCGGAGGTTGAGCCTTTTCTGCTGAATTTCAAAAAACTTGAAATTCCAATTCTCGATGCAAAGAACCGCAGTGCCTGGCCTGAAAGGTTTTCTTCAGAGAAAATTGCCTCGCTGCGGCAGCGTTCGGGAGAAAATAAGTTTCTCTCCCAGATGATGCTGCAACCGGTTAATTTTCGTGACAGCGTATTAAACCCTGAACGCTTGGTCGCTTACAACGCTGAACTGGAGGCAACTTTTGCCAACGGGCGCGAAGTGCTTCGTTTGGGCGATAAGCGTTTGCTGTCGGCTTCTTGCTGGTGGGACCCGTCTTTTGCCGCCCAATCGGGAGATAACAGCGTGATTGCCTGCGTCTTTACCGATGAAGAGGGAAAATTCTGGCTGCATGATTTGGAGTACATTCGGGTTGACGGCGGTGCGCAAGATAACATCGCCTCGCTGCAATGTGAGAAAGTTGCTGATTTTATGGAGCGTAATCACTTGCCGTCTATCCGGGTAGAAGCCAACGGGATAGGCAAATTTCTGCCAGGCATTTTAAAGCAAACGCTGCATCGCCGCAAAATCCGTTCCGCTGTATTGGAAGTATATTCAACGGCCAATAAAGCCGCGCGGATTTTGGAAGCTTTTGAAGTGCTGCTGGCTGAAAAGGCTTTGAACGTCCACCGCAAAATCTGGGCAACCCCCTTTATTGAGGAGATGCGGGATTGGAGCGCGGAAGGAAATGTCCATGATGATGCGTTGGATGCCGTTGCCGGCTGTTTGTCATCCGAACCGGTGCGTTTCGCAGCGGCTTTGTCTGACAGCAAAGATTCCAAACGCTTTGGCTGGCAAGGGGCATCCGGCCAGTTTAAAGCCCTGTCTGATTTTAATGTATGAGGAAAAAACAATGTTAAATGAACTACTGAACTGGATAGCAATGATAGAGCTTCCGGTTTTTGCGGCGCTGTTCCGCATGATAATTAAGCAGCGGCGGGAATTTGAAGATTGCCTGCTGGAACTCCGCGGTCATACGGACAACCGGGTGGATATCGGTAAGGAGGCGCTGGCTGATTTCAAGCTTCATGTTGCCCGCAATTATGTGTCGACCAATTATCTCAAAGATGTTGAAAACCGTCTGACAAACCATTTGCTGCGGATAGAAAAGAAGCTGGACGAGGTGGGGAGAAGCCGATGAGCGACAGAGATATTGATGTCCTGGCGCGGACAATCTACGGCGAAGCCAGAGGCGAGAGCATTTCAGGAATGGAAGCTGTCGCCTCTGTTGTTTTAAACCGGGTAGCATTCAGCAAACGCCGCCGCCGGTATTGGTGGGGGAATACGATAACCGAAGTCTGCCGCAAGCCGCAGCAGTTTTCCTGCTGGAATCGCGATGATCCAAATTATCGTTTGGTTTCAAAGGTTTCGGATAATGATCTCCTCTTTTGCATTTGCAAGAGAATTGCCGCGCGGGCTGTTTCCGGACTGCTGGAAGATAAAACCGGCTGCGCCACCCATTACCATACCAAACAGGTTTGGCCGCTTTGGGCAAAAGGAAAAATTCCTTGCGCCGAAATCGGTCGCCACTTTTTTTATAACGATATTGAATAAGGAGAAATAGATGTCGGCCTTACATAAAATTGGCTTGGCGGGAGTACTTAAACGCGGAGCGGAACTTATGCGCAGCTTAAACCTCCCGGCAAATGAAAAGGGACTAAACCGTTTTGAACGTTTTTGGCGTCCGGTTTTCGGCTATGCGGTATCTCTGACATGGGTGCTGCATATGCTGACCGTCTGCTATGTGGTGTGGAGTGATAATCCTCGCGCCCCGGAAATTATTATGGCTTTAGTTGAAACAACATCTTTATGGAGTGTGGCGCTTGCTGTCTTGGGGCTGTCTGTCGTGAAAGGCGTTTCCCGCAGCAAGATATCCTCAAAAGCCGCGCTCAAAACGAAAATCTAATTTTTTTATGAAAGGAAAAACGATGGGAGGAACATTTAGAGCCCCAAAAGTTCAACAGCGGGTTATTCCCGTTGTCGATACCGAAGCGGAAGCAAAAAAGCGTGCTGAAAAACAAAAGCAGGAAACCTTGGAGCGCCAGCGCCGCGGTCAGGAAAGCACGATTAAAACATCTTATTCGGGAATTTTGGGCGAGAAAGAAAATAATCTCAAACGCAAAAATCTTTTGGGAGAATAAGCATGGAACAACAATTGGAAAAGCTTGTCCGCCGTTATCAAAAGGCCGCCGAGCGAAAACAATACTGGGAGCCGCATTGGAAGGAATGTTATGAATATGCCTTTCCGCTGCGTGAAAATGTCAGCTCAGAACTCTATGGCGGTGATTACGGGGCAAAGAAAAACCTTTGCCTTTATGACGGAACAGCGCCGGATGCGGTGGATCAGCTGGCATCTTCGCTGCTTTCGGAATTGACGCCGCCTTGGGCAAAATGGTTTGGGCTTAAACCGGGCAGCGAGTTGAAACCGCAAGAACAAGAGCAGATAGCCCCGACACTGGAAAACACCTCGGAGATTATGCTGCAAAATTTTGAGCATTCAAACTTTGCGGTAGAAATCCACCAGTGTTACTTGGATTTGGTAACCGCCGGAACGGCCTGCCTGATGTTTGAGGAAGCGCCGATTGGCTCGGCGACGGCATTTCATTTTTATGCCGTGCCGCTGCGGGAAATCGCTATTGAAGAAAGCGCGGACGGTAAGATTGATACGACTTTCCGTTGCTCCAAACTTAATCTGGACGGCATTCGCACCCGGTTTCCTGAGGCGCAGATTCCCGGAAGTCTTGCGGACAGATGCCGGGAAGACCGCGATTATCAGCTGAAGGTAATTGAAGCCGTTTTGCCGCGCAATTGCAATGCCGGAGGCTGCGGTTACAGCTATACGGCTTTTGCCTGGGATGAAAACGGCGGGGCGCAGGATAGCTTTATTCTGCGCGAAGGAGTGTTTGAAACCTCTCCTTTTATTAATTTCCGCTGGTTAAAAGCCCCGGGGGAAATCTACGGACGGTCGCCGGTAATGAAAGCTCTGCCGGATATCAAAACCGCCAACAAGGTGGTGGAACTGATTTTGAAGAATGCTTCAATTTCGGTAACAGGCATCTGGCAGGCCGATGATGACGGCATTCTGAATCCTGATAACATTAAGCTGATTCCGGGGGCTATCATCCCTAAAGCCGTTGGCTCAAAAGGACTTACCCCTTTGGCCGCTCCCGGTGATTTTGATTTGTCACAGCTGATATTGAATGATTTGCGCCAGCGGATTAATCATGCGTTGTTGGCGGATCGTTTGGCTCAGATTGATACGCCGAATATGACTGCAACGGAGGTTTTGGAACGCTCCGCCGAGATTGCCAGAATTTTGGGCGCAGCTTTCGGTCGGCTTCAGTCTGAGCTGCTAACGCCTTTGCTGAAGCGGGCTTTTTATATCTTGCGCCGGCGGGGTGATATTCTCAATTTTGACCTCGATGGCAAAATTGTAGACCTGCAATATAAATCGCCATTGGCTTTGGCTCAGTCGCGAAAAGATATCGGCAATGTCACCGAATGGGTGAAAATGCTGTCGTCTTTCGGAGCGGATGCACTGGCGGCGGTGGATGTTTCGGAAGCTTCACGCTGGCTGGGACGAACATTATGCGTGCCAGCCAATCTGATACGCGAAGCCGAAGAAATGCTTCCCACAGAACAGCCTGCCTTAGCTGAGGGAGGCGAAAATGCTGCGGGAATGTGATACCCGGCAGATGTCTGACGGCGAAATCCGCGAGGCTTTCGTCAAATGCTTTGCCGGCCGGGAAGGGATGATTGTCCTCTCCCATCTCAAACGCCTGACGCTCAAACGCTGGCTTGGCCCAGATTGTTCTGCCGATGAACTCCGTCATCTGGAGGGGCAGCGCTGCCTGGTGAGCCATATCTTGTCTTTAGCGTCAGCTGATTAATTTTTAACGAAAGGAAATATTATGCAAAACAACAAACCTGAAAATTTGCTTGAACAAGGCGCTTCTGCTGCGCTCGCAACAGGCAATGCTTCTGCCCGCCCTGCCAAATTGCCCCAGAAATTTTGGGATGAACAAAACGGCAGGGTGAAGCTGGAAGAATTAATTGATGATTATAACTACATGGCCAGCCGCGATGAGAATTTGGTGGAAACCAATCAGCGCAATATGCCGGCCAGTTATCAGCAATATCAAATAAATATTCCAAACGAACTGCTTGATCATGATGAAGAATTGTTCAAACAATTTTATGAACACGGCTTCACCAATGATCAGGCACAGTTTGTATATGATTTGGCCAACGAACGCGTCATTCCGGTATTAGACCAGTTGACCGTTAGTTTTGAGGCGCAGAAACAACTGGCCAAACTCAGTGCTTATTTTGGCGGACAGGAGCGCTTTGATGAAGCTTCCCGTCAAATTTCAGCCTGGGCAAAACAAAATCTGCGTCCGGAAGTCTACGATGCTCTGGCTTCAACCGCCGAGGGCGTTATAGCCTTGTATAAGATGATGTCGTCCAATGAACCGCTGCTGGGCAGAGAAACCGGCTTTGACGGAGAGTTGAGCGAACAAAGCTTACGCAAGATGATGGAAGACCCGCGTTATTGGCGTGATAAGGACACAGCCTATATCAACAAAATAACGAAAGGCTTCCAAAAACTCTACCCTGAAAAATAAACCGTTCAGGGTTTTTTTGTACTTAATTTCAAACATTTTTAATTGGAGAAAAAAATATGTCTACTCAAGTCAGCGAGTCTTTTATTAAACAATTCGAAGCCGATGTGCATTTGTCTTACCAGCAAAACGGTTCAAAATTGAGAAATACGGTTCGTACCAAAAATAATGTCAAAGGGTCATCCACTGTTTTTCAGAAGGTCGGCAAAGGCTCTGCCTCTCAGAAAGCCCGTCACGGACTTGTTCCGGTAATGTCGCTTGACCACTCCCCGGTGGAATGCGAATTGCAGGATTTTTATGCCGGTGATTGGGTTGATGCGCTTGACGAATTAAAAGTCAGCATTGACGAACGCCGCGTTATTGCCAATTCCGGAGCTTATGCTCTCGGCCGCAAGACAGACGAACTGATTATCGAAGCCCTGTCCAAAGCTCCGGCAGATAATGATGTTGGCGATGCCGGCAAAGCCATGAGCAAAAAGGATATCTTGGATGCTTTTGCCAAACTTAACAGCAATGATGTTCCTGACGACGGCCAGCGTTTCGGTTTAGTCGGTCCGCACCAGTGGAATGCTTTGCTGAATATCCCGGAATTTTCTAACTCAGATTATGCCGGAGATAATATGCCGTTTCTGAAAGGGACGGAAAGCCGCAAATGGCTTGGCATTAACTGGATTATGCACACCGGGCTGCCCTTAAACGGAACTGAACGCCAGTGCTTCATTTTCCATAAAACGGCTATCGGCCATGCCAGCGGTCAGGATGTCAAAAGCGATATCACTTGGCACGGCGATCATGCCGCCCACTTTGTCAATAATATGATGAGCCAGGGCGCTTGCCTGATTGACCCGACCGGTGTTATCCGCATCAAATGCAAAGAAGCTTCTTCAATCTCTGCGTAACATACTTTATGAAAGGAAAAAATAATGTCTTTTAATTCTAAAAATTTCAGCGTGATGGCTTATGCCAACGGTTTTACTCTGTGGAATTACACCACGCCGGATGCTTTAACAGATGTCAATACCGCGGGATATTTCAATGATATTGCGCCTTTCGCTCGTATCGGCGATATGGTTTTGACTGTTGCGGGAGCGGAGAATGCGGTAAGCCCGGCCATTCTCGCCGTGACATCCATTGCTGACGGCGTGGTTGCTGTTTCCGACTTTACCTCGGCTTCAGCAGCGGCATAAATTTTGAACACTGATAGCATACAAGGCAGGGGAAGTCCTTCGGGGCTTCCCCTTTTTTGATGGAGAGAACAATGACTTACACCAATATAGGCATTTGCTCAAATGCCCTTTTGAAAATTGGCGCTGAAGGTATAACGTCGTTTGAAGATGGAACTGCTGAGGCAGAAATCGCCTGCAGCCTGTATCCGATGTTGCGTGACGGGCTGCTTTCATCTTATCCCTGGAGCTTTGCCAAAGCGCAAAAAACATTACCCCGGCTTTATAACGTGCCGGTTGCCGATTACCAATATGCCTATCTGCTGCCTAATGATTTTCTGCGGGTGATTTCTGCCGGATCTGGCAGCAGGGGGAGGGGCATAGAATATCGTATTTTTGAAAACCGCCTGCACACCAATGCGCCGGAAGTGACCCTCAGTTATATTTTTCGCCCGCATGAAAATGCTTTTCCCGCTTTTTTCTGTGAGGCGCTGATTGCCAAATTGGCGGCAGAATTCTGCCTGCCTCTGACAGAAAGCACCAGCCGGGCAGAGATGTTAAACCGCCAAGCAGATGAATTGCAGGCCAAAGCCCGTTTGATTGATGCGCAGCAAAGCAGTCCGCGGACTTTTGAAGACTACAGTTTAATGGAGGCTAGATTATGACAGGCAGCTCAGCATCAATTAAAACCAATTTTACCGCCGGACAGGTGTCGCAAAATTTGCTGGGGCGCGGAGATTTGAAGATATATGAAAACGGCGCGCGTCATTTGGAAAATGTAATTATTCATCCGACAGGCGGTGTTTCCCGCCGTCGCGGATTGAAGTATATCAGCCAAACAGATAAGCCTGCGCGGTTGATTCCTTTTGAATTTAATACAGAACAGATTTATCTGCTCTGCCTGACAGATAATCAGTTGCAGGTGTTCAAGCAGGACGAATGTATCGCCGCATTGGAAACGCCGTGGTCTGGCGAGCAGCTGTTTCAGCTTAATTATACCCAAAGTGCCGACACATTGCTGGTGGTTCATCCTGACGTTGCTCCCAAGCAGATTACCCGCAATAATAATGAAGTCTGGGAGATAAGCGACTGGGAATATTATACGAAGGACAATATGATTTATATGCCTTTTTATAATTTCTACCAGCGAAAGCCGCAAATCTGGGCGAGCGGAACAGGGGGGAATATTACCATGGCCGCGACAGCGGATGTCTGGTTGAGTACCCATGTCAACAGTTACCTGAGATATCAGGGCGGCTTGGTCAAAATTACTGAGGTTATTACGCCAAGAGATATAAAGGGAACAGTAGTCAAAGGGCTTAGCGGAACAGGAAAAACCTCAGACTGGACAGAAGCTGCATTTTCAGATGCCCGCGGCTGGCCGGTATCGGTTACTTTTCATCAAAACAGAATGGTTATCGGCGGTTCAAGAGATTTGCCCAACCGATTGTGGATGTCTAAATCGTCAGACTTGTTTAATTTTGACTTGGGTAAAGCCTTGGATGACGACGCAATTGAATTTGGCATTCTCTCTGATCAGGTTAATGCGATTAAAGCTGTTGTTTCCACGCGCCACTTGCTGGTTTTTACCACAGGGGCGGAATGGATGGTTTCCGGCGAGCCTTTGACACCGGAGAAAATACAGCTCAAGCGCCAAACCAGTGTCGGAATTTATGCCGATAAGATTCTGGCGCCGCAGCAAATTGACGGGGCAACAATCTTTGTTTCTGCCAACGGCCGACAGCTGCGCGAATTTTTATATACGGACGTTGAACAGGCTTACCAGGCCAAAGATTTGACGATTCTCGCTAATGACATCATCCGCCGTCCGCGGGATGTCGATTATGATAAAAACGATTGTGTCATTTATTTGGTATTGGAAGACGGGACGGTTTCCTGCCTGACAACATACCGTACGGAAGATGTCAATGCGTGGAGCAGCTTAAAAACCCAAGGCGAGTTTTTGTCAGTTGCTGTTATCGGCAGCGATATCTATTTTTGTGTGAAGAGAAACAACGGCTATTTTATTGAGAAAATGACCGATGATTATTATTCGGATTGCAGCATCTGTTTAACCTCAGGAGAGCCTTTGCGCGAGTGGGATGGTCTCTCTCATCTGGAGGGGGAAGAAGTTGTGGTTTTGGCAAACGGTTTCAGCGTTGGAAAATTTGTCGTCAGCGAAGGAAAAATTAATTTGCTGGAAGAAGCAACGGAAATTATCGCCGGACTGCCTTATGAGCATCTGATTGAACCTCTGCCTTATATGGTCAATGGCGAACAGCCGTATCCGCCTAAAGGTTTTCGCGTTATCGGTGCCAGATTTCGTATTATTGACAGCAAATCATTCTGTATTGATATCGGCAGCGGATATTTTCTTTATCCGTTAAAACGCATTCATCGTGATGCAATTTTTGATTCGCCGCCGATGACTTATTCCGGCGATGTGCAAATCCGCGCTCTGGGATGGATACGCGATATGAACAGGCCGATGTGGCGGATAAAAAGCGATGAACCGCTGGCATTTACGCTGCTGTCGGCAGTTGCTGAAATTAAATTGAAAGAATAATGTTGAAAGGAGAATAAAATGGGAGGACTAGCCGAAAGCGGGCAGAAAATTTATAATATGGTGGAAGATAACAAAAATCTCCGCGGTAATTATAAACAAGAACATCAGCGTTTGCTGCATGAACAACAGGTCAATACTCAAAAGAAAACCAATATCTTAGAGCAAAACCTGGCAGAAAGGCGGGCGCGCGTGGCCGCTATGGGAATAAGCAATGACGGCTCTGCAATGGCAGAACAAAATCGTGAATCTTATAATGCCCATAAGGATATGGCCGAAGACGATTACAATTATTATAATGATTCGGTCAAAAAACGCCGCGATGTTCGTTACAAAATCCGCAGCAATGCTGTAAACGGCAGTATCGATGCGACCGAAAGCTTATTAAAATAAACAGAAAATAATCCTCCCCACCGGGGAGGATTTAAATCTGACATAATTATTATGCTTGAAATCTCCATAAAGAAAATTAGTTTATTGCACCGTCCATTCGGGCACATAGCCAGAGGGCAAAAGAGGGAAGCAACGCGTTGTCGGGGACACAGTCCTCAAAACAGCGGTTGCCGCCCCAGACGCTGTCTGCCGGAACAATACGCTAGAGCACATAGCTTGAGAGCAAAAGAGGAAAGCAACGCGTTGTCGGGGACACAGTCCTCAAAACAGCGGTTGCCGCCCCAGACGCTGTCTGCTTCAGGCGCTGCCTGTGCTGACAGTTAAGGGTATTTTAAGAGTTTAGGGTTAAGGTCAGAACGATTAATATAATAAGGGATTAAGCGATGAACGGCTTGATTACGGAAGAAGTTGCCCATATTCGGGGAAATCCGCAGAAATTAATCATTTTTCTGCACGGCTACATTGATAATTGCGAATGTTTGAGCCACCGAATTGAACCTTTTATAGACAGCTTTGAGAATACGGCGCTCCATTTACCGGAAGCTCCTTTGCCCTGTGAAATCCACGAAAGCAAACGCCAGTGGTTTTCCATGCATCGTTTTGACCCTGATGATGCGCGTAAGATAGTTCCGACACTAGACGAATGCTTGAAGATTTATGAAAGCATGGGGTTGGGATTTGAAGAAAGCTTTCAGTATCTGAACCGCTATATTGATAATTGCTTAGACTTATACCAGCTGGAATCAAAAGATTTGTACCTCTGCGGCTTTTCACAGGGGGCTATGCTGGCTGTCTATACGGCATTGCACCGGGAGAAAACAATAGGCGGCTGTATCAGTTTCAGCGGTTTGTTGGCTGCCAGTAGGATTTTCGAAAAACATAAACCGTCGACACCGCCAATGCTTTTAATTCATGGAACGGCAGATAACCTTGTCCGTTACGGTGTGCAAGAATATTCGGCGCAGAAGTTGCGGAGTTACGGTTGTGCTGTTGAAACCTATACGGTTGCAGACGGTCAACACCGAATTACGGAAGACGGCATGAAAACAGCCAAAAGTTTTATTGATTCTCTGTCTGCCAAATAGCTATAATCCGGCATTCTGATTACAAAAACGGCTGAACGCTGATAAGTCCGTTATCTTTAATTAACCTGTTTTCATTGCGCTCAATAGCCAATGGTGAATCTGCGCCGAGATTGCGTTCATAAATTTCACCATAATTTCCAATATCTTCAATAGACTTGCGCAGCCAGTTGGGGTTTAACCCGAACTTTGTCCATAGAGCAGGATTATCGCCTAACAGATTTTGCAGTGATAAATCTTTCGTGCCGATATTGATTTTAACATTTTGTGAAGTGATACCATGCTCTTCTGCCAGTTTGAGCGCATTGAAAATCCACTTAATAATGATGCGCAGTGTGTTGTTGTCTTTGGCGACAATTGCATACATCGGTTTAATGGCAATAGATTCGGGGAGCAGCATTACTTCATCGCTATTTTCAAAACGCGAGGTGAGAATGTTTTTCAGATAGATGGAATTTCCTGTTAAAAGCGGACAGCGTTTAAGTAAAAAAGCTTCCGTAGCGCGCTGCTGTAGTTTGAAGGGCAGGGGAATTAAGTCCAGTTTATATTTGTTACTGTAGTTTTGTAAATTATAAAAATCGGCACTGTCGCTGATAACACAGACTTTTGAACCTTTATACGCCTCCATTGAGGATGCGCCCTCAATCCGCCGGGCTAAAAACATCTGCTGGTCATAGTATAAAATGTCGACAGGCATGGATTTAAAGGAAATTTCCGTTCCTGCGGAAAAGGGAGCAGAACTAAGCATAACGTCAATTTTATTCGTTGACAAAGCGCGGGTAATACCTTCCGGACGAACATCGACCATAGTGAAACGGTCACTGCGGTTAAAAATAGCTTGGGAGATAGCTTTGCAGATGTCCGCGTCAAAGCCGCGCCAAAAGCCGTCTTCGTCTTTGTGGGCATAATACTTAGAGTTTAAGTCTGTTCCGCAGCGAACCTGTCCCCGGGTTTGAATGTAACGCAAACCGGCATCAGCAGCAGCTTGTGCGGAAACCGTATTGATAAGCGAAAACCATAAAAAACAGAGGGAAAAGCGCAAAAGTGTCATTTTATTAACCAATATTGTCGTATACTATTCTTAGAATATGTAAATAATATAAGGCAAATTTCATGAAAAGTAACTTTTTTTTGCGACTTATCATCGTTAGTTTGTGCCTGTTAGGCGCTGCCCCACTGCAGGCGCAGCCTATTACCGAGCCACAGGCCAGAGCTTGGGTGCAGGAAAAAGGCGAAAGCTTGTTAAATGCCTTTTCCGAAACAGATTTGACAGCGCGCTATGCCAAACTGGATGAGATGTTTGTGAACTATATCGATTTGGATTATATCTCCAAATTTGTGTTAGGAAAATACTGGCGTCAACTGGATGAGGAAGGGCAGCAGAATTATCAGCAATTGTTCCGCCGATATGCCTTAAGTGTTTACAAAAGCTTCCCGCTTGAATTTGATACTTCTCAAATTGATTTCAGCATAAATAAAGTCAGAATTGAACGAGAATTTGCCAATGTGACTGCCGCTATCCGCTTTTCCATGGGGAATAATCCCAATGAAAAGCAAAGCATATTGGTTTCTTTCAGATTGAATAACCGTGACGGCAACCTCCGTATTGTCGATTTAAAATTGGGCGAAAGCAGTCTGATTTTGTCTTACCGCAGCCGTTTCTATGAGATGATAGCTAATGATGACGAAGACTTAGGGTGGTTTATCGAAGATTTGCAAATGATAACAGAGTCCACCGAAAAACAAAACCAATTAAAACTTGAACAACAGGAATATCTTTAACAGATATTCCTGTTTTTTTATGTCGTTAATAAGCAATAACCGGCCTGACATAAGGATTATAATCGTCCTTAAAAGTGTTGCCTCGCGAGCCGTTATTCATAGAAAAATGCCATGCATAAGTATTGCTGAGTTCTGTAGATGACCAATAATATGTATCTTTCAAGGCTACGGCGTTGGAGTTGCTTAAAAGTGTTAATGTTGCAGTAAGATTGTTTTTGATATCATAAATATTTTGTAAATCTCTCATACTTGGTAAAAACCACCTGTTTCTTTTACAGAAATCTTTTGTGCAACCGCTTGGTTGATAGTTATTAATTGCAGTTGCCGCCGGCGTGCTGCCGCAATTGCTTCCGCAAGATAAGATTAATCTTGTATTGGAGCGGCCATCTGTGCCGCAAGTAATGGGCGTTGAGCGTATGCCTGTTAGGATATCTGAAGTACTACAGTTTGATAAACTTGGGATATCATATGAATTGCTTGCCCAAGCCATTTTTTCACTTCCGGCAGTTCCGTCTTTCTTCACGTCAGTCAGCGCCACCGCCAAACGGCTGGTTGTATCAAAGACCACACCTATAGGCGTTTTTTCTGTAATGATTTCTTTACTGACTGTTCCGTCGCCATAGAGGATAGGTAGTTCAGCCTGAGGACGAGGAACTGCGGCTTTTTTACAAAAGACTTTTGATGTATCTGTGGGACACTTAACGGTGATTTTCCCCTCGCAGTCAGCAGCGGTCATCTTGTAGCCTAAAGAAGTGCAATCGGGTGCAAGTACACAAGCGGCTTGAACCATAATGGCATAAGACGCTGTACAACAAAACACAGAAACACACAGGGACATTTTCATGGCACACCTCGTAGATATTACTAAATCAAAACCTGAATTCAGAATATCACACTATCAGGTGTTTGTAAAGGTGTTATGAGCGTCGGGTTTATTTTTGGCTAAAGGAAGTAGATAGTTTGGGTGGTATTGCTATCGTATTTAAACGCCCGCGTTATGCTGAGGAACACTGTGACGAAGCATCCAATTCCCCAAGTGGCGTAACGTCAATTGAGATGTTGATTATTTTTCATATCTGTTCGCAAATAAAAAACCTCCAATTTATGGAGGTTTTCATTTTATTTTTCAGCCATTTTAGCTGGTTCATTTTGAGCAAACATTGTCTTATATGTTTGTTTAAGTTCTGCAACTTGCTGTTTGAATTTCGTTAAATTATTTCCAGCCAGGTTTTCGCCGGCAGCGGCTTTAATTTTCAACGGATTAACGCGGCGGCCGTTTTGGACGACTTCATAGTGCAGGTGCGGTCCTGTTGAGCGTCCGGTGCTGCCGACATAGCCGATAACTTGTCCCTGCTTGACTCTGACACCGGGACGAATACCCTTAGCAAAGCTTTTCATATGCCCATAAGCGGTTGAGTATTCTGAGTTATGACGGATTTTGATGTAGTTGCCATAACCGCCGTTATATTTAGCCACCTGAACCACACCATCGCCTCCGGCATAAATAGCCGTGCCGCTGGGGGCTGCATAGTCCACACCCCAGTGAACAATTGTTCTCTTCAGAATCGGGTGTCTTCTCTTGCCAAAGGGGGATGAAATACGAGCTCTTTGGAAAGCCAAAGGCTTGCGGTGCAAAGTCCGCTTCATGGCTAAGCCTTTTTCATTGTAATAATCGACATTGCCGTTTTTATCTGCAAAACGATAGAGTTCGATTCTTGTTTTGCGCAAAACCAGGCCGGCATAAAGAATATTGCCGGTTTTGATGACTTCGCCGCTGGGGGTAATATGGTTTTCATAAATAACTTCAAACTTATCGCCGCTGTGAACATCGCGTCTGAAATCAACGGATTGTCCGAAAATATTGCTGAATTTAGCGACGATTTTTCCCGGAACGCCTTGTTTGCGCATAGAAACCGATAAAGAGCCTTGAATTGTGCCTGAGGCATTGTTGATTTCTTCTAACAATTCGTCTTTTTCAGCCTTGGCAATATATTCGTTTTGGTCGTTTCTTTCCAAGATGTAACGTTGCCCGGATTTAGGCTCAATAACAATGCTGTCTAACGAAAGCATTTCATGGGTTTGAATATCTTCTGTCAGGGAAACGATAATTTTTTGACCGATGCGCAAGCTGGCCGGGTCATAAATTTTCTTAAACTTGGAATAAAAAGCATGAGCCTGATTGTAATCCAACCCCAAGGAAGAAATCAGCGAAATAAAAGTGTCGCCTTTAGAAACAGTCAGTTCTTTTTCAACATTTTTTTCCTTCACATTAACCATGTTATATAAGGATTTTATGTTATCTAAAGATTTTTCGGGATAAAGAGTCGGCTCGGCAGAATCTTCCATACTGCGATCTAATGCATTTTCAAGCATAATATAATTAATTGTGTCGGTCGGAGTAATAGACGCATTCACATCATTATTGTTGGTTAAGGACAAAATGAACGCAACGGTAATCGCCGCAGCATAGCCGAGCGCAATAACCTTATGGTTGTCGCGGCGTTTGACGGCTAATTTAATATAGCGCAAACGTTTGATGTCTATTTTTAGCAGCCCTGCGAGCTTCTGGGCATCAACGTCTATATGTTTTTTAAGTAAATTCATTTGCTTAACCATATGCACAAATTAATCTTTGTCCGGAAATAAAATTCACGAATGTCTGGTGAAATATATTTTATTATAACGGAAACGCCAAGAATTTTCTAGTTCTAATGTGTATAAGTACGTATATAAAACCATGGTATATAAAATATTTTGCAAAATACGCAAAAAAGTTCTTGCTTTTATTTTTTTTGTTGTTTATAAGAGAAAACGTCCCATGGGGGTGTAGCTCAGCTGGTTAGAGCGCCTGCCTGTCACGCAGGAGGTCGCGGGTTCGAGCCCCGTCACTCCCGCCATTAAAAAAGCCCGCCTTGCGCGGGCTTTTTTAATGGCATAGGGGCTCGAACCCTTTAGGGCTGGAGGAATAAGAAATGCCAAAGTAATGGCATTTCTTAGACGACAGGTGAAGTTTTGTTAAAGAGTGATTGAGCGAAAGCGATAAGAGCGAATGTTACAAAACGAACTCCCGAGCAGCATTAGCTGCGCAGCCCCGTCACTCCCGCCATTAAAAAAGCCCGCCTTGCGCGGGCTTTTTTAATGGCATAGATGGTGCGCGTGAAGATGTGGCTCTAATGATAAAAACAGGTTTGCAGAATTCATCTGGATTTTTCTGAAAAAGATGTGTATATTATCAATTCAGAGGAATTGCATATGGTAAAAACAGAAACAAATTTTGGAATTATCGGCAAGCTTAAAAATATCGTCCGCAAAACGGGGAATGTTTTTTTTCGCGGCGGCCGGGATCGCGGGATAACGGAAGAAATCGCCCGCAAGATTCAAAAGACAGCTTATGAAACGCTTCATTCGGGGCATAAAGAAACGTTTACGCCGCCATATAAGCATATAGCCGAGCAGCTGCAGGTTACTGATGACATGATTTATCGGGCGGCGGTATACCGTCTGACACATATTGCGGCTAATGAAGACAAATTGGCCGCAGATATTCTCAGTATTCTTGAACTGCAGTTGCAACGTACGGATCGTTCAAAAGAACAGCAGGATTATATCCGCGATAAGATAACGTATATTAAAAAGGTGCGAAATTCTAAACCATGACTAAAAACAATAATTCAGATACTTTAGAACCGGTTAAGCCCAGTTGGGCCCGCCGGATTATTATTGCCGCTCTGCGTTCGCCGATAGGGGCGATTTTGTTGTTGGCATTTTTGTATTTTGCTTTTCAGGCATATGTTTTGCACGCCAGTCCGGCAATGAATAAGCTTTATATGCTGGGCATTGTTTTTTTGTGGCTGTTTTGGTTTGTTGCCAAAAATATTTTCAAAGTGGTGCTGCTGGCTGTTGCCATCGCTTACGGCGCTTATAGCTATCATACTTATGCCAACCGCCATGTGGCACAATGCGAATCTTCCGGAGGATATTGGAACAAACAGACGCAAAAATGTGAAGAAAAAACAGGATTTTGGGCGGGGGTTTTCAGAAGGTTTAATGATTTGGCCGACTATGCCGCCAAAGGCGAAGAAAATAAAAAGGCTTCTAATTAGAAGCCTTTTTTCTTTGCTTATTCAACTGTGACTGATTTGGCAAGATTTCGCGGTTGGTCAACTTCTCGGCCGAGGGCATCTGCCACATAATAGGCCAACAGCTGTAGCTGGATATTGGCTAAAAGCGGAAAAGTCGTTTCGTTGGTTTCGGGAACTCTCAGCTCCGCGTCAAAAAAACTTTCTTTCACCGCCGCTTTTTCCGAGAGAACCGCCGCCACAAAAGCGTTACGGGCTTTGGCTTCTTCACAATTTGAAATCATTTTGGCAAAAGTAACGCCCGGTCCGAGAACTGCCATCACCGGCATTTGTTCATCCAGCAAAGCGATTGGGCCGTGCTTCAGCTCACCTGCCGCATAACCATTGGCATTTATATAGCTGATTTCCTTAAGTTTAAGTGCTCCTTCCATGGCGCAAGTCAGATTAATGCCGCGGCCGATATAAACCATATCCTTAAAGTTTTTCAGTTTATCTGCCAAAGATTGGACGGCTTGCTGGTTGCTGAGAATTTCTTCCATCTTAGCCGGAAGTTCAAGCAAATCCTGCTTGAGAGAAGCAAGCAGGGACGCACTCAGCGACTTATTCTGCTCGGCAAAATATAATCCAACCCAATACAAGGCGGCCAGCTGCGCGGTATAAGATTTGGTTGCTGCTACACTGACTTCAATCCCGGCGTTAAGCGGAACAGTGCAATCGGCATACCGGACAATACTCGAGTCTTCACGATTGGTAAGGATTAAAATCTGTGCGCCTTTCTCTTTGGCTTGCTTAACAGCCGTGATGGTATCAGCCGTTTCGCCGGATTGGGAGATGCCGATAACCAGCGAGTTGGCATTGGTGATATTTGCGCGGTAAATATATTCGCTGGCAGCCTCGACATGAACCGGGATTTGCAGCCAGTCTTCCCAGAGAGTCTTGGCATACATCGCGGCATGAAGCGAGGTCCCGCAGGCAATAATGCTGATGTTTTTGATTCTATTCAAATCAAGCATACAGCCTTTTGAACCCCAGCAGACCGGCAATCCGGATTCGGGAAGGTGCGCTTGCGCCATTCGGCGGATAATTACCGGCTGTTCGTTAATTTCTTTAAGCATAAAATGCTTGTAGCCGTTTTTGCTGATAACCTCAGGATTAAAACCGATAGCTTCAATTTCTTTATTCAGAATTTGCCCATCCAGACTTTTAACGGTAACCTTGTTCTTTTCGACAATAGCCAGTTCGCAGTCATTCAGGTGAATGATGTTTTTGACTTTGCCGATAATTGCCGGAATATCGCTGGCGATGTAATTCTCATTTTCGCCCAAACCGATAATCAGCGGCGCATTTTTGCGTACGGCAATAATCTTGTCCGGCTCGTCTTTATGCATAATGCAAAAAGCAAAAGCGCCTTCCAGCAGCTTAATACCGGCAGTAACGGCTTGCTCCAGCGACTGCGACTTTTTATATTCGCGGTCAATCGCATGGACGGCAGTTTCCGTATCTGTCTGCGAATGAAAGACAAAGCCAGCGGCTTCCAGCTCATGACGCAGCTGTTGATAATTTTCAATAATGCCGTTATGTACCAAAACCAGCTTGCCGTCGTTAGACAGGTGAGGGTGGGCGTTCTCTGTTGTGGCTTTGCCATGGGTTGCCCAACGGATATGGCCGATTCCCAGCATGGAATTTTTCGCTGGCTTGGGCCGGTTGCTTAAAACTTCTGTCAGGTTGTTTAACTTGCCTTTAGCTTTGAAGACATCGATATTTTGATTGTCGTTAAGGGCGATTCCCGCAGAATCATAGCCGCGGTATTCCAGATTTTTCAGTCCGTCCAGCAATGTCTGCTCAACAGCATTATTGCCAATATATCCGACTAATCCGCACATCACTTTTCTCCTTATTTCATATAGCCGATTTTGCGCAGGGTATTAAGCACATTTTCTTTGTTGCGTTTTTTTATGGGGCGGATAGGGCGTCCGGCATAAACTGTCCATGGCTCAAATTTATAATTAGAGGGGACGAAGCTGAGCGCGCCGATGCTGACGCCTTCAGGGATATCATTGTCCGGCATAATAACAGAATTAGTGCCGACCCCTGTATATTTGCCGAGTTTGACATTGCCTTGAATTTCTTTGACTTCCGGAACGGAATGCGTCACCAATTCATTAACGTAGTCATTGCTGGACAGCCACACTTTGACACCGGCCGCCAAGCTGGAGCATTCGCCCATTTGAAATGTATATTTTCCGTCGCCTCCGGCAATATAAGTGCCGGGAGCAATTTCACAATCAGAACCGATTTTGCAGGCCGAGGAGATACGGCAGAAATCAGAAATCCGCACATTGTCACCGACTTCAACCAAGTCTGGTTTTTTAATAATGACATAATCACCCAAGGTAAAATTCTTTCCGTGTTTCATCTTTTCACTTATCCTTTATAGTTAACTGATACAACCATCTTTACGGAAAGAAACAGGGCTGGCAATCAAATAAAAATTACAAAATATTACGTTGCGTTTTTCTTGAAATATTACGAAATATTACAAAAAAACTCCCCGGAATCTGGGGAGTTTATCTGTAAACAAGCATTTAAACGCTGTGGATTATTGAGCCGCAGGCATATTGGGAAGAGCCTTGCCATCCAGAGAATATCTCTCAACTTTGCCGTTTTCGTTTAAATCTTTGAAAACTTTGGCAACAGCCTGTTGAGATAACATCGCCTCAATCTGCGGTTTGACTTCTTTTAACGGCAGCGGCTTGGTGGTGCGGGTATCATCCACGGCAATGATATGGTAACCGAACTGGGTTTTGACCGGGGTCTTTGAAATCTGACCTTTTTTCATCGCAAAAGCGGCATTGCCAAATTCCGGAACCATCATTTCTTTTGTGAAATAGCCCAAATCAACAGAGTTGTCTTTAGAATATTTTTTGCCCAAGTCATTAAATTTTGCGCCTTTTTTCAGCTGGGCAATAATATCTTTAGCCTGAGCTTCGGAGCTGACTAAGATATGGCGGGCTTTAACTTCTTTTTGAGGTTTGAATTTGCTTTTATATTCGTTATAAGCTTTGTTTATGTCAGCATCGGTAATTTCAGCTTTGACTCTTTTTTCCAGATAAACCTTGCGGGCAACGTCTTCCTGCGCGGTTTTCAATTGATCTTTATAAGCCTGAGTATCCATAACGCCATCTTCAACAGCAGCCTGATAAATCAGTTTGCCGTTAACATAAATGTCAAGCGCTTTGCCATAAAATTCATCAAACGGCACTTTAGCTTTAATCTGTGGATTTTCGTCATAGCCTTTTTTAACTTCGGCTACGGTGATTTCCTCGCCGTTAACGACAGCGGCAACGCCATTCTTGCCTTCAGCATATGCATTTGAACTCAGAACTGCGGCAGAAACCAGTGCCAGAGCCAGATAGTTGTTTTTCATTACCTTTACCTCCGTAAAATATTGCAACTTTTATTACTTATATAATACATAGGTTTAAAAATCCAAACTATTTTTTTTCTAGGTTCATAACTGCAAAGCTTGGGTGTAAGCTATTGACTTTATAATATATAAACACTAAATGTAGAGAGAATTAGAAAAATAGATATAAGGTATAGTAATATGTTAGGTAAGTTAGCCCGTACCGTTTTTGGCAACGCCAATGACCGCTTTGTTAAAAAGCAATTTAAAATTGTTCAGCGCATTAATGCTCTGGAGCCTGAGATTACCAAACTCTCTGATGAAGAATTAAAAGCAAAAACCGATGAATTCAAACAGCGCCTGAAAAACGGCGAAACGCTTGATGAGCTTTTGCCTGAAGCATTTGCCGTTGTCCGTGAAGCTGCAAAACGCACTCTCGGCCAGCGCCATTATGATGTCCAGCTGATTGGCGGTATTGTGCTGCACAAGGGTATGATTGCCGAAATGAAAACCGGTGAAGGCAAAACGCTGGTAGCAACACTGGCAGCCTACCTGAATGCATTGGAAGGCAAAGGCGTGCATATTGTAACTGTCAATGACTACTTGGCTAAACGCGATGCCGAGTGGATGGGGCAGGTCTATCGTTTTTTGGGTCTGACGACTGACTATATTATTCATGGCAAAAACGATGAAGAACGCCGCGCCGCCTATAACTGCGACATTATTTACGGCACCAATAACGAATTAGGCTTTGACTACCTGCGTGACAATATGAAATTCAGCCTGGATGAAATGGTGCAGCGCCCGTTTAACTATGCCATTGTCGACGAAGTTGACTCTATTTTGATTGATGAAGCCCGGACACCGTTGATTATTTCCGGCGCAGCTGAAGATTCCTCTGAAAAATATATCAGCGTCAGCAATATCATTCCGCGGTTAAATAATGAAGATTATGAAAAAGACGAGAAAGCCAGAACCGTTGTCCTGACGGAAGCCGGTATGGAGCACGTTGAAAAGCTGTTAAAAGAAGTCGGGTTGATTACCGAAGGCGGTTTGTATGATATAAATAATGTGGCCTTGGTGCACTTTGTCAATCAGGCATTGCGGGCGCACAAAATGCACATCCGCGATGTCGATTACATTGTCAAAGACGGCAAAGTGATGATTATTGACGAGTTCACCGGCCGTATGATGGAAGGCCGCCGTTATTCTGACGGGCTGCACCAGTCGATTGAAGCCAAAGAAGGGGTTAAAATTCAGTCTGAAAACCAGACCTTGGCATCAATCACTTTCCAAAACTATTTCCGCCTCTATCCGAAACTCTCCGGTATGACCGGTACGGCTATGACCGAAGAGGCTGAGTTTAATGATATTTACGGTCTTTGCGCTGTAGAAATCCCGACCAACCGCCCGGTGCAGCGTCAAGATGAACATGATGTGATTTACCGTACGGAAAAAGAAAAATACAAAGCGATTATCGATACGATTTTGGAATGCCACCAAAAAGGCCAGCCGATTCTGGTGGGTACAACTTCAATTGAAAAATCTGAATTGGTTGCGGAGATGCTGCGTGCCAAATCTTCGGTTCGTTTTGAGGTCTTGAATGCCCGTCACCACGAACGCGAAGCCGCGATTGTTGCCCAAGCCGGTGTGCCGGGAGCAATTACCATCGCCACCAATATGGCCGGCCGCGGTACTGATATTCAGCTTGGCGGTAACGTGGATATGAAGTTGAAAGAAGTCCTGACCGGTGACGAAACCCCGGAACAGGTTGAAGAATTAAAAGCCAAGTTCAAACAACAGGTAGCTGAAGACAAAGAAAAGGTTTTAGCCAGCGGCGGTTTGTATATCTTAGGTACTGAACGACATGAAAGCCGCCGTATTGACAACCAGTTGCGCGGCCGTGCCGGACGTCAGGGCGACCCGGGAACTTCAAAATTCTTCCTGTCATTGGAAGATGACCTGATGCGTATCTTTGGTTCTGAACGGATGTCTGTCATGCTTCAGCGTTTGGGGCTTCCCGAAGGCGAGGCGCTGATTCACCCATGGATTAGCAAAGCCTTGGAAAAAGCTCAGCAGAAAGTTGAAGAACGCAACTTTGATATTCGTAAAAACCTGCTGAAGTACGATAATGTTATGAACGACCAGCGTAAGGTTATTTATGAACAACGCAAAGAATTGATGGAAACCGAAGATGTTTCTGAAACTTTGCAGGATATGCGCGAAGAATATTTGTCTGATATTATTTGTTCTTACCTGCCGTCCCATTTGACGCCGTCAGAATGGCCGGTCGAGGAATTGCGTCAGGAAATCCTGCGTATTACCGGTTTTGATTTCCCGATGGCTGATTGGGCCAAAGAACCGGAAATGGATGCCGAAACCATGTGTCAGAAGATTATAGACACTTTGGAAGAGGGATTAAAAAGCAAAAATGCCCATATCCCTGAAGATATTATGCATTTGTTGCAAAAGAACATTCTGCTGCAAGTGCTTGACCAATTATGGAAAGAGCATATTGCGACGCTGGATTTAATGCGCCATACCATTGTGCTGCGCGCTTATGGCCAGAAAGACCCGTTGATTGAGTATAAAAAAGAAGCCTTTAATCTCTTCTCTAATATGCTTGACCAGCTGCGTGAGAAAACCACATTCCTGATGTGCCGCGCCACAATTCAGACTGACAGCGCCGAAGCTTTTCAGCCGCAAAGCCAGCCGGTGCAAATGCGGGAGATTCACGAACAGCCAGAAACGCTGGTCGGGCATCAAACCCCGGAAACAGACGATAACGAAAAGGCAGCGCCGTTCCGTTATGCTCAAGGGCAGACAGATCCCAAAAATCCTAATACTTGGGGAAAAATTGCCCGCAATGATCCTTGCCCCTGCGGCAGCGGCAAAAAATATAAGCATTGCCACGGGCAGGTTGCTTAAACCAAAAATCAAAACCCCGGAGATTTTCCGGGGTTTTGTTTAACTATTGACAAAAAAACAAATATAAAGTACTTGATTAAACAGATAAAATATTATTAACCCTAAAAAAAAGATTATTATGGCAGAAAACAAAAATGGAAAGGGGAAAGAATTCAAACTCTCTCCGGAAGACATTCAAAGAGTAGATGAAATTATCTGTGATCGTATTTGCGCAGATAAAAGTGACGTCGTTCCTGAAGCTAACTTGAAGGATGACCTGTACTTCGATTCGCTTGATTTCATCGAATTGATTATGGTTTTAGAGCGTGATTTCCATATTCACGTCCCGGACGCTGAACTGACTGAAATCAATACCGTTGCCGATGTTTATAACATGGTATATGAGAAAACGTCAAAACGTAATTAACCTCTTAAACTGAATTATTATGAAAGACGAAACCAATTCTAAAGAGGCAGATGTTATCGCCAAAGTGAAAGATGTGGTCGCAAAAGTTGCTAACGTAGAGGTCGAAGAGATTTCTCTGCGCACAGATTTGCTTCGTGACTTGCATCTGGACAGTCTGGATCAGGCCGAGGTAACCGTCATGTTGGAAGAAAGTTTGAGTATCACGCTCCCTGACAGCGAATATCTTTCTAATCAGAAGCTTTTTCCAAGCATAACAGTTGCTGATATTTGTTCGCTGGTGACCCGTCGCCAAGCTGAAATGTAATTTCTAAAACCTCCCATAAACGGGAGGTTTTTTACAAGTGAATAATATTCCCTCTCCAAACTATCTATTCCATTTAGACCAATAAAAAATCACCTTTCATTAATTGTTGACAGATTATGGATGCTATGGTAATCTTATGATTGATATGGTTTCAGTTATAAGAGAGGTGTATGATGAAAGT
>CAJTMA010000014.1:0-8117 GCA_910577205.1 uncultured Alphaproteobacteria bacterium
CTTAAAGCGATAAATCTTTCCCCCTCAGGGATTATGCGGTATTATCGTCCGTTTCCAGACGCTATTCCCCACTTCAAGGTACGTTCCCACGTGTTACTCACCAGTGCGCTACTCTCTTTGTCTAGTGCAAGCACTATACAAATACCGTTCAACTTGCATGTGTTAAGCCTGCCGCCAGCGTTCGTTCTGAGCCAGGATCAAACTCTCATATTAAATTATGATTGCTCATCCTGTCTAATTACTCAAATAAAAGAATTTTTTGGTTCCTTTTTATGATACATCAGACTTCTTATCTTTTTATGCGGCTCTCGCCCCATACCGTCTGCGTATCCTCTATTTCTTATTTACTCTGTAATATAACTCGCTAGGCCTTACTTCCGCTGCGCTTCTCAGCACCGCCGCCCCAGCGACAAAACGGGTTATAAGACATCACATCCCCATTGTCAACATAAAAAATTAAAAAATTTTGAGAAAAATTTGCCACAAGGCCACACTGGCAAACTAACTGATTGATATAACGACATATTAGCTTAAAAATTTCTGTGCGTCAAGTTATAAACAATAACAAAATATTAACACATTAAGATATATACTTATTCTTATATGAGTTAAGAAACGTAAGCACAGCCTGGGATTCGGTAAGATTTCACTTGAAAGAATCAGCAACTGTGTATTATATATAATAATGTTATTAATAAATTTGAGGAGGCTACAATAGCTAAAGAAACAACAAATGCGCCAGTACGCGAAGATGACGGGCCGCGCATTAATGAAGATATCCGGGTTAAAGAAGTCCGTTTAATTGATGAAACAGGGGAAAATCGCGGTGTCGTATCGATTCGAGAAGCTCTGAACCTTGCTGCTGAAGCAGGATTAGATTTAATCGAAATCTCTCCGCAGGCTAATCCGCCGGTATGTAAAATTTTAGACTATGGTAAATATAAGTACGAAGTTCAAAAGCGTAAAAACGAAGCTAAGAAAAACCAAAAAGTCGTTGAAATCAAAGAATTAAAGCTGCGCCCAATGATTGATACCCATGACTACGAAGTCAAAATCAAACAGGCTAAGAAGTTTTTATCTCAGGGAAACAAGGTAAAATTCACAATGCGCTTCAAGGGTCGCGAAATGAGCAATGACCTTGGCCGTAATGTATTAAATAATATCGTAGAAGATTTGGAAGGCTTAATCAAAGTCGATTCGGAGCCCAAACTCGAAGGACGCCAAATGATGATGATGGTTTCTCCGGCTTAATCTTTCTGACACCAACATACTTTAAAGAGGGAACATATCGATTCCCTCTTTATTTTTTGCGATTCTAACCAATAAAACATCCTCATCATTGGAAATTAGTGATGTTTTTTTACCTTTTGGCAGTATATTATCCGCAACAAAGATTCTTTAAGGATATATAATATGCAAGAAATAAACCTGTTAAGCAAAGAAGAAGCCGCCACCGAACTCGAATCCATTGCTACAGAAATGGCTAAAGCGGACATTGCTTATTACCAAAATGACAATCCTTACCTGACCGACGCCGAATACGACGCGTTAAAAAAAAGGAATCAGGAAATAGAAGCCCGATTCCCTGAGTTGATTCGTCCAGACAGCCCATCTCAAAAAGTCGGCGCTCCCCTCAAAAGCGGTTTCGGCAAAATTCCCCACCGCTTTCCCATGCTTTCCTTGGGAGATATCTTCACGATTGAAGAAGTCGATGACTTTGTTATGAGCGTCAAACGGTTTTTGAACACATCAGAAAACATTGATTTCATGGCAGAACCCAAGATTGACGGCTTATCATTTTCAGCCCGCTATGAAAATCGCCGATTCGTGCAAGGGGCGACACGCGGAGACGGCACGACCGGAGAAGACATTACAGCCAATTTGAAAACCATCAAACAGCTGCCGCAGCTGCTGCCAGATTCGGCACCGGATATCTTGGAAATTCGCGGCGAAGTCTATATGGCAAAATCCGATTTTTTTGCATTAAATGAAAAATACGAAGCAGAAGGCAAAAAAACTTTTGCCAATCCCCGCAATGCCGCAGCCGGCTCATTACGGCAGCTCGATTCGAAAATTACCGCCGAACGCAACTTGAGCTTATTCGCCTACACCTGCGGCGAAGTTTCCGAACGCTGCTGGGCTTCCCAAACCGAATTTTTCGACCGCTTAAAAGAATGGGGCTTTCCCACTAATCCCCTCAACAAACTCTGTCACAGCCTGCAAGAAATAGACGACAATTTTGCCAGACTGATGCAAATCCGCGCAGAACTGCCTTATGACATCGACGGCATTGTCTATAAAGTCGATTCGATAGCCCTGCAAGAAAGGCTCGGCTTTCTGACAAGAACACCTCGCTGGGCCATTGCCCATAAATTTCCGGCAGAACAAGCCGTCACTCAAATTGAAAATATCCGTATTCAAGTCGGGCGTACCGGAGCACTAACACCTGTAGCCGATTTAAAACCAGTCAACGTCGGCGGAGTTATTGTTTCACACGCCACTCTGCATAACGAGGATGAAATAAAACGCAAAGACATCCGCATTGGCGATACGGTCATCGTCCAACGCGCCGGCGATGTTATTCCACAGGTTGTCCAGGTTTTAACAGAAAAACGCCCGGCAGATTCGCAAGAGTTTGACTTTCCGCACACTTGCCCGCAATGCGGTGCTCATGCAATCCGCGAAGAAGACGAAGCCGTCCGCCGCTGCACCGGCGGCCTCACCTGCCCCGCTCAAGCCATCGAACGGCTGATACATTTTGTTTCGCGTGAAGCTTTTAACATTGAGGGGCTGGGTGACAAAATTATTGATGATTTCTATCATGAAGGAATTTTGCACAGCCCGGCGGACATCTTCACACTGGAAAAACGTAACGGCGATGGCGATTTATTCTCTCACCAGCCCAACGCGGCACTACACCTGGAATCTCGCGACGGCTGGGGAAAAAAATCCGTAGAAAAATTATTTGCCGCAATCCGTGCCCGCCAAAAGATTGACTTGCCGCGCTTTATCTATGCTTTGGGAATTCGCCAGGTCGGAACGGCAACATCCCGCATCATCGCGCAAAATTACGGCAGCTTCGAAAGTTTTATGACGGATATGCAAAACAAAGAAACTGCCAAATTAGTTGCAATAGACGGCATCGGCGGCGCTATGGCTAAAGATATTGTTGAATTTTTCCAGGAAGAGCATAATCTGGAAACCATACACAATCTGCTCGCTCTGGTTACTGTCGAAGATTACATCGACACCACAAACTACAATTCGCCGATAGCAGGAAAAACAATTGTTTTTACCGGCACATTGGAACGCATGGCTCGAGCGGAAGCCAAAGCCCAAGCCCAAGCACTTGGCGCAAAAGTCGCAGGCTCTGTTTCGAAAAACACTGATTACGTCATCATGGGCGCAGATGCCGGTTCAAAAGCGACCAAAGCCAAAGAATTGGGCGTTACGATTTTAACAGAAGATGAATATTTGGATTTAATTAAATAAGCGGATACCAAAACCCCCGAACATTTGTCCGGGGGTTTTGATTGTCAGATTTTATGGTTACCTCTTGATTTAACAATATCACGGATTCGCCGCGCCGGCAACATCAATCTTGCCAAATTTGACAAATTTCACAAATCTGCAACAATTACTCCGTATCTAAATCCAGAAAAAAGAAATCATATGACTTTGCGATATATATATTGCAAAAAACCACCAATGGAGATCCCAAAATAAAATTCAGCCAGTCAGACATATGCAGCAGATTATCCGCCCAATCAATCAAAAATGCCGCAATATTAAAGGCGACAGTCACCAACAAGAAGCTGCGGTAATTCCCTCTGGTTCTGCGCCAAGCATTCCGCAAAGAACCGCTGCGCCCGATAACTGCCGAAATCCAGGCAAACAACGGCCGGTAAAAAATCAGCGGCGTCACCAAAATCAAAATAACCGTCATCCCCCAGTCATAGATTCTTTTTTCATCCATGTATTCCTGAATAAATCCGGTCGTATATTCATCAAGAACATCCTCCGGCAACCCGAAAAACAAAGGCAAAAACGGCAGATACGCAAGCAAAGTAGCCAAAGCCAGCGTAATAAAAAGAATCTTTGTCGACGGGATAAGGCTGTCAAAAATTTTAGGTGTCAGCACATAAGGTTTACGCTGATAATAAAAACGGAAGAAACAGCACCAAAACAGATAATAGATAGCGCACCAGACAATAAAAAGCAAACTGCCCATTCCTCCCATGAGCTTAAATCCCAAAATGAGCAGCAAGCAATTTGCCAATGTAAAAATCCCAACAACCCGTTGGTTATCCCGGCAATATTTCCAAGCATCAAACAATATTCCCAGCGGAGAAAATAATTTTACAGATTCAGTCGTATCCATTGTTATACCTCTATGTTCTGACGGAAAAATAACCACTAATCCCAACCTTGTCAATTATAATCCCCGCTTAATTTAAATATGTTGCAAATTGAAAATAATCCAATAATATACAATCGTTAGTGGCACACAACCAAAAGATAAAATCGAAGACAAAGACAGCCCATAAACATCGGAGAAACATCCATGGAAACAATAGAATTAACCAAATCTCGAATTATCCGCAATGCATCATCAAGCCTCGGGAAATCCCTGCGCGAAACCCGTCACCAACTAGGATTTGACTTAGCCACAGTTACCCGCAACACCAATATCCCCGTCAAGTCGATAGATTACATAGAACTGGGATTAAGCAAAAAATTAACCCATGCAGTCAAATTGGCTCTTTACTATAACCGAACCATCCGCATTGAACTGGTCAACCCCGATACACGGCAGCTGGATTAATTATCCCGCCAATAATGCTTCAGAAAATTGCGGCCTCTTTATATATTTTTTGCGGCGTTTCTTTTTGTTTCTGAGTTTCTCTGCGGCTTTAACAACTGGCTTATAGGCCGGCTTGATTGTCACCTTGCTTAAATCAGGAGCAATATCTAAATATTTCCGCCACCCGGGAGCTAACACCGCTGCCAGCATTTTGCGGCGTATTTTAAAAGTCTTGTAATGAATCATAAAACCCAGATACGAATTTATGCTTGCTGTCACCTGCTC
This sequence comes from uncultured Alphaproteobacteria bacterium, assembly GCA_910577205.1. Lineage (GTDB taxonomy): Bacteria > Pseudomonadota > Alphaproteobacteria > RF32 > CAG-239 > Scatocola. The sequence goes on from CAJTMA010000014.1 coordinate 5,090, forward strand.
CAAAATATGCCGTGCCACCTGCGGCTGACGAGATAGAATTTCATTATATCCATGGATTTTGGCATATAAATTTCCCTTGGTGCGATTCCCAATATATTCCCGATTCGGTTTAATCACCGCCCCGATAAATTTCACACCCTTGGAATAATGTTGCAAATAAACCTTTTTAGGGTGCAGCGTCATCGCCAATTCGTTCTGCATAAACGCCCTGAGTTTATCTTTCAAGGCAATCAGAAAATCCTTATCCTCATGCACAATCACAAAATCATCAACATAGCGGCCATAAAATCTTATACCGCAAGTTTCCGTGACATACTTATCAAAAAAATTCAAATAAAAATTGGCAAATATCTGGGAAGTCAAGTTACCGATAGGCAGGCCTTTCCCCTTTTCCACCGTAAACAGACTTTTAGACTTCGGCAAACCGCTCCAGTCTTTCCGCCGCCCCTTAATATGGCAATTCTCTTCAGGATTGTTAAAAATAATTTTATAAATCAACTCAACAACCAACGGCTTATCAATCTCATGATAATTTGCCAACACAAATTCCCGCAGCTTTTGAAACAAAATCTTCTTATCAATGCTCATAAAAAAAGACTGAATATCCATTTTTAGAATATAACAGTCTTTGGTATAATTGCCCGAACAAATCCGAATAAATTCTGCAATCCGTTTAACGCCATACAGCGCGCCTTTCCCCTCCCGGCAGCTGTAACTATCGTCAATAAACTGAGCCTCAAACAAATCGTTCAGCTTGCGGATAATCAGATGATGGACGATTCGATCCCGAAAATCCGCAGCAAATACCTCACGTTTAACCGGCTCTGTCACCACAAAAGCAATTGATTTCCCCGGCTGGTAACTTCTGTCATTAATTTCACGCCATAGGTGAATCAGGTTTTCTTCAAAATCAGCTTCAAAAGCTAAAGCATTTATCGTCCGCCTTTTATTTTTGCGACACTCATAATAAGCGCTGAAAACATCCTCCAACGCAATTTGCCCGTCACCTTCCCGGTCAAAAAGCTCCAGCTGCATAACACCTCTTTACTGATAAAACCAAACCCGAAGCATAATAATTTATCCTCGCCCGCTACTCAACTCTGCGTAATTTTAAGGAATTCCCAACATATATACAGAGAACCGATTTCACATTCGAAACAAACAGGGGATTCATAATAATATATTTTACCAAATAAGCGAGAACCGGCCTGACGTAGTTGTTATTGTTGTCCTTATCGTTCCAATCCCTGTTACCGTTATTCATATTGAATTTCCACGCGTTATTCATATTATACTCGGTAGAGGACCAATCTTCCGGTATTAGCTGCCCGTTATATCTTAACACCCCGAAAGCTGTCGGCAGCCCTTTTTTGATAAAAAAATATGCTCGCTTCTCTTGCCATAGCAAAAAGAATTCTGGCTCAACCCATAATAATATTCTTTACCAAATAAGCGAGAACCGGCCTGACGTAGTTATTGTTATTGTTCTTATTGTTGTTGTTCCTATTACCATTATTCATATTGAATTTCCACGCATTGTTATTATTGTTCTCGGTAGAGGACCAAACTTCCGGTATCAGCTGCCCGTTTTATCTTAACAACCCGAAAGCTGTCGGCAGCCCTTTTTTGATAAAAAAATATGCTCGCTTCTCCTGCCGTAGCAAAAAGAATTCTGGCTCAACTGATAATAAATGATTATCAAATTTAACCAACCACTTTATAAAAGTTATCAAACCTTTTTTAGAAAAGGAAACATCCATATACAGATATTTTTCACCATATCCCGACTCATCTCGCAGTCAATGTTGCTCAGAACTTTACCCTTTATACATCACACTCCGGCAGCCCCTCTCCGTCATCCCCCACAACCTCTCCTTACGCCATACCCGACAACCTTCTCCATTATGCTCCGCCTCCTCCCCACTGTCATGCTCCGACTTAATCGGAGCATCCAGGTTAACAAATTCGCCTTATATTTACCAGGCCTCCCCGGTCAAGCCGGAGAGTGACACTAAAATAGAAAATAATTCCCCAAATGTCATAGCGAGGAGCATCCGAACGTCAGGAACGGATGCGACGTGGCTATCTCAGCCTATTAATAGAAAAATACCTTATATTTCACAAACACAACAAAATTAGCTATTTGCTTTTATTACGCCAGGAAGTAACCTGCTTCCCAATACTGTCCGTTAAAAGGGATATTTCCGCCATCTTTTTAAGCGGCAAAAGTTTTAAATCCACACACATCCGGATTTCAAGTTTTAGCAACTCAAAATCGGCCATAAAATCTTCCAAAATTTCGACTTTACTTTTGGCTTTATTAGCTCTGTACAAATTCCGGAATAGACACAAAGCATCACGCTTCATATCCTGCCCCAAACTATATTTATATTCGTGAGAAAATTTGCTCGTTGCTTGGAAAATCAACAACAGCAAGCTATAGCTATCTCTGTAAATTGGCAACTCACTGTACAAAGCCATAAAATCATCCTCTATTTTCGTTGAAATTTCCTTACCCTAGCATTTTTACGTTTTTTACACGCCTGAGTCAAGCAATTCCCCAAATGAATTGCTTGACTCTTAAAATGCTGTTTTATAACCGCCCCGCTCCGCGGGGGCGAAAAGGGGTAAATAGTTAAAGTTAAAAAGCGAGAACCGGCCTGACGGAGATATAGTTATAGCCCTTACTGTAGTCGTGCCTATTACCATTATTCATACCGAACCTCCACGCACCGTTATTACCGCTCTCGGTAGAGGACCAATAATAATCGCTCCTTACTGTCGTGGCGCTGTAGGTTTTCAAAAGTGTCAAAGAGGCATCAATTTGTGTTTTTTGTAAATAAATATTCTGCAAATCTCTTATGCTGGGTAAAAACCACTTGTTCTTTTTGCAAAAATCTTTTGTACAGCCGGCAGGCTGATAATTATTGGTCGCTGTTGCGGCATAAGTTGTACCGTTACAAGTACTTGCCAATATCGCATTGGTATTCAATCGGCCATCAACACCACAAGTAATCGGGGTTAAATT
>CAJTMA010000014.1:8125-19581 GCA_910577205.1 uncultured Alphaproteobacteria bacterium
GCTGGCTAATATCGCATTGGTATTCAATCGGCCATCAACACCACAAGTAATCGGGGTTAAATTTGTACCATATGGAATTTCTGTAGTAGTACAATTTTGTAATCCCGGCGTATCACAATAACTACTTGACCAATGCATAGTTTCACTTCCCGCTGTACCGTCTTTCTTTACATCTGTTAAAGCTACCGCCAAACGATTTTCTGCATCAAAGACCACGCCGATAGGTGTTTTACCGGTTACGATACCGCTCGCCACCGTCCCATCTCCGTAGAGAATTGAACCAATTTCTATTTCTTCTTTCTCTTTACAGGCCGCTTTAGATAAGTCCCACGGGCATTTAAGAGCCGCGCCGGAACATTTTGAGGCATCCATGGTAAAGCCCAATTCTGCACAACTTGGCGGCTGTACACAAGCAGCTTGAGCCATGATGGCATAAGACGTTGCACAACAAAAGACAGAAACACACAGGGACATTTTCATGGCACACCTCGTAGATATAACTAAATCAAAACCTGAATTAAGAATATCACACTGTTAGATGTTTGTAAAGGAATTATGGGCGTAGGGTTTATTTTTGGCTAATGGCGGTAGATAATTTGGGGAGTGCTAAGGAGAAATAACAAAAATTTGTTATTTCTCTCTGTAAGCTCTTAGAAACGCTTAGTAAGTGAGGGAAGCGACAGCACTGAAACGAACTTAGCGGCCTAAATAAAGAGGGGTTTAATATATAAACAGCTGCAAAGTTAACTCAGTGCCATTTGAGAGATAGATGCTTCACTTTGTTCAGCATGACGAAGAATAAGGTTTTATTATTAACCTGAATTCCTGCTCGGAGGCCGGAATGACAAAAGGGAAAGAACAGCCGGAATGACATTTTTTGCCACAGGCGCTGCCTGCTCTCCCACCGCTTGGGTCATTTTGAAGAGCTATGCGACACAACAGATACAACAAAAGAAACCTGCTCGCAGAAAGAAAAACGGTGAAATATCATCCTCACACAAAAAAAACGGAAGCTGTTAAAACTTCCGCCTTTTGTTACCTCAAAAAAGATTACATCACACAAATTGCTTTTTGAATCTTTTTAATAGAATTCAGTTCAATCTGGCGCACACGCTCTTTTGAAATATCATATGTTTTGCTAAGGTCATCAAGCGTGATTGATTTTTCGTTCAGACGACGTTTAAACAGAATATCTTTTTCACGCGGGTTCAAACACCCTAAAGCCTGATTAAACATCCGTTTGCGATAAGCCATCGTTTCGCTGTAAGCCAGTCTTTCTTCCTGATTCGGTTTATTATCGGAAATAAAGTCAATCCACTCGCTGCCATTATCTGATGAAGCGTCAATAATCGTATTCAGCGAACCGTCATGCGCTTTCAAACGCATATTCATGTCCGTTACATCCTGAACACTGACATCCAAACTAGCCGCAATATCACCCAGAACTTCCTGAGATAAATCACGGTCATCCATCAGGTTAAGCTGATTCTTAATCTTACGCAGATTAAAGAACAACTTTTTCTGAGCAGCGGTTGTACCGATTTTAACCAAAGACCAGGAATTAAGAATATATTTCTGAACCGAAGCCTTAATCCACCATAAGGCATAAGTTGAAAAACGGAAGCCTTTTTCTGGTTCAAACTTATTAATAGCGTATAACAAGCCTATATTGCCTTCAGAAATCATTTCGCTGACCGGTAAGCCATAGCCCTTGTATTTGGAAACCACCTTAACCACTAGGCGCAAATGCGAATTAACCAATTGCTGCGCAATCTTAGGATCACGCGTAGCCTTATATTTAACGGCTAAGTCGTACTCGTTTTCTGGGGTCAAGATAGGAAATTTTCTAATACTCTGTAAATATCTCGCGAGATTAATCTCTGGAGAAAAGTCAAGTCCATTCAGAGTGAAGTCTTTTTGCATGGTAGTCCTCCCTCAATTTTGTTGACCGTATCACAATATTAGGATTTAAAGTTATTCACAACCTATACTTTAGTTCTATTTTTTAAGTAGGATTTTAAACTTAAGCAAGCGACAACTTCTGACATAACTCATTGAAATCTAAAGGATATGACGAATCAAACTGCATAAATTTCTTTTGACGCGGATGTATAAAACCTAAACTTTTGGCATGAAGCGCCTGACGCGGAAAACGAATAATATAATCTTTTAATCCGGAATCGATTCCTGACAGGCATGACTTGCGATTCTTTTCATACAATTGATCCCCTATCAGATGGCAGCCAATGTGTGCCATATGCACTCGGATTTGGTGTGTTCTCCCCGTTTCCAGATTACACTGAACCAATGAAGCAGCCATACCGCAGGCTTTAAGCGTTTTATAATTGGTAGCCGCAGCTTTACCCCCGGCTTCAACAACCGCCATTTTTTTCCGGTCAAACCGGCTGCGTCCAATATTTTCTTCGATTCGCCCATTCAACGGAGTCGGCACACCATAAACCACGGCATGATATGTACGTTCAATAGAGTGTTCTGCAAATTGTTCGGCCAAACCGCGGTGCGTTAAATCGTTTTTAGCAACCACAAGCAACCCGCTGGTATCTTTATCAATACGATGCACAATTCCCGGACGCTTAACGCCGCCAATTCCCGACAAATTATCGCGGCAATGGAACAGCAGAGCATTCACCAATGTCCCGTGATACGCTCCCGGCGCAGGATGGACGGTCATTCCCGCCGGCTTATTAACCACAATTAAATCTTCATCTTCATAAACCACATCCAAAGAGATGTCTTCAGGCTCGGGGTCAGCCTCTTCCGCCGGAGGAATTTCGACAGTATAACTATCCCCCAGCCTGACCTTAAATGAATTATCCGCCAGAATATCATCGTCACAACTGACCATTCCCTGTTCTATCAGGCGCTGCACCTGTGAGCGCGACACATTCGGCAGAACTTGCGCCAAAAACTTATCCAAGCGCAAACCTTTATGCTCTGCACTGGCTTCTGGGGTAATTACAATATTACTGTCAGCTTGTACCATTTGGAAACAAAATATTTACTCTTATACGATATAATACTGGCTAAAATACAGGTAATCTGCTAAAATGCAAGGATTAGATGATGGATAAACTCAAATTAGTGAAGACAATCGTCTTTGTCATAACCTTTCTGCTTGTCTTTGGCTGTATGCTGCTGCTTGGCACATTATACCAAAAACTGCACCGCCCGGCTGTCCCTAAGGAAACAACCGCCAGCTTAGACGAACCGGCAGGAAGCACTATTGAGCAAATGCAGCAGCATAACGGCACGCTTTATCTGCTGGTTAAAGGCGGCGGCCTTGCCGACCGAATTATCATTTATAATCCGGACAATGCCCGCCCGGTCCGGTTAAACATTAATTAGAGGGAAAATCATGAACGACACAAAAAAGCCCGCCAAAATGTTTAAGAAAATCAAACATAAAAAACCGGCTCCCAAACCGGTTAGTCTGCCGCCGGCTATGGCAGAACCCCATAATGACGATATGGACATTGAAGCTTTACTCAACAGCAATGATTTTGTTGATATTGAGCCATCTCCAGCACCGCAGCCAACCCAACCCGCAGCTCCTGCTGCCCCGGCTGCCGAAGAAGATGAGTTTGAACGGCTGCTAAATGAATTTATCAGCGCCGAACTTGACGATGTTGAAGAAGAAATCGAAAATATCAAAAACGGCGAAGAACCAAATTCCGCCCCCATAACTTTACCCCTCGGCAACAGTGACGACCAAAATCTTTCCCAGTTGGATGAAAGCGAAGCTTCCCTTTACCGAGCCTATCAAAATTATTTCTTTGCAATTCGCGGCATAGCTGAAGGCAAAGGGATTTCTGTCCCTGCGCCGCGCATTAACGCAGAAAAGCTCTATCCTCACTACAAACCAAAAACCGGCCGCAAAATATCTCAGGACATTTTGCTTGGCTGGGATGTCATCTTGCAAATATTCCCCAGAGAACTTGCCAATTTGAATCCCGGAGGTACCGACGACGAACTGCTTGACTTCGCCGAAAAAGCCACCGATGACAATCTGCAGCTGGCTATTATCTCCTATGTTGAAATTCTGATTGAAACCGAAGGCTGCGAAATTAACTACATGGAACGGAAATTAAAAGCCGAACGCCGCAAACTTGAACGCAAGCTGTATGAAGAACATCAGGCGCGCGTTGAGCGCAGCCAGCGTTACATTGACGCCATTAGAAAGAAAGAATTTCCGATTAATGCCGAACGCTTGGTTAAAAACTTTTTCAAAACATCCAATAAAGATGCGGAAGGGGCTTACAAAATGCTCACCAACAATCCGGCCACCTTTGCCCCGATTGAAATCAACAAAATAAAACCTCGCCTTTTTGGACTGATTAAAGTTACGCCGCAAGACGGTATTCGCGTTAACCATGAAATTGGCGAATTTATAAAAAAGCTTAAGGCCTGATTAATTTTACAAAAATATAGACAAAATGCAAATTTAATGTTACAATTGAGATAACAACAAAAATTAGGGTACAGAACATGGCAAAATCACCAAGTACAGTCAGCGTTAGCGAAGGAACAGCCCCACAGCAACAGCCGCAAGCGACAAACACCCCGGTTCAAACAAACAATGAACCGCAGAAAACTGTATATTTGTCACAAAATCCTAAAAAAGAAGCCGCAAGCTTCCAGGGAATGACCGTGGCGCAAAAACTTAATTACCTTCAGGTCAAAGACAAACGCGGCATCCTCACCCCTGAAGAACGCCAGCAAAAAGAAGACTTTGAAAAACAACTGAAAGAAGAAGGCAACGAAGGTAACATTACGCCCGAAGACGGTACTAAAATCGGCGATAAAGACAGTGACCCTAAAGACATCTTCAAAGAAGAAGACATTATTAAATATATGTACAACGACTGGCTCATAGGCGGTGCCAACTGGCTGTACAAACAGATTTACAAACAAATTGACAAACATTACGAGCGTTTCAAAAATCGCGTTCGCCAGGCTAAGGCTCAGGCCAACGTCAAATATAACACACATACAACCCGCGACACCATTGATGACAAAGCGGTAAAAAGCTATGAAGGCTCCAAAGCGGCTATTGAGAAAAGCCGTGAAGATGTCAAAAATATATTGGCAGATATTGCAGCCGGAAAAATTGACGCATCCAAAGCAAGCGGTTTCACCAAAATACTAATGAACGAACTCCCGGAAGATAAACGCAATGCATTTTGCGCTTCTGCCGTGCAAAAAATTGAAAATCTTGCCGAAAATATGAAAGCCATACAATTCATGGCCGGACAATTAGCCCGTGCCCAGATGGCTGAAGCCATTTGCAAGAATCAAGATGCGTTCAAAAACACTAATCCCGCACAACTGCATGAAGCCATCACCAAGCGCAACGCTATCATCCTCGCCCGTAACATTGATGAAATTCAACAACGCGGCGGAGATCCCAAAAAATTCATGACAGAGATGAACGAGCAAATTGAAAAAGCCAACAAATTTGCCGACAAAGAATACAAAAAAGAAAGATTTGACGAAGCAGGTAAAAAAGCAAAAGACAATAAAGTTCTGCGCAGCATTAACGAACGTTTAGGCATCAAACAGGAAGAAACCACAAAATCTGACCGCCTCGAACCCAAAAGTATGCTGGAACATTTGGTTGCCACCAACAACTTTGAAAACCTGCTGACCAAAGAATTGGAAAACAACAAACGGCAGGCTGGCGCTTTGGCTTCTCAAAGAGATAACAACAACAACCGCCGGGAAACCTTCAAAGCACGGGTCAGCATCATAAGAGGCAACTCCCATGCTTTGAAACCGATCACCAAAGAGGTTACGTTTAACCAAGATGCATACCGCAAGGCTTTGGCATCTGCACAAGGCCGTTAAGCAGTCATGTTCAAAAAAATATTAAAATTCATAAAGTTTATTTTGGTTGGAACAGCATGGAGCTATCTGTTTATCTATGCCAGCGTGCTCTTCACAATTAAAATATGGAATTTCAACTACCTGTCATTAAAAAGCTGGCGCATCATCGGTTCTTTTTGGAATCAGGGCGGCATTATCAAACACCCCGGCGACTACGGGCTGTTTGCCGTGCTTTTGCTGCTCATCCCTCTATGGCTGTTAGGCTGGCGCTACTTTTACAAAAAAAACTTTACTGCTTTATTGTTAACCCCGATAATTTGGTACAATAAACGAACCATCGCCAAATACGGCAGCAATTCCTCCCGGATTATTCTCAAAAATCTGGGAACAACACAAAAAATAGACCCCAAGGAATATATTGAAAGCCAGCTCAAAGACGCTAAAGCAACTATTGAAAATCATGAAAAGGCTTCAGACAGTCTGCGGGAAATGCTTAAAGAAAAAATTAGTTCAGACAACCTTAAATAAAGAATTAACCAATCGCGTGCTAAAATAATGCTGTTAAATTACGGAGATTATAACCTTTGAAACCTATGCTAATCATGGTGAGAATCATTTTTGTTGGCATCTTCTGGAGCATATTCTTTCTGGAAGGGATTCGGGTTATTATGCTCACAAACTGGCATTTTGACATCTTCATGGGACGCCACTGGCGCATTCTTTATAACTTATGGGAAAACGGCTGGACAATCCGCCACGCCAAAGAATGGGCTTTTATCCTGATAATATTAACATTTGTTCCCTTATGGCTTACCGGCTGGGCTGCTCTGAGCCTGATTGCCTGGGATCAACTGCTCGCCAAATTAGCTTTGTTTCCGGTTAAACTATTCCGCAAATTCTTTTTTAAACCGATTAAAATTATCAGCACGCCTAAAAGCAAAACCATTAAAAAGAAAAAATCCTACAAAGAAATCCGCCCGCGCGGCATCCGTGCACCGATTGACGACAGGATGGATGATGCCCTTCCCCGCCCGACAACCTTGAGCACTCAGGCGATTAAAGCAACGCCCAAACCTGCCGTTGCCCCTAATTTTCAAGCTTTAAGCAACCCAGCCCCTGCCGCCCCCAAGAGCTTCGACCACTCGCTGTTTCAATTTGATGATGACAGCAGCGATGACTTCGATTTTAACTTTGACGCATTTGATACGCCGGTTGAACAACCCAAAGAAAGCATTACCCCAAAACCAGAACCGGTAAAAGAAAATAACCGCAATCAAAATCGCGAAAGAAACAACAAAGACAAAAAAGATGCTCCCAAAGAGCGGGATAACCGCGACAACAGGGACAAACGGGAAGCAAAAGACACCCGTCGTAATCAAACCGCTAAAAATGAAAATACTCAGCACGGCGGTTCTACGCTTGAAATCATCAAACAAAAAGGATACGAGGTTATCACCGGCGCTACCCTGAAAAACAACTTGGTTGACTTTGTCGGCGTTGCCAATAAACAAATTTGCATCTGTATGCTGGATAAAGAACCCGGCGATTGGCTGGCTGACGAAGAACGCTTTAACGACGAAGAACCATTATGGTTTTCCGAGAGCAGCCACCGTATCTCCCCCGTCCGCAAAATAGACCTTGCCAAACAAGCTTTGGAAGAAAAATTAAAAGAAGCGGATTTGGCATTCACCGTCACCCCTTATGTTATTGTTCAGCTGGGTAATATCATTAATGCCGAAGATATGCTCGACATCTGGAAAGAAATGAAAATCAACGTCACCCGTATTGATCGCGGTACACCGAAAGAATTAAAGCTTTTCGCTAAAGCATTAAACGAAGCCGACGGTACGGCCGACAAAGAAAATTTCGAAAAAATCAAAAAGTTAATTCGCAATATTGCATAGGATTATTAAATAAATGAAAAAAAAAGGCGAAGAATGGGAAGAGTATAATAACGCGGTCAAATGGATGATGATGACCTTTATCATCACTCTGATCGTTACTCTTTTTCTGGCAATTATTTCAATGCCTTTGGGATATCTCATCGGCAACGGCATCTCACGCGACACGCTGGGTGAAGTTTCTAAATTTATCCAAACCATATTCAATTCTCCCGGGTATTTATTCTCCCGTTATTGGCACTGGATTAAACAAATTTCCAACTACCATGGCGCTTTTTCCTTTAGCCTGTGGCTTCCGGTATTGCCGTTAATTTCATTGCCTTTCGGACTGATTATCGGCGCGGCCAGCAATCCATACCGCTTCCAGTCAAATATTCACGGTTCGGCGCGCATTGCCGAATTAAAAGACATCAAAAAGATGGGGCTGCTGGATGGTTTCTGTATGGTTATCGGCAAATACAAAGGGCATTTGCTGATGATGAAAGAAACCTTGTCAACCTTGTGCTGCGCACCTCCAGGTACTGGTAAAACCGCCGGCGTGGTTATTCCGACTATCTTTAACTCGCACGGTATGAGTATCGTGGTAAACGACCCTAAACCGGAACTTTGTTTCTCGACAACCGGTGCTCGCGCCAAAGACGGCCCTGTATTCGTCATTAACTGGGGTGCGGAGGATAATCCGGCCGAAGGTGTCTATTACCCGAGCTGGAATCCGCTGTCCCCGAATGCTTTGCCTGCCCCCGGGCCAGACCGCGATATGTATGTGGACTCTATGTGCAATATTTTGGTGGAAGATCCTAAAGGCGGTGCAGACCCACACTGGTCAAAAACCGGCCGTGCAGCTCTGACCGGATTTATTCACTTCATTGCTTCCAAATGCGAACGCGCCCGCGCCAATGACTACTTCATCGGCCGTGTCTATGAAGGCAAACTTGATGAAGAAGACAAACGTGTCCTTGAAGGCTACTATCTGGAAATGCGCGACCCGATGTCTGCGCGCGCTATCCAGGATTTGCATAATGACAGCCTGACGATTGACAACTATCTGCCAATCGGCACTTGGTCGCTGCTGCCGGAAAAATGGATTGGGCATGAATCCTGCCTGGCTATGATTTTGGAATGGATTACCGAATCACAAATTAAGCAATCACAAGAAATCAAACGCCGTCTGGATGAAGGCGACCAAATGGCAGCCATGGCCGACCCCATGCGCGATATGTTGGAAGAAGCCATCGACGAAGCCCGCCGTTTTGGTTATTCTCCGCGTTGTATCGTTGAATTAAGCCAATTAAGCTCTATGCCGGATAAGGAACGCGGCTCTGTATTGTCAACCGGTTTTTCAGGCATTGGTATCTTTAAAAACTCAGCCGTTGTGTCACGTACCAGTTTTTCTGATCTGCACTTTAAAGACCTGCGCGGCATGAAAGACCCCGTCACCGGCGAATGGAAACCGATTTCGGTTTACCTCTCGGTTAACCAGGTTGATGCTCGTGCGCTGGGTGTTATCTCCGGCACGTTTATTGAGTTGATGTCTTCTTACCTGATTGCTAACCCACCGAAATTCCAAAATAAAACCGACGGCCAAATGGGACCTTTCCCGACCCTGTTCGTTCTCGACGAGTTTCCGCAAATGCCTAAGCTGAAAGCCATCATTGACGGACCGGCGGTCGGACGCGGACAGAAAGTATCATACCTGCTGATTGGGCAAGATTTGGGGCAAATCTCCGGTAAATACGGTAAAGATGACCTTGAAACCGTTATTTCCACAACGGCTTGCAAAGTTATCTTGTCACAAAACAACGAACAAACGGCCCAGCGTTTTTCTAAGATGATTGGTAACAAAACTGTCCAGACATCATCATATTCCAAAACGGAAGGCATCAGTTTCCAAAAGGGTTCAAATCCATTCAGCAAAAACGTCAGCTACCAGCTGCAGGGGACATCGGTTATCAGCACCACCCAGCTGCTCAGCCTGCCTATGCTAAAACAGGTTATCCTGATGCAAGGCTTCATTGACAGACCGATTATGGCTGACGCTCCGCGTTGGTATCTTGATCCCGGCATGAGAAAACTGGCTGCACTGCCGCCAGCACCTTATGTTCCCGACTGGATTGTTGCCCAACGAGAAGATATCAACGAAGATATGCTCTCCAAACTCGGCATTGATTATGATCCGAATGAAGATTTTGACGATGATGAGTTTGATGATGACGATGATGAAAACGGCTCAGAATAAAAAGCAGCCCCGGATTTTCCGGGGTTTCTTTTTTTGTATAACCAATCTTGACAAGCTCTTAGCAAATATATACATTTATGCTTATGATAAATTTGATGAACAACATTTCCATTTCCCGTATTTTCATCACCGTTTGGTGGTGCTGACGCACCATACATTTTTTATGGCTGGCCGCCTATAGCCGACAACACAAAACAATCAGACATCATATATAAATAAAGGTACAAAAATGAATAATACCAATGGATTTTTTGGTAATTTCGGCGGTGCATTTATCTCTGAAAAATTAAAACAGGAAATGGATAAAGTCGAAAAAGCCTATAACCATCTAAAAAATGACAAAAACTTTTTAAACGAAATACAACATATCCGCCGCAGCTATCAAGGGCGTCCCACCCCGGTGACCTTTGCAAAAAACCTTACGGCACAAACCGGCGGCGCACAAATTTACTTAAAACGTGAGGACTTGAATCATACAGGTGCTCACAAAATCAACCATTGTATCGGCGAAGCCCTCTTAGCCAAATATCTGGGCAAAAACAAAATCATTGCCGAAACAGGCGCCGGACAACATGGCGTGGCCATGGCAACCGCGGCGGCTTATTTGGGACTGGAATGTGAAATCCACATGGGAGAAGTCGATATCGCCAAAGAACGTCCCAATGTCTTACGAATGAAACTTTTGGGAGCTAAACTTATCCCCGCTTGCCAAGGCCAGAAAACCTTAAAAGAAGCAATCGACAACGCGTTCTCGGCTTATTTAAACGACACAAAAAACAGCTTATATTGCATAGGTACAGTTGCCGGTCCGCATCCCTTCCCTACCATCGTCAGAGATTATCAATCCATAATCGGGAAGGAAGCCCGGGAGCAAATGCTCAGTTTAATAGGAAAACTGCCGGATAACATCGTTGCTTGCGTTGGCGGCGGCAGCAATGCCATCGGCATATTCTCTGCATTTCTTGATGATAAAAACGTTTCGCTGTATGGCGTTGAACCTCTGGGCAAAGGAACAAAATTAGGAGAACACGCCGCCTCCATAACTTATGGCAAAGAAGGAATAATGCATGGCTTCCGCTCACTGGTTATCACGGATGAAAGCGGCACCCCCGCGCCAGTATACTCCATCGCCAGCGGTTTGGACTACCCCTCTGTCGGGCCGGAACACGCCTACCTGCACCAAATCAACCGGGTAAAATACGTTACCATCGACGATAAAGAATGCCTGAATGCTTTTTATACATTGTCTAAAACCGATGGAATTATTCCGGCTCTGGAAAGCGCGCACGCCGTTGCTTTTGCCATGAAACTAGCCAAACAATTGCCCAAAGAAAACAATATCTTGGTCAACCTCTCCGGCAGAGGAGATAAAGATATCGACTTTGTCGCCGAAAACTATGGATTGTAACTCCATCCCCGATTATCCCACTAAAAAACCTCCCTTAAACGGGAGGTTTTTTAGTGGGGCGAACGAT
>CAJTMA010000014.1:19590-53811 GCA_910577205.1 uncultured Alphaproteobacteria bacterium
ACAAAACTTCACCGCTCGGAACGAAAATCTCCACTGGAGATTTTCTATCGCCTCGCGCCCTTCGGGTTCGAGCCCAGAATTATCCCACTAAAAAACCTCCCTTAAACGGGAGGTTTTTTAGTGGGGCGAACGATGGGGCTGCATAATGCTCCGCATTACTCGGGAGTTCGTTTTGTAACGCTCGCTCCTCTCGCTTCCGCTCCAGCGCTTGCTGACAAAACTTCACCGCTCGGAACGAAAATCTCCACTGGAGATTTTCTATCGCCTCGCGCCCTTCGGGTTCGAGCCCAGAATTATCCCACTAAAAAACCTCCCTTAAACGGGAGGTTTTTTAGTGGGGCGAACGATGGGGCTGCATAATGCTCCGCATTACTCGGGAGTTCGTTTTGTAACGCTCGCGCCTCTCGCTTCCGCTCCAGCGCTTGCTGACAAAACTTCACCGCTCGGAACGAAAATCTCCACTGGAGATTTTCTATCGCCTCGCGCCCTTCGGGTTCGAGCCCAAAATTATCCCACTAAAAAACCTCCCTTAAACGGGAGGTTTTTTAGTGGGGCGAACGATGGGGCTCGAACCCACGACAACCGGTACCACAAACCGGGGCTCTGCCAACTGAGCTACGTTCGCCATTTCTTTGGTGTTTTACAAAGAATATGACATAAAGTCAAGCTAAAAATTAATCCAATTCATTATTTCTAAAAAAACAATTTTACTGTAAGAAATTAATAATTTGTTTGCATTTATACGCTATTAATTAGCCTAATAACACTCTGCAGAAAAGCCGTGAGAACAATCATGAACCCAAAGAAATTGTCGCTTGTACAATCTTTTACATACTTCCTTTGCGGAATAGCATTAAGCTTTTGCCTCTCTGCAAAGGCTCACGCCGCAACATCTTCAATCATCATAGATGCTGAAAATGGCGAAATCCTTTCCTCCAGCGCTCCGGATACCTTGCGTTACCCCGCTTCCCTTACCAAAGTCATGACTCTTTACATTACTTTTGACGCTTTGAACAAAGGGCTTATCAAAATGACTGACGACCTCAAAGTCAGCCGCCATGCAGCCAACATGGCTCCGTCAAAATTAGGGCTTCGCGCCGGACAAACCGTCAAAGTCAAAACCTGCATTGAAGCATTGATTGTCAAATCTGCCAACGATTGTGCCGCAGTCTTGGCAGAAAATTTAGGATACAGCGAAGAAAATTTTGCTCAGACCATGACACAGGTCGCTCATGAACTGGGCATGAAAAACACCACTTTCAAAAATGCCAACGGTTTGCCGAACAAAGCGCAAAAAACCACAGCCCGCGACATGGCTCTGCTTGGTGCTGCGATGTATCACCATTTTCCGCAGTATTATAAATTATTCTCACTCAAAAAATTCACCTACAACGGCAGAACAATCTACACTCACAATCACATTCTTAAAACATTTTCCGGTGCAGACGGCATGAAAACCGGCTTTACCAATGCTGCCGGCTACAATATTATAACTTCTGCCAAACGGAACGGCCACCGGGTGATTGCCGTCACCATGGGGCACAATACGGCCAAAGAACGCGACCGCCACGTTTCTAATATGATGGATAAAGGGCTGAAAAAGCTTGCTCTGAACGATAAATTCAAAGACACCAATATGTATGCCAGCCTTGACAGCAAAAAGGTAATAGCTTCCGGACAAGAAGAACAAGTTGCCTCTATTGCCCCAACCGAAAGCCGCAAATCATGGGATTTGGATGAAAACCAAACAGCCAACGCCGCACAAAAATCCCCCAAAGCCAAAACACAAAACCAATGGGGTATTCAGATTGGCGCTTTCTCTAACTACTCCAAAGCCCGCAGTTATGCAATCAAAATCAAAAAAGAAGCCTCACGCAAACTGGCCGGCAAACCGATTGACATTGAACCGGTTGCCAACGGTTCTGTCATCATTTACCGCTCCAAAATTATCGGCCTGGCCAAATCAGATGCGGATAAAGCGTGCAAAAGCTTGAAACGCAGCAACAAGTCTTGTATAGTAGTCGCAGTAAAAAACGACAACCCGCTTGTCTTAGCTAACAGTCAATATTAATGGATAACACAAAGAAAGCACATATTATCGTTGTCAGCAACGAAAAAGGCGGCACAGGGAAATCAACAATTTCCATGCATCTCGCCATTAAACTGCTGCAGGAAGGTTTCTCCGTTGCGACTGTTGATATGGACGGACGTCAGGGAACACTCTCCAGATATATTGAAAACCGGCAGTCTTTTTGTGAAAAGAACCATTTATCTCTGCCGATGCCGGCACATTTCAAATTTGAACCGCAGGAAAATTATTCTCTGATTCCTGCTGACCGCGGACGGGTCTGCCACGAAATATCCAAACTCATTACCAATTATGATGCCCTTATCATTGATACGCCGGGTAACAAAAACTATCTGTTTGAAGAAGCGCATAAATTTGCCGACACATTGATTACACCCATTTCAGACAGCTTAATTGATTTAAATGTTTTATCCGAGATTGATTTTGAAGCGGGACGCGTCGGCAAACCGGGACACTATGCCTCTTATATCTGGGATGTCAAAAAATATTTAGCCTCGCAGGGCAAAGCATACCTGAACTGGATTGTCACAGGAAATAAAATCTCCGCCTTAAACTCCCGCAATAAAAATATTGTCTTTGAATATCTGGAAAAATTGTCAAAACTTTATGGTTTCCGCATCTGCTCGGGACTGAAAGACCGCGTCATCTACAAAGAATTATTCCTGGAAGGCCTGACAGTTTTAGATATGCAGAACAATGACCTGAAACGCCGCATGAGCGTTTCTCACATTGCGGCCAAAAGAGAAATCCGCGCCTTGGCGGAATCTATATGCCCGGAAGCATAACACCATGAAAGAACTGGCGCTGCTCATGTTTTTTGTCGGCTGCGGCTATGCGCTGAACAGCCTTGCCAATCGTTTTTCAGGAAAAAAGAACCGCCGCCTCTACTTTTACATTCCCTCTGCAGCATCATTTAACATAATTTGGGGATTTATCTTTTATCTGGGATTCGGAATATTAATCGCATCACATCTCTGGCTGAAAACAGCGCTCGCAGCCATACTGTTGCTATTGGCTGTCTACCTCGTCCGCCAATGGCTGATTTCAAAATTTTTTGCCACTCACAAACCGGCCTGCGCCGGACGTTTACTAGCACGAAAATTAATTAAGCAATCAGCAACAGACATAGTTTATACCCCCCCCTATACACGCAGCGAAGCTTTGCACCTTCTCGGCCTGCCTGCTTCGCAAAAAGATTTAGACAACAAAATCTCAGTCCGGCTGTCACTTATTGAAAACCTGCCGTTTTCAGAAAACAGCGCGCAATCCCGCGACCTGCTTTTAGCCAGTCTGCGACAAGCCCTCTCTGAAAAATAAAGCGATTAATAACTCTGTTTAAGCTTGAGTTTAAGCATAAAAGTGCTAAACTCCCTTCCATCATTCATATTATATTGTAGAGGGTGAGCAATGATTAAAACTATTTCAACGACTCCTTACGGCGATCAGAAAATGGGCACCGCCGGCCTGCGAAAAAAATCCCAAACGGCCATGCAGCCTAATTATGTTGAAAACTTTATGCAAAGCATTTTCAACACTATCGGAAAATTGGATGACAAAACTTTTCTGGTAGGAGGAGACGGAAGATTTTATAACGACATTGCTATCCAGAAAATCATAAAAATGGCGGCGGCTAACGGCGTCAAAAAACTGGTTATCGGTCAAAACGGCTTCATCTCTACCCCTGCCGGTTCTAATGTTATTTTGAAAAACAAACTAGACGGCGGTTTTGTTCTGTCCGCCTCTCATAACCCCGGTGGCCCGAATGGCGACTTCGGCATTAAATATTCTAACCAAACTGGCGGACAAGTTCCCAGCTCTGTTACTGATAAAATTTTTGAAAACACCAAAAATATCAAAGAATACAAAATTTGCGATACCGCCGATATTGACCTCTCGAAATTAGGGAAACAACAGCTCTGCGGCATGGAAATAGAAATTATAGACCCTGTTTCCGGCTATGTGGACATGATGCGCGAAATCTTTGACTTTGAAGCAATTAAACAGCTTTTTGCCAAAGGGTTTACTATGCGCTTTGACGCAATGAATGCCGTCACCGGCCCTTATGCCGTTCGCATTTTTGAAGAACTTCTCGGCGCAGCGCCGGGCAGCGTTGTCAACGCCGTCCCTCTGCCCGACTTCGGCGGCTTGCACCCCGATCCCAATCTCGTCTACGCCAAAGAATTAGTTGATTTAATGTTCTCAGATAATGCCCCGGACTTCGGCGCAGCCAATGACGGCGACGGCGACCGCAATATGATTCTCGGCAAGAAGTTTTTTGTTACCCCGTCAGACAGCTTAGCTATTTTGACTGACAATTTCCACTTGATTCCGGCTTACAAGAACGGCATTTACGGCGTTGCCAAATCTGCGGCAACCTCAACAGCCGTCGGACGCGTTGCCCAAGCCCGCAACATCGGCTATTATGAAGTGCCCACCGGCTGGAAATACTTTGTTAATCTGATGGATTCCAAACGCATCACTTTCTGCGGCGAAGAAAGCTTCGGCACCGGTTCGGCACATATTCGTGAAAAAGACGGCATCTGGGCTGTTCTGTTCTGGCTGAATATCATTGCCGCCACCGGAAAATCTGTCGAAGAAATTACACTCGACCATTGGCAGAAATACGGCAGAAGCTATTATATGCGCTTCGACTTTGACGGCCTGGACACAACCGTTGCCGACAAATTAATGGCAGACCTTGAAGCTGCTCTTCCGAAACTAAGCGGCAAAACTTTCAACGGCTACACTGTTTCTGACGCTGCGCCGTTTATTTACAACGACCCGGTCGACGGTTCTTCCACCAAAAACGGTTTGGTAATCAAATTCTCTGACGGCTCACGCATTGTCTACCGCCTGTCCGGCACGGGCTCAAGCGGTGCGACGCTCCGTGTATATTTGGAAAAATACGAGGTGGAAAAACTTCGCGAAGACCCGCAGCAGACGTTAAAACAAATCCTTGAAGTTGCGATGAATATTGCGGAAATCACACCCCGCACAGGAAAGCTGCAAGCCGATGTTATCACCTAGAAAACTGCTTCTGACCGGTTTAATCGCCGCGCTTGCTGTTCCGGCAAGCGCGCGTGCTGGTTTATACGGTTTTAACGAAGCCTATCCTTACACTCAGGAAGAAAAACTGCTGAATATTGAAGTGCCGCCGCGCTCCATAATGAATTATCGCAACCTCATGCGTGAGAATGTGATTACGCTCTCCAATTATGGAAAATCCCGCCGCCCGGGATTTCAGATTATGGTACATGAAGGGCAGGATTTACTGACCCGCAGCCTCTGGGAATACCATCTTGAAGGCTATTTAAAAGCACGCAATGCCGGAGAAAATGTTGAAGACCCCGCATTTTTAATCAATCTGAAACAAACTTCTCCCGCGTATGAACCTTTGGTCGGCAGCCGTGCAGCAGAATATCTGAAAAGCATCGACGCTATCGCGGTTAACAACCGTTACTGCGGCAAAATCCAGCCCTCTCCGGCCATTGCCAACAACAACTTGCCGCTGATATCGCTTGACAACTGCGCCAATGAAAAGAATTATGACGCTGCCATTGCCGCATCGCTCCAAGACAAAACCCCGCTTTATGCATTTATCCATAAGGACAAGGCTTTTCGCAAAATTGCCGCCCAGCCCATTATCAATGAAAATGCGGAAAATATTTTTAACCTTCGCAGCGCCAAAAACATTTCATTTCTGCTAAATGACGAGCTGTACGCAGATAAAAACGACTTCATCGAAGCCATTCGCGCTTCAAATTATGATATTGTCGTCATTGAACCATACTTCCATGGAACACAGCCTTTTACGCCGGAAGATGTCAATGCCATGCAATACAAAAAAAACGGCACGCGTCGGCAGCTTCTCGCCCGTTTTCGCGTTTCTGAAGCCAAAGACACAGATTACTATTGGAAAAACAGCTGGAAAATCGGCTCGCCCGGCTGGCTGGCACGCGCTTCTTTTGTTGAGCCCCATGCCGCGCTCACCCGCTATTGGCATGATGATTGGAAAAACCTGATGTCCCGTTATTTTAAAGGTATTGTAGATTCCGGCTATGACGGCGCATTTCTCACCGGTTTGGAAAACCACCGCTATTTTGAGCAGCAAACCCCTCTGGAATAGGATTTAATCCATGAATGAAGTTGAAGTTTTAGACATCTCCCGCGAAGCTATTTTCACTCTGTTGAAAGTCGTTACGCCGGTATTGCTGGTCGCCTTATTTATCGGTTTGATTATCGGTATCTTTCAGGCTTTGACGCAAATTCAGGAAATGACACTGGCATTTGTCCCTAAAATTCTCGGCGTATTTATTACGATTATCCTGCTTTTCCCGTTTATGCTCAATCAAATGCAAATTCTCTCCGATAATTTGTTTGATAAAATCATCACCGGCAGCTGATAATGACTGAGCTTTTAAATCAGGAAATCTATAAATTTATATTAGTCTTCCTGCGCATCGGCGCGGCGATTATGTTTATGCCGGGATTTTCTGCCAGCTATGTCAATGCCAGACAACGCCTGTCCATAGCTCTGGCCGTCGCCGTAGTCCTTGTTCCGTTTTTAAACAGCCAGCTTCCGCCACAACCGACGGACACCCTGGCCGCCATAAAAGTTTATTTATTTGAAGTCACTTACGGCATTTTCTTTGGCCTGATTATGCAAATTTTATTTTCAGCCCTCAGCCTTTGCGGTAACTTTATCGGCCAAGCCATCGGTTTTTCCAACGCTCAGATTTTTGATCCGGCTTTCCAAACCCAAAGCATTGTTGTTGAAACCTTTTTAAGCCTTCTGGCCTTAACGGTCATTTTTGTAACAGATACCCACCACCTGATGTTAAGCGCGGTAATCGACAGCTATACCCTGTTTCCCGTCGGCGCACCGCTGCCGATAGAAGATTTTTCTGATTTCATGAGCCAAACGCTTAACCAAAGCTTTATCATGGGCTTCAAAATCGGTTCGCCGTTTATCGCCTTTTCCATTATTTTTTATGTTGGCATGGGCTTAGTATCCCGCCTGATGCCGCAGCTAAACATCTTTTTTCTGTCTCTGCCGCTGCAAATATACCTTGGCGCGGGATTATTGCTTATAACCACCCCGATAATGATTCTCTGGTTCATAAAATATTATGAAGAGGGTCTTGAACGGTTTGTCAGATAGAAAGGAGAAAGCATGGTCCCCGAAGACGATGACGACGCCTCCAAAACTGAAGAACCGTCGGAACGAAAAATATCCAAAGCCAAAGAAGAAGGCGACGTTGCCCTCTCGCAAGATGCCAAAAGTTTCATCATGCTTTTGGGGATGTTGTTTGTCGTCTGGCTGCTGTTGCCGCTGATGATGAAATGGTTTTACCAGTTATCGCTGAAATTTATAGAAAATCCCGATTCTATCCCGACCGATCCCCGTCACCTGCGGCTGCTGATGTTAAATACGGTTCTGGGAATGTTTAAAATCCTCAGCATCCCTTTTGCAATCTTTATGCTGCTGGGGATTTTCGCCAGCGTGGCTCAAACCGGATTTGTCTTCGCGCCAAAAAAATTAGAGCCCAATTGGGAAAAGTTAAACATCTTTGCTGCCTTGCCCAAATTCATTAATATGAAAAAAATCGTCGAGAGCATAAAAGGAATAATAAAAATTACCGTCATTACATTTATTGCGATTCTGGTCATCCGCCCATATCTGGATAGAGTCAACCTTATGCCCACCATGGATACCATGGCAATTTTATCTTTTATTCATAAAATTGTGGTATTATTGATTTTCACAGTGGTTATCGCGACATTGATTATTGCTCTGGCAGACTACGCTTACCAGAAATATAGTCACTTGAAAAAATTGCGAATGACTAAACAAGAAGTCAAAGACGAATACAAACAAATGGAAGGCGACCCACTGGTCAAGTCCCGTATTCGGCAGATTCGCATGGAACGCGCCCGCCACCGGATGATGGATGCCGTTCCGCGTGCTGACGTCGTAATTGTCAACCCGACGCATTATGCTGTTGCATTGGAATACAAAATGGATAAGATGGACGCGCCGGTTGCTGTCGCCAAAGGTCTGGACAACATCGCCCTGAAGATTCGCGAAATCGCCGAACAAAACGACATCCCCGTTGTCGAAAATCCGCCGCTGGCCCGTGCGCTTTTCGCCTCAGTGGAGATTGACCAGATGATACCGACCGAACACTTTAAAGCCGTTGCCGAGGTTATTGGATATGTTATGCAGCTTAAAAACCCCCAGACCAGATAAAATACTCCAGAAGCGTCTTATCTGCCTGGCTTATTCGCTTATCGGGCTGACCGCCGCACTGGTTTTATTCCTGATGTATCCGGAATACCGGCTGTTACTGGTATTTACTTTTATTTTGACAACAGTCTGCTGCCTCTCCCTGACCATCAAAACCATCAACGCCGCGGAAGAAGCCATCAGTTACGGTGGATTTGCTAATGAAATCATCCGTAATGACTTTGAGATAATCCGCATAGACAACCCCGGCGGCGAACCCGTGCTGCAAAACGACCGTGCCAAGGAAATGTTTCACGATGAACCGCTACTGGCCTATTTGGAAAAACATTTATCCTCCCATCCGGGCAACAAAACATCATTCTACCGCCTGCAAACGGCATACACCAATCTGGCATCGGAAAAAGTGACTCTCGCGCTCAATCTGCACCATGATGAAACCAAAATTTTTGCCTCAGAGGAATGGTTTACCATTAGCCTAAAACCGGTCTACTTAAAAAAAGCCGATATTTTTGAAGGTCGGTTTTCGATTAAAGCCATAAAAAAATATACCTACCACCTCTGGAAGCTGGAAGACATCACCGCCGCCAAAAACATGGAACAGGTTTTTCAGGAAGAACGCAGCACCTTGCATGATTTTCTTGATTACCTGCCCGTCGGCCTTTACACCTGCAACGAAGACTACCGCATAGAATATTGCAACCATGCATTTGCTAAAGCGCTCGCCTGTGACCGGGATGAAATCACCGGCGAAAACTTCTGGCGCTTTTTGAGCCCGCAATGCGAACTGCCCGCCAGAAAACCGCAATGGCGCGGAAACATATATCTCACGGGCGCAGACGGCCAAAGCCGGGAATATTTTCTGGCTCAGGAAAGCTTCCGCACAGATAAAGACATTCACTACCGCGGCGTTATGGTAAATGACCTGCCCACAGATAAAGAACTAAAGCAGCATTTGGATCATTCGCTGGATGAAATCAGCTGGCTGTTTAATTTTGCCCCGGTCGGCATTGCCTTTGTCAGCCCGGAAGGCGATATCCGCGACTGCAATGCCGCCATCGAAAAGTTTCTGAACCGCAGCCGCGAACAAATTATAAACCACCGTATTTTTGACTACATCCGCCCGGAGGACATTGAAGTCCTGCACCGGGAAATCCGCTCAGTCAACAACGGTACGCAGCTTTCCAAAGCCATTGATGTCCATATTTTCTTAGATAATATTGAACGGATTGCCTCAATTTATTTAAGCCCCATGCAAAAGCTCCATTCGCTCCATCCCGAACAAAGCGACGGCCTCGTTATTTACCTGATTGACAGCACCCGACAGAAAAATTTGGAATTGCAATTTGCCCAAGCCCAAAAAATGCAGGCAATGGGACAACTGGCCGGCGGTGTCGCCCACGACTTCAACAACCTGCTGACCGCAATGATTGGCTTCTGCGACCTGCTGCTGCAACGCCACGGCGTCGGCGATCCGTCTTTTACGGATTTGATTCAAATCAAACAAAATGCCAACCGCGCCGCCGGGCTGGTTCGTCAGCTGCTGGCTTTCTCGCGCAAACAGCCGTTAAAGCCGAAACTGATAGACGTTACCGAAAACTTTGTTGAACTCAGTCATATGCTGAAACGTATCTTAGGCGAACAAGTTATTCTCAAATTTTCTCACGGCAGCGATTTGGGCTTCATCCGTGTTGATCCCGTACAATTCTCACAAGTAATTATCAACTTGGCAGTCAACGCCAAAGATGCCATGAACGGCAGCGGCACTCTGACAATCACTACCCGGGTTGAAAGCTTAACCACCCCGTACCAATTCGGCGCGGATACCATTAAGCCGGGCGAATTTGTGGTTGTTGACGTTGCGGACACCGGCTGCGGCATCCCTCCGGAAAACCTTTCCCGCATTTTCGAACCTTTCTTTTCAACCAAACAAAATGTTGTCGGCTCCGGAACCGGCTTGGGCTTAGCCATGGTCTACGGCATTGTCCGCCAAACTGAAGGTTTTATAAAAGTAGACAGTTCTGTCGGCCGCGGTACAACCTTCTCGATTCATCTGCCGCGCTTCGAAAACGATGCTGAAGAAGAAAAACTGCAAACCGCCGATATGCAAAAACAAATTACCGCGAAAGACGGCACGCCGATTCTCACCGTGCAGGAAAAACAAACCTCCCCGGTTGCCGTAAATCAAAAATTGATTTTTGGCCTAAACGTATCAGCCATTGACCGCCGCCATGAAACAGAACAAAAAGCTGAAGACATCCGTATTCTATTCGTAGAAGACGAAGATTCCGTCCGCACCTTTGCTATCCGCGCTTTGCAAAAGAAAGGCTACGAAGTCATAGGCTGCAATTCTGCGGAAAATGCCTTGGAACAACTGGAAAACGACAAAGACTTTGACCTGCTGATTACCGACATGGTTATGCCCGGCATGAGCGGCGCTGAATTAGCCGGCATTGTCCGCGAAAAAATACCCGGAATAAAAATTCTCCTTGCTTCCGGCTACTCGGAAGAAATTGCCCGGCGCGAACTGGCCTCGTCACAGGACTTTGAGTTTATGGCCAAACCTTTCAGCCTCGGCGACCTGACCAAAAAAGTTTTTGATATTCTGAATCAGAAATAGGAATAAACGGATGAACAACACCAACCTAACCGGACAATTGCCATTAGAATTTATCCCTGAGCCATATCTGGGAAAAGAAGACTTCATGGTCGCAGCCTGTAACCATGAGGCTTTTGCCCTGGTTGATTCTTGGCCTGCCTGGCCGTTTTTTGCCATCTGCATTTACGGACCGGAAGGCTGCGGAAAAACACACTTGGCAACCATGTTTGCCCATAATGTCGCTAATCTGGCTAACTGGCCATACAAAGTTCCCGTTGTGCGCGCAAAAGACATCCGTTTTGAAACACTGCAACTTTTCGAGAAATGCAGCTGTTTAATTGTGGAAGAATTAAGCGAAAATGTTGATAATGAAGCGCTTTTCCATTTATACAATCATTATCGCAACGAAGGCGGATATATCCTGTTCACTGCGGCGCAAGCCCCGGCACGCACCCGTTTTACGCTTCCGGATCTTCAGTCCCGCATGAATATTGTTCCCTCCGTGGCGATTAATGAACCTGATGACGAAATGCTCTCGGCACTGATACTCAAATTATTCACTGACCGGCAGATAATGGTCGCACCGGAGATTATCAATTATATTCTCCTGAATATGCAGCGCTCTTTTGCTTATGCCCGAAAGTTGGTAGCAGAAATTGACAGCATTTCTCTGGCACGCAAACGCGCCGTATCGCTTGCAATCGTCAAAGAAGCATTCAGCGTTCTCAATGATAACCATCAAGGCGACCTCTTTTCCTGAAAGCCCATAAAATGCTGACCAGATTACTGACTTTTTTGAAACAGCCATATTATATTGCCGCCGACAGCCTGCATTTTAATTTGCTCTATGCCCTGCTGACGATCATTTTGTATGACGGCGTTTTTTTCAAACACGCCACAGCTTACAACAACGGTTTTTGTTTTTTAGGCGGGCTTTTCATCTGCCTGTGGCTGATTTGGTTTATTGCCGCGGAAATCCTGTTCCACCGCTACACCCGCAAACCTCTGGCCATATTTTTTATCCTGCTTAACACTACCGCTTTTTATTTTATGTTCACTTATAACGCGACCATTGATAAAATTATGTTTTTAAACATTCTGCAAACGGATGTGTCTGAAGTCAGGGATTTGCTTCGCCCGAGATTCTTTTGGTTTATGCTTGTCTTGGGAATCTTGCCTGCGGCAATGATTCTAAAAACCCGTATTTTACCGTCTTCCCGCCGCCGACATATGGCCGCAATCAGCATCGCAGCCGGCATTATCGCTCTGATAATGCTTGGCAACTTTTCAACAACCGATTCTTTTTTGCGCAGCAACCGCAATCTGCGTTATTATCTGGCGCCGTCTAATTACATCGGGTCATTAATATCCATTGCCAAACTTAAAGCCCGCCCCATGCAGAATTTAGTTAAAATCGGCGAAGACGCCACCCTTGCCCCTTACTGGCACGGCAAGAAAAAAAACCTTTTTGTCTTCGTTATGGGAGAAACCGCCCGCGCTGCCAACTTCTCACTCCGCGGCTACCACCGCCCGACAAACGAAGCGCTGACCGCATATCTGCAAGACCTCATCTATTATAAAGACACTCAGGCTTGCGGAACGTCCACGGCGGTATCCGTTCCCTGCATATTTTCCCATAATGACCGGCAAAATTTCAAACCGGGCACAGAAACCCATACGGAAAACCTGCTGGATATATTGCAACGTGCCGGCTACAAAGTTTTATGGCGGGAAAACAATACCGGCTGCCAAAATGTCTGCAACCGCGTTGAACTGGAAGATCCCTGCAAAACCGGAAAATTCTGCCTTGATGAAATTCTGCTCGACAATCTTGAAAATAAAGCAGCCAACTTCACTTCCGACGCTTTTGTCGTCCTTCACCAGCGGGGCAGCCATGGCCCGGCTTATTCGGAACATTATTCTCAAGAAGCTGATATTTATAAACCGATTTGCACGCAAAAAGATTTTCCTGAGTGCTCTAAGGAAAGCCTGGTTAATGTCTATGACAACACCATTGCCTACACCAGCCAGTTTCTGGCCAAAACCATCGACAAGCTCTCCAAGCTTTCCGATAAATACAACACGGTTATGATTTATATCTCCGACCATGGCGAGTCATTGGGTGAAAACGGAATGCTCTTACACTCTGCCCCTTATAAAACAGCTCCGGCGGAACAAAAAGATATTCCATTCCTGATTTGGATATCCGATTCTTTTGCAAAAGACTTCAATTTAGACAAGGATTGCCTGCGCCGCATGGCCGAAAACCCACATTCCCAAGACAATATTTTTCACTCTGTTCTCGGGCTGAGCGGCGTTAAAACCGGCTTATACATCCCAACTCTTGATATTTTTGCCGCTTGCCGCAACCGGTAAACAAATCTTAAACTTTTCGCTTGTATTATGGTTGAAATTAATTTATATACCTCCATGAATGTATATATTTTGAAAGAACCAACAACAAATGGCAAGAAGAACCAAAGAAGAAGCCCAGCACACCCGGGAAACCATTCTCATGGCTGCGCTGGATACATTTTGCGAAAAAGGCTATTCGCGCACGACGTTTGATGAAATTGCAAAAAAAATCAATCTCACCAAAGGCGCGGTCTATTGGCATTTTAAAAATAAGCCAGATATTATCAAAGCTTTGATTATTGAAGCTTTTGAACGTAATGAAAAAGCCATTAACAGCAAGATTTCCGAGATCAAAACCCTTGAAGATTTGCAGCAATATTTTACCTTTGCCGCAGAAATCGTGCAAAATACCCCCATCTTCCGTAAATTTCTTTTTTTCGTCATGTATCAGATGGAATGGTCGGAAGGACTGTTTAATACCTTAAATATCTCCGGCCCGGTCAACCAGATTATGACCTATCACCATGAACTGATAACCAAGGTTCTGCACCACTGCCACCAAGCAGGAACAATCCGCACGGATATTGATTTAGACATCGCGGCTGAAATGCTGCATTCCATGTGGGAGGGCACACTATACCGGGCTGTCAGCCAAAATTATACCGGTGATTTTATGAATCAAACCAAACAGAGTTTTCAAATATTAACTAATTCACTAAAGATAAAAAAGGATAACTAAAATGCAGGTTGGAACTATCTCAAAACGCACAATCATCCGCCGGACAGCCGTTATGCTGCTCTGCGGTGCTGCCGGCTGGTATCTCAAAGCCAAACTGACACCGCAAATGCCGATGATGGGAATGAACATGGGTGATCCTTATGTTTTGGTTCAACAAGTGCAGCAACAGGATATTTCCCCCAAAAAAAGCTATATTGGCCATGTTCAGGCGATTAATGCCGTCGATTTGCGCCCGCAGGTTACCGGATATGTTGAAAAAGTTTTGTTTCAGGAAGGCTCGCTGGTAAAAGAAGGCGATATCCTGTTTGTTATTGAACAAAAACGTTATCTGGCCACCTTAGAACTGCGTGAAGCCGAACTTGAAAGCGCCAAAGCCAGCCTGGTTCGCGCCGAACGCGACTACAAGCGCCAAAAGTCCTTGAGCAGCCAAAACTATGCTTCAAAAGCCACCTTGGACACCTCAGAAAGCAACTACCTGCAAGCTAAAGCGGCAGTAAAACAAGCCGAAGCCAATCTGGAATTGGCTAAAATCGATATGGGCTATACCGAAATCAAAGCTCCGATTACCGGATATATCGGCAAAGCGCTGGTAACGGAGGGCAACTACGTTAACTCCTCAACCCAAACACTGGCGCGCATTGTCCAGACTGATCCGATTCGCGTTGCTTTTTCCGTATCCGATAAAGATTTTCTCAATATGCGTGAACAAAAAATCAATCACGGTATTGAATCCATCAAAACCGAATTGGTTCTGCCTAACGGCAAAGTTCTGGTTAATCACCTGAAATCCCGTTTTAACGATAATGAAATCAATCCGGATACCGCAACCATTGCCGTTTATGCCGAATACGGCAACGAACAGAACTTGCTGCTGCCGGGCAACTACGTTGACATCCGCATCGGCAAACGCGAAAACGACTTTGCCACTCTTGTTCCGCAGGCCGCTTTGGCTCAAGATGAACACGGCAACTATGTAATGACTGTCGACAAAGACAATATCGCCCGCGAAACACGCGTTGTCATCGGCAACACGATGGAAGACAAACAAATTGTCAAAGATGGGCTGAAACCTGAAGACCGCGTTATCATCCAAGGCCTGCAAAAAATCCGCAACGGACAAAAAGTAACCGTTGGCGAAATCAAAACCGGGGAGGATAAATAATCTATGTTTTCTCGTATTTTTATTGAACGCCCGCGCTTTGCGATGGTGATTTCCATCGTTTTGACGCTTGCCGGCGCTATTTCAGTTTTTTCCCTGCCAATTTCGCTATACCCAGAAATTACACCGCCGGAAGTTGTTATCTCTGCCTCCTACCCCGGAGCAAGTGCTGAAGTTATTGCCAAAACCATCGGTATTCCGCTGGAGCAGGAAATCAACGGTGTGGAAGATATGCTTTATATGAACTCTTCCTCCGAAAACTCGCAATACAGCCTGACGGTAACGTTTAAAGTCGGCGTTGATCGCGATATGGCGCAGGTAAAAGTCCAAAATCGTATTCAGCAGGCAACATCAAAACTGCCGACAGAAGTAACCCGCCAAGGCCTGACGGTAAAAAGCCGTTCCTCAAACATTCTTGGTTTCATCAGTATCATTTCGCCTAATAACACCTATACGCAGTTACAACTGTCCGACTATGTCCAAAACAACATTAAAGACAGTCTGAGCCGTGTATCCGGCGTGGGCGAAGTCAGCGTTCACGCGGCGCGTTTAAGTATGCGCGTTTGGCTGGATGCCGATAAAATTACCGCGCTGAACATTCCCGTCAGCAGCATTAAAGCAGCCATTGAAGGCCAAAACTACCAGCCTTCGCTCGGCAGTATCGGCGCGATGCCCGGCGACGGCAGCCAACAGATGGCCTATACGCTGCAAACTCAAGGACGCATCAATGAAGTTGAAGATTTCAAAAACATCATCATTCGCACAGCCGAACAAGGCGGTTTGGTTTATCTGAAAGATATTGCCACCGTTGAAATCGGTGAAGAAAACTACCGAGCATCATCCAAATTTAACGGCGCTCCCAGCGTTGCTATTGCCATCAACCAGCTGGCCGGCGCGAATGCTTTGGATGCAATGGACGGTGTCAAAAAAGAAATTGAGCGTTTGTCCCAACGTTTTCCGGAAGACATCACCTACACCATCGGTTACGATTCCACCAAATATATTTTGGCCTCAATTGAAGAGGTTATCTTTACCTTACTGTTAACCTTTGCACTGGTTATTCTGGTATGCTACGTCTTTTTGCAGGACTGGCGGTCAACTTTAGTGCCAACCCTGACTATTCCAGTATCCCTTTTTGCCACTTTTGCAGTCATGCAGGCTCTGGGCTACAGCCTAAATATGATGACTCTCTTTGGGTTAGTGTTGGCAATCGGTCTGGTGGTTGACGATGCCATTGTGGTGGTCGAGCGGGTTCTTTACCTGATGGAAAGCGAAAAACTATCCCCTAAAGAAGCAACAATCAAAGCAATGGAACAAGTTTCCAGCGCTATTATTGCCACCACCTTGGTCTTGCTTGCCATCTTTGTCCCTGTCGGTTTTCTTGGCGGCATTACCGGAAAAATTTATCAACAATTCGCAATTGCCATTTCAACCTCAGTGTCTTTCTCATCACTGAACGCATTAACATTGTCCCCGGCTCTTTGTGCCACCTTACTGCGCCCGTTAAAACCGGCGCAGTCCGGCCCGTTATTCTGGTTCAATCAGGTCGTTAACAAATCCCGTGACCGTTATGCTTCTGTCGTGGGGTTAATCGGACGCAAAGTCAGTGTTATTTTCCTGTTGATGTTAATGCTGTTTGCCGCGGTCGGCGGATTGCTGAACATCAGCCAGACATCCTTTATCCCGTCTGAAGACCAAGGCGTTATCTTCATGAACGTCCAACTGCCTGAAGGCGCTACCCGTAATCGCACCCAAGCCTTTGTTGACAAGATTTATCCGCTTCTCAAAGAAGAACCGGGCGTTGACAACATCATGGGGATTGTCGGTGTCAGCATGATTGGCGGCTCTGGCGAAAACGTCGCTATGGTAATTGTCACGCTACATCCTTGGAACGAACGCACGGACAAATCCTTGTCTTCATCAAATATTCTGAACAAGCTGCGCGCTAAAGTTACCGGAATGCCGGAAGCCGAAGTCCAGCTGTTTGAACCGCCGGCTATTATGGGCTTAGGTATGAGCGGCGGCATGGATTACCGCCTGCAAGCCTTAAACTCCAATGACCCGCAAAAACTGGAAACGGCATTAAAAGGCTTCCTGGCAAAAATCAACCAAGACCCGAATATCCTTTACGCCTACACCACTTACACGGCTCAAACCCCAAACTACTTCATTACCATCGACCGCGATAAGGCCGAAGCAATGAAAGTAAACATCGGCAGCATTTACAGCGTGTTGCAAAATTATCTCGGCTCCAGCTATGTCAATGACGTTAACTTTGGAACTCAGGTAAACAAAGTTATGATTCAGGCAGATTGGAAATACCGTAAAGATTTGGAAAGCATCAAAAAGCTCCATGTCCAAAACAACAACGGCGAGATGGTTCCTCTGGAAGCTCTGATTACCATGAACAAGGTTCTCTCTCCGCGGACGGTCAGCCGTTATAACCAATACCCGAGTGCCTCCATCACCGCGGTTCAAAGCCCGGCATCCAGCACCGGACAAGCGATGGGCGCGCTGGAAACCCTGTCGCAATCCCTGCCCTCAGGCTTTGGCTATGACTGGTCGGGCATGAGCTACCAAGAAAAGCAAAGCAGCGGGCAAATTGGCTACCTGATTATCTTAGCCATGACCTTTGCATACTTGTTCTTAGTAGCGCAATATGAAAGCTGGTCCACCCCTCTGCCGGTTCTGACCTCCGTTTCTGTTGCCATGCTCGGCGCATTGCTCGGCTTGTTTATCACAGACTTGCCTCTGAGTATTTACGCCCAGTTAGGATTAATCCTCCTGGTCGGCTTGGCTGCCAAAAACGCAATTCTGATTGTAGAATTTTCTAAAGAAGAACGCGAGCGCGGCTCTTCAATCATCAAAGCGGCCGTTACCGGAACAAAAGAACGTTTCCGCGCGGTATTGATGACGGCATTCACCTTCATTCTCGGTGTACTGCCAATGATTGTCGCCACCGGTGCAGGGGCTGCCAGCCGTATTGCCATTGGCGTTCCGGTATTTTACGGAATGCTGCTGGGAACTGCTGCCGGCTTGATTGTTATTCCGCTGCTTTACATTTTATTTCAAACCATACGTGAAGCAACCAATAACAAACGTAAACCTCAGGCTTAGCAAAGCGATAGGCGGCAGCAGACATCTGCTTAACCGCCTCAAGCTTACTCCAAACTAAGCTTTAAAACACCCCGCTCTAACCGGCGGGGTTTTTCATGGATACCACTTTAGACAAAAACTTGACTTTTACAAAAAAAGATAATATCCTTACTTCAATTTATTAGAGATATGAATTTATTTTGTTAACTTTAAAACCCCAAAAAAATGAAACTAGTTTTCTTTTTACTGTGTTCTATCCTCACACTATGCTGCCTATTCTCAGCTTGGTTCGCAATCACCCAACTCTCCGGTTTCGGACGTTGGTGGCTTTTCATCCCCAGCATTATCGCCGCTTTCTTTTACGGTTGTTGGGCGTGGAAATTCCGCCTCTGGCATAAAACTTATTCAATCTAACAAAAAATCCCCCTGACCTTTGTCACGGGGATTTTTGATTTAACTATGAAAAAATTTTTTCGCTTCTCGCTAAATCTGTATTAATAATCCAGTAGATATGATTTTTCAAAAATCTCAGATAATGAGATTAGTAATAAGATTTTAGAGAGTGAAAAATTTTAGCGTAGATAAACCTACGTGAATTTTTCGCTTCTCGCTAAATCTGTATTAATAAGCCATTAGATGAGATTTTTGCTGTTCCGCCGACCGGTATCGTCAACAACGGCGTACTATGTCCGAAATCAACATTCGCCCAAATCGGCAAATTCTTTAATTCCCGCTTAGTTGAAATAATATATTCCAACTGCTCACGTGTTACTTTCGAACCTTTTTGAAAACGCCCGATAAGAATACCTTTGACATTGTCAAAATCCGGCTGATAAATCAGGGCCTGAAAATTGCGTTCAAAAGCAGCAATATCCGAACCTTCAGTATCCTCAATAAACAGAATGGTATCTTTCGCAAAAGCTGGGCGGTATTTAGTCCCGAGCAGCAAATCAAACGTGCCAAGATTGCCGCCGATAAGCGTTCCTTCAGCTTCCCCGTCATGCAAACGCCAATATCCCTCATTTTTTATAAATTGGCGGTTTTCCTGATCCAAGAACCACAAATCATCGCTCCATTCGGCAGAGGACTGCACATGATTAACCCGTTCGCCCATCAACATAATTTTCAGGTTTTCCAAAGTGTAATCTGCCCCTTTCAGCATCCCCAAAGAACTAAAATGCGGCCCGGAAAAAGTCACCAATCCGGTTTGCGCATAGATTGCGTTTAACAAAGCCGTAATATCCGAAAAGCCGCAAAAAACTTTTGGATTAGCTTTAATCAAATCATAGTCAAGATACGGCAGCAATTGGTTGGAATTAGCCCCGCCAATAATCGTAAAGACCGCTTTGACATTTTTATCAGCAAAAGCATCATAAATATCAGCAACCCGGTCTTCAATAGATGATGACCCCATCATATCCCAGTTATCATCAGTGGTATGACGGCCAAAACTCACTTTCAGCCCCCAGGCTTCAAACCTTTCCCGGGCAATCTCACGCGCATCCTGCCCAATAATTTTAATCCCCCGCGCCGGAGCAATTACTCTGATTTCATCACCGGATACTAATTTAGCCGGAATAATTTTTTCCATCTCCAAACTCCTCAAATTAAATTATTTTTTTCAATATAAAACATATTTTTCCGTTTGCGAATAAATTTTTGTTGCAATCCAAAATTAAAAAACTAACATAAGAACAAAACAAGAACAAAAATACGAGTCTTTCCCATGCCTTTTGCATCTGCTGTTACTTATTTTCAAGAACACGATTTGGATTTAAATAATTATTTGCAACCCCACCCGTTGTCTACTTATTTTTTGCGTATGGAGGGGGACGCCCTCCGCTGCGCCGGTATTTACAGCGGCGACATCTTGGTTGTTGACCGGTCGCGCATTGCGGCCGGCGGCAATTTGATTGTCGCCGAAGTCAACGGCGAATTATTGGCACGCAGGCTGCTTGTCAAAAAATCTCAAACCTTTCTTGGAACAGATAATCCCCGGCAGCCGCCTATCCCCTTACAACAGGAAGATACCTTTGCCGTTTGGGGCGTTATTACATCTGTCATCAGGAAATTGCTCTGATGTTTATGCTGATTGACTGCGATAATTTCTTCGTTTCCTGCGAACGGATTTTTCAGCCTCGCCTGAAAAACCGCCCGGTTGTCGTCTTGTCCAGTAATGACGGCTGTGTTATCGCCCGTTCTTATGAAGCCAAAGCTCTGGATATCCCGATGGGCATTCCTTTTTTTAAAGTCAAATCTTTTCTGGAAAAACATAATGGCGCTTGGTTGTCCTGCAATCATGAATTATACAGCAGCATCTCATCCCGCGTCATGAACTTAATCCGCTCTTATTTTCCCGAAATTGAAATCTATTCCGTTGACGAAGCTTTTGTCCGCATTGATGACCGGGAAGATTATACCCGTATGGCCCTAATGATCCGACAGGCGATTCTCAAGCAAATCGGCATTTCCGTTTCGGTAGGCATTGCCCCCAGCAAAACTTTATGCAAATTAGCCGGAGAATTAGCCAAGAAACAAACTGTCGGCAAAATTTGTGCTTTAGACACCCCAGATAAGGCCATGCCTTTCCTTCGGCAACTGGATATTAAAGATATCTGGGGAATAGGGCGTAACTTAAATAAAAAGCTCAATTTTATGGGAATTTTTACAGCTGCTGATTTGTTAAATACCCCCTTACCTCTGTTACGTGCCAAATTCGGCATCACACTGGAACGAACCATCCGCGAACTTAACGGCATCTCCTGTGTGGAAATGGAAGAACTGGAACACCAGAAAAGTATCCTCTGCTCTCGCAGCTTTGAAACAGAACTAAACAGCGAAGAACAATTGCACACCGCCTTAACCGATTTCGTCGATACGGCCTGCCGCAGGCTGCGCGAACAAAAAGCGTTAGCCGGAGGGATTGTTACCTTTATTAACACCAACCGCTTCCGCAACGATCAGCCGCAATACAACAACTCTCAGCTTGTCAACCTGCCACAGCCATCCAATAATACTGCCAAATTTATGCAGGCTATGAATAAAGGGCTAAAACAAATTTACCGCCCGGCCTTTCGCTATAAGCGCGCGGGAATTATGCTGGCAGATATTACATCCGAACATTGCCCGCAGGCAGACTTTTTTCAAACACCGCAAACAGATATAAAAGAACGCCAATTAATGAAAGCCTTTGATGACTTAAACAACCGGATGGGGAAACATACTGTTTATTTTGGCCTCAAATTACCGCAACAAACATCTTTCGTTAAACATGAATTCCGCTCTCCTTGCAGTACAACCCGCTGGAATGAATTGACCGCAGTAAGATAAAATACCACCGGCTGCCTAAGGGGATAAGAATAATTAAAAGCGAAAACACCTCAAAAACCTCAGACAATAAGACTAGTAATAAGATTTTAACCCACAAAAGGGCGTTATAAGATACTTCAAAAACCTCAGATAATGAGACTAGTAATAAGATTTTAGCCCCACAAAAAGGCGTTATAAGAGTCAGGTAATAAGAATTAAAGGCGAAAGTACCGCAGCGTACATAAACGTACGTGAGGACACTTTCGTCCTGATAATTCTGTATTAGATGACCTTAGAACACCTTTTTTATATTTTTTTAGTACAAAAATACCAAGTACTACACTCGCAACCGTCTTTTTTGTTCTTTTCGGCAGCGAGTTCGGAGAGGGTGGTCGGCGCGGAAACGACAACATCTTCACCGGGCTGCCAGTTGGCGGGAGTGGATACATGATATTCATCTGTGGTTTGCAGGGCGATTAACAGGCGCTTCAGTTCTTGAAAATTGCGGCCGGTAGAAAGAGGATAATAAAGAATTGCCCTAATAACGGCTTGAGGATCAATGAAAAAGACTGCGCGAATGGCTTTGGTATCACTGGCAGAGGGATGAATCATGCCATATTGCTTGGCAACCGCCATTTTAATATCTGCAATGACCGGATAATCTATTTTCACTTTCTGCTGCCCGTTAAAACGAACATCCTCTTCTATGGACTTTAACCAAGCCAGATGTGAACTGACACTGTCTACGGACAAGCCGACAAGTTCTGTGTCTAATGCCCGAAATTCTTCGGTCATTTGCGCAAAAGTAAACAACTCGGATGTACAAACCGGCGTAAAATCAGCCGGATGGGAAAACAAAATAACCCATTTTCCGGCATAATCTTCAGGAAAATTTATTTTGCCTTTAGTTGTTTCGGCGGTAAACGACGGAGCGGCATCGCCGATTAACGGCATCGCCGAACAAAACCGTTCTTTTAATTTGGTATTTTGCATCAATTCTCTTGTCATAAAAAAATCTCCCGCTGCTCATTAAAATTTTTTTATGATGTATAAATTAAAGAGCGGATTTCAAGTTATAAAATCTTAATATTTTACATTTATAATGGCGGAAAATTAAGGAGTACCAATGAATCTAGACTGGATGATGGCCGCGGCCGGAACACTGCTTTTACTTTGCGTTTATGCAAACCGGATATCTATGCGTTACGGCATTCCGAGCCTGCTGCTGTTTCTCGGCTTAGGGATGCTCGCCGGAAGCGACGGTGCAGGCATCCAATTCTATAATGCGCGGATAGCCAACTACATCGGCACTTTCGCGCTGGCATTCATTCTTTTTTCCGGCGGATTAGACACCAAATGGAGTCAGGTTCGCCCGACACTGGCAAGAGGTTCTCTGCTGTCCACAGGCGGGGTCTTTTTGACAGCATTATTCCTTTATTTATGCACCTACTACCTGCTCGGCTTGTCCTTTGAAGTTTCATTACTGCTCAGCGTCATTGTTTCGTCAACCGATGCACCGGCCGTATTTTCCATTCTCCGCTCTCAAAAGAGTGAACTCAAACCCGGCTTAAAACCCCTGCTGGAATTTGAATCCGGCAGCAACGACCCCATGGCCGTATTGTTATCGATGGGCGCAATCAACCTGCTTTCCGACCCGGATTTTGACACCTTTCAGATGATGCAAAACTTTGTTTGGCAAATGGCTCTCGGCTTGGGTGCAGGCTATGCTTTCGGAAGAGTAGCCAGTTATGCGCTTTGCCGCTGGAATCTGGTTTATCCCGGACTTTACCCGGTTTTTGGCGTCAGTATTGTCTTACTGACTTTCAGCCTGACCCAGCTCTTAAACGGCAACGGCTTCCTCGCCGTGTATATTGCCGGAATTGTCATGGCAAATACAGCCTTCCGCTACCGCCGGC
The DNA here is from genome assembly GCA_910577205.1 of uncultured Alphaproteobacteria bacterium. Taxonomy (GTDB): domain Bacteria; phylum Pseudomonadota; class Alphaproteobacteria; order RF32; family CAG-239; genus Scatocola. Next base: position 43,097 of record CAJTMA010000014.1, read on the forward strand.
ATTTTATTAACTTTCAGGATTCCCTGGCGTGGATTATGCAAATCGGAATGTTCTTGATTTTAGGGTTGTTAGTCAATCCGCACGAATTGCCTGACGTCTTCCCCGTAAGCTTAGTTTGCTCGGTTTTCCTGATTTTCATTGCCCGCCCATTGGCTGTTTTTACTTGCCTTTACCAAAGCCAATATACCCGTGCCGACAAAATATTTATCAGCTGGGCCGGCTTTAAAGGCGCTGTTCCGATTATTCTGGCAACCTACCCGCTGATGTATAACTTCCCCAATTCCACTTACCTGTTTAACCTTATTTTCTTTTTGGTTATCCTGTCGGTTTTGGTTCAGGGAAACTCACTCCCGTGGGTCGCCCGGCGCTTGGGATTATATCAAGAAAATTAACCTTGCCAAAAAATTAAAAATCAGTTAAGATAGCGCCATCTCCAACATCTCACAGGAGCGTGCACTATGGTTAAAAATTTTTATATTTTTAGACACGGACAAAGCTCATATAATCTTGAAGGCAAGATTCAAGGGCACACGAACAATTCTGTTCTTACCGACCGCGGTATAGATCAGGCTTACGCCACCGCCGACAATCTTAAAAACAAAAACGTTGAAGTGATTATATCCAGCCCGCTGCGCCGCGCCAAACAAACCGGCAACATTGTTTCCAAGGTCATTAAAGCCCCCTTGCAATTTGACGAACGTTTTACTGAAGTTAACGTTGGCATAGCCGAGGGACTGTACTACACACAAGCCATGGAAAAATTCGGCGATTTATACAAAAAATGGCGCAGTGCAAAACTCGCGGATGAAGATATCCATTTTGAAGAAGGCGAAAGCAAGCGCCAAGTCAGACAACGCGTTTTCTCCGCTTTACAGCAATATGCACAAAGCAAATATAATAACATTGCCATTTCAGGCCATGGCATCACGCTGACTGAAACGCTTCACGCGCTTAATATCGACAAAGAAGAAGTCGATAACGGCGAAATCATCCATTTGCAATATGACAATGACAATTGGCATTACATCGGCAGCATTAAATAATCTCACCAACCCGCCTCTCCGGCGGGTTTTCTTTTGCATGGTTTATTGAAACCGCCAAGAGCAGCCCTACATTTAAATGGGAGATTAGACGATGAACACACTCAAACCGGCTTCAGCCATGCAACGATTTTCTATAGTTCTGCAACGGGATTTCAATTTATGCTTTTTTCTGAGCCTGAGCATATTGGCGCTCTACCCTGACCCGGAACATTTTTTTAGCCAATTCAGAAATTCCCCTTGGTTTATTTACACCATTATACCGGCATTTAATGGCATTTACACCACATTGCTAGCTTTATTTCTCAACCGCACAGTCAGCCGGCGCAATTACACGCGCAACTTCTATTCCGCTGACATCCCTGCTTTAATTGCCGTTTCTTTTTCTGCCGGATGCCTGAGCACTTATATCACTCTTTCCGAAGCTGCGACTTATGTGATTAGTGTTGTCATTATTTATCTGGCATACCGTAATATAAAACAATTTGCAGCTCTTTTAACCTCGCTGCTTCGCCCTGACACCACCGCCACCATTAAAGACTTGGGTGCTTTTGCTAATTTTTTCATCAACCTGATGATTAGCTTCTCTGTTATCAACTTGTCTTTAAATGCTATCCATAACCACTTGAATATTGAACAGGCTTTTAATTTCGGAAGCGGCTTACGCGCTATTATCGATTCGATTTATTTCAGCATTATCACCATGACAACTGTCGGTTACGGCGACATATATCCGCACACCACCTTAGCCAGGCTGCTCACCGGTGCAGAATGCCTGACCAGCTACCTTATGCTCGGAATTATGATTGGCATTGTTTCCCGCGGCATAACCGTAACCCCAGAAAACCGACAATAAAAAACGTCCTTATCCCACAGGATAAGGACGTTAACGCTGACAGCCCCTAAAAACTATTCATAAACAAAATAGCTTTTATCCACGCCGCATAACGGACAAACCCAATCATCCGGCAGTTCTTCAAAAGGGGTTTCTTCATCATAAATATAACCGCAAACAGTGCAAACCCAATGCTTTCCTTCTTCATTTTTTACTTCTTCAGACATTTTTTCCTCCTTTTCTGCTGATTTGAATTTATTAAAACTGTTAATAACATCAGTTTTAAAATAAGAGCGATAGTCATAGTAAGTCAGCGGCTCTCCGCTTTTGGTATCGACACAGCCAACAACCTCCGCCAGAAACAACGTATTGCTGTCATAAGTAATACTCTGTACGACCCGGCAGTGCATTGTGGCAATGTTATCTTCCAAATAAGGGAGGCCGCCCTGAATAAAATGCTTAACATCTTTCCATTTATCAACTGTCCGGCTGCTCCGAAACCCGAAATTGGCAATCACCCACGGTTCAACAGTCTTCCCCAATACAGAAAGCGAAAACTCTTGTTGCGCTTCAATGCATTGCTTGGTGTAGCTGCCGTTAGTGCAAGATAACGCCAAAATCCAAGGTTTATTGGCAACCTGCATCACAGCGTCAACCACGCTTCCGACCGGACGATCTCCATCTCGGGAACCAAGAATATAAATTCCGTGTGTCAACTTATATAAAGCATCCATATTCATTTGGCATCTCCTGTTATTATGCTTTGATATATATAATATCGCCAAAAGAATATACAACCCGTCAATAATGCGGCGGCGGCGTTTCTTCGCTTAACGGCTTGACGGTTTCGCGCTCAAGCAAATTAAGCAAATATTTATTTTGCTTAACCAGCTTGTCAATCATCTTGCCCTGATCGATAACAACCTGATTTAAATCATCCGCCATTTTTTCCTGATTAGCTAAAGCAATTTCAATCGCCATTAACCTTTCTTCGATTTCGTTTATCATTTTATTTTCCTTTATTTACCTTGGCAAACAGCAACTCATCACGATATTGCCCATAAGCATAACGCGCTTCTCTCATCATCCCTTCCAGCTCAAAACCGCAGCGTTTTGCCACAGCTGCCGATGCCAAATTATTTACATCACAAACAATCTCCAAGCGATGAATTCCCCTTTCAAACAACTCTCTCTCCAACAAGCTGACTGCCTCGGTTATATAACCTTTTCCGATTTCTTTCTTATTTAAATAATATCCGTATTGCGCAAAATGATGCAAATATGAAATTGTATGAATACCTCCGGCACCGACCAGCAGCTCCGTTTTTCGGTCAAGAAAGACATATTCGAAAGCCTCTTGTTTTTTCCAGTTTTCTTGAAAAATATCCGTTATCTGCCGAACATCGTCAATAGATTGCGTATCATCGACCCAAAATAAATATTCTCGTAAAAATTCTCGGGAAGAATCAATCAACTCAAATAACGCTTCATCATACTCATGCGTTCTCGGCCGCAAAATAACCTTCTGCCCGACAATCTCTTCCGGTAACGAAAATTTCTCAAATTTTTTTATTCCTAAATCCAACATTGCTTTTTATCCGCTTTTATTGTTTACTATACGCATCAATCAAACCTCTTAAAGCATAAGATTAGGATTTCACAATGTCAATTTTAATCAAAAACATCTCCCATAATAACCAAACTTGCGACATTTATATCGAAAACCGCCATTTTGCCAAAATTGCACCGCAGCTTGACCTTGAAGCCGATACCGTTATTGACGGCCGCGGCCATGCAATTCTTCCCGGTTTCTACAATACCCACACCCATGCCGCCATGTCCATCCTGCGCGGTTTCGGCGATAATAAACCGCTGTTTGAATGGCTGTCGGAAGATATCTGGCCGATTGAAAACCAATTGACACCCGACGACATTTACATTGCCAGCAAACTGGCGATTCTTGAAATGATAAAATCCGGAACGGTCTTTTTCTCAGATATGTACTTCTTTCCGGAAATGACTATCCGAGCCATTGACGAAATGGGTATCCGCGCCGCCGTATCCATTGTCGAAATGGATATGTTTGATCCAACCCGCACCAAAGAAAAACAACAAGCCACGCTGGATTTCCTGAATCAACCCAACCCTTGCCCTGACCGCCTGACAAAAGCTGTTTCCTGTCATGCTGTTTACACTGTTTCCGAAGAACTGTTTAAATGGACTGCCGATTTAGTACATGAAAGAGATTTGTATTTGCATATTCACGCCTGCGAAACCTCAAAAGAAGTTTGTGATTGCCGTGACAGATATCAAAAATCGCCAATTGTCAAATTTGCCGAATGGAATTTGCTCCGCCCAAAAACAATTCTGGCCCATGCCATCCATCTGGACACACAAGACATCAAATTAATCAAAGACAGCGGCACCTACCTCACCACCAATCCGGTATCTAACTTGAAACTGGTTTCAGGCTTATTTCCGTTTCAGCAGCTTAACGGCGAATTTCCGCACCACATCACGCTCGGAACAGATGGCGCGTCATCCAACAATAATCTGAGTATGCTTGAGGAAATGAAAATCTTTTCTTTAGTCAGCAAATGGCAGGCACAAAATGCCTTGGCCGGGCTGGACAAAGACATCTTTACCGCGGCCACCCGCAACGGCGCTCAAGCTTTTGGACTGAATGCCGGAATCATTGAGGAAGGCGCTCTCGCCGACTGTATTCTTGTGGATTTGAATAATCCGTTCATCACCCCAAGCTATAACCTGCTGTCAAATATGGTCTACGCCGCAGACTCTTCTTGTATCCGCGATGTCATCTGTAATGGCAAATTAATTATGCAGAACCGTAAAGTTCCGGGAGAAGAACAAATCATCGCTGATGCCCACCGCTTGGCCGAACGCATAAAAAACATCAAACCCATCCCCAATGCCGTTCCCTGACAACAGAAAAGGCATTCAGAAAACTGAATGCCTTTCGCTTATTTAGATTACAAATCAATCACTTCCAGTAATTTAAAGTTTTCATCATAAACATAACGGCGCTTAACATATTTCCCGGCAATAATATCGGGTAAAAAATCCCTGTCGGCTTCACGCATTTCAGCATATGGAATGCTATCCGCATCTTGCCAAAAAGCATTTACCTCATCCTCGTTTTCCTTAACCTCTCCCGAATAGACCGTGCTTTTGAAAATATGAACATAAAAATCAAATCTCGGAAATTCCACATATCCGACTTGCTTCGGATTCTCAATCACCAAACCTGTTTCCTCAAAAGTCTCCCGCCGGACGCAATCCTCCATCGTTTCCCCGTCTTCCTTTTTGCCGCCGGGAAAATTAACACAGCCCTTATTAATACCCCGGTGATGACGTATCATCAAAAACTTATGATTTTCAACATCTTCAATAATCGACAAAGACGCTTCTTTTCTCATATCTTCCCCTGTTTGTAAATTATATTTACAAAATACATTTTTCTTTTTTAAATACAATATCCATCACAAAAAAGCTCCCTAAAAGGGAGCTTTTTTACTAGATAAATTCGTACACAATGCGGTCAAACATCGGTTCTCGCCGGCATAAAACAACTTGATGGCGATAAATCTTTTTCAGTTTTCGGCGGCGACGTTCAATAAGCGTAACCGCAATACCTCCCACCAAAGGCAAAATAATTAGCCCGCTACAGAACAACATAACATCTTCTAGGGTGTAAAAAATTTTCCCCAGCTTCAACGCAAACGCGACAAACAGAAAAGAAAACAGAACGAGAAGAAGCACCGTCAAAACCCAATTTCTGATTTTGTCAGCCATTTTCCTCGCACCAATAAACGCGTCAGCTGCTTCTTGATTTGGTGTGAAAATAACTATCCCTTCGGACAGCTCATTAATCACCTCAAAACCGCTATTGTGCAGAAATTGCGCACAAAAAACCTTAAATAATTGTTTTGAATCCATATGATATAATTTAAAAATAATTGTTTTTTCACCGACACCATAGCTCAAAAACAAATAAATACAACTGTTTTTTATTGCATTTTGGCGCAAAACAATATACTATTTCCGCAAAATTAATCATTATGTCTTACCTCAAAATTATTACCAATGAAATGAAACGAAAACAATTATTATTACAAGCTGAAGACGAGTTAAAAGAATACTTTGTCAAAATCGCGCATATCGGATGCACATTCTACTGTGAAAAAATGCACACACACAGAGCCTATTCTGACATCATCAAGAGTCTGCATCAAAAGCTGCAATTGCCGATACAATTAATTGTCCGCCGCAATTCTGAACTGTTCTTTTATGGAAAAGAAGCAACTGCCCAAGCCTTATATAACGGCTTTCCCCAACCACTCGGACAACCGAAAAAGGATTTAGACCTGTGGGTATGGAGTGGAGAAATCCCCGCCGACATAACTTGGGAAGACATCATCGATATTATCATCTAACATTAAAACGCTTCATTCTATGAAAACTAAAGAAACTTTTTCATTGCAGATTGATGCCGTATTCGACATTCACAGCCAAGGAATCATTGTAACAGGACGTATTGAAACCGGAAAAATTAAAACCGGGGACTTGCTCAAAATTTCCGGAAACAATATTGAGCTAAACACAAAATGCCTCAAATTGCAAAAATACTTGCGCCCAATTACAGAAGCTGCAGCAGGAGAATACATTGGCATCACTTTGTCCGATGTTTCCAAATCGCAAATCAGCCGAGGTATGCAATTATCTTCTGATTAACAAATAAACGCCGGTTGCAATCCGGCGTTTATTTTTTGACACTTGCTGCAATAAAAAAGACACAAAAAAGGTCCGCTTTTATCATCTGCGAACCTTTAATTCCTAATTTATAGCACTGATAATATCAGCAAAACAACAATACTCCCAAAAAATATTAACGGAGGACTGCAATTACTGTTATGCGCATTTCCATATTGATCAAAGCGAGGAGTCTGCTTATTATCCCGCATATTATCAATAACCAAACCAATAATCCCCAATAAGATAAAGGCGACAACAAAGATAATTGCCTTTGCTTCAAAACTTAACATATTCATGGCATAAATTATTTAGATGATACAATCGTAATAATGTGATTTAATAGGTTTTTATTATCACTAATTTGCTTATCAGAAAGACTTGCTGCCTTTTGCAAAATCATTACCGCTTCTTCTTTCGGCACTTGACATAATTTTTGTGCTAAAAACGGATTTTGATTAATCATCGAACATAAAAAATTAAACGTTTCTGCGGATTTGCAAATTCTATAACTCTCCAAGTCAATAGTTTCCTTTGCTCTTTTCAAATTATAAATATCCTGCAACCGCCTATTCAATGTAATAACAATCTGTGTAGATAAACAATTCTCACGCATCGCAAGAACCAAATACTCTTCTTCAGAAGACTGTCCCTTAGAAGCTGTACCAGATTTAACTTTCCTCCAAACAGCAAATACACATAATGCCACAAATACTGCAAATATAACCAGTGTTTTCATAATTAAAAAATTAAAATAAATAAATAATTAATTAAATAATAAATTTTCTTAACATTGTACATATCATAAAAAATATTTTTGTCAATTTCTCCAATATCAAAAACAGAATACTTTATAATATAGAATACTAGCCCACACAACCATCCTCTGAGATGAACTTCCAAACCACCCCTCTTGCAACCAGCATCCACCTACCTCGCTTCCTCCCCCCACTCTGCCACCCTGCATCCGCCAGCCTCGCTTCCTCACCTCTCTTGCCGACCTACATCCCCTGCTTCACTTCCTCACCTCACTCTGCCACCCTGCCTCCGCCAGCCTCACATCCTCGCCCCTCTCTTGCAACCAGCATCCACCTACCTCGCTTCCTCATCCCACTCTTGCCACCCTGCATCCATCAACCTCGCTTCCTCACCTCACTCTGCCACCCTGCCTCCACCTGCCTCACTTCCTTCCCCCACTCTGCCACCCTGCATCCACCCATCTCACTTCCCACCCAATCTCTAACCTGTTTACCTCTCCTGCCATCTCCCTTACCAAACTCAATCCCCCATCAATGTGCATCCATCTATTCACCATCTTTTAAAACAAAAAAACCACCCAAATGGTGGCTCTTTAATAACTGAAATGACAAACACTGACGTCGCTTTGCTCCGCTGCTTCATCATTGCTCGGGCTATTCAGCACTCCGCAACATACTCCCGTCTGCCTCTCCTCCTTGTCGAACCAGCTTTCTCGCTGGTTCAAACTCATATCTTCTCAATCTTTTAAAATAAAAATACCACCTTTAGGGTGGCATTTTTATTTTAATGGTCGGAGTGACTGGACTCGAACCAGCGACCTCTACGTCCCGAACGTAGCGTTCTACCAGGCTGAACTACACTCCGTTATCCTGACTTGCCTATGTTTATCACAAAAAATAAATTTAACAAGTCTTTTTTATATAAATAAATTACAAAAAATAATTTTTTTTAATAAAAAAACAAAAAAAATTCTGACACCCTCTGTATTTTCTATAAAAAACAATTACATATAAAAAATAAAAAACAATTAAACAAAAATTGACAAATAAAAATTTTATGCTATATTAGCGTTAACCTTTTGTTAATAACTTTATAAATAGAGAGATATCATGAAAAAGTTTCTTGTTTTGACTGCTTTAATGTTTGTATCTGCCTGTGCTTCCGGCCCTATCTACCGCAGCAACACCCAAGCTGATTATACTCATTACAACTGCACCGGCCGCCGCCCTTGCAATGCCGCCCCCAAACAGATTGTCAAACAAGCTCCGGCTCCTCAACCCATTATGGTTTATGAAGCTCCTCGTCAGGTTGTTACACCTTGCAATACTGTGGCTAACAGACAAGTTCAAGTAGCAGCCCAACCATGCAACAGTTGCGCTCCTTCTGTTAAAGTTGTCAAAGAACCTGTAGAAATTGTTTATAAAAAAACAACGACAACCACGGTTTATGAACCAAGAACCACAACTGACGTAACTTACGAAAAAGAAGCAATCGTCACCAAAACCATCGTAACCACACAAACACAAGAAGCTGCTCCGGTTCAAGTTCAAGTCGAAACCCCGAAAGTAGAAACAATTTCTTATACTATCGATTCGGCCACAACAGAAAATACCGCTCCGGTTATGCCGGCTGAAGAAATCAAATAATTTCTCTAAAAAAAACTTCTTATACGCCCCGCCAGCAAAGCGGGGCTTTTTGTTTCCCCCTCCAAAAGGAATAATTAATTACTATATAAATAACGACACGAATCGCGCATAATATCTAAGGATAACAATTATGGAATGGAAACAATCTCACAAAATATTTTTTGCAGTCATTATTGTTTTTCTAATTTTAGCTCTTAGTTTATTTAATTGAATAGTAAGGAGATAAAAACATGAAATGGTGGCATTGGATAGTTGTTTTAGTGTTTATTTTTGCCGTAATCATCTCACTTTTCTTTTAAAGCAGATAAAATTACCATTTAGGTATTGACAACACTGCTGAAAAGTCGTATGTATACGCTGTCTTAAGCGATAAACATATCGCGGGGTGGAGCAGCCCGGTAGCTCGTCAGGCTCATAACCTGAAGGTCGTAGGTTCAAATCCTGCCCCCGCAACCAAAAACAAAAAGACCGCCCATCAGGGTGGTTTTTTTGTTTTTAAATTGTGCGGCTAGAGTTGAACCTACGAAAAAGTAGGTTCATCACAAGCGAAAGCCAGACGGAAGTATGGCGGTCAGCGAAGCTGATGAGCGTCGTAGAACGACTGAGCGACAGCGAATGGAGAACCAATCCTGCCCCCGCAACCAAAAACAAAAAGACCGCCCATTAGGGTGGTTTTTTTTGTTTTTAAATTGTGCGGCTATAGCAGAAGCCCCCAAAAAAAATAAAATTCCTCAAATTAATCACCTTTAAAATAAGCACAACAACAATCAATTAACCTCATATAAAAAAACAGCACCAACCGATTGGCTGATGCTGCTTTCATAAATTACGATATCATTAGATAATCGAAATATGGTTTGCTGCCGGACGGCCTCTGTCATCAAAAATGTCAAAAGATACCATCTGACCATCTGACAATTTACGAATACCAGACTGCTGCAAAGACGTAATATGAACAAAAATGTCCTTAGACGCAGCGTCAGACTGAATGAAACCGTAACCTTTTTTAGTGTTAAACCATTTAACAGTACCTTTATGCATTTTTTTAATTCCCTATAGTTAATATTAAATCTGTTTTCTCAGACACAGAGCACAACTATTAATAACGCCGCACTTCCGTTCCACTACGTAGAACAATAAAACATTTCTCAAAAAATTAGAATAGGCTAAATTTAGAAACGAGATAACGAAAAATTCGTACACCTACCTCTTCATTTAATCTCTAATCATCACTTTTACTGTCATCGTAACAAAAATTTAGATATAAAATTTCCAATTTCAAGTTCATAAGCTAATTTTTATTGCCTTCTGATTACTTTTTTTTAATAAAAACATGGTTCAATTTTCCACAAAAGGAAGATAAACAATGACAAACTCTCTATCTCCCTTTCACCAACAACAGTATCATCATTAATGATATAACAAATACCTCGCCCCAAATGCATTGGCTATTTAGGGAGATAGAACTTCACTCATTTAAATGGAAATGCCAAACCTCATCAGATAAAGGAAAAACATGGAAAACCAGCAAAGAATTGGTTGCTCACTGCCGTCTTGCTTCTAAATAATCCCCATATTCTTTGCAAAACATACATATATTTATCAAGTGTACGAAAAAGTCGTCACCTCAGAACGATTTTTGCCATATTGTCATATATTCTAACT
>CAJTMA010000015.1 GCA_910577205.1 uncultured Alphaproteobacteria bacterium
TATTGCGCTGCCCGTTTGCGCTTTCTGATGACAATCAGGTGTTCTGCGGAGGAGGTAGCGGCGCTGCCGATGAGGTTGTTCAGGATGTCAGTGTTGGGGCTATTGTTTATGGTGACGGGACAGTAGCGAGCGGTATCGTAACCGGTAAAACCCCGATAGGCGTGGTTTTTGATACAGCCAACCGTTTGGCTGTCGCGCTGACGGATGTAAAGAAAGACGGTACGGCGGGAAGTGAGGAGATGCAGTGGTCAAGTGCGGAATGTGCTACGCCGGGGGTACAAAATTGCAGCCATTCAGAAATTTCATATGCTATAAATTCAACACCTATTACTTGTGGTGTAGACGGCCGTTTGAATACCAATGCGATATTGGCAAGTACCTGTAACGGCACGACGTATGCAGCAGATGCGACAAATAACTATGAGCCTTCAGGCTGTACAAAAGAGTTCTGTAAAAAGAGTAAGTGGTTTTTACCCAGCTTAAGAGATTTGCAAGATATTCATTTGCAAAAAACACAAATTGATGCCTCATTGACACTTTTGAAAGGTTATAGCGTTACGGTTATAAGGAATGATAGGTATTGGTCTTCTACCGAGAGTGGCGATGGCTTCGCGTGGGGAGACGGTATGTATACCGGTAACAGGGCTCGCCTCGGTAAGTGCACTAACGATATCTACGTCCGGCCAGTGGTTAAGTTTTAGCTTATTCTTTCAGTTTTTGGCGGTTTGCATAGGAGATTAGCGGGGAGAGGCGTTTATCTATATTGGTGGTTGCGGCGTCGCCGAACAGGGCGGCGTCTCTTTTGCCAGCCAGAGCATTAGTTACAACTGTTTTGAACATAATATGGTTAATATGCCCTAAGTTAGCGGAAGTGCTGTTTTGCAGGCGGTGTCCGTCGCGCCATTCTTTTTGGCGCGGGTCAATTTTTTTTGTTGCCGGGAGGTGGGTGTCCAGTGTTAGGCGTCCCGGGCGTGCGTTTTTGTCTTTCAGCTTATCGACCAGGCGTCCTTCTTTATCGAATTGAAATGGGGTTTCAGGCATCGGGCTGGCTATAATAAAATCACCCGCGGCGGTTTCTGTTACTTTGCTGTCGATTGTTTTTAAATCGTCTTTGGTTATGCTGATTTGCGAATACAATTCCGGGAAGTTTGTCATCATGACGTGTTCGGGGTTATCTGCGCCGTTGACATCATTAGACATGAAATAAACACCGGAGTAATCAGGATTTTTTTCAAGCGGCGGCATCGCATAGCTGATGAGCATAACGTTTTTCATTGCCTGAGTGACTGTTTCCGGCTCGTAAATCTGTTCTGCAAGATTTTTGAATGCTTTCAGGCAGCGGTGCGCATCGGCTGTAGAAGCACAATAACCAATGATGTGCAGATTTTTCATATTCTCAATGAAGTCTTTATCCGGGTAGCGGCTGCCGGAGATAATTTCATTGTCTTCATTGTATTGTATATTTTTACCGAGAAAGTTGCTCCAGTGTGTTTGGGCGAAACAAGTATCTGCTTCGTTAAATTCTTCCGGATAGCGCAGCGATGTGAGCACATTGGCAACGGCAACTTCTTCAGGGTAGTTGGTTGGCATATGAATAAAAAAGGTTTTCAGGTCTTCATGTTTGCTGCCGGAAAAGACATCCTGCATATCATGGCGAAAAACTTTTTTGGCCAGCGTTTCATTGGGCGGGCAGCGGTTAGGGTCAAAAATGTATAAAGCCGGTGTTGCCGCTTTGGCCGGAATTTTGGAGGGAAGCAGTGTCACATTGCCGCGGGTGTCTTGAAAGCGGACTTTCCAGGTGGTGTAATCATAAACATCCGAAAGCTGCTGAACCCGGCGGCCTTTAAGGCGGTGATAACGGCTGCGGGAAATTAAGTATTGCGCGGAGCTGTCAAACAGGCTGATTAAATCCTTATCGTGGCTGAATTCGCTGCTGACATTAGGAAGTTTATGGACATTGCGTATCATATAAAAGCGAAGGCTGGAACAAAATTGTGCCAATTTTTTGTCGGAAATATAATGGTGAGAGGTGTCAACCGGCTGTTGTCCGCAGCGTTTTAGAAAAAGGTTAAACCTTTCGATAAATTTGCTTTCCAGCGGAGTCTTGTCTATGGTTTCATTTGAACCATAAAAAGTGGATTGGTTTAAGACTTCTTCCTGGAATTTATCATAAAACAATTTGGCAAACGGATTATTCAGCACAATTCTTGCTCCCCTTGGTATGCTTCTTTGTCTATTAATAGCATACAAAAGGTGCTTTGTCCATCAATAATAAAGGCGCTTTTGTCTAATCTTTGCTAATGGCGTTGATTTTTTCTTCAATGCTTTTTTTATCATAAGCATGAGGACGATGGCCTTTAACACCGTGGATTATTTTTTTCTCGACATTGCTGCGGATAACTTCGCCGCTGTCATCGGGCAGAGTCAGAGCGTGATTCCACTGGAAACGGGCCTCATTACGGCGGCCGCCCAGCCAATAGGCATTGCCAAGATGGTCGTTAATCAGGGCGTTAGCTGGTTCTAGTTCTGCCGCTTTTTCCAGATATTTTATGGCCTGGTTATACATACCGATTTCATAAAATGCCCAGCCAAGGCTGTCGGTGATATGTCCGTCCGTCGGATATTGGTTATAGGCATCAACGACCATGCCGAAAGCTTTTTCGACATTTTTGCCTTGTTTCAGCCAGCTGTAGCCGAGATAGTTTTGGATGAGGTAATTATTGGGGCTGATTTCCAATGCTTTGAGCAGATTTTCTTCCGCTTTGTCCCATTGCTTGTTATTTTCGTAAGAGATGCCCAGCGCGTAGTAAAGAACCCACTGCTGGGAAGCGCCGTCAGGTAGTTTTCCCAAGGCTTCCTCATAGTAACGGATGGCTTCGCGCGGTTTGTTTTGCAGGCGCAGGACATCGCCCAAATCTAACAAAACCTGATAGTTTCCCGGAGATTCAAGCGCTAAAGATTTTAACAGGATTTCGGCATTTTTGTAATCTTGCAGCGAAACGTAGTTGTTGGCTTTTTTGATTTGAGCCGAGTAGTATGCAACGGATTCTTCCGGAATTTCATTATAGACATCATTGGCTTCGGCATACATTTCGCGATTTTCGAGAATGTCAGCTAAGAGCAGTTTGGCTAAGTCATAATTCTGATTTGAATAAATAGAGAGGCAAATGAAAATATGCGCGATGTCAACACCGGAAGGGCCTTGGCGCAGAGTGGCGGCAATGCTGAATAGGGCTTCAGACAAGCCGAGCTGCGGCGTTGTGATAATCTTTTTTGTTTCGGCGGGAGTGGCGCGGCGGACGTTGTTTGCCAATTTGTTTAACATATCGACCATTAATTTGTCGTCGCTGTATTTGTTGACTAAGGCAACAGCTTTGTCCTGCTGTCCGCTGCGGATGTAAAAATTGGTGATGATTTGCAAGGCGCGGAAAGACATTTCCAGGCTTTCCTCATTGACAATGACTTCGTAGTGGCGGCGCGCTGCGTCTGTGCGGTCAAAATAATCATTAATCATTCCGGCGTGGAAGTTGTAGAGTGCGCGGAAGCTGGGTTCTTTGCTGATGATGCTAAGCTCTTTCAGGGCATTATCCGGTTGGTTTTTTCCGGCATAAGCCCAAGCCTTTATCAGCGGATTGATAAATTCTTTATAAATCGGTCCATCAAGTTTGTTAATGGTTTGAAGCGTTTGGGCATAGTTGCCTTGTTTCATGTCTTCAACGGCGATAATAATGTAGGTGATGTTATTTTTGTCGCCTTTTTTGAGGGATTCTTTGGCATAGCGCGCTGCTTCTTCTATCCGTCCCCGAGAGGCTAAAATGACATATATCTGGCTGCGCAGATTTTGGTTGTCAGGATCTTGGTTGAGCGCCTGGATGTAGTAGTCCGCAGCAGTGTTAAAGTTTTTGCGCTGGTGGGCGATGCGTCCGGCCAGATATGCCCCGTATGATTTTTGCATATGGCTGCCGGGGGTTGCCGCTACAGACTGGCGGGGTGTGGTTTCAATCTTTTGATGGTTAGAGCAGGAGTTAAAGAGAATGAACCCGAAAATAACGACCAATAAGTAACTGACTTTTGCCATAATTAACCCTGTCCTGAATTAAATGATTAGGAATCGCTTTATTCTACAATAGTTTTGCAATCATACAACAGCAATTTGTGTTTATATACTATTATGTGTAAATATTTAATTATTAAATGACAAAATAAAAGATTTGCTTTAACTTAGCCTATTATGAATGAAAATCTGGGCATAAAAGAAATTCTCGACTGGTATATTACCGCAGGGGTAGACGAAATCTGCGGTGAAGTGCCTTTTGCTTTGGCTGAACCCGAGCAAGAGGTGCGCAAGCCTTTGCCGGTTGCGGCTGTGGCAGCCCGCCCGGCGGAAAGTTCTGCCCGCCCGGCAACCACCGAATTGGCTCAGGCAACAATCAGCGCCTGCCAGAGTGCGCGCGAGTTGTGCATGAAAGCGGAAACATTGGCTGATTTGAAAGCCTTGGTCGAAGGCTTTGACGGCTGTGCGTTGAAGCTGACTGCCAATAAGACGGTTTTTGGTTATGGAAGCGAGAATGCCCGTCTGTTATTAATCGGTGAAGCTCCGGGAGCAGATGAGGATCGGAGCGGCGTTCCTTTTGTGGGACGCAGCGGGCATTTGTTGGAAAAAATGCTGAAAGCTATCGGTTTTGACCGGGATGATTGTTTTATTACTAATGTTTTGCCGTGGCGTCCGCCGGGAAACCGTACGCCGACCGAAGGCGAAATTGCCGTTTGTCTGCCGTTTTTGAAAAGACAGATTGATTTGGTGTCACCTGAAGCAATTATGATTTTGGGCGGCAGTGCGGCAAATGCACTGCTGGATAATGGTGAGCCGATTTCTAAAATGCGCGGCAAGTGGCTGGAATACAAAAAGACTGACGGCAATAAAGTTCCCGTCTTGGCGAGTTTCCATCCGGCTTATTTATTGCGTAACAGCGGGCAGAAAGCCAAAGCATGGGTTGATATGCTGCGAATGAAGCAAAAATTGAGCAATAATTAAAGATATTATCTTTTTGTTCATCTTTTTTGCGTAAACTGGATAAAGATATTATTAGGATGAATCAAGTTTTTAACTGGTGAAGGAAGTAAAATGGTCATCAATAAACGATTTTTGTTGGGTGCAACTTGCGCTTTGCTGGCGTTGAGCGCTGTTCCTGCTTGGGCGGAAGGCGAAGAAAATGAGGACGGTCTGGTTAGCCAGATTAATGAAAATGAGCCGGCGGTGTTGTTTAAGGTTCATAACATCAAGCCTATTAAAAATAATGAAGGCAAGGTAACAGATTGTGAGTTTAGCGCAACTTTCTTTAATCGTTCGAATAACAACATTGATAATGCTTTGATTAATATTAATTGGCGGGATGATGCCATTAATAATGTCATTGAAAACGAAAAGCAGGCGGCATTGAAGAAAATTCAGGAAGAGCATTATGGCGAAGATACGTCTATGATGCCTTTGCCTGTTTCTGATACTGAAAAGACCACTCCGGTAGTGTTAACGGCCAGCGTGCGGATTCCGCCGTTGAAACCTTATCGCCAAGTGTCTTTGCGGTCAAAGATTTCTTCAGACCGTTGTTTTCTGATGATGAATGATGCAGGATTTAAGCTGGAGAGTTGTTCTGCAAGCAGTCCGGACAGAACCGGCGTTGCGGTAGTTGCTCCGGGGACGACAGTCTGCGATAATTTGTTTAAGTTTGTTTCGGCACGAGATCCGGAGTATTATCGGGAATTTAAGAAAGTTGCCTTTAATGAAGAAGTTAAGGCAAAGCAATCTGCCCGCAAGCTTGAACAACAGAGCTTGACTGAGCTTTATGACGAAGCTGTGACCGATTTGAACAAAGCAACGGACATTATCGGTCAAATCAGATAATAAACACAAACTAAATAAACGGCGGAAAAAATGGGTTCTAAACTTAAAATCGGTTTGACAGCATTTTTAGCAGCAGGGATTTGGATAAGCCCTGTTGCCGGGCAGATGTTTGGTGATGATGGCGCTGCGGTTTCTTCGTCAGCTCCTGCAGCCGCAAAGGGGCAGGCTAAAGCGCCGGCGACGCAAGGATGGAGCAATCGCGACCGCTTGAACTCTTGGGGAAAACAGCCGACAGCAGCCGCGCCGAAAGCAAAAGCTGAGGCCAAGTCTGTGCAGCAGCCTAAACCGCCAGCCAAGGTCGAGGTTGAGAATCCAGAAGATTATATTTACCAAAACGTGCCGCAGATAAAACGTCCGACGCTTGATGGCGTTAAACGCGGCACTGTGGCTATTTATCCGCTGGCGACCGGAGATGATGCCAAATTGGCAAATGAAACCTCTATCTTTCTGTTTTACAGTGATTTTACTGTTAATCGATTGATGAGCGGCATGGTGACTTGTAATGTCAGATTTCAGATTTTGACAACATTGAACCGGCGCTTGAACAATCTCAGCGTTAAGCTGCGCTGGCCGGATATGGAAACGGCGCTCAGCTTTTCGGATGTTCCGCCAAATCAGACCGTACACTTTGATTATACTTTGATTGGCGACGGTTGTTATTCAATGGATAAAATTCCGAATATTATCGTCAATCGCTGTCGTGTGAAAGGTTTGTCGCAGAAAGATTGTGCTGCGAAAGTCCGCTGGCTGCGGAAATAGGATTTCGATAATCTCATGTGATGAAAGGTTAAATTGTTGAGAAAAGCTTTTCTGACAATATTATCTGTTTTGGGCAGTGTGATTTTGTCGCAAGCGGCACTTGCGGCTAAACCGATTATTGATCAGAACTGTTATCAGCAGATTTTAGATAATCTGGTGGTGAGCAAGCGTGACATCATCAGCTATAAAAAAACTTTCAGGGCCTTGCAGCAAGAAGATTTGGATGAAGCCGGCGATCATATTGAAGATGTCAGTAATCAAATTTTGATGGGGCATGTCTTGGCGGAGAAATACCTTTCCAAGAGTTATAAAAGCTCTTATGATGAGCTGAAACGCTGGCTAAAGCTTTATTATGACCATCCGCAAGCTCCGAGTATTTTTCGCTTGGCAAAGAGCAAATTTAAAGGTGCAGGGGAGGAATTGGCTGAGTTTGAAGATTTGCTCCCTAAATATGCGCCGTCCCCCTACAGTTGGTTTAATAATCGTTATGAGCAGCTTCCGGAGGCCCGGCGGAAATATGTTCGCAATAAAGTGACAGCCTTTCGGGGGGCGATTAATAAAGGCAAAACGCTGGCCGCCAAAAATATTTTGGCCGATAAAAAACTGCGGATGTGGATTCCGGACAAAGAATATGATGCGATGAGCACGACTTTGGCTACGGTTTATTTGACCGATGGCAATGATAAGCAAGTTTTGCAATTTACAGAAAAAGCCATTCGCCGCAGCAAAGATGCAATGGCAATGTGGGTAGGTGGTTTGGCTGCCTGGCGGATGGGCAGTTATCAGAAAGCGGCAAATTATTTCAGCAAGCTTGGGGCAAAAGCCGATAATGACGAATGGCTGGTTAGTGCCGGAGCTTATTGGGCTTATCGTTCTTACTCCCGTTTGAATAAAAAGTCGCAGGCTAATGCTTGGCTGAAAACGGCGGCGAAGTATAAGCGCACTTTTTATGGAATGCTGGCAAATTATCAACTGGGGCATTCTTGGGCATTTAACTGGGATGATACGGCATATTTTAATGATTTTAACAGTTATGATTATGTCAATGATATGCTGGCTTCAAGTGCTATTCAGCGTGCCGTGGTGTTGTTGATGGCGAAAAATCAGGAGTTGGCGGAAAAAGAATTGCGCTATGCATACAAAAATATGAATGAGCGGCAGAAAGAGGCCTGCCTTTATCTGGCCGCGCAATATAATATGCCGGCTTTGGGAATTAAGCTGGCTAATGAAATTAAAGATAATGAACGCAGTGTTTTTTACGATAACATTGCTTATCCTGTTCCGTCATGGGCGCCTAAAGGTGGATGGAAAGTCAGTCGGGCATTGGTTTTGGCCTTAATTCGCCAAGAATCAGCATTCAAACCGGAAGCTCGCAGCGGAGCAGGGGCAAAAGGCCTAATGCAGCTTATGCCCAACACGGCTTATCATGTTACGAAAGATCGTCGTCTTAAACGGGACAGTTCGGTGTTATTTGATAAAGACTACAACATGGAGGTCGGACAGCAATATCTGAGTTACCTGATGGGGAAACCATTTGTCAGTGACAATTTGTTTTATTTGGCAACAGCCTATAATGCCGGTCCCGGAAATCTGTTTAAATGGCAGAAAAAAGCCAAATATAAGAATGATCCGCTTTTGTTTATCGAAGTTATTCCTGCCCGCGAGACCCGAATTTACATAGAGCGCGTTCTAGCCAACTTCTGGGCATACAATCTGCGTTTCGGAAAAGCGCACAAGAGTATGGATGAGGTGGCGTCTGGGCAGTGGCCCACCCTTTAAAAAAGTTATTCTATGGATGACTAGAGCAATTTTACGTGGATGATAAAAATTCACGTACTTATGTGTACGCTAAAATTTTTATCACCACTATAAATCACTCTATTCCTCTCATATAATAACTTTTTGTCAGCACTCTTAAAAATAACGGTACTTTAGGGCGATTAATAATTCCATGGTCAACTAGTGCAGAATTATCAGGACGAAAGTGTCCTCACGTACGTCTATGTACGCTCCGGTACTTTCGCCTTTAATTCTTACTATTTGACTCATATAATCTCCACTTAATATTTACATACTCTATTATGTAGGATAGACAAAGTAAAATCATGGGCTTAATCAGGCTTGTTTTGGTCTTTTTTTTATGGTATACTAGCCTTAGTTTATATATTTTTTTATGAGATTTTGTTTTAGGGAGTTTTTATTTTTTTAGCGTAAGGTTTTTGAGAGTTTGATTCAGTTCGAATTTTAGTTACCGAGAAGTTTTAAGATTGATTTTCCCTTATTATTAACTTTAAAAATTTTTATTAAAATGGCAACAATATTAGCTATTTTTTTCGTGGGTCTTGTAGTGGTTTTGGTTGGTAAGTTCCTTTGCGCCTGTATAGGTGTTATTGGGGCTTTAGTAGAAAACATCGTAGGTGCTGCTCTTTGGGGTGGTTTCATCTTCTGGTGTTTTTCAACTTTCTTCACCTGCCACGCTTGGAATGATTTGACTATTGCATGGTGGGGAATCATTTTAGGAGGGATCTATGGTTTGTATTTGACCATTAAGGAGAACAAATGTCTTATTTGACTCTGACAAACAAATATAAAAAAGCTGTTTCTTCGGAGGCGGCTTTTTTCTTTGGGGTGGGGATGAAATCAATTATAGGGCTATTATATCCTAAAGCAGTAAAAATTTGCGTAAGGGAGGCCTTGTTATGGAACTGTATTTATTTTTGGCTTTGATTCTGATTTATTTGATGACAGCGTTTATGGTGAAGAAAGTTATTTTGCATAAAATATGGACTTTAGCTTTTATTGTCACTTTTGCCATTACTGCAATTTCAATCGCCTTTATCCGTGTGAGCGGTCAGGATGTTATGATGTCTGCCAGTGAATTGAACTGGTATTATTTGTTGTATTTGTTTGGTTCTTTGTCCGTCGTTTTGGGGATTATCAACATCTGGATGTATCGCCGCGGTGTTTGGAAAATCCTGTCGGCTTCAGATAAAGCAAGCGACAGCGATGATGACGAAGATGATGATGACGATAAATTTTAACTAAACAGTTTGCTTTAAGCAGAAACCGATTTCTTTGCCCCGGATGGGAATGAGATAGCGGTTTTTGCTGCAAGACAGAAATTTCTTCCGGGCATTGAGCAAACGGCAAGTTTGTTTGATGTCCGGCGTTTCTATCATTTTTTCTGTCGCAGACAAAGTTAATTTGAGCTGGGGAAGTTTGTTGATAAATTCTTTAAACTGTTCCTCATCAAGCCAGGTAGGGGCTCCTGCCAAATCCTGAAATAATGTTACGGTCTGGTTGCCCGGGCGCAATTCGTCAGGATGCAATCCGGTCAGAAACAACAGGTTTTCTTCGGCTTCTTCCTGGTTATCGCTGGCATGGATGTAATTTCCTTCCAGAAGCTGGCGGTATTTGGCTTTCGCCATGACCATATTTAGGTTTTTTCCTTCGTGAAACTTGGGAGCGGTGTCGTTGACACAGATTACCAGAAAACTGCTTGTGCCGCAGAGCTTTTTCTTGCGCATGGCATTGGGCAGCTTTTTGCCGTAAAAGCGCGAAAGATTGCGGTTGAATTCGTTTGAGCTCCATGTGATTTCGAAAATTTGCAGGATATCAAACTGCTGTTTTATATCTGCTAAAATATCGTTTTCTTTATGGCGGCCGTTGGCCCAGAGAATAAACAGGTTAAAATCGTTTGACATCATTTTCCTCTGATTTTATGATAACCGAAATTAATGTCAGCATATTACTGTCAGGATAAAATTTAAGCAAGCATATTTTCCTGTAGCAGTTTTTTGGAAAGCAGCATGATTAGAGTGAATAATATTCAGGCCAATCTGAATGTTGGTTTAGACGGGCTTAAAGAAATTGTGTCAATGTGCACCGGGCTTGATTCTGATAATATTAAAAGCCTGCGGATTGCTAAAAAATCAGTGGATGCGCGGAATAAAAGCAATGTGCATTTTGTGTATTCTTTGGATATGGAAGTCTGGGGAGATGAGGATTACATTGCTTCGATTTTAGCGTGGAAACAAGTTGAACTCATTAAAGAAAAGCCGCAATTAGCCATTGCACGCCGTCCGGAATCTAAGCTACGCCCGGTAGTTATCGGCAGCGGCCCGGCTGGGATGTTTGCCGTTTTGGCTTTGGCTGAAGCAGGGCAAAGGCCGATTGTTATAGAACGGGGAAAGCCTGTCAATGAGCGTCAGGAGGATGTTCGCTCTTTTTGGGCAAAAGGGATGTTAAATCCGAATTCAAATGTGCAATTCGGAGAAGGTGGCGCCGGAACTTTTTCTGATGGTAAGCTGATGACCGGGATAAAAAAGGACAAGTTTACCGCTAAGGTTTTGCATGAACTGGCTGCCGCCGGCGCACCCGAGGAAATTCTTTATTTGGCGAAGCCGCATATCGGGACTGACAAATTGGTGACGGTTGTGCAGAATATCCGGAGAAAAATTACGGATTTGGGCGGAGAATATCGTTTTGAAGAACAGCTTGTCGGTTTGGATGTTAAAAATGATTGTTTGCGTGCGGCAAAAATCCAAAAAGCTGATGGTTCGGTTTATGAGTTGCCTGCTGACAAGTTAATTTTGGCAGTAGGGCATAGCGCGCGCGATACATTTGAGATGTTGTATGATGCCGGTGTGGCAATGGAACAAAAACCGTTTTCCATCGGTGTGCGAATTGAGCATTTGCAGAGCATGATAGATACCGCGCAATATGGGCGTTATGCCGGTCGTCCGGAATTGGGCGCGGCAGATTATAAATTGGCCGTGCATTTGCCCAATGGTCGTTCAGCCTATACTTTTTGTATGTGTCCGGGAGGCGAAGTTGTGGCTGCGGCATCGGAAAACGGGCGGGTGGTAACCAATGGCATGAGTGAATTTGCCCGAGCTAAGACGAATGCTAATGCGGCTTTGCTGGTAGGGGTTAATCCCACAGACTTTGGCGGAGAACATCCGTTGCAAGGGATGTTTTGGCAGCGTGAACTGGAAGCTAAGGCTTACGAGCTGGGCGGACGGAACTATTTTGCTCCGGTGCAGCGTGTTGGGGACTTTTTAGCCTGCCGTCCATCGGTTAAAGCCGGAGAAGTAACACCTTCTTATTGCCCCGGTGTCACTTGGACAGATTTGGCGTTGTTGTTTCCTGATTATGTTATCGAAACTCTGCAACTTGCATTAACTGAAATGAACAACAAACTGAAAGGCTTTTCTCATCCCGATGCGGTGTTAACCGCTATAGAAACCCGCTCGTCATCGCCCATCAGAATTTTGCGTGACGAAACATATCAAAGCAATATTCGCGGTCTTTATCCCTGTGGCGAAGGTGCAGGGTATGCGGGGGGGATTGTGTCGTCAGCCGTTGACGGGTTAAAAACCTGTCTGGCTGGTAACTAGAGCAATTTTTCGCAGTCAGAAAAATGCTCATGTACTGTTTTGTACACTCCGCTTTTTCAGCTGCTTAAATTGCTCTATTTATACGCCAGCCAAGTTTTTATGTTTCGGGTTTGTATAATGGAGAATTAGAGCAATTTTACGTGAATGATAAAAATTCACGTAGCTAAATGTACGCTAAAATTTTTATCATCATTAGAAATTACTCTACTTCTCTCATTCTCCAATCCCGAAAATGTTTTCAGCTGCTTAAATTGCTCTATTTATACGCCAGCCAAGTTTTTATGTTTCGGGTTTGTATAGTGGAGAAGTAGAGCAATGATGAGTTTAGTATCTGACTTTCAAGCCTGTTAATTCATCGATTAATGTTCGTTTTTATTTATATATTGGTTTTTTATAGTGGACATATCGGATAATCCGTTTGCCTTTCATTAGGGGTTTGTTATCATTCATTCAATAATTAACAGACTTAAGGAATAGTCATGAAAGTTGCGATTATCGGAACCGGATATGTCGGGCTGCCGACAGGTATCGGTCTTAGTGAGCTTGGCAATCAAGTGGTTTGCATTGATAAAATCGAAGAGAAAATTGCTTCTCTGCAAAAAGGGATTGCCACAATTTATGAAGACGGGATGGAAGATTTGTTCCAGCGAAATCTGGCTTCCGGCCGGTTAAGTTTTACAACGGATATGAAAGCTGGTGTTTCTGGAGCTGATGTGGTGATGATTGCGGTCGGGACGCCGCCTCATCCGGTTACCAAAGAGGCTGATTTGAAGTATATCCGTGCGGCGGCCGAAGAATTGGCGCAATATCTTGACGGTTATACTGTTGTGGCGACCAAGTCTACAGTTCCGGTGGGCACGGGGGATGATGTGGAAGCCATTATCCGCCGGGTTAATCCGGAAGCTGATTGCGATGTGGTTTCATTGCCCGAGTTTTTGCGCGAAGGATTTGCTGTTCATGACTTTTTTAATCCGGATCGGATTGTTATCGGCGCTAATACGGAAAAAGCCAAAAATGTTTTGTTGGAATTGTATCGTCCGTTTGCAGGGAAGACGGAATTTCTGTTAGTGAGCCGTAAGTCTTCTGAAACAATCAAATATGCCTCCAATGCGTTTCTGGCAATGAAGATTCACTATATCAACGAAATGGCGGATTTTTGTGAAAAAGCTGGAGCTGATATTCGGGAAGTGGCAAAAGGAATGGGTTTAGACAGCCGTATCGGCGGTAAATTTCTTAATCCGGGGCCAGGGTATGGCGGTTCGTGTTTTCCCAAAGATACGAATGCCATGGCGCAGATGGGCAAAAAATATGGTGCGCATTTGTCCTTGATTGAAACGACTATTGCCCAAAATGATGCACGGAAAGTGCAGATGGCTCAGCGTGTGACAGAAATGACCGGCGGCAAGCCTGACGTGCGGATTGCCGTTTTGGGGTTGGCGTTTAAAGGCGGTACGGATGATTGTCGGGATTCTCCGGCGATGCAGATTTTGCAGGAAATTCTGAAGGAACATTCCAATGTCTGTGTTTATGATCCGAAAGCTATGGATAATGCCAAAACAATGCTTGGGACAGCCGTCGACTATGCCGCTAATGCCGAGCAGGCTTGTGAAAAAGCGGATATTGCGGTTATTTTGACGGAATGGGAAGAGTTTAAACAATTGGATTTGGCAAAACTTAGATTAATTATGAATAAGCCGCTGATTTTAGATTTGCGGAATATGTTGGATGCTTCGGCAGTCAGAGAAAACGGTTTTGTTTATTCCTGCATTGGGAAAAGGTAGAAAAATGGCAAAAGTATTGGTTATCGGCGGTGCTGGATATATCGGCAGCCATGTGGTGAAAGCTCTGCTTGAGAAAGGGCATCAGGCGGCTGTCTATGATAACTTGTCGACTGGGCAGAAAGTTAATCTTTTTGAACAGGCTGAGTTTATTGAGGGGGATATTTTAGATTCCGGACTGTTGTTCGACACTTTGCGCAACGGTTTTGATGCAGTGGTACATTTGGCGGCGAAAAAAGCTGTCGGCGAATCGATGGAAAAACCGAATAAATATTCCATAAATAATATTCAGGGGTCATTGAATATCCTTATGGCAATGGCGGAATGCGGCGTGCGCCATATCGTTTTTTCGTCTTCTGCTGCCGTTTACGGTATGCCGGAATATTTGCCGGTAGATGAGGCTCATCCGCTCAATCCGATTAACTATTATGGTTTTACCAAATTGGAAATTGAAAAATTTATGGATTGGTATGACCGCCTTAAAGATATGCGTTATGTGGCGTTACGTTATTTTAATGCAGTTGGCTATGATTCTGAGGGAAAAATCCGCGGGAAAGAGAAAAATCCGCAGAATTTGTTGCCGATTATCATGGAAACGGCTGCCGGAGTGCGTGATGGGATGTCGGTTTTCGGTTCGGATTATGATACCCGTGACGGAACTTGTATTCGTGATTATATTCATGTCAGCGATTTGGCTTCGGCTCATGTCTTGGCAATAGAGAAGCTGATTGAAGGAATGCCTTCTGCTGTATTGAATCTCGGAACAGGAGAAGGAACGTCTGTCAAAGAAATGATAGATGCCGCTGAGAAGGTTACGGGCAAAAAGCTGAATGTTACCTATGCCGGACGGCGTGCGGGAGATCCTGCGACTTTGATTGCCTCATCAGAAAAAGCTCGCAATTTGTTGGGATGGAAACCGCAAATAACGGATATTGAAGAAATTATCCGTACGACTTGGAATTTGGAACACTAATATTAAACAAGGAGATTTGAGTGATGGAATGTCAGACAAACTGCCGTTGTGGCGGTAAAATCTTCGGGGCTTTGCTTATTGCGGCCGGTTTGGCCTGTGGTGGCTTTTTTCCGGGATATTATTACTATCAGGCTAAATTAAAAAGCAACTTTGTCAGCGTCAAAGGGTTGGCTGAAACTGATGTCCGTGCTGATTTGGCCGTATGGGATATTAAGTATGTGGCTACAGGTAATGAGCTGTCTGCCACGCAACAGCAAATTAATCAGAATTTGGTGGCGGTGCGCAATTTCTTGAAAGAGCATGGTTTCCAGTCTGAGGAAATCATTGAAGGGCGTATTGAAACCAATGATTTGATGACAAACCCATATCGGGATAATACCCAAAATTCTGTGCGCTTTATTGTAAGCCAGACGGTAACCGTACGCAGCACCAAGGTAGATGAAGTTGAGAAAGCTCTGCGCTCAACAGGTGATTTGGTTGCTAAAGGCGTCATTCTGGATAATCAATATGGTTCTCCCGTTTCTTATATTTTTACACGGTTGAATGATATTAAACCGCAGATGCTGGAAGAAGCAACCCGCAATGCAACAGCCGCAGCTCAAGAGTTTGCCAAAAGTTCAAACAGTAAAGTCGGCAAAATCCGCCGCGCCCAACAAGGCGTATTTTCAATCCTCCCCCGTGAGCAGGCCAACAATGCCATGGAAAGCGCTCAGATTAACAAGAGGGTTAGGGTGGTGTCGACGGTGGAGTTCTGGTTGGAATAAAAAAGTTGTATAATGGGCTATTAATACAGATTTGTCGGGTTGGCAAAATGCTCATGTACTATTGTGTACACTCCGCTTTTGTCACCCTAAAATCTTATTACTAGCCACATTCTCCAACTTTTAGCTAGTTTGGCGGGTAGCTAGAGTGATTTAGGAATCACTCTATTTACGCACGCTACCCAAGTTGTTAATAGGAATGGGCTATTAATACAGATTTGTCGGGTTGGCAAAATGCTCATGTACTATTGTGTACACTCCGCTTTTGTCACCCTAAAATCTTATTACTAGCCGCATTCTCCAACTTTTAGCTTGTTTGGCTGGTAACTGGAGCAATTTTACGGTGTTTACAGGAGGATAATTATGGATCCATTAATTGCAGAAACGATAGGTTATATTGGTGGTTTGTGTACGGCGTTTTGTTTTATGCCGCAAACGTTGAAGACTATTCGGAGCAAGAATGTGCAGGGGTTGTCGCTGGTTAGCTATATTCTTTACTGCATCGGGATTTTGTCATGGGTTTTATATGGCATTTATGTTCATTCGGTTCAGATGGTTGTCTTTAATTCAATTTCTTTATTCTTTGCCGGATATATTCTTATTATGATTTTGATTTATCGCAAAAAAGCCGCTTAATGCGGCTTTTTTGTTGGTGTCTGAAATTTCTATTTGATAATCTTAGCGCTTTCAATGTCTTTGAAATAGCGGACGGTGTCGGCTTTTAATTCATTTGTTGCATTGTCATCGCAAACGATTAAAGCGTGTTGATGCATTTGCAAAATGCTGACCGGCCACATATGGTTGACGCTGCCTTCAATAGCGTGGTGCAAAGCGCGGGCTTTACCTGTTCCTGTGGCTAAAATCATTACTTCTTCGGCGTCCATTATCGTACCGATACCAACCGTCAGGGCTGTTCTGGGGACCTGATTGATGTCATTATCAAAAAAACGTGAATTGGCTTTTACCGTTTCTGTGGTCAGCGTTTTAATCCGGGTGCGCGATGTCAGCGATGATCCCGGTTCATTAAAGGCAATATGCCCGTCTGAGCCTACACCGCCCATAAACAGGTTGATTTTGCCGTAGGATTTGATTTTTTCTTCATAAGAATGGCATTCTTCAGCATAATTATGGGTCATGCCGTCAAGCAAATGGATGTTTTGCGGTTGGATATCAATATGTTTGAAAAAGTTTTCATGCATAAAGTAGTGATAGCTTTGCGGATGTTCCGGCGGCAATCCGACGTATTCGTCCATATTGAATGTGACAACGTTTTTGAAGGAAACTTTTCCGGCCTGATATTGGCGAATGAGCTCGCGATAAGTGCCCATCGGTGTTGAACCGGTAGGCAAGCCTAAGACAAAAGGCTTATTGGCCGTCGGGCGAAAAGCTTTGATGCGGTATACAATATAATTGGCGGCCCAGAGGGAACATTGGTCATAATCAGGGTGAATTAAAACGCGCATGGTGTTTTTCCTTGGTTAAAAAATTGTCCGTTAATGATGGTGTATTTTATGTTATAATCTTTGTCAAAAACGACTAAGTCAGCATCATAGCCCGGGGCAATCAGCCCGAGATGTTCACGGCGCATAATTTTGGCGGGGTTGGTTGAAGCTGTTTGCACGGCTTGGTCAAGTGTTAAGCCAAAAGAAACCAGATTTTTAATGCCGTCAATCATGGTTAAGGCTGAGCCGGCAATAACGTTGTCTGACTTGCGGTAAAAACATTTGTCGAGATAGACCTCATCGCCGTTGGCAATTAATGGCAGATTATCCTGCCGGGTAGTTTTCAGCGAATCAGTTACCAGAACCAGTTTATCCAGAGGCTTGCAACGAAGCAAAAATTTAATAAATTCGGGGTTGATGTGAATACCGTCGGCAATCAGTTCGCAAGACATTTCCGGATGAATAAAAACAGCGCCGACTGCGCCGGGGTCACGATGGTGCATACGGCTCATGGCGTTAAACAAATGGGTGGTATGCAAAATGCGTACCTGCATTCCCTCGACCATCTGTTCATAGGTGGCGTTGGTGTGTCCGGCTTGCAGGACAATTCCGTGTGAAATGCAGTAAAGAGCCAGCTCGCGCATATTTTTTAATTCGGGAGCGAGGGTCATATTGATGATATGGCCTTGGGCGGCATCAAGCAGTTCGTCCATTAATGAAATATCGACCGGACTTAGCGAATCTGGTGTTTGGACACCCAAGCGGTCAGGAGAAATAAAAGGCCCTTCCAGATGCATCCCTAAAATTTTAGCCCCTTTTTCATGTCCCATTGCTTCCACGACAGCGCGGATAGCTTTGAGCATTTGTTCTTTGGGGGCGCTGTAAAGAGTGGGAATAAAAGAGGTTACGCCGTATTGCGGCAGAATTTCAGACATTTTCAGAATAGAATCGGAGCTCATGTCATCGGTGCCATAACCGCCGATGCCGTGAATATGGGTATCCATAAAGCCCGGAGCAATGTAAGCGCCCTGCATATCAATAAACTTGACATCAGAATTAAATTTTTTGCGGGCAAAACGGTTTTCATTGAAAACATCAATAATTTTGTAGCTTTTCAGCAAAACCGCACAGTTGTTCATTACGGAATAACCAGTCAGCAGGTTAGCGTTGTGCAGACAAATTTCAGAACTCATTTCCGGACTTTCTTTATTGCGAATCTAATGGCAATTATTATAGCCGGCAAAAGTAAATTATTGCCTAAATTTAAAATTAGTTTATGGTGAATAAAGATTATTAAAGGAGAGATTAGATGTTAACAGACCTGTGGCGCAAGTGGCGTGAGCCGAAACCTTTTAATGAAGGCTATCTGCCTGAAGCTGACGGCCACAGGGTTTTCTTCCATGAATACGGTAATCCGCAAGGCAAACCGGTATTGCTGACTCACGGCGGCCCGGGCGGAAGGACTCATTCGGGGCACGCCGGAGTTTTTAATCTGAAAAAATACCGGGTGATAATGTTTGACCAGCGTGGCTGCGGGAAGTCTTTGCCATCAGGAAAGATGGAGCATAACACCATGGAAGATACGTTGTGGGATATGAAGCGTTTGTATGATTTTCTGGGATTGAAAGGAAAAGTTATTCTGCGCGGCGCATCTTGGGGTTCGACCGTTATGTTGTGTTTTGCTGAGAAATATCCCGAATTGACGGAGTGCCTGCTGTTGTCACAGGTTTTTTTGGCGGATGGCGTACAAGAAGAGTGGTTTAACAAGCAGAGCGCTTTGTTTTATCCTGAATTTGTTGACCAAATGCAGGCAGATGCCGGAAGCTGGAAAACTTTGCCGGAATATTATGCCGGGCTGATTAATTCCGAGGATAAAGAATTGCAGCTGCGGGCGGCTAATCGTTATGGCTGGTATGAACGGGTATTGGGCGCGGTTAATCCCCGTTTCGGAACGGTGGAAGAATTAGACGAGGCGGCTTTGAACGAGCAGCGTATTTATATGACTTATGCCGCGAAAGCTTATACCCTGAAAAATAATCAGATTATGCGCAATGTTAAGAAAATCGCCAAGATTCCGGCATTGCTGGTGCATAACCGTTTGGATATGGATTGTCCCTTGCTTTCGGCTTATCGCCTGCATCAGGCTATGCTGAACTCAAAATTGGTGATTGCCCCGGGTATCGGGCATTATAATCCGCAGCTGAAGAAGTTTATTTGCAAGGAAATCAGGGATTATCTGCAAAATGAAATCAGCGATTGACATTGGCGGTTGAAATGTTACTCTCCTTGCAGTTGTGAATAAAGGAACTTTTAAATGCGGCGGAAATTTATTGCGGCAATCCTGACGCTTCTTATTTTGCTTTGGAGCAAGGATTTTTATTGGCTTGACGAACCAAAAGTTTTTGACTGGAAAGTGTTTGTTATTATTCTGACACTGGGTGGTTTGGCTTGCTATAAGCTGGTGGATTATCTGGCGCAGTTCAAAATTATAGAACAAAACTCCCGAATCGATATTGTTTTTGTGGCGTTTGTTATCGGCTTTATGTTTATTCCTGTTCTCAAAATTAATCATGATACCATCAGCGTTCAAGAAAACCGTACTTTGGCGTCGTATATGCCTTTGGTGAAAGACGGACAGATTAATTTTAATTACGGGCGGGATTTTGAGGCATGGTTTAATGACCATTTTAACCAGCGCAAGTTATTTATTGATGTTAACAGCCGTATTAATCTGTTTCTTAACCGCAAACTGAAAAGCGAAACAGCCATGGCCGGCAAAGACGGGTGGATGTATACCAAACGCTGGGGCTCGGTAGAGATGTTTCAGAATAAGTATCTCTATAATTACGATGATTTGCGCAAAATTAAAGAGAAGCTGGAAACCGTTAGTATTTGGGCTCGGAAACACGGGATGAAACTTTATGTATTTTTGGTGCCTGATAAAGAGCGCATATATCCCGAGTTTTATCCTGACGGGTTTGAAAAGCTCAATCCGGCATCTAAAATTGAGCAGATTGCCGTTTATTTGAAAGCTAAATCATTTGTGCCGGTGGTTTATCCTGGGGAGGCTTTGTTTGCTGCCAAGCCGGATCATTTGCTTTATTATAAGACAGGCACGCACTGGACACATTGGGGAGCTTATACAGGTTATAGGGAGTTATTTGCGCGGATTAAAAAGGATTTTCCGGCACTGAAAATTATGCAGCCTGATGATTTTAATATTGTGCCGAAAGTAAGCGCAGACGTGGATATCGCCTCGGCCTTGGGGATTGATGCTTATGATGTTTTGCCTGAAGCGGAATTGACTTATGACGAATTTGAGGTCAAGAAGCCCACGGTGGCAGAAACGCACAAATTTGTGAATAAAGAAAAACGGATTGAAACTTTTGATTATGTATCTGCGAATCCATCTCGAAAATTGAAAGCCGTGTTTTATGCCGACAGCCAGTTTTTGCGTATGAACTGGTATGCGGCGGAAAGTTTTAATAAAATGCTGCATATATACAGCGGGTATGGGCGGGATTATGATTTGCCGTATATGGCTAAGCAAATTGTGGCCTATCAGCCGGATATTCTGGTGATTGAAACCGGTGAACGCTTTTTGAGCCGCCTGCTGAATTTGGATTTGCCGGAGGATTAAAATGCTGTTTAGTTCTATGACATTCTTGTTTGTGTTTATGCCTCTGGTGATGGCTGTTTATTTTCTTGCCAAAAAAGAAATTCGCAATTATGTCCTCTTGATTGCCAGCATTATCTTCTATGCTTGGGGAGAACCCCGTTATCTGGCGATTATGATTATAACAATCTTAGTCAATTATGCCGGGGCAGTGTTGCTTGACCGTTGTCGTTCGGAAAGGAAACGTCTGTGGTTTGTCAGTTTGACGATTGCGGCAGATTTGAGCTTTTTGTTCTATTTCAAATATTTCAATTTTGTGGTTGATAATATTAACGGTGTATTGGCGACAGATTTTGCGCTGTTGGATGTCGTGATGCCAATCGGCATTTCGTTTTATACATTTCAGGCGATGTCTTATCTGATAGATGTATACCGTCGCGAAGTCCCTGCGCAAAAAGATATTTATAAGCTGTCTTTGTATATTGTTTTGTTTCCGCAGCTTGTGGCCGGGCCGATTGTCAAATATCATGACGTTTGCGCGCAGATTGACAGCCGCCTGATTGAATTTAAGAATGTTATTGTCGGTTTTAAGCGTTTTATCGTTGGTTTGGCAAAAAAGGTGTTGATTGCCAACACACTGGCGGAAGCCGTTGATAAGATTTTTGCTCAGGCTCCGGAAAACCTGTCGACAGGTTATGCTTGGCTGGGAGCGGTGGCTTATTGCCTGCAATTGTATTATGATTTTTCCGGTTATTCCGATATGGCTATCGGATTGGGGTTGATGTTTGGGTTTACTTTCCTGGAGAACTTTAATTATCCCTATATTTCCAAATCTATTACCGAATTTTGGCGGCGCTGGCATATTTCTCTGGCGACCTGGTTTAAGCTTTATCTCTATATCCCGCTGGGCGGAAACCGCAAAGGTGAAGTACGCACCTA
This sequence comes from uncultured Alphaproteobacteria bacterium, assembly GCA_910577205.1. Classification (GTDB taxonomy): domain Bacteria; phylum Pseudomonadota; class Alphaproteobacteria; order RF32; family CAG-239; genus Scatocola. The sequence continues at coordinate 21,570 of CAJTMA010000015.1, forward strand.
TTTGAACTTGTTTACTATCTTTCTGGTAACCGGTATTTGGCACGGGGCGGCGTGGAGTTATGTCTTCTGGGGGATTTGGAACGGTATATTTATTGTGTTTGAGCGTTTTATCGGCCTTGATAAGGATAAGTCTAACCGTTGGTATGCTTTATTAGGCAAACATATTTATGCCTTTTTTGCCATTATCTTCGGGATGATTATTTTCCGCTCCGAGAATCTGCACTATGCCTATGAATATATTTGCCGGATGCTGCATATTGACGTTACCAAGCATCTGCCAAACTATGATTACGGTATCAATAATAAATTTGCGCTGATGCTGGTTGTGGGGCTTATTTGCGCCATGCCGCTGTTCAGAAACATGATATACATCAAGTATGAGCGGAAAGTTGTTCGAACATTGGTAAATATTTGGCTGTTTATTTTGTTTTTCTGGTCGACAATTTCCCTAGCGGCGTCGACGTATAATCCTTTTATCTACTTCCGCTTTTAAAACGTGTATAATGGAGGATTAGAGCAATTTTACGTGAATGATAAAAATTCACGTAGCTAAATGTACGCTAAAATTTTTATCATCACTAGAAATCACTCTACTCCTCTCATTTTCCACGTTTTAATTACTCTAGATGTTGCTTAGCAAAATTTTTAATTCTTATTATTTTTTACTTTCGAAGTCCAGGGCTAAGGAGTTAATGCAATAGCGTTCACCGGTATCTGTCGGGCCATCCGGGAAGATATGTCCTAAGTGAGAACCGCAGCGGGCGCAAGTGACTTCGGTTCTGTTCATGCCGTGGCTGTTATCAGGGGTGAACTCAACACTGCCGGGGATAGCCGTGTCAAAGCTGGGCCAGCCGCAAGACGAGAAAAATTTGTGTTTGCTGTCAAACAAAGGGTTATGGCAGGCCGCGCAATAGTAAGTTCCGTTTTCATTAGTCATGTAGTATTTTCCTGAAAAAGGCGGTTCTGTTCCTTTCTCTCGCAAGACGTGGAATTGTGCCGGAGACAGTTTGGCGCGATATTCTGCTTCAAATTTATCCATATCAACACTCCTTATTGAGGCAACAGCTGGTTTGGCCTTGTTTGAGGTGGTAATGCTGGTGGTAATCTTCAGCCGGATAGAAGCTTTTCAGCGGGGCAATTTCCGTGACAACCATATTCCGAAAGCGTCCGCTGCGGTTCAGTTCAAGCACTTTTTTTACGGCGGCATCTTTTTGCATATCATTTTTGTAGAATATGGCTGAGCGGTATTGGCTGCCATAGTCCGGTCCTTGGCGGTCTTTAGTGGTGGGATTATGAATTTTGAAAAAAATATCCAGAAGTTGTCCGTAGGTTATAATATGGGGATCATAGTTGATTTCCACGGCTTCAGCGTGTCCGGTTTTTCCGGTTGAAACTTGTTGATAGCTGGGAGAGGGAAGCGAACCGCCCGTGTAGCCGACCCTTGTGCCGATAACGCCGGCAACTTCCTCAAATGCAGATTGCACGCCCCAGAAACATCCGGCGGCAAAAACGGCTTGTTCAATCATTATCGCTATCTCCTCTGAAATTTGATTTACCGGAATTACTTAAGCTCGTAGGGCTTTGTAATGACGGTGAAAAATACTCATCCTTAATATAGGCGTTTTCAGAGGTATTTAAACCCTGGGCATTAACAGGCAATATTGTGGCGGGAGAGTTCTTCTAATGCCGCGCGTGCCCATGGATGGACAACTTTATGAGCTTTATTATCTTCCAAACTGTTAAACAGGTAGCAGTAGGCGGCATCATCTAAAGATTTATCCAGCTGTTTGCGGACTAACGGCATAAAGGCCGGAGTGTCTTTGGGTTTCCAAGCCAGTTTGTCTGCCAGAAAAACGATTTTATCCAAAGTTGTTGCGCCGGCTTTCAGCGTGGTATGGCAGGCGATGGCGTTTAATACCTGTTTGTCGGTGATGTCAAAAGTTTCAACGGCGATAACGCGGGAAAGTTTTTGATGGAGCAAATCCGGGTTTTGTTCTTCTTCCGGCAGAATTTCCAAATCAAAAATCCGCGCCATTTCAAGATATTCATCAACCGGGAAAAGGCGGCTGATGTCATGCAGCAGGGCGGCAGCAGCAGCTTGGTCCGGGTCAGCGCTAAATTTCTGGGCCAGGGTTACGGCATTGTAACGCGTTTGCAAAACATGGGCGAGTACTGTTTCCATGTTGGCCTGTTTGAAGTTATTTTTAACGTTTTCTTCAAGAGACAGGCCGTTAAAATTGGTCAGATTAACTGTCATATAGCCTTCTTTCATTATGAGCTAAAATTAACTTAATACTATATATAATTGATTTTTTATAAAAATGCCAGCGTTTTTTTTGCGTGACGGTAAATCGGTGTGCGTATCAGCGAGAAAAAAGTTGCCATCAAAAGCTGAATGTGTAACATGAATGCATTAGAATTCTAACTAAATAAAGGACTGCTTATGAAAGGCATTATTTTAGCAGGGGGCAGCGGTTCGCGCCTCTATCCGCTGACGAACACGACCAGCAAACAACTGCTTCCGGTTTATGACAAGCCAATGATTTATTATCCGCTGGCAACATTGATGTTGTTCGGCATTAAAGATATTTTGATTATTTCTACGCCGCAAGATACGCCGAATATTGAAAAGCTGTTTGGCAATGGTGCAAATCTCGGTCTGACGATAGAGTATCGCATTCAGGCAGAGCCTAAAGGCATTGCGCAGGCGTTTACCATTGGGGCTGACTTTATCGGAAACGAAGATGTTTGCCTGATTTTGGGAGATAATATTTTCTATATGGGTGATCAGCTGAAGTTTTTCCGGGAGGAAGTGTCCCACAACCCCGGCGGAACGGTATTCGGTTATCATGTTTCTGATCCTGAGCGCTTTGGTGTTGTGGAATTTGATAAGAATCACAAGGCGATTTCAATTGAGGAAAAACCCAAGCAGCCGAAATCGAACTACGCGGTGGTCGGACTGTATTTTTACAAGTCTGATGTGGTGGAGAAAGCCCGCAATCTGAAGCCTTCGGCGCGCGGCGAACTGGAAATCACTGATTTGAACCGGATGTATCTGGACGAAGGGCGGCTGAATGTGGTGACCATGAAACGCGGTAACGCCTGGCTGGATGCCGGAACGCCGCAGTCGCTTTTGGATGCGTCCAATTTTATCGGCATTATTGAAAAACGCCAGGATTTAAAAATTGCCTGTATTGAGGAAATAGCTTATCGCCGTGGTTTCATTAATGATGAACAAATGAATAAAATTATTGATTCCTTAAAAGACGGAATTGATTATAAAGCCTATTTGAAAAGAGTGGTAGAGGATTATCATGAAGATTACTAAAACGGCCATCGACGGGGTGGTTATTATTGAACCGCAAGTGTTTGAAGATGCGCGGGGATATTTTTTTGAAAGCTGGAACAAAGCCAAAATGGCAGAAGCCGGCCTTGATTATGATTTTATTCAGGATAACCAGTCTAAATCTTGTTATGGGACAATCCGTGGCGTGCATTATCAGAAAGGTGAATTTTCGCAGGCTAAGCTGGTGCGCGTTTTGCAAGGGACAGTATTGGATGTGGCGGTCGATTTGCGCAAAGATTCAAAGACTTTTGGACAGCACGTCGCCGTTGAATTGTCTGCGGAAAATAACCGTCAACTGATGATTCCCAGAGGTTTTGGGCATGGCTTTTCGGTGTTGACCCCGACAGCAGTTTTTGCCTATAAATGTGACAATGTTTACAACAAGGCTTCGGAAGCAGGTATTCGTTTTGATGATCCGGATTTGAAAATCGACTGGAAAGTTAAGCCGGAAGAGGCTGTTTTATCAGATAAAGACCGTGTTTTACCCTTTTTGAAAGATGCAGAATGTTTTTAGTTACCGGTGCAAACGGGCAGTTAGGTAATGAACTGAAACTGCTGTTACAAGACAAAGCGGCCTATGTTGACCGTGACGAGCTGGATATCACCGACGAGGAAGCCGTTAAGGCTTATGTCGGGCAAGGAAAGTGGGACGCTATTATCAATTGTGCAGCCTATACGGCAGTTGATAAAGCAGAAAGCGATGAGGCTTTGGCTGAAAAAATTAATGCCCAAGGCCCTGAAAATCTGGCAAAAACGGGCATTCCTTTGATTCATGTGTCGACAGACTATGTCTTTGACGGAACAAACTGTCGCCCGTATGCGGAAACAGATGCTGTTAATCCGCAATCGGTTTACGGCAAGACGAAATTGGCAGGCGAACAAGCTGTTTTGGCGAATGCACAGACTGCGGTCATTATCCGGACAGCGTGGCTGTATTCAACTTTCGGCAATAACTTTGTGAAGACAATGCGCAAATTAGGCAAAGAGCGTGACAGCCTGAATGTGGTCTTTGACCAAGTCGGCTCTCCGACTTATGCCAGAGATTTGGCTCAGGCAATTGTTGATATTTTGCCGCAGATGAAACCGGGGATGAAAGAGGTTTATCATTTTTCCAATGAGGGCGTTTGTTCGTGGTATGACTTTGCCACAGCAATTATGGCGCAGTCTGATTTGGTTTGCGATGTTTTTCCGATTGAAAGCAAGGATTATCCGACTCCGGCCAAACGCCCGCATTATTCGGTGTTGAACAAGGGCAAAATCAAAAAGGATTTTGGAATAAAAATAAATCACTGGGCGGTCAGCCTGGCTGAATGTGTGGAGAAGTTAGAGAATGGTATTTAGTTCCTTAATATTCCTGTGGCTGTTTTTACCGATTGTGTTGGGAATGTATTTCCTGACAAAGGAAAGCTATCGCAATGTGTTGCTGCTGGTTGCCAGTTTGTTTTTCTATGCCTGGGGCGAGCCTGTTTATGTGTTGGTGATGATTTTATCTATTGTCGTCAATTATCTCTGCGGATTGAAAATCGGCGTTGAGGATGAAGCTAAGCGCAAACAGGCTTTGATTATCGGTATTGTCATTAATTTAGGTTTGTTGGGAATTTTTAAATATTCGGGCTTTTTTACCGAAAATGTCAACGCAATCTTTGGGTTAAATGTGGAAGTCAAAAAACTGCCGTTGCCGATTGGTATTTCTTTTTACACATTTCAGTCGATTTCTTATCTGGTGGATATTTACCGCCGGGTATGCCCGCCGCAGAAAAGCCTGATTAAAATGGGGCTATTTATTTCTTTCTTCCCGCAGTTGATTGCCGGACCGATTTTGAAATATTATGATATTGCGGCGCAGATTGACAACCGCAAGGTATCGTTGCCGTTGTTTAACCAAGGGGCTGTACGCTTTTTGCAGGGATTGGCAAAAAAGATTATTATTGCCAATATTATGGCTAAAACCGCAGATGAAATTTTCGGTCTGGGGATTGGTGATATTTCAACGCCGATGGCTTGGATTGGTATTGTAGCTTATAGTTTCCAGATTTATTTTGATTTCTCGGGGTATTCTGATATGGCTATCGGGCTGGGCAAGATGTTCGGCTTCCATATTAACGAGAACTTTAATTATCCTTATATTGCCACATCAATTAAAGACTTTTGGCGGCGCTGGCATATCTCGCTGTCGACCTGGTTTAAGGAATACTTATATATCCCGCTTGGCGGAAACCGTGAGGGGCAGTTTAAAACTTACCGTAATTTGATGATTGTCTTTTTCATGACCGGTTTGTGGCATGGCGCCAGCTGGAACTTTGTGGTCTGGGGGCTGTTTCATGGCATCTTTTTGGTGATGGAACGTATTTTGCCGATTGAAAAATGGCTGCGTTTCCGTTTGATTCAAAATATATATGCGTTGCTGGTGGTTATGGTTGGCTGGGTATTTTTCCGTGCAGAAACGCTGGCTGATGCCTTGGCTTATCTGAACCGGATGTTTGTGCCTTATAAGACGGATGTTTATTCCGCTTATTTGTCAAACGAATTTATGATGGTGGCGGGCTTGGCAGTGTTGAGCTGCGGCTTCCTGACGCTGATATTCAATAAGCTGCCGTTGAAAACAGAATATAAATCCGGTTTTTTGCAGGCGGTGACACCGGCTTGGTGTGCGGTGATTGCTTATTTCAGCGTGCTGTTGCTGGCCAGCAATACCTATAATCCCTTTATTTATTTCAGGTTTTAGGCATGAAGAAGCTGTATGTTATATATAAACTTTTGCCGGCTATGGTCTTTGTACTGATGGTATTCTGGCCATTTGCGGCGAATTTGTTCTACAGCAATACGGAGTTGTTGGATAATCGTCCGTTGAAAGAAAAGCCTGTCCGCTTTGACCGAAATTTCAGCAAAGATTATGAAGCTTATTATAATGATACTTTTGCCGGGCGCAAAAAGCTTGTGTCAAAATATATCAAATTACAGCAAAAACTGAAGATAGATACCGGGCAGTATTTTTACGGTGACAAGGGCTGGATGTTTTATGATTCCGTTAAAGTCAATAACGGCAATACCATGGTTGATTATTATGGAGAAGTTCGTTTTGATGAAGATGAATTGAAAGCTATGGCTGACGGAATAAATAAAGCGGCGGATTTTTATGCGGCGCGCGGAGCTAAATATATGATTATTGTTGCGCCGAACAAAGAAGGGATTTATGCCGAATATATGCCGGAGCGGATGCAAAAGGCGCGTTCGTCTGACAAGTCACGGGCGGATGTGGCGATAGAATATCTGAAGAAGCATACAAAGGCGGTATTTGTGCCGTTGAAAGAGCCGATTTTAGCGGCGAAAAACCGTTTTCCGCAGCGCTTGTATTTCAAAAAAGACACGCATTGGAATAATATTGGGGCTTATGTGGGAATCGAGGCTATTGCCCGGGCTTTAAATAATATGGGTTACTCTGTTCCGGAAAAAGCTTTAACTTCTGCGATGATTAAAGAATCGGGGCTGCAGAATGTCGATATGCATCCGGATGAGCTGGAGATGAATTATCAGATTGATTATTTGTCTGATGTTGAAACGGATTGTGCGCAGGAAAAAGGTGAGAAATATGTGTTTGTCTGCCAAAACAAGGGGCGGGCAAATGGCAAAAAGCTGATGGTTTTGGGCGACTCTTTTGCCGGAGCGCTGATGCCGTTTTTGAATAAAGCTTTTCAGCAGACGGTTAATGCGCCCGCCGGAAATAAAAAATTGTCATTTTATGAAGATTTGATGGCTAAGTATCAGCCTGATGTGGTGGCCGATGAGTTAATCGAGCGTTATTTCCCGCGCTATATTAATTACGAGCGGATTTTCTCGGGGCATTATAATGATTAAGAAGCTTCTGGGTAAAATATGGGGATGGTATGGCTTGCTGCCGGCTGCGGTGTTGGGGTATATGGTTTATTATCCGTTTGCCGCCAATTTGGTCGCCAGTAATACCGAACTGCTGGATAACCGCCCGCTTAAATCCAAGCCGACAGAATTGTCGCGCCATTTTGCCCGGGATTTTGAAGCCTATTATAATGACAGCTTTGCCGGACGTAAAAAGTTGTTAAAGAAGTATGGCAAAATTCAGTATAAACTGGGAATAGACAACGGGATTACCATTCAAGGCAAAAAAGGCTGGGCTTTTTATGATTCTGCTAAAGTTCCGGATGGTTATACTTTGATTGATTATTTCGGGGAAGTCCGGTTTAGCGAAGAAGAGCTGAAACAAATGGCCGAAGGGGTGGAAAAAGCCAGAGCGTTTTATGCCAAGCGCGGTATTGATTATATCATTGTTGTCGCGCCGAACAAGGAGGCCATGTATTCCGAATATATGCCTGACCGTTTACAAAAGCAGCGCAAGTCCGCCAAATCGCGGATGGATTTGGCGGTGGAATATCTGCAAGAGAATACAAAAGTTAAAATCATCAATTTTAAAGACGCTTTATTGTCTGCTAAACAGAAGATGCCGATGGAGATTTATTTTCCGCTGGATTCACATTGGAATGAAGTCGGCGGTTATGCCGGTTATGAGGCACTGGCCAAATATTTGAATGGTTTCGGTTATCGGCTTCCGACGGTTTCTTTAATTCCTGAGATGGTGAGTGTTGCCGGTAGTCAGAAGTCAGATTTGGATGTGGCCGGAATGACGGATACGAATTATCGGGTACGTTTTCTTGAAGATATGTCGGTGAAAAATATTAAGGATGAAGACCATGGGTTTATGCTGGTGTATGAGAATGCTAAAGCACCGGTTAATAAAACATTGCTGATGATAAGAGATTCATTTGGAATGGGATTAGTGCCTTATTTGAATAAGGTTTTTGCCAAGACGGTTTTTGCGCATAACAAGCACAATAAACGCCCGCAATTGGAAGCCTTGCTTAATGAGCACCATCCGGATATTATGGTGGATGAACTGGTGGAACGGTATTTTGACCGTTTCCTCAAATATAACGATTTATACGGAGACTAAATATGAAATCAATTCTCGTAACAGGTGGTGCCGGTTTTATCGGGGCGAATTTTGTGCCTTATTTTGCTAAGAAGTATGCCGATTATCAGGTCATAAATCTGGATAAGCTGACTTATGCCGGCAATTTGGATAATCTGAGCGACTGTGCCGATTGCCCGAATTATAAATTTGTGCAAGGCGATATTTGTGATCGGGAGTTAATCGAAAAGCTGTTTAAAGAAAATGATATTCGCGGCGTTATTCATTTTGCGGCGGAAAGCCATGTCGATAATTCGATTACCGGCCCGAAAGCCTTTATTGAAACCAATGTCTTGGGGACTTTTACCTTGCTTGATGTGGCACGTAATTATTGGATGTCTGCGCCGCATCAGTTTAAGCCGGGGTATGAAGACTGCCGTTTCCACCATATTTCTACGGATGAAGTTTATGGCGCTTTGGGGGATACCGGTTTCTTCTTTGAAACAACGCCATATGATCCGAGTTCTCCTTATTCGGCATCCAAGGCCAGTTCGGATATGATTGTTAAGGCTTATCACCGCACTTATGGCATGAATGTGACGATTTCTAATTGTTCTAACAATTACGGGCCGAAGCAGCACCCGGAAAAATTAATTCCGAAGATTATTTCCAATTGTCTGGAAGAAAAGAATATTCCGATTTACGGCGATGGCAAAAATGTTCGCGATTGGTTGTATGTGTTAGACCATTGCAAAGCGATTGATTTGATTTTCCATACCGGAAAAACAGGCGAAACTTACAATGTCGGCGGCCATAATGAAAAGAATAATCTGGAAATTGTGGATGCCATTTGCTCTATTCTGGATGAGAAGATGCCGAAGAAATCCGGCGGGTCTTATAAAGATTTGGTGGTGTTTGTCAAAGACCGTCCGGGGCATGACCGCCGCTATGCGATTGACGCGACCAAGCTGACAACAGAATTGGGCTGGAAAGCCGATGAGAATTTTGCGAGCGGCATTGTGAAAACCGTTAATTGGTATTTGGACAGCCTGAGAGGCCGCCAGGCAGCCTAGCCAAGGGAGCCGCGATGTTTGGCAGGAAAATAAAGAAGGTGAAAAACTGGCTGCAGAATCGCAAGAATCTGCAGCTTTTCCGCTTACATTTAGCTGAAATTATGCAGAAGCAGGCTGATTATCAGGCGGTGTTCATCAGCCATGAATTATCGGCAACCGGCGCGCCGTTGATGCTTTTGTCTGCTGCGGCAGCGATTTTGGCTGATGGCGGACAGGTGCGGGTGCTGTCTTATTTGGATGGGCCGCTGCGTCAGGAATTTGAAGCTTTGGGGATTCCGGTGTTTTTTCATCCCGCATTTCGCGATAATGCCGCTTTGCTGAATGAATTTGCCGACGGTTGTGCTTATGCGGTGGCTAATACTGTTGTTGCTTATCCTGCAGTTAATCTGCTGAAGGATATAAATGTCCTGTGGTGGATTCATGAAGGGCAGGTGATTGAAAAAGATTATATTGCCCGTTTTCGTAAGAAAAAAATCCGGCCTGATTTGGAGGAAACACTGCGTTCGGCAAAGAAAATTGTCGTGGTGAGCGATTATGCGCGGCAGGTTGTCGGCAAATATAACGCCTTGGCAGATGTGCTTTCACTGGCGCGGGAGGATGTTGCTGCAGTGCAGGGATTTGAGCCTAAAATGCCCAGAGAAAAAATCCGTATCGGAATGCTGGGAGCGGTTTGTGAGATAAAAGGGCAGGATATTGTTTGGGAAGCGCTGAGGAAATTGCCGAGAAAGTATCAGGCGCAAATCGAATTGCACATTGCCGGGCGGCAAGACAGTGATTTTGCCCAAGCCTTGTTGGCTGGAAGCAAAGATATGCCGGAGATTGTTTGGGAAGCTCCTAAACAGGGTAATGAATTATGGCAATTTTATCGTGACAATGATGCCGTTTTAGTGGCTTCGCGGGATGAGTCTTTTTCGCTGGTGGCTTTGGAGGCCTGTATGGCTTATCGCCCTCTTATTGTCAGTTCTCATGTCGGGGCGAAGTTTTTGGTTGTTCCGGGAAAGAATGGTTTTATCTTTGAAAATGAAGATGCCGAATCACTTTGCCTGATGATTATAAAGTTGGTTGATTGCCGGGATAAGCTGGCTGAGATGGGACGTTTTTCCAGACAGCAGTATGAAAACTGCGGCACGCTGGAAAGTTTCCGGCAAAAGTTTTTAGATTTGCTGAAAAAATAATGCTTATAAAAAATCCCGGAATTATCCGGGATTTTTTTTAGTTCTTATTGCAACGTTTGGAGAGCAGGGACGCGCCGATACCAATAAAAATAATGGTAAAGGTTATTGCCAGCGAGTGCCAAGGCTCAATTTCCATACCCAAGTGCGGCAAGAAGATTTTGCTGCCGATGAATATCAGGATGACCGATAAGGCCTGCTTAAGGTAAACAAAGCGGCAGACGGCGGCTTCCAGCAGGAAATAAAGTGCGCGCAGGCCGAGGATGGCAAAAATATTGCTGGTGTAAATGATGAAAATATCCTGCGTAATCAAGAAAATGGCCGGAATGCTGTCTAAGGCAAAAATAACGTCCATGGTTTCGACAATCAGCAAAGCGAAAAACAGCGGCGTAATATAGTGGCGGCCGTTTTGTTTAACCACAAAGTGTTCGCCGTGGAGCTCGGAGGTGACATGAAAATATTTGGAAATAATTTTGTAAAGTCTGGTATCGCGAAGCGGGGTTTCCTCCTCAGATGAAGGCAGAACCATTTTTATACCGGTGTAGAGCAGGAATGCGGAAAACAGGTACAGAACCCAGTGAAATTCCCGGATTAAGGCATCGCCGATAAAAATCAGCAAACCTCGCATAAGCAAAGCGCCGAGAATGCCCCAAAACAGTACGCGGTGTTGGTACATCCGGGGAATTTGCAGCGATGTAAAAATCAAGGAAATGATGAAGACGTTATCCAGTGATAAGCTTTTTTCAACCAGAAAACCGGTAAAGAACAATAAGCCTTTGTCTACGCCCTCTTCATACATGACAAAGATGCCAAATACACAGGCCGCCAGAATATAGACGATGCAGAGAATAAGCGTGTGCATGAAGTTAGGGACTTCATTCTTGCGGTTAAAAAACAATAAGTCCCATAGCAACAAAACAATGACGGCAATGCCAAATACAATCCACATAACGGATTCTGGCAGAACAGGGTGATTGGTGAAGAGGTTGCTGATTTTTTCCATAGCATAAACAGTCCGGTTAGAAGTTATTCCTTATATGTGGTGTACTTGATATCTGAGATTGCGTCAATGAATATGGTGTTTAATCAACAGGAGTTCCGAAAATAAAAGAAATTGATTGAATGGTTGATATCAATGATTATAATTTTTGTATAGATTTTAATTCCTATTTTTTGAGGACTGCTAATGACTGTTGATGCTGTATCTCCCAGCCGGTGTGTGGGGTGTCATGCCTGTTTTAATATTTGTCCGGTGCGGGCGATTACAATGGTGGAAAATGAGGAAGGCTTTAAATTTCCGCAGATTGACGAGCAAGCCTGTGTTAACTGCGGCAAATGTGAGAAAGTCTGTCCGGCATTGACGGGGCGTCCGGTTGCGCATAGCAAATTCCCGGAATTTTATGCTGTTTGGAATAAGGATGATACCGTTCGGCAGAAAAGTTCATCCGGCGGGATGTTTCGGATATTGGCAGAAGAAATTATCGCTGAAGGCGGTGTCGTTTACGGTGCGGCATTTGATGAAGCGAATCATCTGCGTCATATTCGTGTGGAAAATGTGGAGGAACTGGGAGCTTTAATGGGCTCTAAGTATGTGCAAAGCGACATCGGCACAATGCTGGGGCAGGTGCGGGCGGATTTGCGCAATGGTTTACAGGTTTTGTTTTCGGGAACACCTTGCCAGGTTGCCGGGTTATATGCTTTTCTGGGTGGTAACCATGACAATTTGCTGACGGTTGACGTGTTATGTCATGGCGTGCCTTCTCCCGGTGTTTTTCAACGATATTTGGAAAGCCTGGGCGCAGATGAAAACTGCCGGATTGAGTTTCGAAACAAAGACAAAGGCTGGAAGCAGTTTAGTTTGGTCGTTGGTGATAACGTGCATGAAACCTTGGATGAAAATTCTTATATGAAAGGCTTCTTGAGCAATCTATTTCTGCGGCCGAGTTGTGCCGAATGCCAGTTCATCGGCTGTCAGCGGATGGGGGATTTAACGCTTGGCGATTTTGGGGGGATTAATGTTTTTCGCCCCAAATGTGATGATGATAAAGGGACATCGCTGGTTTTACTAAACTCGCCCAAAGGCAAGCTGATGTTTGAGGCTTTGCGGTCACGTTATGCTTTGGCGGAACGCGTGCCGGAGGTGAGTGCGATAGCTGCGAATCCGACTTTTACGCATAGCTCAGTGCCATCTCCGCAAAGGGAAGCTTTTTTTGAGGATTACAAAGCCGGGCAGAGCTGGCCGTTTTTGCAACAGAAATATATGCCGCCGGTAATGCCTGTCCGTCGCAAGGTAGGGATTTTGAATTTGCAGCATAGTCCGAATTTTGGGGCTTGTTTGGTAGCTTATGCTTTGCAGACTGCAATAGAACGCTGTGGCAGCAGAGCGACAATTATTGATTATCGCCAATTGAAAAAGCCGAAGCTGTTCAGCAAAGCTTATTTTCGGGAAAAGGCAGAAAACAAGAATTTTGAAAAGTTTCGTAACAAATTTTTGAAACGGACAAAGCCTTGTTATGATGCCGATGATTTGGTTCAGCTGAATGCTAAATTTGATACTTTTGTGACCGGCAGTGATCAGGTTTGGCGTTTTCGATATGTTTTTCGGTCTTTGAAAGAATTTTTGCTGGCTTTTGCCGCTCCGCATAAGACGCTGTTTTCATATGCCGCGAGTTTGGGGTTAGATTATTGGGAAGGGACGGACGAAGCAACGGAAATTGTCCGCGAGAATCTGCGGCGTTTTAACGGCATATCTGTTCGGGAAGAATCCGGCATTGACATTTGTCGGGATATGTTTGGCGCTGAAGCCGTTCGGGTAATTGATCCGACTTTGCTGTTAAGTGCGGAAGATTATGAGCCTGTAATGAAAGGTGAAAAGCTGCCGGCGGATAAGCCGTATGTGGCTAAGATGATTTTGGATGAAACGGCAGAAACAAACAGAGAAATAGAGCGTCTGGCAAAAGAAAAAGGCTGGAATGTTGTCGATATTTATGGTGAAAAGAAAATTATCGGTGGAAAAGAAACTGTTTTATGCCGTCCGGTCGGCGAATGGCTTAGATTGTTGCAAAATGCCGAATATGTGCTGACTGATTCTTTCCATTGCGTTTGTTTTTCCGTGCTTTTTAAGCGGCCGTTTACCTGTGTGGTTAATTCGGAGCGCGGTGTTTCCCGTTTGGAGAATCTGTTAGGTATCTTAGGGCTGCGCAGCCGGTTGGTGGAAACGCTTGATGGCTATTCTTTGGACAGCGGGGAGATGGGTTATGAAGCAATCGGGAGAGTGATTGAGGTTGAGCGAAAGAAAGGATACGGGTATTTGAAATCCTGCCTGAAACAGCCCGGCAAGGTTCGTGCGCCCAGAAAGCAAATTAAACAATTTTATTTGTTTGGTTGTCTGCCTTTGGGAAAGAAAATTATCAAAGGCGAGGTTGAAATATTTAAGTTGTTTAATATTATACCTCTTATGAAAGTGAAAAATCTGCCGATCTGGCGGAGGTATTATTTGGGCGGATTTATTCCACTGCTGGCTATTAAAAGCAAAGGCAGAAAATAGGTGTTAAAAGACTATACCCGAAAACAAAAGGCCGTTATCGGTTTATGGGCGGCTTGTTTGATATGGATATTAATGATGACAATACGCAGTACGGATTGGCGTTTTGCTGACAGGAGCAGTGTCGGGCTGGCGCCCTTGCCAAGCAAAACCGCAGAGGCTGTGGTTCAGGTTTATGCGGCGCGGACGTATAGCTGGCGTGGTGCTTTTGCTGTTCACAGCTGGATAGCCGTTAAGCCTGAAAATGCTGATAAATATACGATTTATCAAGTTATGGGCTGGTATTTGCGCCGGGGGCTGCCTGCTGTTTCAGTGTCAAATGATGTTCCTGACCGCCGCTGGTATGGGGCTGAGCCTATGCTGATTGGCGAGGTGCGCGGAAAAGAAGCCCAAGAGGCAATTCCTGCTATTGAAAAAGCTGTGGCTGATTATCCTTATGCCAAAGAATATCGCGCATGGCCCGGGCCAAACAGCAATACCTTTATTTCTTATATTATCAGAAATGTGCCGCAGTTGAAGATGACCTTGCCGCCGTTAGCCATCGGTAAAGACTGGCTTGTGGGGAACAAACTTTTTGCAGTCAGTGAAAGCAAGAGCGGTTTTCAGTTTTCGCTCTATGGATTGCTCGGGGTTATCTTAGGCTGGTATGAAGGTTTGGAATTTAATGTTTTAGGATTAAGTTTTGGAATTGACATCCGGCGGCCGGCTGTAAAATTGCCTTTGCTCGGCCGCATCGGAATGCCTGAATTATAATTTAGCTTTTCATCAGAATGGCTAAGTTATGGGTGAATAATTTAACCGAGATGGCAAGCAGAATGATGCCAAAGAATTTTTGCAGCATATAAATTGTGCCTGCGCCCAAAAATTTATCAATTTTTCGGGTGAGTCTTAAAACAATATAAACCCACAAGACGTTCAGCAATACGGCAAGGATAATATTGATATTGGCATATTGCGAACGGATGGAAAGCAGGGTGGTTAATGCGCCGGCTCCGGCAATCAGCGGGAAGACAACCGGAACAAAGGTTGCTTCTTTGGGGGAATCGGGAGCATTTTTGAAAATTTCAATATCCAGAATCATTTCAAGAGCCATTACAAAAATAATCAACGAACCGGCAATGGCGAAAGATGAAATATCTACATGGAATAAGGTTAAAAAAGCTTCTCCGACATAAAAAAAGCCTAAAAACATGACCAAGGACATAATGGCGGCTTTTTTGGCATCTATGTGTTTGCCTTTCTTTTTAAGGCTCAAAAAAATGGGAATCGAACCGGTGACGTCTATCACTGCGAACAAAATGACAAAGGCGCTGATAAATTGCTGGAAACTAAACTGGCTGAACATTTTTTCCTCTGTTGTAATTATGTGAAATTATACAGGATATATAGCCAGTTATCGTTTAATTTTCGGTTAAACTTTTGTCGTCGGAAAAAGTTTATTTTGCCATTCTTCGGCTTTGAATCCGGTGAGCACAAAATCTTTGCCGATGAGTAACGGACGTTTGACAAGCATACCGTTTGTCGCCAGAAGACTAAGCTGTTCTTCTTCGCTCATGTTGGGCAATTTATCTTTGAGATTCATCGACTTGTAAAGCAATCCTGATGTATTGACAAAGCGTTTTAACGGGAGGCCGCTGCGTTTATACCATTCTTTGAGTTCATGAGCGGCAGGGTTGTTTTCAACAATGTGGCGGCTGGCAAAGTCAATATGGTGTTCTTCGAGCCAGGCTTTGGCCTTTTGGCAAGTGGAGCATTTGGGGTATTCTAAAAATAAGAAAGTCATTATAAAAAGTCCTCAGTTGATTGCTTTTTTGCAGTATAAAACATATATTTATCAGAGGCAACAAAGAAAGGAATAACAAATGAAACAGTTAGACGGATTCTTAATATGGCTGGGGATTGGGGCTTTTGTTTTATTTATGGCGCTGTTTTCATTTTATGCGCTGTCTATTTTGCTGCCGGTTATTTTGGTTCTTATCGGTATCTCGTTTTTGTTTAACAGCGGCAAGGCTTGGTATTGGAATTTTAAGAACGGAAAATCTATGCCCAGATGCCGCGGGCAGAAGAAAGATACGCAGAATCCAAAAATAATCGATGTGGAATATGAAATTATAGATGATGACAAGAAGTAAAAACAAACCCCGGAAATTTTCCGGGGTTTGTGGTTTGCTTAGATGGCCTTTTGCTTCTTGCGGGAAACCAAATCGGCTGCCTGCATATCGCTTTTTTCAAATTTATAGACGTTGCCTTGAATATGTTCACGTTCAGTCAAGACATTCTGGACAATCTGGTCTTTTTGTTCTGAAATCTTTTGCCAGGTCAGATTGTTGCGGACATAGTCGTTGCCGTTGGTGGCAATGTTTTGGCGCAGCTCTTCATTGTTGAGCAACAATTTGAGCGCTTTTACCTGACGCCAGCGGTCAGCTTCCTGTGACGGAGCATAAATACCGAGGGCTTTGGAGTAGTCCTGATTGTCATCGCGGATATCTGCGCAGTGAGCAAAGTCATTAAATCCGCTGCGGCCGACGATAACGGCTGTGCCGCAACCCATTGCTTCAATCGGAACCATGCCGAAAGCTTCGTTCAGGCTGGACATGACAAAGACAGAAGAAACGTTATATACGCGAGCCATTTCTTTTTGGTTTAAAGACGGCAGGAAGATAACGCGGTCTTCAACTTCTTTCAGGATGTCGCGGCATTCCTGTGTAACCGGGTTGCCGATTTCGCCGCTGACCATATAAATGACAGACGGATCTTCTTTCATGATTTCAACCATGGAGCGGGACAGTTCGCTGAACCCTTTGTCACGGACAACGCGGCCAAGAGATGAAACGACTTTCTTGTCTGTCAGGTCGATGCTGCAATCTTCATTATAAATGTTTTTATAATCAAAGTGATATTTCAGCTTATGCAAATTTTGCGGGGTTAACGGCTGGAAAATTTCGTCATTGTATCCCGGCGGAATAATGGTGATTTTGTTCAAATCAGCCAAGTATGGTTCAGCCAACAGACGGGTTTGTTCATCCGGTGAGGTCGCAATGATGATGTCGGATTTATGAAATGCGAAAGTTTCATGTTCAATACGTTGTTCAAAATTATGCCACTGCCATTCTTCTTCGCTGATGTTGCCGGATTGGTATTGGGGCAGGTTGCGTTCATATTTTTTGTGTCCCAGAGAGTGGCTGGTTACCAGCATAACCGGGCGACGGCCTGTTTCTTCCTCAATTTTGCTGCACAGCATATCAGCTGCCAGCATACCGTCACGATAGTGGCCTTCAACAACTTCAATCTTGTCGAGGCAGTTTTCTTTTTTGTAGAAGTCATAAAGATTATTAATCAGTTCCGGCAGCAGGGGAACGATTTCTTCTTTAGGAATGAAGCTGAAGTGGCCGCCGGCAGGAACGCGCAATACGCGGCTGCGGATTGTGGCGCTTTCATGCCACTGCTGTTCAACGGTGTAGTTCAAGTCTGTGCCAAGGTCACGCGCTGTCCCGCCGAACTGGGGGCAAATGCGCGGATCTACGCGGCGGGTAACCAAGTCAACATCATAATTGCTGGAATTGGCTGCCAAGGCTTTTACATAGTAAACCTGGCCGCCGGTATCTTGTCCGGTAATTACTTTTTTGGATGTTACTTTGGTTGTTGGGTAACCTTTTTCATCCAGTTCAAATGCGAAGTCACCTTCAACCAAGCCATGTGTTGAAAACATGACTTTTAATTTTTTTGTCATTATCAAAAACTCCATTAAATTGTTATCAATTTGATGGCTTCAATGTAACAACTATTCCGCGCGAGTCAAGAGATTTAAAGGGGATAAATTTTTTTTTGTATATCCCTTTGAATCTTATGTGAAATACTAGAGATTAAACAGATGACTATAGGCAAAAGACAGGCCAATCATGAAGTTGCTGCCGGCGACGGGAGCTTCTCTGGATTGGGCTTCAAAGTAAGATATATAAGGCGCAATGCTTAAGTCTTTATGAATCTTCACATCCATGCGGCTGGTGAGGTTGAATTCATATTTGAAATCTGTGCCGACATACCGGCTGTATACAAAATAATCCCGGAAATAACTGTCTAATTGGAATTTAACACCGTCCCGCAGCGGATATTCGGCGCGGATGCCGATTTCATAGGCGGTTTTAGTGTCGCTGGGATTGTAGGTCATATCCAGTTCTTCAACCAAAGCTGCGTATAGTTCTTTGATATAAGTGCCGTTGAACAGTTTGATACCGCCTTTGCCGCGTAAGGTTTTATTGCGTGGGGCATCATTATTGGCCGTGAATTCTGTTTGGTAGCCAAGGCTGGCAAACGGGCCGACATCGGCTTCATCATATTTCCACATTTTGCGGGCGTAGTCACTGGTCAGTAAAATCTTATCGGCATTTTCTGATGAAGTGGTGGAGCCGTCGGTTTTTTTTAATTTGGTTTTGCCATATTCCATATATACTGTATTGTTCCATTGGTATTCCGGTTGTCCGTATTCCAATGCAAAATCAAAAACGCCTTTGAATAATGTTTCGCTGTCGGCACTAAGCTGAGAGTTTGGCGAGTTTTGATATTGTTCGGCATTGGAAACCGAAGTTGAGGACATTTCTAACGCGACCCTGCGGAAATCAGCGCGCCAGCCATTAAAATTATTATCGTCTGCCGCCAGAGCGGGGACTGCTAAAAGGCTGATTGCACTGATGATTGTTAATTGGCGCAGCATCGTTTATCTCCTAAAGTTTTATAACCGAATGTTTTATTAGTTAGTCGTTAAATCGGGGATTACAAGGTGCTGCTAAAGTTGAAATCAGTGTTTTTTGTCAACAACAGGCTAATAGTATTTGATTATATTGCTAATTAAAGTATGGTGTGAAGTATGAATTTTGGAAGGAAGCGGAATGTTTGGATTCAAGAAAAAAAAGAAACACCATAAAGTTGTTAATGTTCCTATGTTTGCTAATAATATTATTTGCAAAGGCAATAATGATATCCAAATTGCAGAAAACCAAAATATAGAAATCTTTCTGGAAGGCGAAAATAATCAAATTGTCATTGCGCCGCGGGCAGGGGATATTTCCGGAAAAATTTGCATTTGCGTTTATGGCGATAATAACCGGATTACGATTGGTGAAAATAATATTTTTGAAGGCTTGTTTATGATTGTGGGGCAGAATCACTTCAATCATGGCAAATGTAATAATTCGGTTGTTACCTTTGGCAATAATAATGCTTTCGGTTCGTTTGAAGTTGATGTTTTTAACAGTAATTCCACTCTGTCTGTCGGGAATGACTGTATGTTTTCAAAAGGGATTATTCTATATCATACAGACGGGCATCCCGTTTTGGATGCAGAAAGCGGCAAAATATTAAATTCTGTGCGGGAGATGAAAATCGGTAACCATTGCTGGGTTGGGCGAAATGTTACGATTTTGAAAAATACCAAACTTGCGGATGATACGATTGTCGGATTTGGAGCTGTTGTGTCATCTTCATTTGCCGAACCTCATACGGCGATTGCCGGGAATCCGGCTAAAGTAGTGAAGAAAGGTATTACTTGGGCACAGCGGGCAGATGGTTATATTGAAAATGAGTTATAATTTTTTTGCATAGAAGAAAAAATAGTTATTGACAAGGCAATGAGAATTTATTATTAAATAGCACGAAGCCCATGGCGGGGTAGCTCAGTTGGTTAGAGCGGTGGAATCATAATCCATGTGTCGGCGGTTCGAATCCGCCCCTCGCTACCAATAAAAAAACCACTCTTCGGAGTGGTTTTTTTATTGGTAATAAAGCCAGGGTGTGAACCGGTAGACTTCCAGTGGGGAGGATGTCAAAAGTCGCTTTTGTCAGCTAAGCTGTCATAGCGTTTGTGGATGCACTGGATAGCTGTTTTATGTACGCCTGCGGTAATGGCATAATAAATATACCGGCCTTCGCGGCGGCAAGTGACGAAGCCGTCATCGCGCAACCGTTTTAAATATTGTGAGATTTTTAATTGCGGATTTTCTGTGGCTTTGACAATGTCTGTGACGTTGCTTTCGCCGTTCAGGGTCAGATATTCCAAAATGCGCATTTTATCATAATTGGCAAAAAGTTTAATCTGGTTGGCAACCATTCCGGTATAATCGCGCGGAAGCATGGCTTTATAACCATCTGCCAGAAAGTAAAAATTATCGGTCATGTAGCCGAAGAGTTTGCGAATACATACAAAAATACTTGCCGGATATTCTTCATAAATATTATAATAAATAAACAAACCGCGGCGTTCGGTTTTAACCAGGTTAGCTTCACGGAGTTTTTTCAAACTTTGTGAAACGATAACTTGTTCTTCATTAAGAGCCTTAGTTACTGCCGAAACAGATGAAGCGCCGTTGACATCTAAATATTCCAATATGCGCAGCCGCAAGGGATGGGCAATATAGCTTATCCCTTTTGCGGCTTTTTTCATAATTTCGGCAGGCAGCTGTTGAGGCATTATTAACCCTGCGGAGAGAATTGTTTAACCAAGCGGTCAAATTCTAATGCTTTGTTTGGCGACCAGCCCATGAGGTAGTGATTGCCGATACAAAATAGCGGTGTGCCTATTTGGCGGCCAAGATTAAATTTCCGGGCGCATTTGATAAACAGTTCATAACCATGGCGATTGGCGACATTAACCATTGTAACCGGAAGGTCGGGATGGTTTTGGTTGAGGTATTTCAGAGCATCATGGCAATGCGGGCAGGTGTTGGCGTAAAACAGATAGATTTTATCATTGGCAATTTCTTCCGTTGTTACGGGCTGGTGTTCTTTGCAAGCAGTCAGCAAAGAAAAAACGGCTGCCAGCATTAATAATATTTTTTTCATAGAGTTCTCCTTATTCAATGCAGCAGTCAACGGCTTTACGGACGAAAGCTTTCATTTTGGAGAGGGCGCTTTCCTGGCGGGGCGTTTCTGCCGGAGCTGTTTTGACAGTTTCGCTGACTTTGGCGGTCAGTTGTTTAACGTCTTCAACATTGTCTTTTACCCATTTGACATCAGCAATGTTAAGCATATTCATGTTTAATCCCCAGAACAGGCAGTACAAATCGTAAGCCTGGTTAAACAAGTCATATGCGACCTCCTTGTTGCCAAGGCTTTGCTGCTTGGTGCCGACTTCCATCAGGCGCATGGACGAGGCCAACAGGTGTTTGGAGATGCACCAGACTTCGCCTTCGTAGCTGGGGATGATTTTTTGCATGAGGTTTTTGCGTTTTTCGCGGATTTCTTCAATCAAATCGTAAAAAGAATTTTTTCCGGTTTTAGCGCCAGAGAAAACCAAGTGTTCCTCAATGCTTATCAGATTCATGATTGCAATTGTCAGGTCTTGGTCTGATGACAGGTCTTTGGGGTTGACTTTTTTGCTGGCGTCTATTCTTTCCACAAATTCTTTTACATTTTTAGCTTTTTCCATCAGATGTCTCCGTTTATGTTATGTATAATAAATTATATGTAGTATAAATCCTATGTATTTAAAGTGTCAAGTGTTATTCGGCTTTGTTGAAGTTCTCTACTTTATTATTATATATCCCGGTGTGGGGGAATAAAATGCAAAAGAAAAGAATTAAAAAATATGATTTGGGACTGTTAAGCGTTACGTCACTGGGAATCGGCTCTGTTGTGGGGGCGGGGATTTTTGCCCTGCTCGGACAGGTGATTCTAGATGCTGGGAGTTGGACTTACTGGGCTTTTGTCATTGCCGGCATGGTGGCTTTGTTTTCCGGTTATTCTTATGGCGAATTGGCCGCGCGTTATCCGGTGTCCGGTGGATTGACCAGTTATTTTCATCTGGCTTTTCCTTCAAAGTGGGTGTCGGGCGGGATGTCGCTGATTTATGTTCTGACTTCGGCAATTTCTATTTCCATGATGGCAAAGTCTTTTGGCATCTATTTTGCCGATTTATTAAAAAATACGGCTTACAGCTGGATTACGATTAATGAATTTGCGGCGGCGCTGATTATCGGTTTGGCCTTTTTGAATATGATGAATGCGGATGATGTCGGACGGGCGGAAATCTTTTTGGTGGCGGTAAAGGTTGTGGTGTTGTCAACGCTTATCAGTGCGGCTGTTTATCATGATGATTTGCGATTGGATAATGTGTTGCCAGAACCATCGCTGATGAGTTTCTGGGGAGCTATCGGCGTCACCTTTTTTGCTTATGCCGGATATGGCGTTATTACCAATGCAGCAGCGGATGTTCAGCGTCCGAAGCAGACAATCAGGCTGGCGATTTTTATTACGATTTTGGCGGTTATGGCATTATATATGGCTTTGGCATATGTGGTGATGCATTATATTCCGCAGGCTGATTTGACTGCCGATGCAGATACGGCAGTGGCAATAGTTGCCGATAAGCTGTTGGGTAAATGGGGATACGGGTTAATTTATTTCGGCGCTGTTATGGCTTTTGTTTCCGGCATTAACGCGACATTCTTCAGTATTTTTCGTATTTCCCGGTCTTTGTCCGAGCAGGGCGTTTTGCCGAAGTTTTACCGCAAGCAGTTTTGGCGGCGCGGAACTTACGGGAATCTGCTGACATCGACTTTAATTCTGCTGGCTGCCATATTTATGGATTTTACTTCGATTGTTAATTTGTCAAGCGGTGCTTATTTGCTTAGCTATTTGGGAATTTTTGCCGCAAACTGGCATTTGCGTAAAGAAACAAAATCGTCTGCGGCTGTGATTATTATTGGTTTTGGGTTGATGTTGTTTATTCTGACGGCATTTATTGCCAGCATTGTGATGAACTGAGAAAAAAACTCCCCTCAGCATGAGGGGAGTTTGCAATAACTTATTTCTGAGCCGGAACTTTTTGGATAAAGTCAACTTCGATTTTGGTCGGTTTGCGCCAGCTTTTATCGACTTCGCCCTGGATCTGGACAGTATCGTCTTTGCCAACGGTTACGCCATTCCAATCATCATCGTCAATTTCAATTTTGATTGTTCCGGTTTTATCTTGAAAGGTGTATTTTTCATGGCCAATTTTTGAGATGATTTTTCCCTGCATGGTGACGTATGCGTCATCGGGAAGATTGTTGATTTGTTCAACAAGCGTAATGTCGGCCGTTTCCGTATTCCCGATGTAGCCGCCAGCTTTATATTGAGCTTGGGCTGCGGCCGAAAATGCCAGAACAGAAAAGCAAGTCAACAGAAGCATATTTTTCATTTAGTATCTCCTTTGTAAATAAAAAAATCCTGACTAAAACAGTCAGGATTAATATAATCGTTTTTTGGAATATGACAATTAGTTATTGGCAGCAGCGATGTTTTTAGCTTCAGGAGCAACTTTGCTGATGGTGTCAACATCAATTTCAAATGAGGTCCAACCTTTGTCGACTTCGCCTTGAATTTCAACTAAATCTGCCGGGGTAACGTCTACGCCGTCCCAATCGTCATCATCAATTTCGATGGTAACGCTACCGGTTTTGTCTTGAAAAGTATATTTTTCATCGCCGATTTTATTGGTGATGTTTCCCTGAATAATGACATAAGCGTCATCGCCGAGGTTTTGAGCTTCTTCAATGGTAATGACGTTTACTTCCTTGAAACCGCCTTTAGAATCTTCGGCCATTGCCGGTGTTGCAGCTGCAACCAATCCGGCAGCCAAAAGCAAATTGAATTTATTCATGTTGTTTCTCCGCTGTTTTATTATTACGGGGAAGATGTAATGCCGAATCTGCAAATTTAAATAGATGGCAGTCACAAAGTTATGCTTTTGTCACATAATCTTTGTGCAACTTTTTGTGTCCGTATTGGTCGAACATGATTTCCAGTTTGTTGCCGTCAACCGCAATGATTTTGCCATAACCAAAACTTTGGTGGTAAACCCGTACGCCGACAATACCGTTAGACGGGCTGCTACGGTATTCCGGTTCGGGCGTATAGCTGTAGCGGTTGCTGTCGTTATATTCTCTGGCGGCACTTTCCTTTTTCTTGGTATACCAAGGACGGTATGATGACCCGGAATCGTAATTGTTTCCGTAGTTTCCGCCATAATTGCTGCTGTAAAAATTATTGACGTTGTTTTGGATGTCAATGTTAGACGGCGGAAGCTCATTTATGAAGCGCGAAGGGATGTTGTTTTGCCATTGGCCGTAGACTTTGCGGTTCAATGCGGTGAGAATATATAACTGCTGTTTGGCGCGGGTAATTGCGACGTAAGCCAGACGGCGTTCTTCTTCAAGCGCGGTGGTGCCGCCTTCATCTAAGCTGCGCTGGTGTGGAAACAGCCCTTCTTCCCAGCCGGGCAAAAAGACAATGTCAAATTCCAGACCTTTGGCTGAGTGGAGAGTGATGAGCATGACTTTGTTCGGATCAAGCGCGTCATCTTTATCCATGACTAAGCTGACGTGCTCCATAAATTCAGCCAAAGAGGGGTATTTTTCACGGTCGCTGAGCACGTTGACAAGTTCTTTAAGGTTTTCTAAGCGGCCGCGGGCTTCTTCGGTGTTTTCCTGTTTGAGCATATCACGGTATCCGGAATCGTCCAGAATCTGGTCTGCCAGATCATCGGGCGTGACAGCTTGCAAAGCTTGCCGCCATTGGTTAAATTTATCTGTCAGGTCGGCCAGCCCGGTTTTGGCTTTGCCGGTAAGTGTGCCGTCCGCTACCATTTTTTCTGCGGCCATATAAAGGGAGATGCCATTGCTGCGTGCTGTTTCGCGAAGTTTTTCAAGGGCTTTTGCGCCAACGCCCCGAGCCGGTTTGTTAATAATCCGTTCAAGGGCTAAGTCGTCATGCGGCTGCAAAACAACGCGGAAGTAAGCCAGAGCATCCCTGATTTCAGCGCGTTCATAGAATTTTTGACCGCCGATAACCTGATACGGAATTGCCTCAGCCATAAATTTTTCTTCAAATTCCCGGGTTTGGAAAGCCGTACGCACTAAGACGGCCATTTGTGAGTAATCATTGCCGTTGCGGCGCAGATTTTCAATCTCTTCGACAACATATTTGGCTTCATCTTCGCCACTGTAGACGCTGACGACTTTGATTTTAGAGTTATCACAGTTCATGGCCGGACTGTTTTCGGCGACTTTCAGGGTTTTGCCCAGACGACCCGAATTATGGCTGATGAGGCATGAGGCTGCCGCCAAAATGTTGGCTGTCGAACGGTAATTGCGTTCCAGGCGGATGGTTTGGCATTCGGGAAAGTCTTTTTCAAAACGCAAAATATTTTCAATTTCGGCGCCGCGCCAAGAATAGATAGATTGATCGTCATCGCCGACACAGCACAGGTTTTTGTGGGTTTGTGATAATAAACGCAGGAAAAGGTATTGGGTGACGTTGGTGTCTTGATACTCGTCTACCATAATATATTTGAAACGGTTTTGGTAGTTTGCCAAAATGTCGGGGTTGGACAGCAGGATATTGAGCGCATAAAGCAGGATATCGCCGAAATCAACGCAGTTTAATTCCAGCAGGCGCTGCTGGTAACGTTGGTAAACTTCGGTCAAGACGTTTGATTTATATTCGCCTTGTAATTTTTCGACAGTCATCCCTTTGTCTTTCCAGCGCTGGATGCGGTCAATAATTGCTTGCGGCGGATATTTTTTGTCGTCAACTCCCATGGTTTCGCAGATTTGTTTGACGACGCGTTTCTGATCATCAGTGTCAAGAATGGTAAAATTAGAGTGCAGCCCGGCTAATTCGGCATGATTGCGCAGGATTTTAACGCAGATGCTGTGGAATGTGCCCAGCCAGACGGAATTAGCCATATCGCCAATCATCTTATGGACACGTTCTTTCATTTCGCGGGCAGCGCGGTTGGTAAAGGTGACGACCAGACAGTTCCACGGATTGGCTTTCATGTTTGCCAGAATATAGGCAAGGCGAGTGGTCAGGACTTTGGTTTTACCCGTGCCTGCGCCGGAAAGCACCAAAACCGGCCCTTCGGTGGTTCGGACGGCGAGCTTTTGTTCCGGATTCAACTGGTCCAGCCATGAAAAGGCCGGCATTAAAGCCGCGGTGTTGTTATAAACCGGGGCGGCGCTGCTTTCATCTAAATTGAAAATGTCATCCATTAGTTTTACTTCTTGTTTTTTTCTTGTTTAGCCCATATATATAATAATATTGACGGGATTGCAAAGGAGTTTTTTGAATTATGCCGAGGTGCAATTCTTGGCAGCGGTTTATGGCAATTTTAAAGACAAGGATGTGGGTATGGCTGAAATACGAAATAAAATTATCGGACTGAAAAATTATCTGGAAACCAAAATTATCGGGCAGGAAGAATTGGTGCGCAAATTAATTATCACCATGCTGGCAGACGGCCATGCTTTGGTTGAGGGCGCGCCTGGTTTGGCGAAAACAAAAGCTATCAAGACCCTTTCGGAATGTGTTACCGCCAGATATAACCGTATTCAGTTTACGCCGGATTTGCTGCCGTCGGATATTACCGGGAGTGAGATTTATGTTGCGGCCAAGGGCGAATTTGAGTTTCGCAAAGGGCCGATTTTTGCCAATTTGATTTTGGCAGATGAAATTAACCGTGCGCCGGCTAAGGTTCAATCCGCTTTGCTGGAGGCTATGGCCGAACGCCAGGTGAGTGTCGGCGGCAAGCGCTATCTGCTGCCGGAGCTTTTTATGGTTATGGCAACACAAAACCCGATTGAGCATGAAGGCACTTATAATCTGCCGGAAGCACAGCTTGACCGGTTTTTGATGTTTATTAAGATTGACCAGCCGGATGCCGAATCGGAAAAGAAAATTTTGCAGTTGGTTCGCGGCGAAGTTGCCAAATCTCCGGCTGCTAAATTTACACCGTTAGCTATTGAGGATGTTTTGGCTGCCCGCCAGGATGTTCTTAATGTTCATATGAGTGAGGCGATTGAAGAATATCTGGTGCAGCTGGTGGTCGCAACCCGTCATCCTGAAAAATATGATGCCAAGCTGGCAGGGCAGGTGCTTTTCGGAGCCAGTCCGCGCGCGACTATTGCCCTTGACCGCTGTGCCAAAATAAATGCATGGCTGGACGGCCGCGATTTTGTAACACCTGAAGATATTCACGCCGTTATTTATGATATTCTCCGCCACAGAATTATTTTGACATTTGAAGCGCAGGCTGAAGGGGTAACTGCAGACGCGATTATTAATGCATTGCTTCGGGTCGTCCCTTTGCCGTAGAACCGCAGCTCTGTTATTGAATGCAGGCAGGTGAATAAATGAAACCTTTCAAAAACATAACCCGATTTTTTAGCCATGTTGCGCCGGAGTTAGGCGGCAACGGGTTATTTGCAAGCTTGGAGGAATTGATTGAGCAGCGGCAATATGTTGCTTATTTGCGCCAGCTCAGTCAAGTCAAGACCTGTTCGATGATGGCCGGAGATGTTAAGTCGGCATTCAAAGGGCGGGGGATGGAGCTGGAGGAAATCCGCAGTTATGCATATGGCGATGATGTCCGGGATATTGATTGGCGGGTGACGGCGCGTAAGGAGCAGCCGTTTACCAAACTTTATGCGGAAGAGCGTGACCGGGAGATATATGTGTTGCTGGATTTATCGCCGCAGATGGTTTTCGGGACGCGTCATGAGCTGAAATCGGTGGCTGCGGCTAAAATTGCCGCTTTGTTGGGATGGATGAGTTTGGAAAACAAAGACCGTTTTGGTTGCGTGGTATATGACGGACAGGAAAATTTGTTCTTTAAGCCGCAGAATAACCGGGCTAATATGATGATTATGCTGAAAAAAATCAGTGAGGCTACCAAACGGATTTTGCGTGAAAAACAGGAGGTTTCTCCCGATTTGCAAAAGTCCGTACAGCTGTTGCAGCAGAGTATCAAAAGCCAGGCAGCCGTCTTTATTGTCAGCGATTTTACCGATTTTAGCGATGATATGCAGAAGAGTCTGGCGGCTTTGGCTAAAAAAGCGCGAGTCTATGCCTTAAATGTGTTTGATGTTTTGGAAGAGTTTCCGCCCAAAGCCGGCGAATATATGGCTGAAAACAAAGGTGAACGGCTTATTTTCGAGTCTAAATCAAAACATTTTCAAAAGGAATATAAAAATTATTTTAAGTCTAAGCGGTTGAAAATAAAAGAGTTTTGCCGCAGGTTCGGCGTGCGCTATGTGGAGGTTCGCACTGATATTCCTTTGCATCGCCAGTTGAAAATCAGTTAAAGGGGAATTTTTTAAGGGGAAACTTGACAATAATTGTTATAAATGATAGTTTCAACACTGAATTATTTTGTAACTATAATTTGAGAAGAGAAAAAATATGGTTAAATCAAATGAAAATAGTGCTTATAAAAGAGGGCAGGAACTTCTTGACCAAGGGATGTACAAGGAAGCCATTGCCCAGTTTGACGAAGCAATAGCCGAACAGCCAAAATCATGGAAGGCTTTGAACAGCAAGGGATTTGCCTTTCAGAAAATGAGCCGCTATACTGAGGCGGTGGAGTGTTTTGACAAGGCTTTGCTGATGAATCCGCAGTCCGTCGAAGTTTTGAATAACAAAGGCGTTACTTTGAGTATGCGCGGATTGTATAAAGATGCTATTGCTTGTTTTGATCAGGCGGTTGCCGCAGATCAGACTTCTTTGGAAGCTCTGAATGGTAAGGCGATTGCTTTACAGCATATGTTCTCTTACAAAGAAGCTCTGGATGTTCTGGAGCAGGCGATGAAAATTGATAACAAGCATCCGCAGACTTTGTTGTCTATTGCCGTTACGTTACAAAAACTTAAACAATATGACCGGGCCATTTCTTTCTTTAAGAAAGTGTTAGCTAACGATAAATCTAATATCAAGGCCTGGAACGGTGTCGGGGTTACCTATCAGTTGATGGGGGATAATAACTCGGCTCTTAAATGTTTTACCAAAATTTTGAATATTGACAGCCGCGAAATTCAGGCTTGGATTAGCATTGGTTTTGTATACCAGAAGATGCTGAAGTTTAATGATGCCCTGAAATGCTATAAAAAGGCTCAGATGTTGATTAATAACAATTATCACCATAAGCTTTTTGACGGTCTGGCCAGCTGTTTGACCAAGTTGTCGGAATTTGATCAGGCAATTGAAGTTTATAAACAGATTTTCCAGCGCGAAGAAGGCAAGAAAAAATGGGATGCACAGCGTTCAATCAAGTTCGTCAATAAACTGAAACGTAAAAAAGCTATTGGTGCTTTGCCTGAAATCGTTCCGGGAGGAACGTCCTCAGCGGGAGGAGCGTCCTCTGCGGGAGGAACGTCCACAGCTAGTGGAGCAATCTCAGCTAGCGGAACTGCAGCTTCCGGCGGTGCTTTGTCTGATGTTGCAGGCAGTGACGATTTGTTCTAGTTCTCTTACTCAGAAGACAGCCTTTCCTTGGGGAGAGGCTGTTTTTTTGTGTCTTGTTTATCAGGCGGGCAGTTTGGTTTGCTACAATCTATAGGATAGCTATACCCAAGGATTAATTGAATTTTTGAGGGTAATTATTATCTCTCTAGAAGTCATAATTGAGTAGGAGATTATCCATGGGTACAACTTTGAAATATCTTTTTTATATCGCATTAATTATCATCGTTTATTTGGTCGGTAAAGGCATTTTTGAGGGTCGTATTGATGAGAAGACCACTGTTGGCCAAGTTGTCGATGATGTTAAGTCCGGGGCGGCAAATATGGCTTCCGATGCAGCGGATACAGCTAAGGAAGTTGTGAATGAAGCCGGCCGTCGTAACACAGTTCGCCCTGCTCCGGTTAATGATGCCGAACAAGGGGCGTTTAATTCAACAGAGGGAGAATATAAAATGACAGAGAATTCTTATAATAATGGTGAACCGACTACCTGGGAAAAAACTAAAGAAGTAAGCAGCGATGCTTGGGAAGCTACTAAAGATGCTTCGGGCAAAGCTTGGGATAAAACTAAGGAAGTAAGCGGTAACGCTTGGGATAAAACTAAAGAAGTTAGTGAAAAAGCTTGGGACAAAACCAAGGAAGTTAGCGGAAATGCTTGGGATAAGACTAAGGAAGGCGCTAAAAATCTGAAAGACAAAGTATCTGACAGTGCAGATGACGCTGCTGATGCTGCGGATGATGCAGCCGATGAAATTGATGATGCCGCATATCGTGCACAACAGAGAAATTCTGCGACAGAAAATCGTGCTGATTACTAATCATAACGTTTAGTAATGAAGCCCCTCAAATGAGGGGCTTTTTTGCGTATAAGGCGATAGATTATTGCTGTAGTAAAGAGGCAGATATAGACTTTTTGAGGTGTATAAAGTATATTTTTTCAGGGGAATTTTTTAATAACCTTTACAAGGGTAAAAATACAGATATTCTTTATCTGCATATCCTGTCAGACTAAACGTATTCCCTTTGCTCAGTAAGAATATTGCAGAGTTGTAGTCAGCCCATTTTCCTCCCAGACCTCTTTGTTTTCCTACAATTGTTCCATTAATTTTCCAAATGGATTCTGAGTTATTGATGTTTGTATTTTCACTTTGAAACGATACCCAGCCGCAAGAGTAACTAGCTAAAGTTCCTGAGCCGACAGTATAAGTTGTTCCGTTTGTACTTAAACTTTTATAACTGTTGTAATTAGGAACTAAGAGATTAACCGCATCCACCTTCTTCACGCAGTTGAAGTAAGATGAGTTGAAGGGACATTTGAGCGGTTCGTTGAGGCAGTCAGTCGTCGCGCCGGTGTATTTGTATCCGAGGCTGTCACAAGAGGGCTGCGCGCCGCAGGTGA
>CAJTMA010000016.1 GCA_910577205.1 uncultured Alphaproteobacteria bacterium
CCGCTGCGCTTCTCAGCACCGCCGCCCCAGCGACAAAACGGGTTATAAGACATCAAATCCCCATTGTCAACACAAAAAATTAAAAAATTTTGATTTTTTTTGCATTTTTTTCTAACACATTGATTAGATGATGATTTTTTCTGCATATTTCTGACAAGGAAAACGAGGGCTTGTTTCCTTTTTTTTAACCTTATCACCTTACTATAAACTCAATATACCATAACCAGCAAAGACAACAAGGTAGCAATTATGTTAAAAAACAGTATCTTAGCCTTAACTTTAGTCGTAATACTATCGGCGTGCAGTTCAGAGCGGCCGATTTTAAAGGGAGTCGACGGTTCGGCAGTTCCGCCGGCTTTTGCAAGTTTTCCTGATATTCCATTTCCCGAGCCGGCATATATAGATATGTCAGAAACAAGGACTCTGGGCAGCGGACAGAACTGGAGCGGAAGCTTAATATTCTCAGCCCCCTACTCGGCTAACAGCATTTATGACTTCTATATATCAGAGATGCCGAAGATACGCTGGTCAGAAGTTGCCGTGGTGCGGGCCAAAATCAGTCACATGACTTACCTGCGCGACAGACGGGCGGTACAGATTCTGATTGAGAGGAAAGGCAATGACGAATCGCTGATTACCATCACTGCGATTCCGAATGATACGGGCGTTACGCAAAAGAACTAGAATCCGGGGGCAGACATGAAGTTTGACTTTTTTACGCTGGGCGGCAGCCAAATGTGGGAAGATGTATTCTTTTATCAGAAGTGGCGAATCCAAAGAAATTATAAAACAAAGAAATACCGTCTGCTGGACAACTGGGATATTCGCCGGGCGGAAGGGACATTCAGCAATTGCCGCAGAGCATTTCTTAAATATATAGAAGTGTTTCAGTTGGCTCGGCAAAGAGGGCATATGGTCATTATGCTTCACGGACTCGGCGAGAGCAAAAATATATTCAAACCTTTATGGCGGCAAGTGACCAAAGAGGGATTTATGGCCGCTGCAGTCAATTATCCCTCAACGCGTAAACGACTCGACGGGCATATCCGGCAGCTTGATTTCTTTATGAATCACCTTGAAGATGTTCGAGATGTATCTTTTGTGACGCATGGAATCGGGGCTGTGGTATTAAAACGGCTGTTATCTTTTGATTCGCCATGGCAACACCGGCTAAAGATTCACCGAATCATTGAAGTTTGTCCGCCTGCTGCGGGTAACAGTTTGTATAAACACTTGGGAAAATATCGCCTTTTTCGGTGGCTGCTGGGTGATATGCTCAAAGATTTAACACCTAAAGGCCTTGAAGCCTTGCCCGATTATCCGAATCCTCAGCAGACAGGCATTATTCGCTGCCCGTCTTTGTTAAAGAAACTGAGTTTTTTGCTGCCCGAAGCCTGGCAAAGAGCAGCAGACTCGACTGAAGAAACCAGTTTAGCCAACGGAATACGCGAAATCACAGTCGTAAATTATCGGTTAAATCCTTTTAAAAATGACGAAATCGTCAAGAAATGCATCAAGTTTCTAACCCGCGGCAAATTTAAAGGACGCTAAGGGCGGCATTTATGACCTCTCTCACTTTCCCGACAAGCTGGAGAGTAAAAGATTTCCTAAGCCGGACAAGTTCGAGTTTGGCAAGGCATAACTCGAAAAAATCAAAAAACTGTAACAAATTATTAGACTTTTATATGATAGAATAATGAGAGCATGAAGCAGAAGCTTTAAAATTCGAGGGACTAATGAGAGCTATTCTGGTTAACATATTTATTTTTATGGCCATTATCGGAGCATATTACATTGATTTCTTCGGTTGGTTTACCTCCCGTTATGCCTTTTTTGGAGCTTTGGCGTTAGTCGCGATTGTGTTTCTGATTGCACTAAAAGTTCTGGGCAACCCATTTGCCGGAGGAGATGACAATGACAATAAATAAGTTTATCAAATACACCTCCCTGCTGGTTTTGGGAATCTGGATGGCAACGAATCCGGGAAATGCTTTTGCGGCAAATGAGAAGGTTGAAAAAACCAATAGAGAAACAATAAATAGGTTAATGCAAAAACAACCTGACGGTTCACACGCTGAAAAAGGCGACTTAGGGGCTTTACGCAAAGCCAAAAGAGAAGAAATTATTTCTCTAAAAGCATCATATGAAAAAAAATTAAATGAATTCAACGCCATTACAGAAAGATTAAAAAATTATTCTCAAGAGGCAGGGCAATATGAAGCTTCTACCGGTGATAAACTAAAAAAAATCGGCGCTGCAGTTACTGCTGCAGGAGCGACAATGATGATTATACCTGGGCTTGGCACGGCAGCAGGTGCTCTTGTTACAGGCTTGGGCGCTTTAACTATGTGGGTGGGTTCAACAGTAGATGATCCTGATCAGGGCAGAAAAGCTGCTGAAAAGTGGCTCGGCGGAGGCAGTTATGCCGCAACCGTTGAACAAATCAAGAAAAATGCTATTGAAATCAAGTTTGACGAATCTGAAATTCCTCAGGATGTCAAAAATGATGCCGATGTGCAAAAATTGTTAAGTCTTTTTAGCAATTATAACAAAGATATGACTTTACTGCAAAATATGCTTAACGATTTCTTGCCTGATGCTGCTCGTTTGGACCAATTGCTTGAAGAATACGAATCTATGCCCACCTCTTTATCTGACGGGCAAGAGTTATATGCGTATTATCAATATGCCGGTGTTGATGAACACGGCGAAAAAAAATACAATATCTTTTATTTCGTGATGGATAGTGACGGTTCTTTTAAATCCATTGACGGCGTAACGCGAGGGTGTATTCCTCTGCCGGCGAAATTAGCAGAATCTCAGAGCTGCATTTTCTGCCCGCTCTTTAAGACTCTTTTCACTGCCGTTCAGAATATGTCAACTAAGTCCTATAATGCTTTAGCTCAACCATTAGCGAATGTGGTTTTGGTTGCGTTTTCTTTGGTTATTGCATTCATGGTTCTGAAAAATGTCAGCTCATTTACCAAGCAAGATGCTCCTAAATTTATTACAGAATTGTTGGTTAATATATTTAAAGTATTAGTGGCTTTTTATATGCTAAAAAATTCGAATATTGTTTACAACTATATAATAGGCCCGATATTAAAGGCCGGATTTGAATTTGGCTCGAGTTTGCTTTTTGAAAAAGGCAGCAGTTATCTAGCATCTTGTAAAACACCTGATTTAACAAACAGCGCCATGATTGGCGTCATACCAACGTATCTTTACTCTAATCTTGACTGTTTTATTAAAGCTGTTCAGGCGGAAGTATCCGTCCCCCAAAGTATTGGTTCTACGCTAATGTGCGTTGCTCGTAATGCCGGTAAAGAAAACGTTGGCCCTGTACGCAATCTCTTATGGGATTTCAGCATGATGTTCCAAGGGCTGGCTATTTGGGTTATGGGCTGGATTATGTCCTTGGCCTTTGCATTCTACTTGATTGATGCAACCATCCAACTGGGCATTGTCGGGGCATTAATGCCATTCTTGATTGCCTGCTGGCCGTTTAAAGCAACAAAGACGTATACTTCCAAAGGCTGGAGTATGTTTATGAATACCTTCTTTGTTTATGTTTTCATGGGGCTGGTGGTTAGTATCAACGTTCAGTTATTAGGTCAATCGTTAACCGGAGGTAACGGCGGTTTTGATGAAATTATGCGCGCTATTAACGGTAACGAAATAACAAAATTAAAAGACTTATTAGATATTGGTTTCTCCGGATTCCTGGTCTTTATCGCCTGCTGTCTGTTTGCCTTTAAGCTGACCGGACAAGCTTCCAGTCTGGCGGGCAGCATGGGTCATGGCGGCGGGCCTCAGATTGGTTCTAATATCGGCGGCTTGGCGGCCAATACGGCAACCAAAGGTGTCCAAGGCACTGCCAAATTCGGCATTAAAACGGCGAAAACAGTTAGTGACAAAACAGGTTTGACAAGCAAAATCAATCAAGGAAAAGATTGGCTGGCAAATAAGGCTCTGGGAATGGTCGGGCTTGGCCGTCGCAGCGGTAAAGCCGGAAATGCTCAAGCCAGACGCTCACAAATGACCGCAGCAGCGGCTGGCGGAGCGGCAGCAGCGGCGGCAGGCACACCTCCTATTCCTCCTTCTCCAAGTGGTTCCGGAAGCAGTGATGCGGCAACACCAACCGCTCAAAGCCAAATTAAGAAAATGCAGCAAACAGGGCCTCGCTCAACGCAGCCGGCTACTCCGAAGCCACAGACTCCGCCTTCAGGAGGAAACAACGGGAATAACGCTGGCAACGGCGGGAATAGCGGCAACACCAATAACAGCGGCGGCAAAGGCGGAGCGGCAAAACCTGTAACGCCTCAAAATCAGCCATCTCAACCGCAGAATCAGGAACAGCTTCGTCAGCAGTTGGAGAATGATTACAATAACACGGCTAACGGCAAAGCTGGGCAACAGATGATTCAAAACCAAACAGCTGAAGTTGCTCGCAACCAAAAGGCTGAGAATGAAGCACAAGGCAAGATGAATTATCATAACCGTCGTGCTGATGACTATCTGCAAAAAGCTCAGAAATCGACTGATCCGGCGCAGAAGAAAAACTTTGAAGATTTGGCCAATGCTCAGTTTAACGAAGCGGTTAAAGCCGAAGCTGCTTATAACAAAGCCAAAGCTGATACGCAACGGGCGCAGGCTGAACTGAATGCCATCAAACAGGAGAATGAACGTTACAAAAATGAATTTGTTCAAACAGAAATGAACAAACGCCAGCCAACACAAAAATAATTATTAAAGAGTAACTGCCATGTGGAACAAGTTGAACATAGAAAGGATTTTGAAGCTGCTGCTCATCGTTGCAGTATCTATGTTCATGCTTACGTCTTGCGGCGGTAAAGAAGATAAGGAAAACAGTGAGCGGGCTGCCGTGAGCGCATCCGTTGATGAAAATACCGCATCCGGCCATGCGGAATGCTGGCAGACAGGTATCATTACGATGCTGTATGAAAATATGGGCAGCGTGGCTATGGGAACTTATAAAAAAATCACAGAAGGCGCGCTGACATTTATGATGGTTGCCTTTGCTGTTTGGATGTCTATTCGCCTGTTAAAACACGTCAGCTCATTTACGGAAGAAAACATTGGCGAAACCTGGACTGAAATATCCCGAAAATTTTTCATGTGTTTTGCCTGCGGCTATCTAGCATCTTCTTCCGATGGTTTGCTGTTTTTCATGAATCACGCAATATTCCCGATTTATAATGCTTTCTTGGAATTTGCCGGTGAATTGCTGTCACACGCTACTGCCGGCCAAGAAAGTAAAGGATATACTGTTTTGGGCGACAAATTTGAAGCCGGGAAAGTGGTTATCTGCAAAATTGCTTCAACTGTTTCTAATGCCAATTTGGAGGGTTTTCCCACCTCGCCAATGGATATGATGAACTGTATGGTTTGCGCCATGAATGAACGAATGAACATTGGTTTTAACATCGCGTTCAAAGTCATGAAAACACCCGGTTTTATGGCAACAGTGATTGGTTTATTTGTTCTGGGCTGTTTCACAATTGTTAAACTTGCCTTTGTGTTCTATCTGGTTGACACAATTTTCAGATTTACAGTAATGGTGGTGATGTTACCTATTTTGATTATGGGCTATCCGTTTGGGCCAACCAAAAGCTGGCTGACCACAGGCTTCAAAACAATTCTTAATTCCGCGGCATTCATGATGTTTATGGCTATAATGATTGCAATTTCAATGTTAGCCTTAGAGCAGATTATGATTGATAATGCTGATATCTTTGAAAAGGGACAAAATGAAGACTTCCAGGAGTTCAGTATTCCCTTTATGTGCATAATGATGATTGCCTTTTTAATTGCATCATCAGTCAAAGTAGCACAGCAGGTTACCAATTCTCTGGTTGGCGGTGATGCTAAGGGCAGCTTTAATGCCAAAGCCAAGGCTATTATTGGCGGTGTGGCTAAAGTTGTGGGCAGTCTCTTTACCGCAGGAACAGTGGGTGCGGTCAGCTCTGCACTCAGCACATTTAAGCAAGGTCGGAAAGTCCTCGAAGCAGCTCATAAAGCCAAAGCCAAGGCGGCTTCATTCAAAAAGAAATTAAATGCTCTGAGGGGGAAATAATGCCATGATGAATAAACTCCTCAAAATTACAAGAATTTTGTTTCTCTCAGGAATAATGGTTTCATATGTAAATATTTATGACGTATGGGCTTATTGGAATGAAGAGGAATGCAAAGAAGAAACTGTTGATGAAGAAAAATTACTAAAGGATAACTATTCAGAAGAAGAAATTGCAAAAACTAAGCAACTAAAAAAAGCAGAATATGAATTTTGTATGGCAAGGAAACAAATTGCAGATAAAGATGCTAAGGATAGAAATTTAGGTTTTTTTGAATATTCAGAAGTGGGATATATTGAACCTGAACACTTTACAGCTGACGGCAAAGGGCGGTCACATGTTAAATTGGGGTCTGTTGAAATATTTGCAGATGTAAATGCCGCTAATGAAGTGGTAAATTTAAGAAAAAAATATCCCAATATGACACAAAACCTCGTTGCAAAAGCCCAAGCAGTAAATGCTCTGATGGATGGGATTCCATGTGGTTCTAACTTCCCGTTCGGTTGTCCGCCTGGAGAAGCTTGCTACAGCAAAACGACAAGCCGTTCTGTTGATGAAACAAATGTCGGAACTGTTACACAAACAGAATACGAGTGTAAAAATTCGCACGACACATATTGGGCATGGACCAAACAAGAAAAAGGAAGCGGAGACGGAGGCAGTTCAATTACTGTCAATATAGCTGGTTCATACTCAAAGATAACAACAGATAGTGAGGGGAATACGCATATTGAAGAAAATTTCATGCAAACCATTGCTGATGCAAAGAATGACTACAAATATCGAGGGGATAACTCTGAGTGTGATATTGCCGAAATGCAACAAAAGTATCAGGGTAGCTGTTATTCCTGCAAAATTATTTTGACACTGATTACTACCTTTATGAATGCGTGCTCAAAGGTTTACGATATTTCCAGAGATGCCGGCGGCAAAGTGCTGGTTATCGGCGCAATGCTTTGGCTAGCCACTTTTGCGTTAAAACTGGTTTCTTCTTTCACAAACCAAGAGCCAATGAGCATTCTCAATGATTTCTTTATATTCATGTTTAAAGTCACCGCCGCTTACTTAATGTTAAATGCCGGCGTGGCAATTATCGTCAATATGTTTATCAACCCTCTGCTTATGGCCGGTGCAGATTATGGCCTCGGATTACTTCAGGCTGCTAATAAAAATATTATAAACGTTGCCACCACAACCAGCTATACCTATAACGGCACAGAGGTTATTTCGGCCAAAGTTATCAATAAACTAATGGCCTTAACTCAGGGAATCGACAAGACGGTTGCCACCAATTTGGTTATTGGCCACGCTCTGACTTGCCATTCTTTCAATGCAGGGATGATTCACCTCGGCACACCTCTTTTCGGTGTTGATGTTTCGTTACGTATCCCTGATATTTGGATTTGGCTGTGCGGCGCATCCATATGGTTCTGCGGCTTTATGCTGACTCTGGGCGTGGGGTATTATCTGTTGGACGTATGCTTCAAAATCGGCTTCTGTATTATCGCTCTGCCAATTGTTATCGGATTATGGCCGTTCAAAATGACAGAAGGCAAATTCAAATCTTGTATGTCGATTATTCTTCATTCTGCCGGCTTGTTTGCATTTCTGGCATTGACGGTTTCTTATGCTCTGACTTTAATCAGCGCATCATTGGGAGATGTTTCGGTTTTCTATGCTAAAATCAAAGCCGGTGATCATGAGTGGATTTCCAATACATTTTCAATTTCCGGCAAGCAGTTTATTTTGATTATGTTTGCTTATGTGTATGGCATTAAAATGATTGGCGCAACGGTAACCGGCTATTTGGGTAAATTTTTCGGTGACAATGTTTTCGGTAGTGAATCGCCGATGCATGGTAAGGCCACTCAAATGACCGATTTTGCGAAGAAGAAAGTGACTCAGGCGGCCTCTTTTGCCGGCGAGGTGGTTACCCACCAAGCAACACGCGCTGTCGGAGCTGTTGCCGGCGGGGCAACCCGGGCCGTTAAGGGAGGCGTTAACAAAGCGAAAGCGGCTCTTTCTAAAGATAAAGATAAAGATAAAGACAATGACGGTGACGGCAGTAAACAGAAAAGCAACGAATAGCAGACTAAGCAGGTGTGACTATGGGAATGATAAGAAAAATTTATAAATTGACACTTCCGGCTAAGGTTGGATTGTTTGTTGCTGCCTGCTTCGGTTTTAATATGTCTTTCATTTCCCCGCTTCAGGCGGAAGATGTAGAAAAAGTCTGCGCGGTTAAGTTCGAACCTTGCAAAATTGGCGGTGCGAAAGATTCCGAAAAGTTATATCACAAAAATCGAGTTTCAACAATGCAAACTGGGGGTCTTAATGCTGTTCCCGTGGAAAAATACACCAGAGTATCTGAGGAAGCTTGTTTAAGAAAAGGGACATCAAAGACAGCGGCATTTAATCATACAGTAAACGGAGAAAATTACAGAGAGCATCAAGGCATGGATGTCGGCGCTCCGGTAGGAACAAAAGTTACAGCAGCCGCAGACGGATGGATTGCCAAAGTTTACTCTTGCTATGGCGGCGGCGGCCAAGTGGTTGTCATGCGACACCACAAGGCTGGCGGCGGCTGCTATACATCAACCTATATGCATTTGAGCTCAATTAACAAGGTAATCTCTGACAATGCGGGGAAAGAAGGCACAAAGATAAAAAAGGGAACTGTAATTGCTTTATCCGGCCGATCAAGCTGCAGCAACGGCAAATATATTCCTAATGAATATCCCCCTCACCTGCATATTGAACTTCGGGATGACCCCAATTGCAAGGATGAAAAAGGCCCTATTCTTAATCCCGCCTGCAAATCCATTCAGGCTTTATGCGATGCGAATGCTCCGGTAACCGCAGAACCAATTACCGAATATACTCCGTGGAACGACGGTATGAAGCCATCATTAGGGGCCAGCGCAACATTAAATGGCTGCGGTAAGATGTTCTCTGAAAATAATTTAGCAGAGCTTCACCAGCATGGCGAATCCGGAGGGAATCCAGGAGCATTTAACAAATGCGCCGCGAAAGATACATCCGGCGGCTGTTCATACGGGATATCCCAGTTTGCTTGTCTTCCCCAAAATAAAAACGCGGACGGAACGATGACCGGGGGAACTGTCGGGGCTTATCTGAAATATATTAAACAAACAAATCCCTCCTTATATAAATCATTGGAAATTGGCGGTTCTCTGCAAAGTACGATTAATGCGGCCTGTACCCCGCCGGCAACACAATTTGCCAGCAAATGGGCGGCAGCAGCGCAAAATGATGCCAGCGGATTTAAAGCTGATCAGCAAAAATATCTGGATCATGAATTTTATGACGGAATAACGATTAACCAATCGGAATTAAGCGGAAATGCAAAAGGCATTACATTAAATGACTTCAAACGGTTTTCACCCGAAATTCAAATGATGTTCTACGGAGTGTCTGTCGCTGCAGGTCCAGGAACCGGCCCAAGAAAAATGATTAATTATATCTTTGGCACAGGTGGTCCTTTATCCAACAAAAAACCAGCTGATGTTACCGAAGAGGAATTAATAAAAGCTTGGTTCTCTGTATATCCTAAATTATGGGAGTCTAAATATCTGCCGGAGATGACGAAGCGTGCGGCCAAAGAAGAAAAAATGGCTTTGGAATCGCTGGCAATTCGTAAAGAAGTAAAAAACGGCAAAACTTTGGAAGACGCCAGCAAAGCCGTAACCGGAAAACGCGCGTGCGATGAAGGCGAATATCCCGATGTTACCGTTAAGTCTGGAATTAGCGTTGGCAGTTCCGGAGGAGGAAGTTCCGGAGGAAGCGACAAGATTGGGAATGAATATAACGCCAATAAAGACTGTAGTGTGGAAAATTATCGAAATTCTTTCACCAGCTGTATCTTTTGCGATGTCTTCCGCGTATTATTCAATACGGCCAGCTCCATTGCCAAAAAGTCTTTTAATGCTTTGGCTAACGGTGTCATGATATTGGTTTGCGTCGGATTTGCTATCTGGCTATGTTTGACAATTATGCCGTTTATCGCTGCAATGGAGCAAAAGAATCCCAGCATTTTGATTAAAACCATTTTGAATCAGGCATTCTTGATTTTAATTGTGGTAACACTGTTGCGAATGGATTCTGTCAAGTTCTTCCAGTTAGCGATGGAGCCGCTCTTTAATACCGGATTTAAAATGGCGCAGATGGTCAATTCCGGCTTTGACGGGCAAACTTGTCAGAATAAATATGACATTTTGACTGAAGCGCAGGGAGCAGGTTTACCGGAAAGCATGGGTGTCAGTATTCTCTGCACCATTGAAACAATTCAAGGGAAAATTTTGGATGTTATGGCTTTGGGGTCATCATCAATGTGCGTAGGCTTCTATCTCAAATCCTGGTTCAACCTGCCAATTTTCCCGCATTTAGGATATGTGTTTACCGGTATTTTACTGTGGCTTGCGGCATTTTTGCTGATGGTAATCTATCCTTTCCTGCTGATAGATTCCGTGCTGCAGCTTTGTATTGCCACGGCGTTGCTGCCAGCGGCTATAGGCTGTTATGCGTTTAAGTTCACCAACAAATATTCTAAAAAGGTGTGGGATACATTCCTGAACTGTATGTTTAACTTCTTGTTCTTGGCGATTATCATATTTATTTTAACGAACGGATTAAGCCAAATTCTGCCGGTTGGTGAAATCTGGCAAGCCGGGACAGGCAGCAGTTATGAAATTATTTTGGAAGAAATTCCTTGGTGGTCACCGAGATTCTTAAAGGTTATATTCTATATGCTCCTTGGCTGGGCTGTCTTAGGTGAAGCTAAATCCTTTGCCGGACAATTTTCCGGAGGAATCAGCGTTAATGATATCGGCTCAAAAGTCGGCGGGATGGCTGCAAATACCGCAACGCAAGGCGGAATCGGCGCAGTTAAAGGTTCTTACAAGGCTGCATCAAAAGTCGGCGGAGCGATTAAAGAGCGCGGGCGCGAAGCCTACAATAGTTATAAAACCAATCGCCGTGCTAACAAAATTCAAAACAGCAGCAAGGCGACTGTGGATGAAAACGGCAATATGGTTTTGCAACACCGGACCTGGACAGGACGCAAAGTCACCGACACATTGCAAATAGCGGCTGACGGAACTCGGACTGTCACACGGACGAAGCAGGCCATCTTCGGCAACAAAGCCCAAGCGGTATCGAATGACCAATTTATTCGGAATAAGAAGAGCTATGACAGTAACGGCAAGCTTATCCGTGAAGAAATGAGCATGAATACGGCTGCCGGAAAAACCTTGCTTAACCGAGACGGCACACGCAATGAAGTGGCTATTCACGCTATTCGCAGCGGCAGCGGTATGTCCAATGACGATATTGATAAAGCAATTATGAATCAAATGATGCAAGAGCGTATGGGAGATGTCCCCGGTGCGGATATGAATCAGGAATTTGCAGAAAGGAATGTTTCCCGTTCACTGGATGAATCCGGACGCGAAGTGTTTACTGTCACTCAGACCAACACGGACGGGTCGACCAGCATTTTCCAAATGACTAAAGGAAATAAGCGGGATATGCTGACCTACACTCGTATCTCTAAAAACGGTAAAGCCCAAAGTTATTCGTCTGACGGTATCATCAATAAAAAATCGTCTTATAAACTTTCACAAGACGGCAAAGTTGATGCTAAAAGCGTTAAAAACAACTATGCTTTTGCGAAAAACTTTAATTCGGCGCATACCCGTTCCATG
Source organism: uncultured Alphaproteobacteria bacterium (assembly GCA_910577205.1). Lineage (GTDB taxonomy): Bacteria > Pseudomonadota > Alphaproteobacteria > RF32 > CAG-239 > Scatocola. The sequence continues at coordinate 11,819 of CAJTMA010000016.1, forward strand.
GACAGCAACGGCCGGATGAACCGGAATATTCCTGCCGATGAAATCATGATGAGCGATGAGGATATGTTGCGTTTCCAAGAACAAATTGCCACTTATGGCAAAGACCAGCCGATGGCTGAATTTGGTAAATAAATAAGCGAATCCACTTAAATGCCGCCAATTTCAGGCGGCATTTTTTTGTGAACTTCCGTAATAATAATATTTGTACACAAATTGTCTTTTTTTGTACTATTTTCTTGATTAATATAAAGCATATATTATGATAACCATAAATTATGAAGTTGTGTTTATTACAATAAAGGTGGATTAACATGGAAGAAATTATTTTCCCTAATCAAATCAGAATGTACAGAAGACTTCGCGGACGTTCTATGCAAGAGCTTGCGGACCATTTGTCAGTCAGTCTTTCCGCTATTTCTAAAATTGAGAAAGGCTATCGCCGCGTTGACCAAGAACAGCTGGTTCGCGTTGCAGAATTTCTTGATTGCCCTTTACAGGACTTATTTGTAAATGAACAGAACTCTCAGCAGGAAGTTGTCCAATCCTGGCGCAGAGAACAAGAAAGAAGAAACAAAATTAACGAAAAAAGCGGCTTAAAAACGCTTGGTGCCGGTTTGCGCCAAATCCGCAATGAAAAGAATCTGACCTTGATTGAAGTTGCCGAAAGCGCTGATATGACTTTGTCTGTTTATCATCGTATTGAAATGGGACAGCGTGAAGTCTCGGACAAAGAATTTAAAAATATTGCTAAAGCCATCAATATGGCTCCTGAAGAACTGAAAGAGCAAATTAAGGCTTTGGAAGACAAAGGAATGCTGGAAGAAATCATTCAGCGGAACGATGCCAAATATAAGCTTCTGTCAACTCCGCGCGGCGCTATTTCCGCCTTTGGCACAGCTAATCAGGACGGCATTAAAATTTCTGTTTACGGCGTTGCTGGAAAAGACGGCGATGTAATTATTGAGTTTGGTCAGGAAACTAAAAAGGTTCAACGTCCGCCGCAACTCTACAGTAAAAAAGATGCTTATGCCGTTAACCTTTGCACCCGCCGTTTGGGCAGCCTGTTACCAACCCGTTCGATTTTGTTTGTTGATCCGCAGGATGTGGTTAGTGTCGGCGATATCGCAATCTATTACACCTCGGAAAAAGACGCTAAAATCGTCAGTATCCGTGAAGATGAAAACGGAAAATTGTATGGTTTAAGATGGAATCCGGATGAAAGAACTGACATCAGCAATGATGACTTAAGTAATCTTCATAAAGTGGTGGCTATCTACCTTTAGTAAAAAAACTCCGCAACTTGCGGAGTTTTTTTATTTTCCAACGGTTTCCCTGACTTTTATTAACCTGAAATTTACAACATCAGAGCTAAAATCAGTAATATGGATAGATTTTAAACTCATGAAATGTAGATTCGGATAATAAAGTGCTAGATACGGCCGGAAAAATAACTAAAAAGGACTACAATAAAATCGGGACAGAAGATGACCCGATTATTATTGCACAGCGCTTTTTAAATATTTTTCGCCAACTGCATATTTTCACCGCAGAACGCAAAGAAGCATTTAACCGGATGATTTTGGAGCAAACGCCGGAAGTTCGCGGAATGTTTGGCTCTCTTCCCGGCGGAGCTGTTTTGCAACAATATGTTGACGACCTGGAAGAAAAAAGCGGAATCATTCGCAGCTTTTCAGGTGCAATTCCGGGTGCAGAAAAGAATCCGCCACAAGCCCAGATTTTAGCGGCAGCCATGGCGGAAGCTAACGGCGGCACTCAGGCATTGTCCGGACAAGATAAAGCAGAAGCATCCCGATTGGCCGCGCAGGCCGCAGCAGAAGCTGCAGCTCAAGCAGCGGCGGCTGCTCAAGCTCAAATTGCCGCACAAACCGCGCAGTTGCAACAAGCCATGGCTCAAATGCAAAAAGCAGCCCCTGCGACAAGCGGAACATCAACCATCACGACAGATGCCTCTTTTGCCAAGGAGATTGCCTCAGCCTTGAAAGAAGCGGTAACTATCAGCGATGACAACCGCAGAAAAGATTCTGAAGAAATGACAAAAACTTTGCTGGATTCTCAAAAGAAACTTGCAGAGATTATGTTAATGAGCAGCCAGATACAGCAGCAATCTCAAGCCTCAGCAAACAGTAATGCCGCAGATGACAGAACATCGCAAACCAGAACTGTTTTTCAACCGATAAGTTCCACTTTGACCGCAGATGATTCTTTTGCCAAGGAGATTGCCTCGGCCTTAAAGGAAGCCATTGCCGCTACAGATGATAACCGTAAAAAAGAATCGCAGGAACTCACTCGCGCCATTGTTGATTCTCAAAACAAATTGGCTGAAATTATGGTGCAAAATAATTCAGCAACACTGGAAGCCCAAAACCGCCTGGCACAAATGCTGGTGCAGAATAACACAGCCAACAGCGCAACAAGCTCCAACAACAATGCCAATAATATTCAAATCAATACTGCGGCAACATTTCCTCCGGTTGAAGAAATGGTTAGCGGTATTGTCAAAGTGCAATCTGAGCTCTTCAAAGAAATGGCCAAAACACAAACCAGCGAATTATCCGCAATTATTACGCTGGCTTTGAAAGAGAGCCAACAGCTGTCAACTCAATCCATTATTACTGCCATTCGGGAAATGCAGAAAGAAAACCTGAAATTTCTGCAAATGCATCCGGTTAATTATGCAGCACCGACACCGGCATCTGCACCTACCCCTCCGCCTGCGTCATCAGCCATGCCGGATTTTTCAGCACCCCCGGCAGAAACCCCCGAAACAACAGTTCTCTCTACGGATGACGATACGGACGAAATTCTAACACAATTCGGTGAAGAAGCCCCGCAAAAGAAGAAAAAGAAAAAAAAGAAGAAGAAAAAAAACAGCGATGGCATATCTTTGGATGGCATTGCTTCCTCCTTATTGGATAAAGTGAGCACACTGACAGATAAGGTGAGCAGCTTAAGCGGCAAAAAAATCTTTCAGGAAAAAGGCGGGGAAGAAAATTTTCTGCCTGAGGATTTGACCTCTGATATTTTTGCGGCAAAAACAGGCCATATTGATGCCGCTTCTACCGATGAAGCCTTCGCGGAAATTGGAGAGGCAGCGCTTTTACCCGAGGGCGATGCCGGCGAGTTGCTGAGCAAGGAAGCGGCGGCGGATGACAACGGCGCGTGGGTTTACAGCGAAGCCCCGGTTGAGGGTGATGCCGGCGAGCTGATGAGCGAGGAAGCGGCGGCGGATGACAACGGCGCGTGGGTTTACAGCGAAGCCCCGGCTGAGGGGGATGCCGGCGAGCTGATGAGCGAGGAAGCAGCGGCGGATAACGATAGCGCGTGGATTTACAGCGAAGCCCCAGCGGAGGGTAATGCCGGCGAGCTGCTGAGCGAAGAAGCGACGGCAGATGACAACAGCGCGTGGGTTTACAGCGAAGCCCCGGCCGAGGGTGATGCCGGCGAGCTGCTGAGTGAGGAAGCGGCGGCGGATGACAACAGCGCGTGGGTTTACAGTGAAGCCCCGGCCGAGGGTGATGCCGGCGAGTTGCTGAGCGAGGAAGCGGCAGCGGATGACGATAGCGCGTGGATTTACAGCGAAGCCCCGGCGGAGGGTGATGCCGGCGAGCTGATGAGCGAAGAAGCGGCGGCGGATGACAACGGCGCGTGGGTTTACAGCGAAGCCCCGGTTGAGGGTGATGCTAGCGAGCTGATGAGTGAGGAAGCGGCGGCGGATGACAATAGCGCATGGGTTTACAGCGAAGCCCCGGCTGAGGGTGATGCCGGCGAGCTGCTGAGCGAAGAAGCGGCAACTGAAGAAGATTGGGAATGGGAATATGAGGAAAACGAAGATGAAACACCCAGTATGTCAGCTTTAGCAGATAATAGCGCTGCTGAACCGGAAGAAATGTCAGCCTCGGCCTCCCATGAAGAAGAATGGGAGTGGGACTACGAAGAAGTTTCTGAAGAAGAAGATGTATTATCGGCAGCAGAAACACCTCAAGCTTTTACAGAAACCGGGAATGAAGAAGACGGTTGGGAATATGTTGAACTTCCGGAAGATGAGGCAGACGAAAATGCGGAGGGCGACTGGGAATATGTCGAAGTCCCCGAAGATGAAGCCGAAGGAGAATGGGACTATACGGAAGCGGCTGAAGATGACACCGCGGCGACACCAATGGCAGCCGAGGGCAGTGAAGAAGAATGGGAGTGGGACTATGAAGAAGTTTCAGAGGAAGATACTCCTGCGAATGGAGAAGCCAATCTCAGCGCTCCTGCAGACAACGGGGAATTTATTTCTCAGCCTCAAGGCATATCCTTGGTAAATGAAGGCGACCCTTATCGTCCGGATAACAAATTACAACAAACCGGAGATTCTGAAAATGCCTCTTTGAGCTCGATGTATAGCGGAGAAGTATATTTTCAGGATAATGTCTATAAACAGCAGGATGCCGATACATTACCGTTTGACCTTCCCGACAATTTGGCAGACAGCACCGGATTTAGCGAATTTGAAGATAAAGATGATGCAAACGAGCCATACAAGCCGCAGGAAACCATATAGTTGGGTAAAGCTTGGAGAAAGTAATTTACAAAAATCACCGGCTAAATTAAATTAGATAGAGAGTTAAGGAGCTGATATGGAACAGAACAACATCACAGAAACAGCAACAACGCCTAATCCGCAGACTTCTGCTCCGCGGCAGGCTGCTCCTCAAGGGCAGACAGCTCCTGTTTCCGATGGAGCGCAACAGGCCTCTCCGCGCCCGGCTATGCCGCAAAATGCGCCGCAGACAGCCCCTGCCAGCAAAGAAAGCCTGTGGTATTTGGATAATTATATTTTGCTTAAGGATTATTATGACCGGACGATTTCCCGAATAGCCGCACGCTGCGTCAGAATGGGAAACATCGCCATGGAAGAATATCCTTTTTACGGCTATATCCTTGATGTTTTGGAAGAAATCAGCGACACAGGCGATTATATTTTGCAGCATAAAGAACTCTATCCCTATGTTGAAAAGAAAATTGCCGGCGGTCTGCCTGCTTTGAAAAAGACGTTAGCGGAATATCAGGAAGAATTGCGTGCCAATTCTTCGCCTGAAATGATTAAAGAAGATGCTGCTGAAGTTGAAAAAATGAAAGAAGCCTTAGGCGCAATATCTCCGGCGGCAGATGATCCGACAGCCGGTGCAGGAATGAGTATGGACCAGCTTATGGAAAAGCTTATGGCGCAGGATCAGGCTCAAAAAGAGATGAAAAAAGTAATTAAAATCAAAAAACCGGTCAGCCCGGACGGCGGACAAATCATCCCGCCGAAAAGTGAGAGTACGGAAGAATAATGAAAAATTGGATGCTGAAAGGCCGGACAGGCTTGATGGTCATTTTAACAGGAGCAGTGCTGGCCTGCGCTCCCAAAGAGCAGCCGCGCCGCGAACTGACAACTGAAGAGCGAATTGCTTCAGAAACTATTCTGCCTCAAGATCCTAACATGATACGCACGCCCAAAGGCGCAAGCTCTCTTGACTTGGAAACGCCTTTGCGTTGCTATGTCAACTGGTCGACACAAGAAATGATTAAAGCCATCCCCTATAACATGAAGGCTTTTAATTTGGTGCGCAACGGCAAGAATGATATGCTGCCCCGTTTTGAAGTGACAGGATTTACCTTTGCGACAATGCCGGCAGAAAAAGCCATGTATAAACTGATCAAAGAAGCAGGCATTAAATTGGTGGCCAAAGATGCGCCTTATGCCAGTATTTCAGCAGAAAATCTGCGCGGCGAACTGTCTGAAGTCATCGGAATGATTGCCGATGCGGCAGAAATTTATTACGCCTATGATGCCGAAAGAAAAACCTTAACCATCAGCCGCAAGAGCAATTTCAGCTTATATGTGCCGAAGTCAAGACCAATTATGCTGGGACTGCTGGACGTTTTGCGCGGCTCAGGCATTACGGATATGACAACCGACTGGGCGGATTATTCCGTCACATTTGAGGCTGATTTTGAGCTCCAAAGCAAGGTCAATAAGCTGGTTTCATATTTTGAAGAAAATCCGTCACTGATAACTTTTGATGTCAATGTCTTCCGCATTTATCCTTATAGCAAGGATAATGATATTGAGTGGCAGGAATTGCTCACAACATTTGATTTTGGAACAATTAAAACAACCAAAACTGGAGTTATCGGCCGAGCCTTGACAACCTCTAATGACCTGAATATATCTACTTTGCGGAGCTTTTTAGGACAGCAGGCGATGGTTCTTCCGGTTGCGGAAGGCAAATTCGTTGTTCCCAACCTGTGGTTTGCACGATTTGATATTGGCAAATGCGCGGCCAGAGATTCTATCGAATCCGGTTTATCCGTGCTGGCTAAGGCTTCTCTTGAACATGACAACCGTATTTTCTCCGATATAACATTGGAGGCCACTAACGGGCAGATTACACATTTTAATGTACGCAGCCGACTGGGAGAGAATTTTATGATTATCGGTATTCCCAATCAGATATTTGATAAAAACTCACCCAGATCAGAAACGATTGTTTTCATGGTTCCGCGCATTATCCGCACGATGAAAACGACACAGCCGATACGAAATAATTTGTAAGGAAAACAAATGGCAGAAATGACACCGAATACATCAAACCAGCCTCAGAATTTTGACCCGACCCGGCGTTTGAAAAAAGTTAAGCGTCCGGTTAAACGATATGTACAGGGACAAGTTCCGGGACAACAGCAGCCGCAAATGCCATCTATGCAGAATCCCACAAACAATCAAGGTTTTGTTTCTGCTCCGGCGGCAGGAGGCGTTTTGAGCAATCGTCAGCAAGATGATTTTAATATCGACAATATTTTAGACGGCGACAATAATTTGCCTGCTTTGGCAATGGATACGGAGGTTAACCAGTCTTCCAACGATTTTCAGCCGCAGTTTATTAACGAGAGCGATATTATGCCGCCCAAGCTTTCCTTTATGGAGCAGTTAATGCAAGGCAATATGTTTACTATGAAAGGCATGGCCTTTATTGCTGCTGCGGTTTTTGTTGTCGGCTTTATGTTTGCCAAGCTATTTTTTGCACAGCAGACAATTGTTCGCGACGGTTTGCAAGGGGTCGTTTTTAATCCTGAAGTTCCCAGAGGACGGGCGCGCTGCGGCGTGGCTGAACGTTCTCAGGGCTGCGTCTTGTATATCATGAATCCGCAACGCCAAGAATTAAGCGGACGCGACTTCTATGATTTGGCATCACAATTAACCAGCCGCCAACGCTTTGTTATCGAAACCGGGAATATGCGTTATTCTAATGTTAAAATTCGTCCGGGCGATATTGCGCAGCTTAATATTCCGCCATTACAGTAATAAAAAAGCTCTCGGAAGAGAGCTTTTTTTGAGTTCCTGAAACCACACGAACGAAGTTTGGGATGGCTATATAAGTTTGTGGTTATTTACCGAAAACTAAGGCCTTAAGATTAAGCGTTGACAAACAGCACCCAGTGCCATCGAGCCGGCCTTTAAGCTCCTGTTCTATGAGTTTTTTCAACTAAAATTTATGTTACTTCGGTAACGGCACGGAGGTTTCCGTCACGGTTGATTTGAACAACGCGCAGTTTTCGGTGCATTTCTTTAATGGTTTTTTCGCGGTCAATTGTCGGATAACTGTGCAGAATACGGTCAACAAAAGCTTCATAAGCCGCCTCGGAGCTTTCGGCGTGGATGGTTGCCAGGCAGTTATCGTGACCAGACCCCATCAACTCCCACAAAGCGCCGGCATTGTTTGTTGAAATTTCTCCGCCGATAATCGCGTCAGGCGTAAAGCGCACAACCAAGTCAATGATTTTAGAATAATCAAATTCGTTGGTCTGCTCAGTACGGGACATAACGATATGCACACGGTTTGGATGCGGCACAAGCAATTCGCGCGTATCTTCAATAGTGATAATGCGTTTGTGAATGTCTAATATTTTTAACAGGTTATTCAAGAAAGTGGTTTTACCGGTTGCCGTTGCACCGGAAACCAAAATATGATCGCCGCGTTTAATACTTAACAGTAAGCGTTCATACGGGTCTTCAGGATCTTGGATATCTTTCAGCGGATTGACTTTATGCAAAACTTCGCCTTGTTTTAAACCGTAATCCTGCAAACCAAAAGCAACATCGTCGCTATGCACACGAATTGTCAAGGCAACACCGCCGGTCAGGTCGTCCTGATCGTACATAACGTTACGTCCGCAGACTGCCGAAAAACGGTGATCTCCGGGAATTGTGGCATAAACAACCGGTGTGCCTTGCACCGGATCAAACGGCAATTCATAGGTATTGGCGATAATATAAAGCAAATCTGTCAGATATTCTTTAGTAAGCTTTTCATCTTTATTCATCACCCAAGGATAGGCTCTTTTGCCGCGCAAGCGCAACCAGACCTGCCCGGAGCGGTTTACGGCCACTTCTTCGATATTGTCCTGATTGTACCAGTAGGCCAAAGGACGCAGAACAGATTCCAATACTTTAAAACTCATCTTTCAACTCCTTAGAACAACTGCGGCACGCCGTTGTTGGTGTTTGTGCTGCCTGTAGAGGGCGAGGTCGCAGCTCCCGGGGTTGGGGAGGTTGCAAAAGACGGCGGCGGCGGGGTTGCCCCTGTTGCAGCCGGGCTGGAAAGCAGCGGCGGCGGATTATTGCCTTTCTTTGCTGCCGACGGTTTGGTGTCATCTATCAATGTAGGTGTTCCGCCGGTGGGTTCAATATCAATCGCCTGAGATTCATAAACCACATTGCCGCCAGTTGCAGAACTGTCAACCCGTCCCAGCGTCCGTTTATTCTTCTCAAGTTCACGTTTGCCGGTGGTTGCGGGGTCATCAATAAAGACGTCTTTTTTGCCGGCAACGCCGAGTTCTTGCGGATTACGCTCACGCGTACGCATCCACAAATCGACGTTCGGATAAACAATGATGCGCGTTCCCGCAGGCACATAAGTCAGCGGTTTAATATTGGTTTTGTCGGCCAGAATTTCTTCAAAGACTTGATTCATCTGATTTAAGAAATTTTGGCGGGCGTCATTGGCAGCTTGCTGTTTCGGCGTTTCATTAACGCTGCTGTTATCGTTATTATCGCTGTCAGCCATCATATACGACGTATAGCTGGTCAGCGCCGTTGTCATAATCGGCAAGGTGTATTTCTTGAACAGCTGCTGATCCAGATAACCCAACGCGCCGCCACGTCCTTGGGCATCGCCAGTGACACCGCTGAAGACAAACAGTGAACCATCAGGACGAATCAGGCGTTCCCATGTAATCTGAACTTTAGCAGACTGCGAGGTCGTTTCAGACGTTCCGGTCATGCCGCCCAGCGTTCCCATAATACGACTGCCCGCCGGAATAATGATTTTACGTCCTTCTTCGGCATATATATTGCGTTCAACATATGCGGTTACCGGGGTCGGGTTATTACTGTCAATCGAACGAGCAATAACCGCGGGAATCGGCTTGTCCGCAAAAATCATTTCGCTTAAATCAACACGCCAAGATGAAATGGCTTTTTTAATGCCCTGTTCATCCCAGTTTTTCTGCATTCCGTCAAAAGCATCGGGACTAATTCCGCTGCTAATCCGCCCAACCTGCATATTGCTGCGCCGTTCCTGCTGCGCGGCATCCAAAGCGGCTGCCCGTTGCGGATCATAACGTTCGCCCGGTCCAAAGCCGCCGCCAGGACCTAAATTTCCGCCGGGGCCAGTGCCTGTGCCATATGCGCCGCCCTGCCCAAATGTTCCCGCCGGGATAAACATATCTCCGCCCGGGGCTTTCTCGCTTTCCTCAACGCCAATCAACGCGCCGTCATCATCAATAATAAGCCCGTCAGGCATACGATGGCCAACAACCTCACCGGCTTTATTGACAACGCTGCCGTCTTCCATAATTTCACCCAGATATTCTCCGTCCGGGGTTAAAGCAATTCCCAGTGATTTGCGGTATTTTTCTGTCATCGCTTTTTCTTCAGGCGACAGCCCAATTTGCGGCAAACCAGACGGGCGTTTAAACCAAGATGGTTTTCGAGCATGGCCGATGACATTTCCTTCAGCATCGACAACCTCTCCGTTTTCATTGACTTTGCCGATGACTTTACCCGCAGCGTCAACAACCGTTCCGTCAGGCAGCACTTTGCCGATGACATTGCCATCTGCGTCAAACGCCAAATTATCCGTACTGGCTGTTCCGATGACATTTCCTTCAGCATCGACAACCTCTCCGTTTTCATTGACTTTGCCGATGACGTTACCATCCTTATCGACAACCGTTCCGTCAGCTTTAACCCGGCCAATAACATTGCCTTTGTCATCATAAGCCAGCATATCTTTACTGGAAACACCAACGACATTACCGTTTTCATCGATAACTTCGCCATTTTCGTTGACACGGCCAATAACTTTGCCGTCTTTATCTACGACGGTACCGTCAGGCAACAACCGTCCCAAGAGGTTGCCGTTCATGTCATAAGCCAGCATATCTTTACCGGAAACACCAACGACATTACCGTTTTCATCGATAATTTCGCCATTTTCGTTGACACGGCCAATAACTTTGCCGTCTTTATCTACGACTGTACCGTCAGGCAACAATCGTCCCAAGAGGTTGCCGTTCATATCATAAGCTAAATTATCAGCTTGCCCGTCTTTGACAATAGACCCGATAATATTGCCATTAGCATCTATCACTTGACCGCCATCGCCGACTTTACCTATAACTTTGCCATCCATATCAACCACGCCGCCATCAGGAAGCACTTTGCCGATGATATTGCCGTCTTTGTCATAAACATATGTTTCGCTGGCGAGCTGTCCGAGAACTTTACCATCTTTATCAACGACTTTGCCGTTTTGGACATAGCCAACAATATTGCCGTTTTCATCTGACACAGAACCGTCCGCATTGACATAGCCCAGCAAATTGCCGTTTTCATCATAGACTTTTTCGCGGGCAACCATTTCGCCATAATATTGCAGCGGTTTGGCAACAGCCACTACCCGCCCGTTGCCGTCAATAATGCTGCCATTTTTAGTCACTTTACCCAAAACATTATTGTTAATATCCCGCAGTTCACCGTTCAGAGATAACTCGCCGACAATCAGGTTGCTGTCATTACGGACATAAAAATCGCGATTGCCGCGCCCGCGGACTTCATTATTCTTATCAATCAGAAAGCCTTTGCTGAGAATGCCGAGATTTTGATTGATGAAAGACAAGACAGTTCCGTCTTTGAGGATATAGCCGATTGCCTCAAAATCATTATCATAAATATACAAATCATATAAGGCGTAACCAATCTTACGATTTTCTTTAATGATGTTGCCTTCAAAATCAACCATACCGGCGACAGCACCGTTAGCGTCAATCACTTCCGCCCGGTTATTAATCCGGCCGATATACTTATTGGCAGCGCTGAAAGCATGGCGGTACTTAAATAAATGCCCCACCGGCATTCCGGTTTTGGAATTTACATTGCCGTTAGCCTGAGCATAGCCGATAAACTGATTTTGTTCATTAACGACCTGTGCATCCAAAATACTGCGGCCAATCATGACACCATTGAAATTCATTACCGGAGCGTATTCTACGGTATGCGCCAGCGAAGCCCCTTCATCGGACTTCAAAAAACCGCGTTTGTCGACACATCCCAGAATATCATTGTTATAGTTCAACACCTGTCCGGTTGCTGAAACCGTACCGATTGTATTGCCGTTGTAGTCAATCACAACTGTCGGAATGACCGCATAGCCCATATAAGCGCCACTTTCTGAGATAGCTTGTCCATTCAGAAGCGGACGCCCCATAACTGTTTCCCGGTAATTACGAATATCGCCGCGCGGAGTGATAACGCCTAACAGGCTGCAACGGTTGTCAATGACCGGTGCATATGTCACTGTTCCGCCCAAGCTTGACCCCATATTATCAATGATTGTGCCTTCGGCAGTTACCCGCCCGAGGCGTGACCCGTTGAAATCCCGGACAGAACCGACGGCATCGGCATATCCCAACAGATTTCCACTAAATGCCAAAGCCATGGTGTCAACAGAACCGTGCCCGACAACCGGCATCATATTCACTGAGGTATTGTTTGAGGCCGTAACCGCAGCATTATCCGGCAGAAGCTTAGCTATCGGAGATAAGCTGCTATCCAGAACCAAATTGCTTTCAGAAAGGATGCCGATATTATCGCCATTTGAGCCAACCACATAACCCGCTTCAATATTTTTACCGATAACCAAATTACGCTCATCAACATTAAAGCCAGACTGAGTCAGTTTGCCGATAGCCGCCGCATTTTTATTCACTAATCCGCCGCTCGGCATAATTTGTGCAACCGGTGTTCCGGTCAGGTTATAAATAGAAGAAAGCGGCAAACCGCGTCCGCCGGTTTTACCATCCGCAGAAAACAGATACCCAAACGGCGACATATATTTTCGCTCTTCGCCATCCATCACCATCCCGCTGATACCGGCCATACCCAATGTTTGGTTATTCGTATTGACAGCCAACAGATTTTTCATGGAAGCGCCGATAACGCGCCCGGTATTTTCATAGGCAATATTATCAACGACATATCCGGCAGGTGTGCCTTCCAGCTTGATAACAGAACCGTTTTTAAGAGCATGAGCCTGCAGACCGCCGCGGTAATCAAACACAGGTCCGGCATTAATTAATTTACCGCTGATTTTGCCGTCTGCGGCAAAAGTAATGCCTCGCGGGCCGACAGAACCGATAATTTCACGGCTGCGGGCAATTTTGCCTTCCGGCATTAAACGCCCAAGATATTTACCGTTAAAGTCAGTTGCAGCTGCGGCAAAATCAACTATTGCCCCGATAAGGTTTCCGGCTGTATCGACAATCAACCCGTCAGCACGCATTCTACCGGCTACAGCACCTTTATTAACGACTTCGCCGTTATAAGTCACAAAACCCAAATATTTTCCGTTGTTGTCCAGAGCATAACCCGAGCGGACAATGCTGCCGATTATCTGATTGTTTTCATTATATGCAAAACCATTAGCTTTAATAAAACCTATGGTCACGGCTTCAAAATTGGTAACCTTACCGCCCGGAGCAACGCTGCCGATAAATTCCCCGGACTGGGATACAACCATTTTAGAAGAAATCAGGCGGCCGTCTAACGTATAATCCTGACCGGCGCGGCGATAGGCAAAACCATCCGGCGAAACAAAACCAATTTCCTGCCCTTGCAGATTGGTATACAAACCATCACCGGTCAAGCGCCCTACAGTGCGCCCGTCATCTGAGTAAATCAACCCCGGGAATAAAACTGCGCCCGCAATATTAAAGAAGTCGTCAATAACCAGACCGTTCGGCAGAACTTTTGCAATAATTTTACCGGAAGCCAAGCGCACCGACCCGTCATTATTGACCTTACCCAACGGCTTGTTGTCATTACCTATGGCAATACCCTGCGGCACGACACCACCAATGATATTGCCGTCAAAATCAGTAATCAAGCTGTCTGCCGTCACATTACCGATTAACTGGTTATCAAAGCTGACAACTTTACCGTCAGGGATAACTTTACCGATTAAATCGCCATTAAAGTCTACCGCGGTAATTTCCTGCGCGGAAACAGCCGCCGCAGATAACAACAACAGACCGACAACGGCGCTAAAACCTTGTGCCAGTTTTTTGATTAAGCCATATTGTCTGTTTGTCCGCCGTGTCAACTCAGTTCCTCCGGTTCTTTGCTACTTCCTGAAGAGCATAGCCCGCTACTTTTTTATCCAAATCAATATAAGAGCCATTGTTTTTCAAATAGCCGATGACTTTTCCCGCCGCGTCGACAACGCTTCCGTCTGCGGCCAAGCGCCCGGCGTATTTGCCATCATTGCTTAAAATTGTGGCTCCGATTTTATAAACTTTGCCAAGGATATTGTCGTTATTATCTATTGCCAAATCCCCCGAGAGCACGCGGCCGATAAGGCTGCCGTCCCGGTCTTTGATTCTACCATCAAAATTAACATAGCCTACAATTTTATCAGAGTTATCAATAACTATATCGCCATCGACAACTTCGCCAATCAACTTGCCGGCCGTGCTGATGACATTACCATCCGACAGGACACGCCCGACCAACACATTTTCACGGTCAACAACCGCTCCGTCCGGCATGACGACACCTGACAGATTGCCGCCAAAGTCAATTACAGCTCCGCGCCGCAACAGGCTCAAATTTTTATCCGTCGAGCCGCCGGGAAGAACCGCCGAAATGACTTCATCTTTCAAGTCAATAACATCACCCAGAGAGTTAACGCGGCCTTTATAATTCCCCCAGATATCAACCACAATGTTTTCAGGAATAATCTCGCCGATAACATTTCCTCTGGTATCGGCCACTTTATTATCTGCCGTAACCTGCCCGACTTTAGCGCCTTCCATATTGATAACGCTGCCATCAGCAACGGCATAACCTAAATATGAGCCGTCATAACCGATGGCACTGCCCCGGGAAATAACGCCGCCGCGATATTCTCCTTTGGCATCAATAAAGCTGCCTTTCGCGTCAATATTGCCCAGCACTTCGCCAAAGCGGTTGATAACCTGCCCGTCATGATTAACCAGCCCGATTTTATTGCCCTTAAAATCAGCAACAGCACCTTTTTTAACAACACTTCCCAATTGCTTATTCAAAAATCCGGACGCGTCCCCGCTCATTTTTCCGAGCGCAATTCCCCTGCCGTCATAAATCTGCCCATCAGGAAACAGACGCCCCAAAAATTTGCCTTCCGGTGTCAGCAACGTCGATTTTTCATCCATCAAAACGCCGATAATCTCATTCCGGTTATTCGCAACCAGATTATTGGCATAAAGCCTGGCATCCGGCTGACCGTTTATCGCAATTTTGCCGTTCGGACCAACAACATTCAAGAAATTTCCATACAAATCATAAGCGTAGGTTTTATCCAGAACCCGGCCGATATAACTGCCGTTTTTACTGAACACATCGCCATAAGTACCGACACAACCAACCGGCTGCCCCGAAAGCGCGATAATCAAGCCATCAGATGAAACCTGTCCCAAGTAATCGCCATCATAAGATACGGCCACGCCGCTGCGCGCCACGCCGCCGACAATTTCGCCCTGCTCATTCAGAACCGTTCCATCCGGATTGACACAACCGACATATACCCCCTCCGCCGTACGAACAATGCCGTCAGTGCCGACATCGCCAAGATAAGTGCAGGCATCATCAAAAACCTTTCCGGTTTTGACAACTTCGCCAACGTAATTGTTTGCCGCATCTAAAATAACGCCGTCAGGCATCGGCCGGAGTTTCGTTTCCTGATTGCCTTTGCGAATTTTGCCATCTGCCTCAAGATAGCCTATATTTTTACAGCCATAGCCTACGACCAATCCGCCGCGCACCAAGCGGGCAATGACTTCCGAACCCGAAGGATCACGCACCAAACCGTTAGACAACACACGCCCAACTGTCCGCAAATCTTGTACGACCGTTCCGTCGCTGTTAAGTTTTCCGAGAACCGTCCCTTTCGGCGTAACCGGAATCATCCTGGTTTGCACCAGAGATCCCAGTGTCTTATCCATGGCGCTGATAATGTTGCCATTTTCATCAACATAGCCGATTTGCCGGCCATTTAAATCATAAACTTTGCCGTCTTCGGTTAAGTAACCGACAATTTTGCCGTCTTTATCCAGGACTAAGTTGACAACATCTCCGGCTTTGCCGATAACATTGCCCTCTAAGTCAACCAAAGTACCGTCTTCCAGCATTTTGCCGATAATATTGCCGTTAAAATCAACCACATTGCCGTTTTCGTCAACATAGCCAATGACATTACCATTGGCATCATAAGCCAAACGCCGCTGCGCTCCGATATTTAAATCCGCAACTTTACCAATGACATTGCCATCTTTATCAACAACAGTCCCGTCCGGCAACACGCGCCCGATAATATTGCCGTTTGTATCGCGCACGTTACCGTCTTCATCGACATAGCCGATGACATTGCCGTCTTTATCATAAACCAGACGGCGGCCGGGAACGGTCGCGGCTTTACCAATAACATTGCCGTTCGCATCAACAACTGTTCCGTCAGACTGAACCTTGCCAACAATATTGCCGCTCGGGTCAATCACATTGCCATCTTTATCAACATATCCCATTACATTGCCGTCTTTATCAAAAGCCAGACGGCGCTGTGGCAAAGAAACCGCTTTGCCAATAATGTTGCCATTTTCATCAATAACATTGCCGGATGCATCGACGCGACCGGTGATACGCCCGTGCGCATCGACCACATTGCCGTTTTCATCAATATAACCGATAACTTTGCCGTTTTTATCGTAAGCTAATTTGACCATGCCGCCGGCGTTGCCCAGGATATTTTTTCCAACAACATTGCCGTTTTCATCCACAAAACCAACAATATTGCCGTCTTTATCCACGACAGAACCATCAGGCATAACTACCCCGAGAACATTACCGTTGGCATCAACCGCAACCCTGCCCTGTTTGCTGACACGGCCAATGACATTGCCTGAGGTGTCAACGACTTCGCCTTTTTCATTTAAGCGGCCAATGACATTGCCGTTCATATCGGTAACAGAACCATCCGGCTGAACGCGCCCAACGATATTGCCGTCTTTATCATAAACAAAACCGGCATCAACCGCGCGCCCGATAACATTGCCATTCATATCAACGACTGTTCCGTCAGGCAGCACACGCCCAATGACATTACCATCTTTGTCAACAACCGTCCCGTCAGGATTGACATATCCGATAACATTGCCGTTGGCATCATAGACCAGCCGCCGGTTTTCAGCAACGCCGATGACGTTTCCGTTCTCATCAACAATCATCCCAGCCGAATTTACACGCCCGATAACGCTGCCGTTGGCATCGCGAACATAGCCGTCTTCATCAATCGTACCAATAATTTCACCGTTAGGCCCGATGGCATTACGGGTTTTCTGCGCCCCCTTTTCCGGCAAGGCCGTCCCGCTGCCGGGCAGTGTTTGCTCACAGAAATTACAGTCTTCTTTACGGATGGCATTCCCCTCAACCGGCACTTTTTCTGATTTTGTATTAGAAGAAGACAGATTTGCTTCATGCCAAGTAATAATAAAATTGTTTTGTACATTACCGGGAACGACAGGCATCCAACTCATTGTAATATCGCAAGTTTCATGACCGCGAAGCTCTTTGCCGGAGCAGCCGTCCTGATACTCAAAACCATCGAATGGCGGCTCAGCCAGCTGAACAGATACAATACTGACGACAGCTTTGGCGTTTGTTCCCAACGTTAGGACGTTTTTGGCATCTGTTCCCAAAACCACCTGCCCCATTTGTACCGGATTAGGCGTTGTCGTAATCGGAATAGAGCCGTCATCAACCGCTCCAAATTCAATATTATCATTTGGCCCGGTATCTGAGGTAATTGTCAAAGCATCATCATTATCCGTAAATACAGGCTCTGTATAATCATCCTGGACAGGCCCGCTTTGCATCAACAACATCACACCCAAAACAAAGATTACAAACGAAGTAATACCAACCACAAGAATAATGCGGTTGGTTTTCTTCACGTAACTTTCGGAATGTGTTAATATTTCTTTGCTCATTGAGTTCTGACTACACTACAAAAGATACCGTTACGCCCTAAGCGACTACATACATTATCGCCTGTTTCCAAATTTTTAACCGGACCAACCCGAAGGTGGAATAATTCTTTCCCCTGCCCGTCAGCCGGCGCATCCACAGAGAAGAAAGGCTCATAGCGGCCAAGAACATCCGGATATTTCTTAGACAGCTGCCCCCATAAGGTTTCCAGCTTGCCGACATTGGCATCCGTTCCCAGTTCAATAGAAATGCTGGAGCTGTCACCATCGGCAAAACCGGAACCGAATGCATATCCGCCAGCGCCTAACCGGTTTCCGCCGGCTCCGGCATTACCCCCTTCGCCGCCGACACCGCCATATTGGTTATTATTGCGAACGTGCTGCATCTTGGAATAATCAAACCCGTCATTCGGATATGGCCGCTGGTAATCAATATTAACATTACCGCCACCGCCATTTGCTCCATAACGCGGCACAACAATTTCGCTTTGGCCGACTTGGATATCAAATTGTCCAGGCATATGGCCGCTGATACCGCCGCCAGCGCCGTTAAATTCGCTGTCACTGCCGCTGCCGCCCGTCGGGCGCGCTCTGCCGCCAGGCAAAGGCTGCGGAACATCCCACGCTGCATCGTCAAAGTCTGTCGCATAAGTCGCATTTTCCAATCCGGCATCGTCAGAGCGGCGCAACTTCAAGCAAACCAGACGTTTGCCGTTACGCATAACCATATCCCCGATGCCTTCCACAATGATTAAGCGATTGTTCGGCCCTTTGGTGCGGAAACCGACAGGGACTTCAATGCGTTCGACAATCAAGGTTACAATCGGACGCTGCGTCATATTAAGCGCTTTTTCGCCCAAATCAATATAAGTGAAGATATCATCACGCCAGACGCGCTCCGGAGCAATAACAACGTCATCAGGGTTCGGCACATAGACCTCTATATCAAAGCGGAACTTGGTCGGGTCAAGCGGAATTTCCTTAATCCAGTCACTCCGTTGAAACCGCTTAGTAAAAAGGGAATCCGCCGAGTGCGAATTATTTGCCTTATAAGCAGAGGCATTCACCCCCGAACCACCGCCGACACTGCCGCCAGCCATACCCGCACCGCGAGAGCCTGCCGGACCGTCAATAACATCAATATCAATAATCGAGTTGGTCAGACGCTCGGTATTAACGCCTTCGCTTTTGACATAGAAAACATATTTATTACCTGAACGCCCAAAAATAATGATATTTGTATCAACGCCGACATTAGCCCCCTTACGAGGATAAAGCAAAATGGTATTAGGACCGGAGATTTGACCATCAAAGGTTGCGTTATCACCAATATACATATCTTCAATCAGTTCCCACTGCGGAAAATTAAGCAGAGTCATCATGCCTTCGCGCAGGCGGATCGGCAAAATCAGATCAGGCGACCAATAATATTTAGAATAAGCCGGTTTGCTCTGCCCTTCACCCAAATTTTGCAAAGGGTCAAGCCAGGCAGCCTGCGTCATTCCCAGAGAATTAAACCCGGCATACCCTAAATTCATCGGCATATATTGCCCTTGGGTCTGGTCTGCATTTTGGTCAAGACTGCCCATTGTCGCCTGCGCCACGGCATCACGACAGAAGAAAGCCGCCAAAGCCCCGATAACCATTATTTTGCCAAGATTCATTCTCATTTTGATATACCTTATAAACCTATCTAACTTTATTATACGTCAGAGAATAACGCTCAACCGTAAACCCGACCGGGTTGTTCAGGCGCTCGCCATATTTCACGCTTTTGCGGCGGTATCCGACACGCAAGGACGCCGTCCAATAATTAATTTCAGGAGCAGTCGAATCAGGATACATATCCTGTGTTTCATATTCAACCTGCCACAATCCCTGTCCCAGTTCGTTAACTGTCAAAATCCGGACATTACGCTGCAAACTACGGGTACGAATTAATTCTATCGCCCGCTTGGCCGTTTTATTCAAAAATTCCTGATAAACCGCAGGAGATGACATTTCCTGAATCGGACCGCCGGGCATCCAGCGGGCTTCCATTTCAGGAATATCCCTATCGAAAGAACTGCGCTGCAATACATATTCACGAACAAAAACTTCAGTAATCGCTTTTTCATCAGACAGATTGCCGCGAACAGGCATAATATTATACACCTGCTCAGATTTTGACTGGAAAGTCAGGAGAAACGGTTCGACACGAAACAACGGCATAACCTGCGCAATCGCCAGCAGAAGCACCACATTACAACAAATGCTGATTGCCGTAATAATCGCAAAAGCACGCGCCGTCCACAAATAGCGCTTTTCGCCGACATTTGCGACAAAGACATCGCCATTGCTCTGCCGGGGCGCAGACTGCGCCGCGGGGCGACCGCCGATTAAACGTTGCTGTGTGTTATTTCCGCCTAAACGATTGACCATTTCAGCCCATCCTAAATAGTTTCAACAAACCAATCGGGAAGCGTTTTGGGCAATTCAAGCTGCAAGCAGGCGCAAGGGGAAAGCTTCAATTCGTCCACACCTTTACCAACGCCGACCGGCTCAGCTTCATAATATGAGCCAAAAACGCCGCAGGCCGAAAGCAAAAGCAGCACGAAGAGCACGATAATTTTCTTAGACATATCTTATCCTTTTAATCTATATATATGTGAGTACTCGTATAGATATTAAGAAACTATACTCTTTTAAATTAAAAGTCTAATATCGTCTTGAGAAAATCCCCAACTTATCAACAGCCTAGAGAATTTCGACTTCCGCCTGCGAATAACGGACGACAGTGAAGCCTATCGGATTTATCAAACGCAACCCGACAAACTCCCGGCCGGGAATGAAAAATGCCGTTACAGAGGCTGTCCAATAGCGAACATCCAAAATCCGTGCCTTTGTCTTTTGATCTACCGCATTTCGCGAGAGTTCATAAGTTTTAAAGTCCACTTTCCAGACCGGACTGCGCTCGCCGCCAAGCTTGCCAATGGAAATAATTTCAACTTCCCGAACCACACCATCGTGACGAATCTGCCCCCAGATTGTTTCCCGATACTGTTCAAACTCATTATACACCCGAGGTGCTGAAAGAAAGCTTAACATTCCGCCTTGATACCAGCGTGTTTGCATTTCTTTTTCATCATCAATAATCGTATTGCGCATAATGACATATTGGCGCACGAAAATTTCCATCAGCTGGTTTTTGGAGGCCATCCGGTTGGTAATGGCTTCAGCCCGGACAATGCCGTCCGAGGAATCTTGGTTAATGATTAAAAACGGCTCGACATTCACTTGCGGCGCTAACTTAAACAATGCCAGTGACGAACTCATGAAAATCAAAAGCGAAACAATGGCAAAAAAGATAAACAGCCGTGACAGCCACATATAATATTTAAGCTTAAAGCCGGCTTTTTCCTGTTCTGTTTCGCTGATAAATTCGTGCGTGCGGCCGCTTCCATCCGCCAATGACAGAATTTTTGTGCCTTCCAGCCTGTTATTCAAATCGCTCATCAAACTCCCCGCTGTTAATATGCCGCACAGAACGGTATGGGATAAGATTTTATTTGTTTTTCAAATTCCTCATCTGCCCGTTTTTTATATTCTTCAGTTACCTGACGGTTAACTTCCTCGGTTTTAATGCTCTCATCAAGCGAAGCGCCGCTGTCAGTTACGTCTGTCAGAGGGATGTAGGCGTTTTTATCTTTACGCAAAGCGGTGAGAATGTTTCTGATTTTACTCAAGCGCTCTTCAACCACATCGTTGTCTTTGACCTGAACGGCTTCCATCTCCTCAAAACCTTCATTAACCAAAGTATTTTTACGGCGGTTCAGGGTATTCTTCGTCAAATCATAGTCTTCCTGTTTGGCAAGATTATAATCCGCACTGGGCTTAAAGCCGGCTTTTTCCAACTGTTCAAGCAGTGTTTCTTTGGCCTCGTCCACACTCAGCTTTAATTCGTCCAAAGCCTGGCGGTAACTGATTTCCTGCTCGACAAATGTCAGGAAATTGCCAAACTGGTTTTTATTCAGCAAGGTTTTTTTGTAGACTTCGTCCTGCATATTCTTTTGATAAGAGTTGTTTTCCTGACTGGTTTCTTCGGCCATTTTGCTCAGCCTTGACAACACTGTTTCCGGGGCAACATTAAAGTAGATGCCATTATCCCCGGCGCGCAGCAGAGTTCCCAGTTCGCTGTGCGATGTACTTCCGGAAAATTCCTGGAATAACACAACTTTGGCCGGAGCGGTTACTTCCTCTATCTTATCTTCTACGGTTACATAGAGATTGCCCAGCAAACCGCCTTTGCTTTGAATTGTTATGTCATTACACTGCGGCATCTTAGCCATTTGTGCCGGACGATAAGCTTTTTCTTCGGCCGTTGCTTTAGAAGACAGAATTTTGTTTGTATAAACACTGTATTGCCCGTCAGCATTTTTGACATCAATGATATGATCACCCAAACGGCAAGGATAACGGCCGCCGCGCATAAAGGACGGGGTTTCGTTACCTTCTGCCAGCAATGTTTTTAAATCAACATCTTTTTCAACGAAGGCTTTGCCATCTAAGATACGCTTCCAGATTTCGGGCATTTTAGAACCGCTGTTAAGGAAGCTTTCGCGGGCAATTCCGCCGTCGGCAGCTTGCGGAATGTTATCATAATCCACATCATCAAAGTGCACGACTTCACGGAGCGGCGGCAGATATTCCCGCGGTGCAGCTTTAGGCACCATAAAATCGCGCCCTTTGGCATAAGCGCCGACAAAATATGCCGTATCAACACGCTTGCAGTTATCACCGGCACAAGCCTGTTCCTGCATCAGCTTCTGGAAGAGCGATGTCAGCGGTTTGATTATTGAATTTGTTTTGGCATAAGCGCCAACCGCGGAGGAAAACTCACTCAAACCCTCAACCGGCATTGACTGCAGCTGATCCATCAAATTGGTGTGGATTTTAACCACCTTATCTCCATATTCGCCGACATACAGCCCGTCACCGAGGTTCAATATCGACTTATGCGCCTCATCAACCAACTGATCCGCATAGTTTTTAGTATCATCGGTCAGCCCCGTGGCCGCACTGAGAATATTCAACAGGCTGAACGGCGGGAGAATTCCTCCTGCGCCGGCAACCGGCAAGCCTATTTTATCTTTATAATAACCGATTAAATCCAGCGTTTTTTTAGCTTGGCGTTTGCTTTCGATGTACTTCTGAGCTTCCTCCAGCTTTTGATAGTAAGCCTGCTCTATTTTCTGCACCTGAGCGGCATAATCTGCCTCAACGGCTTTTATCTGCTGATCTACATTTTCAATCTGCCGGCTAAGGCTGCTGATTTCCTGCCCTTTTTGTTCGCTGAAGGACTTGAGCTGAGCGGCTTTTTTCTCGTTAGCCGCAGCGTTTTCCTGATTTTCGGACAGCTGAACTTTGGCCAAAGCCATATCTTCGCCGTCTTCCTCATTGATTTCCATCGTTTCGCTGACTGTCGCCCGAGAATAAGTCGTTTCAACAGCGTCTATTGTCTGTTCACGGACTTCAGTGTCTTCAACAATCCGGGATTCTTCCGTTTGGCTGGAAATTTTTTCATCCAATGCCGCATCCAGCTTGGCTTTTTCCTGCTGATAATTGATTTGTTTTATCGGATATTCCGCCCCAAAATACAAAGTCTGCGACAAAGCATATTTGGGCGCGCTTAGCGGAGCAAAATCCGAATTATCGCTAAACGGGCGGCGGAACAAACTCTTCTTGCCTGTTGAAGACGCTTTGTTTTCAGGATACAGGCTGAGCGAACCGTCCACATTGCTGTTTGTGTTTGTGCGCATCAGCTGCTGACGGGCTTTTTGATTATTTTCTTCAACGGCTTTGGCGGCTTCCTGCTGTTTGGCTTCATACTGCAGCTTTTGCACTTTTTCGTTATATTCCGACAAAACCTCTCCGGTATCAAACAGCAATTTCTTTTCCTTGACTTCTTCGCGTTTGATTGAGTGAATCTGTTCAGTTTTTTCAGGAGAAAGCTCAAAACTTTCTTCACTATATTCAATATCCGTGGTGCGAATCAAGTTGTCTTCATCTTCACCGCGGCGTTCTTCCAGGTATTTTATTTGTTTTTCTTTGACCGCAATACCCGCTTCTGCTTCTAATTTCTCTTGGCGCGCAACATTCAATTGCTCATTATTGCCGGACAATATTTCAGAAGCATTGTCAATTCGGTTTTGCAATGTTTTCTTTTGGCTGTTTAATGCTTGCAAGCGGCTGTTCTTGCGCTGCAACACCTCTGCCAGCATCTGGCTGCGGTTGTTTTCCAAGTCTTTCAGAACCGTGGCGGGATTTGAGCCGTCTTCTTCTTTCGCCAAGCGGGCAGATAATTTATCCAATCCGGCGCGATTATTGGCTCGTTCTTCCTCATCAGAAACTGTCAAATCATTCAGGGAATAAGCCAAATCAATAATAACAGCGCTCACATCCAGCTGATGTAAGTAATCCTTGATATTGGCATATTTGCCCCCAAGATATTGGGAATAGAAATTTATCTGGTCTTTCCAAACAGGGAATTTGACTGTCGGGACACCCCACTGCGGCGACTGTTTATATTGGTCTTCGACCAGCAGCTGAGCGGCTTGCGCGCCAATATTAAACGAAATCATCTGAGATTCGCGGGCTGTTTTTTCTATTTCCTCCTGCTGGCTGGGATTAACCAAAGCGGAATCTTTTTGTTTTTCAATTTGTTCCTGAAACTTCTTTTCGCTTTCGGGGTCGTTAACATCAAGGCTCATGTCAATATCAATTGTTCCCAAATCCTCATCATCAAAAGGGACGGCTTCCTCTGATTTGGCAATTTCAAAGGCTTTCACAGCCCAGCCGGAAATCCCCTGGCGCGCATCATAATCATTAATGGCGGCATCAGGCATTGTGCCTTTCCAGACTTTCTCAGGATTGCTATAATAGCGGTTCAGATATTGGATGGCGCATTGGTCAGATGCCGCAACGGCTTCCAATGATTTCTGATGGAGTTTTTTATATTGTTCATAGTTTTCAAAAATACCGCGATAACTGTCCAAGGACTGAATCAGGTTATGCACTTCCTTAGCGTCCTGCACTTTCTCATACAAAGGAGCAATCTTATCCAGCTCCAACAATTTTTCTCTGTTGCCGTCAAAAGCCGACTTAAGCGGCATTTTGGGCGCATCGGCAAAACTTACACTGCCATATAATGCCGGATCGTACTCATAATCTTCGTCATCAATTTCTTCTTCAACGACCACAGGCTGCTGTTTATTTTTTGTCAGCGCAAAATCTGCCTGCACCAAGCCCAACTGCCCGAAAGCCAGCGTTTCGCTATGGTGGTAAATGCCGGATGAGGCGATTTTAACCTGTTCGTTTGTTTGGTTTGATGAGGTTTTCGACGCTTTTTCTTTAGCTTCACGCTCTTTTTTAGAAACATAAGGCGCAGGCGTAACTTGTTCGCGCAAGAACAAAACAGCTTCATACTGGGCGCGCATGGCTGAGATTTCCTGGGTCAGCTTTAAAATGCTGTTCATGGTCTGGTATGCGTTGAACGCGTTTTTCCAAACGCCGTTTTCATCATCGCCGCTTTCGGCTCCGCCCCCGCCTACTCCGGTAAATGTTGAAGACAAATTCTCAACTTCGGCGGTTAATTCGGCCATTGTTTGCTCCATTAAACGCACGGAAGTATAAATTTCAATAACCGTATCCTGATAAAATTCCTCGGCTTTTTGCTTATAGGCAGCACAAGCTGCAAAGTTTTCCGCATTTTTATCACAGTCAATCGGGTAAGCCATAAATAGCGTGTATAAAGCTTTTTTTACTGATTCCGGGTCATAGATGTCGGCAATTTTAGACTCCTGAATAGTTTTAGAACCCGGAATCGCCGCTTTTTCTTTTTTCTTAAACAAGCCGCCCATAAAGCCGGTGAACTGCTCCATATATTTTTTCTTGGCAGCTTTCACTTTTTGGGTTGCTTCATTAGCGTAGGCCTGCATCTGCGCTGCGTATTGTTGCGCCGTTGCGCCGACATTTCGCAGGCCAAACAAAACGTCTGTTCCCGGGTCGGCTGTCGGGCTGACAGGCCCCGGCGGCAACAGAAAAGCATGAGAAGCCGCGCCGGAAAGCATCACCAGCAAGGAAGAAAGCATTATTATTTTGGTTAATTTGCTCATCATTTTCCTCCTTAACGCAACATCCCCATGACGCCGCCATCTTTAATATCATTCAAAATATCGCTGTTTTTGGCTTTATCTAAAGCTGAACTGCCTTTTTTAGCAAGACCCATGATTGAATCTTTATTTATTTTACTCGGCTTTTTATATTTATAATCGTCAAGGTTAAACTGCGTGACATCTTTGTCGGGATTGCGAAGCTTGTAGGTGTTCAGCTTGGCTAAATCCATGGCTGTCCGCATTTTCATTTCTGACAACATTAATTTTGTGTAGATGAGTATGGATTTCATGTTTTCGACTTTAATCTGCGTATCCATAGCTATGGCGGCCGCAGAACCATCCATCCCCGGTACTTTGTCGGCAATAGTGTCGGTATTTTCGTTATCTTTATCCCGGCCGGCTTTGATTTTCAAAATTGTTGCGTAATGCAGAAGCAAATCCTGCGCTGCGGTTTTATCGCGATAGTTACGCACTTTATTAATCGTTGCAGATGTCATCGGTTCATCCGCGGGAATAAAGTTATTAGCAATTGCCTTATTCATTTCAGCTGCCGACTGATTGCCGCCAAACAGCGATTTTGCCATTGCGCCCAAATCTTCATTAGCCAAACTCAGGCTTTCCGCAGCGACCTTATCCCGCAGTTGCTGCATTTGGCTGTCAACCTCGGCAACTCTTGCGTTACTGGCTGCTTTTTCGCTGGCTTCTTTCTCTTCATATTGCTTGCGGAGCGTTGTCATTGCATAATCATTTGCGGCAATTTTAGCTTCAAGCGCTTCTTTTTGAGAAGGATCTTCCGCTATCATTTTCCGATAGGTAGCATTATTTTCCTCATAAGATTTTATCTGTCCGTCAAATTCAGTCTTACGGGCTGCAGCTGCCGTCTTGTATTCTGATTCTATCGCCGTTTTTTCATTTTTGAGCTTTAAAAGCTGCTGAGCCGTTTGGGTTTTGGATGCCGCAGCAGAAACCGCGCCGCTCACTCCGCCGACTGCCGACCCGGCAACCCCGCCGGCGGCTCCGGTAATATCACCCTGCAAGCCTTTGGCGTCTGATGTAATATCCGAAACAGTAGACATCGCGGTATCTTTTATCGAATTGACAGCGCCCACCGTGTCATTAACCATGCCTTTGGCTTCATCAGCCATCTGCTTTAGCATTTTAGCTGTTTCTATAGCACCTTTACCATAAGCAATCATGGTTTGGATGGTTGTTGACTCTTCATATAACTTTTGCGCCTGTTCGCCCCAGCCGCTGACCGTTTCCGTTACTTTATTTGCGCCGCGGCTGATATCAAATTTGACTTGCGCGCCGGCCGGAAGCACATTAACAACAGCAAACAGCAGAGAAGCTATCAGGATGTTTCTTAGCTTATTCATCGTCATCCTCCTCCGGAGAAAAGGCAAACTGGCGGGCTTGCTGTGAGGCCTTAAATTCATAAACGGCCGCTTCCATAATCAAAAATTTGCGCAACCGCTTAGCCATTTCTAATGACTGCTCTTTGGTCGCCTGAATGATATCGCGGGAATTTTCTTTCTTCTTGGCATCAGCTTCTTCCGCATTTTCTTTGGCGATATTGGTGCGAATTGTAAATGCCTGAGCATAAAGGTTGGCAAAATTTTCGCGCTGCAGGGCTGACATTTTTTCTTCCTGCTCACGGCTGATTTTAACCAAATCCGTATCCGAAGCAACTTCCTCCGCACCAAACATCAAGGTTTGCGTGTTGCGGTAACTGGCGGTTTTGACACCCTCGTCCGCATCCAGCCACGCCCCTTTATCCAGTTTGTTAATGGTTTTCGGCAGGCCAAGGCCATTCTGCAGCGGCGCAGAGGCTTTGCCCGCAACTGAATTTATCTTTGATGTCGCGGATGCTGCCGCAGAAGTCACATCACCGACAGCCGAACGAACATCAGAAACGGCTTTGGGCATTTGCATCAGATAATTGCCTTTAATCGCTTCCTGTAATTTTTCCTGGTCAACGATATCCAAATCCCCCAAAAATCCCGGCATTTTGCTACCCATGGTTGCCAGCGGGTCGGCTTTGATATTATTGGCCATTTCTATACCGGATTGAACTTTGTCTTTGGCGTCGTTTACTGTTTTGGCGGCTTCCTTTATCGGACCGGCAACTCCTTCTGCCGCCGAGCGCAATTCCGCTTTGATTTCATTCAAATCTTCCTGAATGGCTTTAGCTTCCTGCAAAACCGTTTGTATCGGTCCCATAACCGCACCTTGAATCGCTTCAATATCAGCTTTGGCAGGGGTACTGATCCCTGTCAAGAGCAGAAACATTCCGGCATATGTGAGGAAACTTTTCAGCATCATTCGCCTCCTTCATCATCTTCTTCGCCAAAATCAGCATAATCAATACCGCCAACTAATTTTAAGGCTTCCACGCTCCCCAAAGTTGTTTGGGAAGACAACAGCTTATTTATCACAAACTGCATTTCCTTATTGGTCATGGCTAACGCGCCGCTGTCATCGCGGCTGGATGATGCGCTGCCCATATCTTCTTCCTGCTTGTCCAGCTTCTCGCCATAGTTGGCGGCCGCATTCTTCAAAGCCATACTTTCCGAAACTGCCGCAATAATGGCTTCTGACAATATTTTAGTATGGATGGCCTTGCCTTCTGCGGCAACCTGACTGTCTTTGTCAGACATATGTTTGATTAATTCTTTCAAACAATTTTGCATCATGGTGACATCATTCAATTTATCGACGCCGAATTTGCAGTAGTTTACCAAAGTTTCCGGAATGATGGTTTCATCATAATCTCCATTAGATACAACACCATCAGGAATATCACTTAAACCGTCCTCAGCACCAAACATCAAGGTTTCACTATGCTGATAGCTTGCTGTTTTGATGGTTTCGCCTTTGTCCAGCCATGCGCCCTTATCCAAAACCTGAGGTTCTTTGTTGATAATTGCGCGCTGCCGGAAACCGCTTTTCAACCGTTCATTTGGTTTTGGACTTTTTACAGCCTTTGGCGTATCGGTGACGGCATTAACCTTTTTAATCTCAGCAGCTGCTTTAGACCGCATAACTGCCGGTTTTGCAAGCGCCTTATCCGTTTTTAGGGTTTTCAGCTTATTTGCCACCGGAGCAGCCTCAGAACTGAGGGCAACGCTTTCTTTTAAGTTACCGGCACTGCGTTGCACTTCGGAAATTTTTTCCCGGCCAAAAGCTCTGCGGCCTAAAACTTTTCCGTTAACCGTTGCCGGAGCTGCTTTTTCCAGTGTTTTAACTTGAGGAAGCTCTGAATTCAAATCTGTTTTCGCTTCGGAAACCAATCCATCCTGAACAGATATTGTGTCCATTGTTTCACTGACAGCCCCGCGCATTTGCAGGTTTTCAATCCCTTCTATTCCGGCAATGTCAGGCAACGGCTGTCCATTTTCCATAAAGCTATTATTGAGCGAATCAGCTTCCATCGGACTAATGGCTTCTTCAGCGGGAAGCTGCTCATAAACTTTGCTATCGGAGTTAATGCTGTCCTCATAGGCGGCCACATAGTCTTCTACAAAACTATCGTTTGCACTTTCATCTTGCGGCAATACGTCGGCAACCACGCCTCGCGCGTCATTAACCTGCATTCTGGCATCATTGATTGCTCCGGAAGCCGTTGATTTGACATCGTTAACCGTCGCCCGGGCATCGCTGATAGCGCCTTGTGCTGTCGAGCGGGCATCATTAACCATTGTCTTAGCATCATTAACTGTCGACTTGGCATCGTTGATAGCGCCCTGAGCCGTTGCTTTGGCTTCTGCAGCCATTTGTTTGGCTTCATTCACCGTTGATTTAGCGTCATCCACCATTTGTTTGGCTTCATTGACTTTGTTCATGGCATCTTCTTTGAACTGTTTGGCATCGTTCATAGCCTTCTTGGCTTTTTCAGCCTTTTCTTTCATTTTATCGGCTTTTTCCTTGAGCTTGTCTAATTTTTCTTTTTTCTTCTCCAGGCGCTCTTTTTCTTTTTTCAATTTTTCAGCTTTTTTCTTGGCTTTCTCAATATTATCTCCGGCAAATTTGGTTACGGAAGATTTTGCATCGCCAATGGCGCTGTTCATTTTGCCGCCCAGTTCGGTTGCCTGAGTCACGATTTTAGATTGTTTAACGAGTTCGATTTTGGACTGTATGCCTTCTTTAATTGCAGCCATGTCCAGTGTCGGCCATTGCGCTGCCGCAGGGGAGGATAAAGACATGAGCAGACTGAGCCCTAGCAAAGCCGGCAATTTATTATGCTTTAGAATACTCATTATAACCTCCATACGCCTAGTGCCCGTATTATTATATCATACCAAAAATTGCGCCATTTATAAACGGCTAATGTACATATCAGCCAATATTTAAATATTTTGTAACAAAGTTTTCTTCGCCGTATTCTTTTATCAGCTCTTCCACCAGCAACACGTTCTTACGGCCAGAGTTATAAAGCTTCAAATACGGCCCAAGTCCGCTCAAATCAACATCCAAAATCACTGATTCGCCAGTCGCCGGGCGTGACAGCAAAATAGCATAAGGGAAATCGCGATAGCTTTTACCGAAGATGAAGTCAATTTCACGCTGGGTCAGATTCCAGTTTGCATAATCCTCCGGCATCGCCTGCGGGTTACGGAAAAAGATAACCGTTTGGCACTGGCCGCGGATAACTTCGCCAACCCCCAAACGGTCAATAATGTTCGGTTGTTGGAACGCGCAAAGATAAGCCTGGCGTTTTTTACGCCCTTCTTGCAGACCGATAATAAAGTAATCGCGGAACATCGGGTGTTTTAACATCGGCGCGGTTTCATCGATCATAATCAGAGAGGGGACGCCGGTATCGCCGGTTTCTGCCATAATTCGGTGCATGATGTAACTGATAACGGCCGGAGCCAACGTTTCGTCTTCAAAAATATGAGTAAAGTCAAAGGCCATAAAGCGTTTGCTTGCCAAATCCAAGCTATCGTTTTCGGCATTAAAAATATTACCGTACTGATCGGGGTTAATCCAGCGGAACAATTCACGGCGCATACTTCCGGTTGGCGAAAAACAGCTTTTATACAGATTTTTCAGAATACGCTCTTCCGGCTTCAGGTAATCAAAAGCTGTCGTGACAGCACGGCCGATTTCTTTTTCGGACAAAGCGTCATCCACCATGGTAATCGCTTTCAACCAGCGGCGGAGGAATGCACGGTTATTGGGCGTATTGCGGCAGTCAAACGGATTTAAGGAAACATTTTTCTCATCGCCGTCAAAGCCGACATAAGCTCCCTGTACCGCACGGGTAAAGATTTCAGCACCACGGTGGCGGTCAAAGAAGAAGACTTTCAAGTCATGGTGGCGCATCGCCTGCCCTGCCAAGAACGTCAGCAAAGTGGTTTTACCTTGTCCGGTCGGACCGATAATACAGCAGTGCGCCACCGCAGAATCTTCGCTCGAAACATGGAACTGGAAGCGGTAAGCAGAACCAGAGGTGGTGCGGAAAATAGAAATTGCGCCCGGACCCCAGTCACTTTTCGGCAAACCTTCCGACGGCTTATCGAAAGAAATAGCCATTGCCACAACGCGGGACAAATAACGATAGGTTCGCGGGTAAGCATCATAAGTCGGGAATTGGTTAAAGAATGCCGCCTGCGCTATCCAGCCCTCGCGCACCGGCGTTACGCTGAACAAGCGGCAGATACGCTGAACTTCACTTTCGCCAAATTCAATTTCTTCCATGCTTTCGCCGCGGATAATAACATCCATCGCATATTCGGTCAGCGCCTGATAGTCCGCATCACTATCTTCAATCGCAGACAGGGCTTCACTATATTGGCTAACAACATCCGGCGAGAAACTGGTTACCGTTGCCATTCGCTGCTGCTGCATAAGCAATGCGCGGGCGTGAGGTTTGAAAATAGGCTTAACATTATGCAACAAGGTCAATTCGCAGTCGATGGACAGCAGAGAGGCAATCATTCCCTCATCCATATAGTCCCCCGAACTTCTAATACCCATCACAATGGCAAACATCTCTTTGTCACCGGAAAAGAACTTTATCAGTCCTTTTTCTTCGGTAAAATGGATGTGATCAGCGGTCAGAAGTTCATTCAGCTGATATCCTTCCGCACCGCGCACTTTGGGCATCGGCTTGGAAAGCGGGCTGCAAATTTTGGAAAAAATAGCCAGAGGGCTGTCAGCTGCAGCGCTGTCTTCCGTTTCAAACATCGGCTTAACGCCGTAGTCATTCAACGTTGCCAGCAAAGCCTGCGAAGCATAGTTCAAGTCTTTTAACGCTTCCGGACGGTCAACAACCGAAAGAATGATGTAGTGCCCATTACTGTAGACCCGGTCAAGATTGTTTCGCCAAGTCATAGAAATCTGCTCTAAAAGCTGAATACCGAAATCTCCGGTATCGCTTTCCATTTCAATACGTTCCCGAAGCGTAATCACTCGGCAGACAACCTGCAAATCCGACATCGAATCAATCCAGGATTTGCGAGCCTCCATCATCGACAGGCTTTTTTCATCCGTCACAAAAGACAAATCCACGCCCTCAACCTTGAACACGCGCGCAAATGAGCCGTTGTAACAACGGATTGTAATTCCGTCCGCCATCAATTTATTAAACGGCAAAAAGTCTGCCACCCGGGATTCCTGCGGCTGCGGCAGGATAAGCCGTCCTAATTTTGTCACCCACAAACCAGCAAATGCCGCGGCAGAAATAAATCCGATAACGGCAACAATTACTTCAATGCTCGACAATCCTTGAACAAAGATTGTAAAAAAATCAAAATCAGGGCGCAAATTTATTCCCCTTTACCTTGTATAGATTATTACTAACCCGGCGGCATTGGCCAAAGGCCTGTATCATTGAAGAGATGTGAGGTTCTTTGCCACCCCAGAGCACAATAACGCCGTGCGCCGCAACAATGGTGACAATAAATATTAATGGGTTCATCTGGAAAATACCCATACACATAAACATTATCGGAAACTGAATGCCTAAATTTAAAAGCGTCGGCAAAAACGGCCCCCACAAAATCTTGGGAGGATTGGCAACGGCTTTCAAAATCATTTCTCTCATGGCTGATAACCCCGATGTTTATTTGATTCTAGCGCATTCTCACATAGTTTCAACAAAAAGCTTTAAATAACAAAATCCTGTTACTTATTTTCCGGCAAACGGCCTCCAAACGAATCTTGAAGAGCCTTTTACTTATGATTCAGTATATTCTTTCTTTATGAAAAATCCCTTAACACCGGCAAGGCCGGAGCGAACAGCACGTGAGGCAGAGGCATGAGCCGATATGGGCAACGCCTGAGGCTGGGGTTGCTACTTAGGCCACTGCGCCATGACAACGCGTTGCTTCCGAACAACACTATCTCCACTTGATGGGGCGCGGAATGGAAGCAGGCAGCGCCTGAGGCCTGGTAGCACCAGTGGCTTTAATTGCTACTTAGGCGGCAGTGCCATGACAACGCGTTGCTTCCGGATGACACTATCTCCGCTTGATGGGGCGTGGGTGCTGGCGAGAGGGAGGAGAGGAAGCGAGCGCAGGAGCAGAAGAGGAAGAGGAAGAGGAAGAGGAAGAGGAAGAGGAAGAGGAAGAGGAAGAGGAAGAGAATGAGGATGAGAATGGGAGCGAGGAATGGGTGTGGCAGAAGTGCAGTCAAAGCAGGGTGAAGCAATGGCAATGGCAATGGCAATGGCATTGACATGGATAGGGAGAAAATGTCATCACAAGCGAAGCGAAATGATTCCGGCAAAATAACAAGGCTGAGATAGCCACGACGCACCCCTCCCGACGTTCGGGTGCTCCTCACCATGACGTTTGATAGAAGCGCCTCATATTCGCACACATCTGTGTGCTTGTAGGCACAACGGCGCTTTAAAGCCACACAAGGTCAACGATGCGGCTGTCCGTATATGGATCCTCCGTCACATTGTTCCTCAGAATGACGTGACGGAAGATACCTGTTTCTCATGCAGCATCACGCGAGAGGAAGCATGGCAACAAAGAGAAACTTTTTGAGGTATAGCAGAAAGATTCAAATGCAGGAATATCTTAGTAAAAAGGGTATCCGAAGATACCCTTTGAGTTAATTTAGTTGTTAAGAACATTGTTTTTTATATTTTTCCACCGCAGCAGAAGCCTCTTCACTTGCTGGATTGCAGTCTTTACCCGGTTGTTTGTTGCAAGCTCTATAATTTCTCATAGCTCTCTCTTTTTCCGCCATTAACTGAGTACAAACATCATTTTTGTTCT
This sequence comes from uncultured Alphaproteobacteria bacterium, assembly GCA_910577205.1. Lineage (GTDB taxonomy): Bacteria > Pseudomonadota > Alphaproteobacteria > RF32 > CAG-239 > Scatocola. The sequence goes on from CAJTMA010000016.1 coordinate 45,831, forward strand.
CTGCTTTAGCCATCCGGAAGCTACATTTTTGACATTTTTTAGTTAATTCTTTATCAGCCCCTTCCGGCGCTTCAAAGCATTTTTGTTTATTAGCAGTACTGCACCACGCATCTTCTTTCGCTGCCGTTTTAGTCGGTGTTGGCCTTTTCTTATCTTTGTTAGAATCTGCAGCCGATGCCTTAGTCGTACCTTCAGGTTTCGTCGTATCTTCAGATTTCTGTGTAGGTTTAGCGTTCAAAGCCTCTTTGTTGCTTTCAGCTGTTTGGCGTTTGTACTTGTTCTCCTGTGTCAGATTTACATCTACCTTGTTCCCCATATGATCATAAGTCACTTGGTTGCCTTGAGAATCTGTCACAGTTTTAGTCCCATCTACATTTTCAACAACCTTTTTATTCGGATCATCTTTATAAGTAGTTACCTTTCTACCGTTTGCATCCGTTGTTGTTGTCGTCCCATCAGCTTTAGTTACGATGGAAGTTCCGTCTTTGTTGGTAATCGTTGTAGAGCCATCTTTATAGGTTACCTTTGTACTACCATCTCCTCGGGTTTCAACGGTTTTATTGGCATCCTCTACTTTATTAGTTACATAATCTGATGACTGTTTATATGCATCTTCACGTTTAGTTTCAGCACTTCTAAAGTCCAGATTGCCGTTTTGTTTATTTTTCTCAAGAGCATCCATCCCTTCTGTAAAGCCAGTTCCGGCTCCCATACCAATCCCCAGGATAGTTCCCAAGACACCACCGCCACCGATGGCCTGCCCCTCGTGAGTTCCGTTGGCAATTGCTCCTGCAACATTACGGGTATCGTTAGCAATGCCACCAACTTTATTAATACCAGCCATAATTGTCGCACCGCCACCGGCACCATCTTTTTCCATCCATTTATCAAAACCGGTTTTCTCGTTTTGTGTTACTTCTTGCAGTTTTTGCAATGCTTCTTTTTCAGTATCACTACAGTTGCCGGCATTACATTTTTTACTCAAAGCATCCATTTGAGCTTGATGTTTGGCACGAGCCTCCCGGCTTTGGTTCGTCGAACCGGCATCTCGAATATTGTTAGTCAAATTACTGGCGTTACTTGCAATATTGTTAGCCAACAACTGTCCGGAGTTGACGATATTTCCAGCAGCGCCTGCCACAGCAGTGACACCATTAATAATACCATCCAATCCGCCGCCGCCGTTTTTGATGGCGCTTTTCATATTAGATACTTGGCTTTTGACATTAGAAACCGTGCTTTTAGCAGCTTTATACATATCACTGGCATTACGAACAGCACTCATACCGGCTTGAATTGAGCCTTTTAAGTCTTTCAAAGACCACTTTTCTTTTTTTACCTCAGCGGTTACAAGCACCTCGCACAATGAACTGCTTTTACCATCTACATTGACTTTTCCGCAGTCTTCAACTTTTCCGTCACTACCTTGAATATCAGTAAATCCGGCGGGTAAATACTTACCAAATTTAAGTTCTTTTTTACCATCATAAACAAAATACTCAATAAACGGTGTCATCATAGATAAGAGAAACAGCCCGATACCAATATTCGCCAGATGTTTCCAGTTCATTTTTCCGAAAATTGCAGCATAAGCCAACGCCACCATACCAAAACCGGAAATGATATAAGCAATAACGCGTAAATCTGCCAAAGTGGTCGTTGCCTTACAGGCAATCAGCATGAAGATATTGCCTTTGATTTCGTCTGCATTACACATTTGCGGGGCTTTAGAAGTTGCCTCGGCAATATCTTTCTTAGCTTGCTCTGCATAATCTTCAGCATTATCCGAAGGAGCTTCAGCCTCTCGGGAATCCATATATGCATTCTCTACACTCTGTTGATTTTTGGCGACATCCAAAGCATGAGCTTTAGAATTTGCTTCATCTAATGCAGTTCGCGCACTAGATGCTTTCGCATGAGCTTTGGCTAATTTTTCCTGATCTTTATTGCTGCATTTGCCTTTGGCGCATTTTTCTTCTAATTTTTTGATGTCTTTTTCAGCGTTTTTTAAATCTTTCTCTGCCTTTTTCTGAGCTTTTTCTATCTCTTTTTCAGCTTTCCTTTCTTCTTTCTGGATTTTTTTGTTTTCTTTATTAGCTTCCTTTAACGTTTTTTTAGCCGCTTTGTCTGCTTTTTTTTGAGTTCCTTTAGCCGCATTGAACGATTCTTTAGCTGTCTCATATTCTGATTTGGCCTGATCGATAGCAGTTTGATCTCCAGAGGTATAAGCATCTGATAAGGCTCTGGATTTAGCCTCTAAGGCACTTTGCGCCTGCGCTGTTGCAGCAGCTGCATCCTTAGCGGCATCTCCGGAAGCCTTTGCTTCATCTAACTTTCTTTGGGCGGCCTCAACTTTATCTTTACCTGTTGCATTTTCCATAACAGCCATAGACGCGGCTGCTTTCTTTTCATCGACACTTAACTGATCCCAAGAAACATTTTGTCCTTTAGAGGCTGAATAAAATTTACCATCCGTTTGCTGA
>CAJTMA010000017.1 GCA_910577205.1 uncultured Alphaproteobacteria bacterium
TCAACTGCGTGAAGAAGGTGGATGCGGTTAATCTCTTAGTTCCTAATTACAACAGGGGAGTAACTTTATCTGCAAACGGGACGACTTACACTGTCGGCTCAGGAAATTTAGCCAGTTACTCTTGCGGCTGGGTATTGTTTGAAAATTATGCCACAAGTGCCATTGATAATGCAGAATCCGACTGGTATATTAACAATGTCATTGTCGGGCGGCAAACAGCAGGCACACCACAAAAATGGACAGATTTTAATACTGGTATTTATTTCGTGAATAAAGGTGATACTTTTAAAAACGTAGGCAAAGCGGGAATTAACAAACTAACATTTTTTCCTTGCAAAGGTTTTTAAAACTAAGCCCCTCTTGCGAGGGGCTTGCAACTAGAACTCCATCACCGGTTTAAGATACCCTAAGTTATAAGCTCCGCAAGAAAAACCTTTAGAAGCGCTATAAATATATCTGGGGTCAGGAGTAGCCCAACCAACCGGACCTGCCGCACGGTAAGTGCCTTTGTTACGTTCCCCCTGAGTCGACGTCCAATAGTATGCCCTATCCATTGAAGAACTGTGAATATAAACACCATTCAAAATACTCAGGGCTTTTGAAATTTTGGAGTAATTAGTATTAGCGCTGTATAAAACGCCGGCTGCCGGCAGACACCACTTTCCTTTAGTATCCGCAGTCGGGGCATATTCTCTGGCTTTCCACGCTGCCGGGAACTGGCTTGCCGAACCATAAGCAACAAGTTTATCCGTATTACCGCAGCTGTCAAAATCAGTTATAGCAAGATCAACCGTCAGCTTATTCGGCAATGTCGGAACATCCTTACAACTAGATGCCCAATTCATTGTTCCCCCGTAATTTTCTGCAGCCATAATCTGCCCGCCAATACCATTAGGATTAAGATAAATCACAATGCCCAAGGCCTTCTTGTTTCTGTTATGATTTTCCGGCGCCACACAAGTATTGTCAGCATAAAAGATATCGCCGATTCGACATGACGGACGCGTCAAAGCAATCTCACATTTAGATTGGCAATCGCTGTAATATTGCTGACACCCATATCCATAATCATTATGATTCCGATTACGGCAGTTATCGGCATAAGCTTTCTGACATTTTGATGAACAATCAGAGAAATAGGTTTCACAACCATAAGGAGTCTGCACCGATGTCCGATTACGGCAATTATCCGCATAGGCTGTTTTACAAACAGATCCGCAAGGAGCAGCATAAAACTCCTGACACCCATACTGCCCTTTATTATCCGCCGGACAAGCACAGGTCTTATACCTTGTTCCGTTGTCATCAGAACAAGCCTCCCCTTTAATTTGCGGGCTGTTACAAGACGCATAAGGAAAAGCAGAGGTATCGCAGTAACAGCGATGCTTTCCGCCGCAAACATCCGAACTTAAAGTCCGGGGCGCAGAACAGGTTGAAGACAAATGAGTATAAGCAGCGTCACAACATTTGTCATAAATCTTATCATTATACGGACAAGACTTATTAAACAAACCGGAAGGACAAGATGTAACCGTATAACCATACCGTTTACAGTTATCACCGGTTATATCACTGAAGTCATTCTCTTTGGTTGTTTCCGCAAAACTCTGCCCCGATTTGTTAACAATAAAATGAACGCCAGCAAGTTTAGTCAAAGCGGATGGAACACGATTATCCTCTAGGAAAAGAGCGGACTCTGATCCATAGGCTTGATTTTTATCTATGAGGAAGGAGGGCTGAGACGTATCAAGTTTTAAAGCGGCCGAAACCTCAAGCGCAAACAAGCTGCAACAAAGGGCAGCCGATATTCTGATCATTTTCATAATACACCTCCTATATAACTGAATCAAAGTCCAAGTTTAAGGTAGCATATCATTTTATAATTGTCAACATATTGTGAACATAAGTGTTTTTTTAGTCTAACTTAACTAAATCATAAGGCTGAGAAACAAATCAACAGCATTATTATTCTGTTTTTTCCAAAGCACAAATAAAGAAACCGTCAGTTTCCGTCTGCAACGGATTCATTCGCAACATATAATCACTCTGGCCGGGATAACGATTATTCAGCTTATCATTCCATAGATTCCGCAGGTCAACAACCGTGAGATCGGAATGCTGAGATTGAAAAGCCTTAATTATCTCCTCATTCTCATCAGCTAAAATCGAACAGGTTATGTAAACAATCCGGCCGCCGGGTTTAGTATGATGATAAGCAATTTCAAGGATTTCAAGCTGCGTCTTATTCAACCCCTTCAACTTTTCCGGTGTCAGGCGAAATTTTGCATCCGGGCTGCGCCGCCAAGTCCCCGTCCCTGAACAAGGGGCGTCGACCACAAAGCGGTCATAATCTTTATCTTTTAGTTCTTTGACAACCTCTAAATTCGTCACCCCTAAACGCTCTGCACGATCTTTGACGGCTTCTAGCCGCCCCCAGTTAATATCGTGAACCTGAATTTTGCCCTTGTTTTTCATCAGATAGGACATGGTCAGACTTTTGCCTCCTGCCCCGCAGCAATAATCTATCACCTTATGCGCCGGCTGAACATCTGCCAAAATAGCGGCCAATTGCGACGCTTCGTCCTGAACTTCGATTTCGCCTTCTTTATAAGCAATGCAATTGTTAAGATTAACCCGTTCACTGGAACGAATGCCTATCGGCGAATAAGGTGTCGGCGCAAAATACAGCCCCTCTCCGCGCAATCTTTCAATAATCTGCTTTCTGTCGTCTTTATTAATTCGCAAATCCGCACTTGCCGGCTCGTTTAACGCTTTCAAAAGCGCTGAATCTTTTATTTTCTCAAACAGCCAATCGGGACACTCAGCCTCCACCGCAACTGGATAAACTTCTTCATTACGCTTTTTTAAGCGCTCTCTTTCCACTTTAGTCAAAGGCGCTAAACCGTATTCTCCGCCACACAGCAAATCAAAATCTTCATCCTGCAAATATGTCAGCAGCATTTGCCGCGGCTCGTCACTGCCACTGTCAAAAGCCAGCTTACGCCGATTGCGAATAATCTTCCACACCGTTTCGGTAATAAAGCGGCGATCTTTAGAGCCGATATATTTACGCTCCCGCACATATGAATTGATAATATTGTCAGCAGGCTGCTTATCTTTAAATATCTCGGTAATCAAATCTAAAACAGCCTGATACTGCGCGCCTTTCTGCATAATATTTTACCCCGCCTTATTGCCCGCCGACAGTCAGGTTTACCACTAAAAGCGAAGGTGATGCAACCGAACTGCGTGCCATATCCAAATCATTGCCGACAGCCGAAATATCCTGCAGCAACTGATAAATATTGCCTGAAACCGTAAACTGATTCAACGCTTTGGTCTTCTTTCCGTTTTCAATCAAAAAACCTTCCGCACCGACAGAAAAATCCCCCGAAGCAACACTCAACCCTGCCCCCAAACCGTTCAACCGGTCAATATAAACACCGTTACCCAACTGACCGAACATTTCATCCGGACTGGTCGTCCCATTTTGAATATACAAGTTAAAAAATACCGGTTGCAAACCGCCGCCGCCGTTGCCGGTCGTACGGGTTTTATGTTTGTCGGCCAAGGCCAATCCATAAACAAACTTTTGCAAAACACCGTCTTTGACCAATTCTTTATATTGGGTCGGAACGCCGTCACCATCAAACGCCGCAGTCGCCAAACCGCCGTCTAACCATGGGTTATCAATAATTGTCACCAAGGGAGAGGCAACTTTTTCACCTATTTTTCCTTGCAATTTAGTCGCCCCGACATCAAGACTATAGCTGGAAAAAACCGACTGCATTGCTTCAAGCAAATCCCCGGCCACTTCTTTATCAAGCACAACGCTGCTCTTGCCGGATTCCGCGTTGACGGCATCAAGCCGTGATACCAGCCGCGGCACAACAGCACCCACAAGCGTCTGCGGCATAAAATCCTGCGGACGATTAAAGCATACGGCTTCAGAATCGGTCTTGATGACATTACCGCTTTGGGCGCTCAAATAAATATAAACATAGGCACTGTCATTATGACGCGATAATTTCAACCCCAAAGAATTGCGAATATCTAAACGCCGACTGCTCTGGGCAAAACAAGTCTTAATCACTTTATTAACCCGGCTGTCTGCAGTATAAGCCAAACGTTCCAAATCCTTCAGATACTGAATTTTATCTGTTTCTGCTAATTGCGGCAAAGGCTGATAACGCGCCACATCTTTATAATCGCCGCTGCCGTCATGAAAGAAAAATGTTTCTTCCGTATCTATCGCCTGCGCGTTAGCCAAAGCCTCTTCCACGGCTAACGAAACAAATTCTTCATTAAAATCAGCCGTTTCGAAACGACCTTTTTTGCCATTATGCAAAACGGCCAAAGATATGCTTTCTGATGAATTATCCCTGGCCTCGCTGACCTTCTGTTCATAGACCTGCAAAGTCGTATTGGCTTCCTGACGGTAACGGATTTCAAACTTTTCAATCCCTTTCTGACGGCAGGCTTCTTCCAATTTATCCATATATGCTTCAATCATTACTTCTGCCCTCCCACCGTCATTTCTTTAACACGCAGTGTCGGCTGGCCATTCCCCACGGGCACGCCGCCGGAAGCCGAACCGCATATCCCGCAGCCGCCGACTTTTAAATCGCTGCCGACCATATCAATATTCATCAAAACTTCTGCCCCTGTCCCGATTAACTTAGCCCCTTTCACCGGTTTGGTGATTTTGCCGTCCTCAATCAGATAAGCGCGATTGACTGAAAAATTAAACTCACCGCTCTGCGGTTGAACCGAACCGCCCTTAATCTGTGCCACATAAATGCCATTCGGCGTAGAAGCAATAATATCCTCCGGATTGTCTGTTCCTGCCGCCACAAAAGTATTGGTCATGCGCGAAGTCGGCACAAAGGTATAATCCTGCCGGCGGGAGCTTCCTGTGGCCGCCATTCCCATTTTGCGGCCGTTAAAACGGTCAATCAGATAACCTTTTAACATTCCCTTTTCAATCAACACATTGCGCTGGGTCTTATGCCCTTCGTCATCCATATTGACCGAACCCCAATGGTTAGGCAACGTGCCGTCATCAATCAATGTCACTTTTTCATTGGCAATCTGCTGTCCCAGACGCCCGGCAAAGACCGATGCATTTTTAGCTACGGATGTTGCTTCCAACGAATGCCCGCAGGCTTCATGAAACAAAATCCCGCCGATTTCGGGGCAGATAACCACCGGCATTTTTCCTGCAGGGCAATTCTCCGCTCTCAGCATTTCCACGCTGTCACAAACCAATTCTGCGGCCATTGCCGTGGCCGTTTCATAATCAAATAATTCACAGCCGCACATTGCTCCGCGCGTTTTAAAACCCGAAAATTTTTCAGTTCCATCCTCAGCAATGACGCTTAACGAATATCTGGCATAATTGCGGTCATCTTCAGCCCACAAACCATCACTGTTTGCCACCAAAATATGGCGCTGTTTTTCTGACAAACTAACATCTGCCCGGCGGATAAGTGAACTTTCCGCATATAGTCTGTCAGACCCGCGGCGCATAAAATCAATCAGCTCCCCGCGAGATTTTCCGAACAAACATTGCTCAATTTGATGAATATTTTCAATAGAATAATCAACCAAATTAATGTTTTTAATTAAATTACTGTCAGAGATTGCCGCAGCAGCTTTGGCCGCTGCTTTCATTAGACCAGCCTCTGATAAGTCATTGGTATAAGCATATGCCGTCAAGTCATTTTTAAACAAACGCACACCGACACCGCTTTCCATGCCGGAAGCCGCAGCATTCACTTTCCCTGCCCCCATGGATAGATGCAAATCACGCCCCTGCTCAACAAACAATTCGGCAAAATCAGCTCCCGTTTCTGAAGCCCGCAATAAAACTCTTTCAACAACTGATTTATTTAACATCTGACCTTCCTAAAATCGACAATAGTCATAACTTTAGCATTAGTTACCCGTTAGATTAGTTTTTCCTCTAAAACCCTCAGCAACCAAATACTCTTCCGGCGACCCTGCTCGGCTCGCATCCGGTTTGCAGTGGGTCACCTTTCGAAAATTCTTTTTTATGTCCGCCAACAATCCAGCTTCAGCACCGCCTTTGAAAACCTTTGCTATAAAAATACCACCCTCAGCCAAAACTTCTTTAGCAAAGTCATAAGCAATTTCCACCAGGGCAATAGTGCGCAAATGATCTGTTTGCTGGTGTCCTGTCGTATTGGCGGCCATATCGCTCATAACGATGTCAGCTTCGCCATCCAACAACGCTTTCAGTTTATCAGCCGCATCCGGTTCGGTGAAATCCTGTTGAATCAGAGTAGCGCCGGGAACAGCTTCCGTTTCAAGAATATCAATTCCGACCACCTGTCCCACGCCTTTATTGCGCATAACGGCAACTTGCGTCCAACCGCCGGGAGCACAGCCTAAATCGACGATACGCTTCCCTTTTCCCAGAAACTTATATTTTTCATCCAGCTGAATAAGTTTGAAAGCTGCGCGCGACCGATATCCCAAACGTTTTGATTCTGCCACATATGGATCGTTCAACTGTCGTGCGAGCCATTTATTGGACGACTTGTCCCGATATTTTGACGTTTTTACACGGACTGCTAACTGATGGCGTCCGCGGACTTCTTTCGCTGATTTTGTCAGCTTACCCATGCTGAACCTCCGTTATTAATTCTTCAATTATGCCGTCCTTGGCGCTTTTCAGGGAAGCCATTAACCCGGAAAGCCCCAGCTCGTCATAAACGGTTTTGAAAATAACGCCTGCGGCAATAAAAATCGCCGCCCGCTTTTTGCCGATGTACACACAATCTTCACGTTCCTGCCGCGACATGGCATTTACCTGCGCCAAAACATTATCCATATCAGCCACAGCCAAAATTTGCCCGTCTTCTTTTTCCCGGTTATATTCGCCGCGCTGATGAATCCAAGCGGATAAACGCAACGGGTTGCTGGAAGTAGCAACCGCAAAACAATCATCTTTCAGCTGCAAATAATCAGATTCTGCCTTAAATTTATCGGTATAAGCTTTAACCGCTTGCCGCAAATCTTCAGCGCTTTGCGGTTGGTAAACATCTTGCAGATGAAAAGCTTCCGCGGCATTTCTTGCCCCCCATGGAATAGAAACAGTATACAGGATTTTCTGTTCATCGTCATTAGTTGCCAAAGTAATTTCAGTAGAGCCGCCGCCCAAATCATAAACCAAGACATAAGGCGCTCTCCCTTTGGAATTCATCACCGCGCCTTTCAGATTCAGGCGCGCTTCTTCCTTGCCGTCAATAACCTCAAGCTTTATGCCGCATTTTTCTTCGACGTTTTTTACAAATTCCATCCCGTTTGAAGCCATCCGGCAGGCCGCTGTCGCCACAGCTCGCACTTTGCAGCAGCCGTAAGCGGCAATATGCTTCTGAAAATCGGCAAGGCTCTCATAACCTCTGGCCATCGCCTCAGGCGTAAAGCACATATTTTCATACATCCCCTCGCCTAAACGTACCGGATGCGTATCTTTATATACATAATTTTTCTGAGCATCGGAAATCACCAGGCGGCAAGAGTTTGTCCCTAAATCAATTGCTGCAAAATAACTATTTGTCATTAGCTTTTTCCCCTTTTTTGCCTTGCGCATGATTGCGCCCGCGGTTAAACGGATGGCGGTTATGCCGGCGGCGGTGTGCCGGGCTCACAGGATTATGGTTATTTTGCGAATGCATCATATCCAAAAGAATACCTTCGCGAATACCCCGGTCAGCCACCGTAATTTCTTCAATCGGCCAAAAAGAACATAATGCCTCAATAATCGCACAGCCGGCCATCGTCAAATCAGACTTCTGCGCGCCAATACAAGGATGCTTTTTACGCCCTTCATCCCCCAAGCGTTTAATCTTGCTGATTGTGCGGTCAATATCCTGTCTGGTAATAGAAATTCCGTCAACAGCCGAACGATTATAACGCGTCAAATTCAAATGCACTGCCCCCAGAACCGTCACAGTCCCCGAAGTTCCGATAACTTGAATTTCCTGATTATTCATCGCTTCACGAATTTGATATTTATCTTCAAACTCTTCCAGAATTTTATGTGTCCGCTCAATAATCGTATCATAAGCCAGCTGGGTCATTTCCTTTTCGGGAAAAGCTTCCGATATGGTAACCACGCCATATGGCAGGGAAACAAATCCCTCAATAAAGGTCTTGCCGCTGTTAGTTACCCGCGCCAAAGAAATCTCTGTCGACCCTCCGCCGATGTCAAAAACCAGCGTCCGTTTGATATTGCGGCTCAACAACGGGATACATCCGACAACCGCCAGCCGCGATTCCTCTTTGGAGGAAATTATTTCCAGATTCAGCCCGGTTTCACGCTTCACCAATTCTACAAAATCAGCGCAATTTTTAGCGCGGCGACAAGCTGCCGTCGCCACAAAACGCGAGCGATAAATTGGCGCATATTCATTAATAACCCCGGCGCAAACTTTTAACGCTGCCACGGTTCGCTTAACCGCCGGGCGCGACAATTCATTATCTTTAATAATCCCCTCGCCTAACCGGGTAATTTTGGAAAAAGTTTCCACAATACGAAAAGCAGCAGGTGTCGGTGTCGCAATCACCAAGCGGCAGGAGTTTGTTCCCAAATCAATTGCCGCAAAATTACGCTGTACCTGACTGTTTGCATTTGCTGGCCCTTTTTCCTTATTTTTATTATTTTTACGGTACCATTTTTGCATTGATATATTTCAATTCTGTCAGAAATTTCAAGTTGTTTAAGTTATAACCTGCTTTTCCCCGCCATACAATATTTTTTTTCAACAATCATAAAGAAAAAGCCTGACTTGGGGACAGGCTTTTTCTTTGCTTCAGAGAACTTTTACTCGGGATATAATTCCTCCCGTACGGCTTGGCGCAATTCATCAATACACACCAGCCCCTTTTTCTTATCCTGATAATACCAATAGACCCATCCGTTGCAGGCCGGCGCATTTTGGGCAGCAGCCCCCACCTGGTGAATAGAACCTTCCATTTTTTCGCTTTTGATTGTTCCGTCTGAACGAACCGCAGCACAATGCTTTTTGGCAGCATCATACAAAATATCGCCCGGCGACAGCAAACCGCGTTCAACAACAGCCCCAAACGGAATACGCGGCTGGCGTTTTTTCGCGCTGAATTCCAAACACAATTCATTTTCAACGCGTTCAACAGAATCAATACGTTCCTGAGCGCCTTTAACATAAGTTGCATCGCGTTCAATACCGATAAAATTGCGCCCCAGCTTCTTCGCAACCGCACCTGTTGTCCCAGTGCCGAAAAACGGATCAAGCACAACATCGCCGACATTTGATGAAGCCATAATTACACGATACAGCAAAGATTCCGGCTTCTGGGTCGGATGAAGCTTGTTGCCATCTTCGCCTTTCAGGCGTTCCTTTCCTGTACAAAGCGGGATTTGCCAATCGCTGCGCATCTGCGTATCATCATTCAAAGCCTTCATGGCTTCGTAATTAAACGTATATTTTGATTTCGGATTTTTCACCGCCCAAATCAAAGTTTCATGAGCATTGGTAAAACGAGTCCCTTTAAAGTTAGGCATCGGGTTGGTCTTGTTCCAGATAATATCATTCAAAATCCAGAACCCCAGATCCTGCAAGATATAGCCGACCCGGAAAATATTATGATACGAACCGATAACCCAAATAGCACCGTCATCTTTCAAAATCCGGCGGGCTGCGGACATCCACTCGCGGGTATATTTATCATAAGCGGCCAAGGATTCAAAACTATCCCATTCTTCATAAACGCCGGATACATTTGTATTATCCGGACGGGTCAGAGCATCCCCAAGCTGCAAATTATACGGAGGATCTGCAAAAATCAAATCAACTGAGTTTTCTTCCATCTGATTCATGATTTTAATGCAGTCATCATTGATAATTGTATTAAGAACTTTTTTAGTTTGGATACTGCTCATTTAACTTCAACCGCTTTTCTAAGGTTATGTAATTTGCTGAAGCCAGTATGGCCGACAGATAGTTATAAATTTATTAACAAGATTCAAAAAATCTCAAGCCCGGAATCAAAAAAATTGCAGGCTGTTGAAAACCTGCAATTTTTATTTTGATTAGTTCGGCAAATTATCGATGTTTAAGCTGCGGACAAATTGCAAATAAGGATCATCTTCAGGCTCTGGTTCAGGAACAGACAGAACAACCGGCACAGCTCCCGAAGCTTGCAAAGCGCCAATCAGACGATGTACGGACAAAACAACATCCTCATCCGGCATTATTTCGTTACAGCAATCCAACAAATGCATCACAGCTTCAGAAGCGGCTTTTTGCAAATTTTCTTCTGCAAGATACACCAGCAATTTATCATACAACACCCAGCTGCGGCCAAGCTCATCAAGAAATTCTGGAGAGAAATCCTGAGGCTTCACCCTCAAGATAAAACCGATGAAATCATCAATAACGCTCCTGATTTCATCTTTTAATTTTCTCAGATAAACTGCCGTATTGCCTTTTAACTTCTCTGCGGTTACAGCCTTCCAGCAACGATTTTTGCATTCCGTTCCCCAAAGCCGTAAAATACCGGCAGTCCGCTCACCAACTGTTTCGTGAATAAAATCATCCACAGCCAAAGCATACAAAGAACCTTTGAAATAAAGTTCTTTTAATTGTTTTTCTTGTTTTTTCATAATAATTTTAATTTAAAGAAATACTTGTACCGTTATCTTCTTTTAACTCGACAATACCCATCCCTTTGAACTGCATAACGCTGGCGAACAAAAGGGAAGCCACGCTCGGAGAAACACTCCCGGCATCAACAGCCGTTGCCAACAAAGGCAATTGTTTGCTTGCCATATCTGCCAGTTGTTCATCCAGCTGCAGAACATTCAAATAAGCGGCCAAATGCCCAAGCTCGCTGCAAAGTTCAGCAAAAGCAAGAACCTCTCCGTCAGTCACAGCCTCTGGAACAACATTTTCAAGCAAACGGTCTGCCTTATGGCAAATATGCCCGGCCTCACGCACGATATCCGGCTGCATATCCTGCCAAAGTTTGTCTGCTTCGAAGGGCAGAAGAAGCACATCCCAAAACAAAGTATAGTCATATGTGGTTTCCGCGGATAAAATATTCAGCCACGGCGCAACCTCCTCTGGTTTGGAATGATTTAACACCATTTGGGCAATTTCTTTGTATAAAACTGCCTGTCTTTTTAATTTCAATAAAAAATTTCTCATAATGCATACAAATTAATAAGTTTGTTACACCAACAATAGACACAAACTTATTTTTTGTCAATCGAAATGAGAGATTATGCTTCCGCCGCTAAAAATTCCTGTATCGGCCGATATGATCGGCGATGTTCAGGTGTCACGCCATATTGTTTTAACCCGGCAATATGCGCCGCAGTTCCGTAACCGGCATTTTTCTCAAAACCATAATAAGGATATTTTTCGGCCAGCTTTGCCATCAGCTTGTCCCTGTAAACTTTTGCCACAATTGAAGCTGCAGAAATGGAATAAGATTTAGCATCCCCTTTAACCACTGTTTGCGAAGCACAGTTAAACTGCCGCGGCTTCTGATTACCGTCAACCAGCGCCATTTCCGGCACATCCCGGAGATTTGCCCTCGCCCGCTCCATCGCCATAAAAGTCGCATTCAGAATATTATGTTCATCAATTTCCTGACAACTGGCTTCGCCAATGCCAATACATAACTTCCCGTTTTTTTCTTCTTCAAACAACAAATCGTATAATTTTTCTCTTTTTTTGGCAGAAAGCTTTTTGGAATCATCCAGCCCGACCAGCAAATCCGGATGCAGATTACGGTCTTTGATAATAACCGCCCCCGCCACGACCGGACCGGCCCATGGACCGCGACCGGCCTCATCTATCCCGCAGACAATTCCCGCGCACTTATTTTCCAATTCAAAATCAGGCATTTCCTTTCTCCGTCAACTTGATAACTTCTTCCCGGCAACAGCGGACAAACGGCTCTTCAAAATGATACCCCGCTTTGGTAAATTTAACTTTTTTATCCATATATGAATAGCCTTCGCAAGGAAATTCGGCAGTATAAACCTTAACATTTTCACAGCATTTTCCGACAGTTCCACCAAACACCACAAGTAAAAGTTCAAACTTCTTATGAGCACAGAAGCTTTGCAGAATTTGATACAATTCATCAACCTGGCGGCTGTCCGCATCGCCCAAAACATGGCAAACAAACAGACAAGGCTTATCATCTTCCAATGCCTCATACAAAGCCGAAATCCGTTTTTGATAACGTTCTACAAAAAATTCCCGGTTATCTTCTTTTTCATGGATAAACTTGATACCATCTTGTTCATTCACCCAATAACCGCATTCCGCGTCATACGCAATGCCCTCAAAATATCCGTCAAAACGATTCTTCAAATATTTAACAACTACCGACAACGGATGAACCGCCAAATCAAAAGGCATGGATGGTTCGCCATCTGCCTTGCGTGGCTTCAATCCCCATAAATTAAGCGTCATACGGGCAAAACAATTTGTGCCCAGCGAAACAATATGAAACTTCCCTCTGGGCAAAGCGACATTCTGCGCAAAACAGGCCTCAAAATCCCGACTGCAAATATACTTTTCAGTACGAAACAGCATATCCAAGCTGTCTTCTATTTTCAATCGCGCTTCTTTCCGCCGTTCTTTTCCCGGAACAACTGATGACATCACGCGCGAAACAGTTTTTATTATAGTCATGCCAGCCCTCAAACAAATTTGTCGACAGCCTGAAAATACACGTTTCCGATTATGATGTCAAAGTCTAAACCTGATTAATGCAACGCTTAGACGCGGGGTTTGCATCCGCAATATGTCTGATTATACAGCTCCAGTTCTTTTATCAGTTGTGCGCGGCGTTCCTGCATTCCCCCTTTGCGCCCCTCAATATTAACATAAGGCACGCCTGTTTCGGCAGAAGCTTTGGCCGCAGCCTCGTTCACTTGCGCCAAATTCTTATAACGGGATACGCCAAGCACAGAAGCCACCCCGTCATATCCCTCAGCTTTGGCATATTCCATCACTCGTTTCAGCCGCATATAAAAACAGATTGAACAGCGCGCACCGCGTTCCGGTTCTTGTTCCAAACCGGCGGTTAAAGCGCACCAACGACCGTTATCATATTCCAGCTCAATAAACGGAATGCCCCACACCTCGCAAACTCGTTTGTTTTCCTCACAGCGCTTGCGATATTCCGCTTTAGGGCGAATATTGGGATTATAGAACACCACCTCTGCCAAAACCTGATCTTTTGCCAGCTTCTCAATCACAGCACAAGAACAAGGCGCACAACAGGATAAAAGCAAAATTCCTTTTGACATAATGACTTTCCTCTTTCAAATTTTCGCTATTTTAACCAACGTCTAACAAAACCGCAAGCTCTAAAAAGCTTCCGGTTATCTGCCTGAGGCACAATTTATTTGGAAAATTTTGCTTTAACGCTCGCCGCCAGCATAATCAGCCTGTCTTGCGGCAAAGCAATGCTGTCCCATGTATCTTCTTTAGCGGTCAGCAATTCAGGATGTGACTTGATAGTCAAAGCTTTGGGATCTTTAGGAAGTTCGCGCATAATCGGAATCAAAGACATCCCGTTATGCTGCAAAACCGGCGCGCCGGCTATCGGTTCATAACCGCATTCTTTCCATCGCGGCAAAAGCTCTTTTTTGCATACGCCATAAACTTTTTGATACCCCTTGCGGGCAACAAACTCAAAACCTTTATTCATAATCTTGTCAGAAACATCGCTTTTCCGATACGGCTTGAGGACAGCCATCCGTTCAAACTTCACAAAGTCTGAGAAATAGCGGACACGCATCGTGCCGATAACTTTTCCGCCGATTTTGGCCAGAATATGTGTCGCGCCAAAATCATTCCCGTCAAACTCCTGGTTTTCGGGAATATTCTGCTCATCGACAAACACCTGGCGGCGAACGACCATCATGCCGTCAAAGTCCGTCTGATTCTGAGCAACGGCTATTTCAACATCTTCTCGTTTCATAGCATAATTATAGCCTTGACTCAGGGCATATTAAAATATACTAATTTTATATAAAGGTATATATTTTGAGTCGCCTCAAAAGAAGATTTTGAAAAATGAGCATTAAACAAAAATTATCGCTGATTAAAGCTGCGCTTTATTTTAATGAGGTATTGCGCGAGAAAAAAATTTCTGCCGCGGCACAAAAAAACGGCATAAAGCAGACAAACCTCAGCAAACTGATTTCGGAGTTTGAACAAGCGGTTAACATCCCCCTGCTCCGCCGGGATAATACCGGCATCACCCCCACCAATTATGGGCTTAAAATATCTGAAACAATCAAAGAATTAGAACAGAAAATTACAGAACTGGAAAAATATATTCTCCATTTTCCTAACAAAACAATATCATATTACTTTTCACCCGGAATTACTCTGAACTCACTTGACCTTTTTCAGCAAGAGCATCCCGGCTGGAAATTATTCCCCTGTCCCCGGCCTCAAGATGCGCAATTGTCAATACTGACTTCCCAACCGGACTGGAACTGCGAATACACTTGCCTGCACACGCAGGGCAACATCTCTCAAAAACTATGGATAACCTGTCAAATGGATAATCCGGAAGCCGTTCTTTTTTATGAATTTATAACCCGGCAGTTGCTTTCTTGATATAATTAATCAAGGCGCGTATCTTCTTTTGATCTTTTGCATCTTTGTGCGAAATAATCCAAAACGGATGTGACACGCCAAACTTTATCTTCTCCAGATAAACTAGATTTTTCTCCTTCTTCCCGATACTCAATGGATGAAGAGCAATACCAATACCGTCTTTAGTAAGCTGCATCAGCATAGAAGAGGAATTTGTTTCTGCCGCAACATATGTGCTTCCGTCCACCAGCTGCCGCCATTCGTCCCAAACATCTTGATAATTGGAACGCACACACAAACGATGATTTTGCTGAATATCGGCAATATCTTTCGGATACCCGTATCGGGACAGATAATCCATAGAAGCAAACAGTCCAAATTTCAAATTATGCTTAAACAATACAACGGCGTCAGGATGCTGCGGCTCTTCGTACACAACTGCCAAATCCGCATCATACAAAACATCCGGCGCTTTTATTGAACAGATAATTTCTATTTTGACATCAGGATATTGCCCATAAAAACCCGGCAGGCAAGTAGAGAGATATCCCGCAGCCAAACCATCACTGGTCCATAAGCGAATTGCGCCTGAAACATTGTTTTCCTGTAAAGAATAATTATCGATTTTATAAAGGGCTTTTTCTATGCTGCAGCCGATTTCATAAATATTCTTTCCGGTTTCAGTTAAAATCATGCGCCGGTCGCCGCGCTCAAACAACTTGGCATTAACTTTAGCCTCTAAATCAGCCACATAAGCAGACAAGTTTGACTGTTTCATGCCGTTTTTATCAGCCGCGGCACTAACCGTCCCTTCCCGTGAAACCGCCGTAAAACCCAATACCTTCCGCAGCAGGATTACCTTATCGCCAATTCTCATCTTCCGTTTATTCCTTAAAATGCTTCAAAACCACATCCAGCTCATCGGCTATAAAGTCCAGCAAACCATCATCTACACTGCGAATGCGCTCAATCAGCTGGTTCTCAACTGAAATTCTGGAAAGTGACTTCCGCTGCTGCGGCTTGACATTTAACAACTCATCTAATCCAATATCGAATCTCTGGGCTATTTTACATACCATCAACAAATCAGGAATAACTTGTCCGCGCTCCAAATTAGAAATTGTTCTCCAACTCACATCACAAAAATTCGCAAGCTCTTCTTGAGTAATCTGTGCAGTATCTCGCAAAGAACGAACTTTAAGGCCCAGGTATTTTTTTATATTTTCTTCCATATTTTGCCTTATATCATGAAATAAATTGTTTATCCATGAACCGAAATTCATAAGAACAGCACAACAATGAAAATTAATTCATACAGCTTCTGCCTTATTAAGTTCTTCTTCAACATCTTGATTATAAGCTAAAAACGCCACATCCAAAAAATATGCCGCGCTGCGATATCCGCGTTTCTTCAGCTTGCAAACCAAATTATAAAAACCATAAGTAATAGCTTTCGTTTCCTGCAAATACACATCTTTTTCAGACATCTTACCCTCCCCTGAAATGAATTGATACAGAACAAATATTATAAAACAGCATAAAAAATGAACAGAGGATAATATTAGATAGCACTTATATAATTTGAGATACAAAAAAAACAGCTCCGAAACCGAAGCTGTTTAATTCAAAACGGCAAACACACTTATTCTGACAAACCCAAGCCTTTAATCCACGCGGCAACACCCGCCGTACGGCTTCCATAACCAATCCATGGCTTATCGCTTACCTCACATCCTTTACATTGCGCGGTCAAATCCTTAACCGTATTCATTACGCCACCACCGCCATGCGTAATAAAAGGAATAACTGTCTTACCAGTCAACTGGCTACTTTCCAAAAAACTGCTGACCTGCGGCGTAATTGTCCCCCACCAACAAGGCGAGCCAACAAAAATAACATCATACTCATTAATATTCGCCACTTGTTCCGTTAAAGGCGGACGCATCCCCCTCGGAAGAAATCCGGATAACCAACCGCAGCTGGCCGCCAAGAATATCTTCTGCATAAATATATTCTTCCCCCTCCTTGATAAAACCGAAAGGAATTAATTTTTCCCATAAAATACGGCTGTCTTTTAATAGTGATCTATCAAACATCCTGATTAAAAACCTTTTGAAAAAATAATTTAATTAAGAACTTCTGTACACACTTTCCGAATTCTTGTCAAATAATAACACCCCACCCGCCCCATGTCTAAATGATTAAGATAGCGCAACAAGTTAAGCAATTTAAACTAATGGCTGATTTAACTATCTTTTCTTGCAATTATATAAATAACACCGATCATAATTGGAAAGAATCATGGGATATTTGTTAGCATTAGCCGCTGTCTTTTTTTGGAGCTTTAATATCATCATCGCCAGCTATTTCTCTGGAATGCTGTCCCCTTGGGAATTAGCTTTTGGCAGATGGTTTATTGCCAGCCTGATATTGCTGCCGTTTACTTTCGGAAAATTTAAAACCTGTTTCAACCAACTTATCAAACATAAATGGCTGATACTTTGGTTGGCATTAAGCGGCGTTGTCATCGACAACACGCTGATTTACTATGCCGGCAGAACAGCATCTGCCGTAAATATGGGACTTTTGAATATTACCGGACCGATTTTTCTGGTTATCTTGTCGCGTATTTTTCTAAAAACGCCAATTTTTCCAAAACAAGTTATAGGATTGCTTATCGCCATTGTTGGCGTCCTTGTCATAATTCTGCATGGCAATATTTCACAGCTAACAAAATTAAACTTCGTTCCTGGCGATTTCTTCATGCTAATTAATACCTTTGCTTTTGCCGTCTATTCCCTGCTGCAAATCAAACGTCCGCAACAGATTTCACAATCGGTTATGCTCACTGCCACAGCTATCGTCGGAACAATAATCATCCTTCCGATAATGCTCTTGGAAAATACGCCAAACAACCTGTTGCAACTCAATACTGAAGACTTAGGCGTCATACTTTATTTAGGCATATTCAACTCCATACTGGCATACTTGGCATGGAATATCTCACTTGCCCAAATCGGCAACCTTAAAGCCGGCATTATTTATTACCTGTTGCCTATCTTCAGCGGTATTGAAGCGGCACTCATACTCGGCGAAAAAATTTATCCCTCTGAAATTGCCGGCGGCGCTTTAATTATTCTTGGAATTATGCTGACCAATATGCCTAATAATAAATCGGCGCGCCAGCTCAAATAGCTTTTTTTTTCCAAAAACAACAAAATATTTGACAAAAATAATTATTTTTGGTAAAAACAACTCTCAACCAAACTTATTTAGAGAGAAAATTCTTGAACATTACCAACCATATTGAAGATTGTCGCAAACAGCGAAATGGCTTAAGTTTTGCATTTTTAGCCGAACGCTGTCCAACATCAGACGACGCTCCGCACCGGATTAGAACGGCTTTCCCTATTTTGCCGGAAGAAAACTGTGTTTTGGTTTTGCCCGGAACGGGAGGAAGAAAAATAAACCTTCGCGATTATAACGGAATGCTCAAGCAAACAGATAATTTTGTCAAAAACAATATAGATTCAGCATCTTCTCCTGTTCGCGTATGTGTGGCAATTTGTGATTTCGGGAAACAACATCTTGATAAGATTGCCCGCAAAAGCGCATATTTTGAAGCTTGGTATCCGCAGTACGTTGAATCTCTTAAGCATGATATTCCCCAAGCTTGTCTTCAAGAAACCTTCAATCCTCTCTATATAAAAGATATTTTTGAAACTGCGATTTTACCCCGCATCACATCCCAAGACGGAAACGGGCGGCTGCCTCTCAACCAAGCGCAACAAAATATTCGGCGGTTAAATATCGTGGCTCATTGTCATGGGGCATATGTTGCAACGCAGCTGGAAAAGCTTATGGACGAGAAGATGAACGAATTAGGGTATTTGCCGGAGGAACAGCAGAAAATCAAATCCCAATTGCTGGTATTGGCATATAATCCTGATTGTCCCAAGCACATATCAAAATTCCGTTTTATTTCTGTTGAATCTTCGCAAGACCAACATAACGAATATCAAACTTATTTACGGGAATGGCTTTTAATGAAACCTAAAGATTTCGGAGTATGTTTTATTCCGAAGTGCTTCGGACAAACCTTGATGTGTGCAAAAATTGACAAGTTCGGCATCGAAGGAAATCCACCGCGAGAAATTAAACTACTTAGTCCTCAAGAGTGGTTTATGCAAATGAATGACATTAACACGGGTAAAGAAAAAGAACTCGGAGAACATAACTTTTTAGGTTTTGAACCAATAGGCAACATGAGCAAAGGGGCTCTAAAACTGCAAAAATTTGCTAACAATATTCTAAAAAACGCAATAAAAAATTCTCAACAGCAAAGCGAGGGAAATTTTATTCCTTTGCCGAATATCCAACATTTAACCGCGAATACATTACGGGAAAGGCTGGAATTTGCTCAGGCTGCAATAACAGGGCATAAGCTGCTGTTGCAAGTACAGCATACGGATAAAAGCAAGATCGACACTTATGCCAACAACCGGCGTTCAATCCCCGTAATTGAATTGGATTAATTGAACAGCAAATTAGCTCACCCCTCCGCAAGGAAGTGGGGGGAGCCCAGATGGACTGCCTCATTTCATTCAGCCGCACAGGCGGACTTTTGCCTTAAGGCAAACCGGCGATACCCCGTCTCGCCTAGTCCTTGTAGTCGAACCAACTTCCTGTTGGTTCGAGCTATCATAACTTACCATAACAAAAAACCTCTCCGCAAAGGGAGAGGTTTTTTGTTATGGTGGGCCCAGATGGACTCGAACCAACGACCAGACCGTTATGAGCGGCCTGCTCTAACCAACTGAGCTATGGGCCCTTAAGACCAAATATAATTCAGGCACATTCAATATGCCATAATCAAAATAATAAGAGCAGGCCTGAGTCGCTTCGTAAAATTCGGACGACGTCCTCATCAACTCCGCTCCTGTCGTTCGCTCGTATGGTTTGCTTAGCCTCGCTTCCGCTTGCTTGCAAACACAACTCCGCTTCACCTTTCGTTAAAACTATTGCCGCCGGCAATAGTTTTTTCCTCAAGCTAACCAACTGAGCTATGGGCCCTTAAGACATTTTCAGACAAGAAAATATGCTAAAAGCAAAGCATAGTCAAGAGCTTTTTATCAGCATTATACAGGCAATAAACACTTTCTTAAAAATTCCTCCTTATACTTTTTCTCATAACATTAACAACAAGAAATAACCAATGACACAAACGACTAATTACCCTGTCCTTTCCTTTCAGGAATTCCGTAGCCAATATGAACACATTCAACATTCTGTTAGCCCGCTGACCGTTCTATACATTCACGGTTTAGCTTCCAACCCCTGGGGCAGGAAACCTGAAACGGTTAAATCACTCTGCACAGAAAAACAGATAAATTTTTTTCGTTTTGAATTGCTTGGACATGGTTCTGACAGTTCCAACTATGAGAAAACAGATTTTCACCTCTGGAAAAAACAAATACTGGACATTATTGATCATCATATTTGCGGTGATTTCATTATCGTCGGACACTGCATAGGCGGCTGGCTGGCCTTGCTTGCCGGACAAGAACGCCCCGACAGGCTTAAAGGCATCATCTGCACATCCACTGCGCCCAACCTAACTGAACTCATGCAAATGAAAATGTCCCCCGAACAAGGAGAAGAACTAAAACAATCCGGAAAAGTTTTAATAAAAATTGAGCGAATGGTATTCAACTTCACCCGCCAATTTATCCAAAGCGGCATAGACAACGCCATACTTGAACAACCCGATATTCCCATTACCTGCCCTGTTCATCTCATTCAAGGCCTGAAAGACACATTCATCGATTGGAAAGTCATTTATCGGATTGCCAATAAACTGCAGAGCGACAAAGTCACCCTTAAACTCTTAAAAAACGGCAATCACCACCTCCAAATGCCTAAAGATTTGGAAGAAATAAACAACTCCCTAAGCTGCTTGGCTGCTTCTATATAAAATACAAAAATAAATTTGACAAAATTTAGATTTAAGCTAAATTGAGAGCAACTATTTATTATTATTAAATCCAATTTTTATGAACACAACAACTGAAAAGAAACAGTATCACTTCCGTGATTTTACGACAGAGTATGAAGAGTATAACCTTGCAGGAGCACCCTACACAGTCCTTTACATCCATGGGCTTATGGGCAATCCCTGGTCGCGCAGAGCTGAAACCATAAAAAACACGGCTCTGAACCTGGGACTAAATTTTTGCCGCTATGAACTCATCGGCCATGGAACTGACCAGAAAGATTTCTCACGCTGCGATTTTGAACTTTGGAAAGAACAGCTTGAAGATATAATCATCCGGCAAATTTCTACACCGATAATTATCGTCGGACACTGTGTCGGCGGTTGGCTGGGAATGTGTCTGACAGAGAAATACCCCAACCGTATCAAGGCATTTTTAAGCCTGGCCGCCTGCCCTGACCTAATAGAGCAAAAATTGCGCACTTCCACACCGGAACAACGCCAAACGCTTGTAGAAAAAGGAGTGGTTGAAACCACTATCGAAAAATACCGTTATACTTTTTCTCAACGTTTGTGGACCAGTATGCACCAAAATGACTTGCTGCAAAAATCTTCGGTAGACATCAATTGCCCTATCCACCTTCTCCAAGGACGAAAAGACAATTTCATTGATTGGACTGTTGTTCTAAGGCTGTTGGAAAAAATTAAATATCCGAAAACAGTCGTGAAAATTCTCAAAAACAGCAACCACCATCTTCAAGATCCGATTGCTCTGCAGGAGATACGCCAATCACTTTGTGATTTATACCAACTAATAAAAAAAGAAGAGGCATAAAACCTCTTCTTTTTTTATTAACTCTCAAAATATTTCTTACCATTGATAACACTAAAGCAGATATTACTCCAAACTCTCAATGACCCAATGGTTATGCGCAAAATCTTTTACAATAAATGTTGTCACCGGCGCATGGGAATATTTCTGAAAAAGCAACCCATGCCCCAAACACAAACCGACATTAATATTAAGCTCCGTTTTGCTTTCATTTAAATAAGCAGCTTGCGATACGGGATCACAACAAGGACCTTTCATCCCTTCACTAATCATACAGCCGTCCAAGCCGCTTTCCTTACAATTAACAGCATAAACCAAGAAACCGTTCTCCCGCAGAATAGCCGCTAATTTATCAGCATATTTCTGCATAGAAAAACAATTGGCAATTCCGATTTTTTGAAAACCGGATGCTTTAACAAACTCTATCAATTCTTGTAAACGCGACCTGCGGGCTTTAATTAACGCCGTATGCGCCCGTACCATTTCTTCTTTATCTTCAGTAGAATATTCTGCCATTTTTCCCTCTCTTTTTTATAAATACTACCACAGAGCATTTCATTGTCAAACGACAAAAGCATTGACAGGAGAAGTCATTTTTAATAAAAAGCAGAAAGAGTTTAAGTATTAACACTATTATTAACCAAATTGAGGGAACGGGACGTATTAAAGGATACACCCTCATTAAACAAACCCAGATAATCTTATGGCAAAGCTTGAAGTCAACGTCATCGACGTAAAAAAGCAAATCAAGGAACTCCAACTTTACCGCAGCGGTTGGGGCAACGACATCCGCGAAAAATGGAACGGAGGAATACAAGGCGCAAAAGAGCTCACTTTCGACCTCTACCAAATTTCCGGATGCATCATTCTTGCCCTACAAGAGACCATACACGGTCGCTTTCAGGATAAAATGGCAATGCTTCTGGTCAAACGTAAGCTTCTCAGCCTCACCCACTCCCCAAACTATCAAAATCTTGATAAAATGGGACAGAAAGGCTTATGCAACACCGTCACTACTGAAACTAAACATCACATCCGCATCATGATGGAGTGCCTGAATCTGCTGACAGCCTGACAATAAAAAAGAGTGCCGCGTTTCTAACGCCGCGCTCTTTTTTATGCCCGCTGAAAACGAAGATGCTTCCACCTCAATATTTCTGTATCTGTTACCCTTAAATAAAGAATTTACGACGATAAAGTTTAATTAGCGTACATAAATAGAATGATTTCCAGGAAGTCAAAATTCCTTCCCCATTAGCAATAAAAACCGCACAGAACAAAGAATATTAAAAAAATTTAAGGGCGAATAAAGCAGAGTGTACAAGAAGTACATAAGCATTTATTCGCCCCAAAAATTCTATATTAATAGTCCATAGAAAATCTTTTTTATTGGTCGAGGAATGAACGCAATTTCCTAGACCTACTCGGATGTTTCAACTTGCGCAAAGCTTTCGCCTCAATCTGACGGATACGCTCACGGGTAACGTTAAACTGCTGTCCGACTTCTTCCAAAGTATGATCTGTGTTCATACCAATACCGAAACGCATACGCAATACACGCTCTTCACGCGGGGTCAAGGATGACAAAATGCGGGTACAGGTTTCTTTCAAGTTAGAATGGATTGCGGAATCCAACGGCTGCAAAGCATTGTCATCAGCAATAAAATCGCCCAGAGATGAATCTTCTTCATCCCCGACCGGAGCTTCCAATGAAACAGGCTCTTTAGCAATTTTCATAACTTTGCGAACCTTTTCCAGCGGCATAGACAAACGAGCTGCCAATTCTTCGGGAACAGGTTCACGCCCCATCTCCGACAACATCTGCCGTGAAGTGCGCACCAATTTGTTAATTGTTTCAATCATATGCACCGGGATACGGATTGTCCGTGCCTGATCGGCAATCGAACGGGTAATCGCCTGACGTATCCACCAAGTCGCATAAGTTGAGAATTTATAGCCGCGGCGATATTCAAATTTATCAACGGCTTTCATCAAACCGATATTTCCTTCTTGAATCAAATCCAAGAACTGCAAGCCGCGGTTAGTATATTTTTTAGCGATGGAAATAACCAAACGCAGGTTGGCTTCAATCATTTCCTTTTTAGCGCGATCAGCCTCACGTTCGCCTTTTTTGATAGTATCGACCATACGGCGATACTCAGAAATAGGCAAACCGCATTCTTGTGCCATCTGAGCAACGGAATCTCTCAGTTCGACAATTTCCACGCCGTAACGCTCAACAAAAGCCTGCCAATGCTTATCCTTCTTATGAGAGATATTTTCCAGCCAGTTCGGATCCAGTTCCGATTTCTGATAAGCGTCCAGAAAATCTTCGCGTTTGATTTTGCACGACAAAGCATAACGCAGTAATTTTCCTTCCAACCCCATCAAACGCTTATTTAAACCGTTCAACTGTTCAACCAGCTGTTCAACTCGGGTAGCATTCAGATGAATAGAGCTCATCAATTCAACCAGCTCTTTTTTAACTTGTAGATATTTCTTTTCTACTGCAGAAGAAACTGATTTTCCGGCCAAAATAGCTTCCACGCGCTGATTTTGGATTTTCTTTAAATCATCATAATAGCTGGAGATTTTGGTTAAAATTTCCAACACCGGCTCTAACAGGGCTTCTTCCATTGCCGCAACGGAAGCGGCAACACGCCCGCCGACACCGTCGCTGTCATCGTCATCGCTGGCTACGGCAGCTTCATCACCCTCTTCTTCGACTTCAGCCGGTTCATCATCTTCTTCCTCGACTTCATCATCGACAGCGTCTTCCAACTCGATATCGTCTTCCAAATCATCGTCAATATCATCAAGGTTATCTTTCTTGGCGATTTCCTCGGCAACTTTTTCCAAATCATCAACCGAAGCGTCATCATCATCATAAACCATTGCTTCGGCATCATCGCCATACATCATTTCCAAATCGACAATATCGCGCAACTGCATTCTGCCTTCCAGCAAATCATCGCGCCAATCGGCAATCGCCTTAATTGTCATCGGGCTTTCGCACAAACCGTCAATCATAACGGTCTTGCCGGCTTCAATACGCTTGGCAATAGCAATTTCACCCTCGCGGGACAACAGTTCAACTGTTCCCATTTCTTTCAGATACATACGAACCGGATCGTCCGAGCGGCCTAACTCTTTCTCATCAAAATTTCCGCCCTCGTCATCATCATACGCATCATCATCTTCAGCTTCCTGCTCAAAATTATCAACGTCAGATTCAGAAATAATGCTAATCCCCATATCAGAGATTTCAGCCATAATATCTTCAATTTGTTCAGAAGATTCACGTTCGGAAGGCAAAGCTTTGTTCAGCTCTTCCACCGTAATATAACCACGGGATTTGCCCTTATCGAGCAAACGCTTTACAGCACTGCCCAAAGAGTCAATCAAAGGCGCGTCAACAGCGCCGCCTTCATAGTAATCTTGATTATCGGTATCTGACATGACAATTCCTATAAAACCGGTTTTAATATATAATAGACAGGCTTCTAAATGAAACCTAATACTGCAGCTAGCAAATTTTTAATGATTTATCCGCGCTTTGTCAACACCTGCGTTTACCCCTTACCTGGCATTTTGGGGGCACACCAGCCTCAAGCTGTTGATTTCAGGCATTTTCAGGCAAAAGCATTTTGTGTACTAAGCAGCGATTCTTTCTCTTTTTTCAAGGATTCGTACTGATGATACACCTCTTCGGGCAGCGACTCGGAAACCTGCATCACCCTCAGACACTCTTTTATTTCATTATCCAATTGTTTTATCTGGACTTCTATAATTTTTGTATCAATTTCTTCGCGCAGTTTGGCAATAAAAGGATTTTGCTGGCGCAGCATTCCCAGTTCCCACAAGTCTGCTAAATCCTTTCCCAATCCCTTTTCTTGCAACAAAGCACATAATTTATCGCAGGATAATTCTTCTTCATCATGAGAAATCTCAAGCAATGTATCAAAAAAACGGCGTAGTTTGGCATTGCTGATGTCAAACATTCCCATCCGCTCTTCATACTCCGCAATAAGTTCCGGATAAAATACCATTGCCGCCAAGACAAATTTAAGCACCAGCTCATCCATACTGACTTTTGGACGAGCGGCTGCCGGCACGGCCGATTGTCCGCGGTTCTCCGTTTTGCGGTAAGAATTACGGAAACCGGAAGCATCATTGCTTTCCCTGCGTTTATTTTTCCAAAAACCGCGCCCCAGTTCATTATAGATGTAATTTTGCATTTCCTGCTGATAATAGCCGCGGACTTTTTCATCAGCAATTTTTGCCACTTCGTCCATAACATTTTTTTCAATCAGCGCTTTCTGCTCCGGCGTATCAAAAACCCGTCCCTCGGTATTTTTACGCCACAAGAGTTTTACCAGCGGCGTTGTTTCCTGCAAATGCTGTAAAAACGCATCATGCCCGTGAGCTTTCAAAAACTCGTCAGGATCCATTTTATCCGGCAGAAATACATATTTCAACGAATAACCGGCTTTCAAAATCGGCAAGCCGCGGTCGATAGATCGAATTGCCGCCCGAATTCCCGCGCCGTCACCATCAAAACATAAAGTCGGTTCGGGACAAACTTTCCAAGCCTCGGCAATCTGGTCTTCGGTCAAAGCCGTTCCCAAAGGTGCCACCGCATAACCGAAACCATATTTATCTAAGGCAATAACATCCATATATCCCTCGCAGACAATAATATTCCGCGCGGCAAAAGCCCTGTCCCGGGCATTATTCAAATTATATAATACCCGCCGTTTATTAAACAGCGGTGTTTCAGGCGAGTTAAGATATTTCGGCTGCCCGCCACCCATAATCCGCCCGCCAAAAGCAATTACCCGTCCGGCCTTATCCATAATCGGAATCATCACCCGGTCACGAAAGAAATCATGCGGACGACGACTTCTGTCTTCAGGAATGGCAATCAACCCCAGTTCCGCCATATCATGGTCGCTGACCCCCTTTGAAGCCAACAAAGCTTTCAGGCCATTGTTATTTGGCGCATACCCCAAACGAAACTTGCTGATAATATCTTCGTCAAATCCGCGGTGATAAAAATAATCCATCGCTTTCTGCCCCTCAGGCAGACGCAGCGATTTTTCAAAAAAGCGGCAAGCCATATCCATAATATCATACAGCGAATTACGCTTAACTGCTTCTTCATGGCTTTCCTTGGAAATCTGCGGCACTTGCAATCCGGCTTTATCGGCAAGTTTGCGAATAGCATCCATAAACGGCAGATTATTGGCTTCCATCTCAAACTTGATAATGTCACCATGCGCCCCGCAGCCGAAACAATGGTAAAACCCCTTAGCCTCGTTGACGGTAAACGACGGGGTCTTTTCATTATGGAATGGACAACAAGCCTGATATTCGCGCCCTTTGCGTACCAGTTTGACTTTTGATCCGACCACATCGACAATAGAAACCTTTGCCCGCAGTTCATCACAAAATTTTTGTAAATCTATTCCCGCCATTACGTTCAACCTTATTTTCTCCCCTTATTTTAAGGGGAGAACAAGAGGGGTTAATATTAATAGGCAAATTATAACTCTGCCAAAGCCTCACTTATTTTAACCAAGCATCCTTCGAGATTTTCCAGAATATCATTATTCCAAAATCTTAACACATAAAAATTTTTAGATTTAAAATATTCATCTCTGGTTTTATCGTTTTTCTTAAACTTCTGGCTCTCGCCAAAATCTGATTATGAAGCATTTAACCCCTCTGTATCTTCCCTTAAAATAAGGGAAGACTTATTACGAATTTTACCCCAAAAGGCTTTTAATCATTCCGGAAGCTTTCCCCATATCCAGCTGTCCGGCATACTTGGCTTTCAATTCGCCCATAACTTTCCCCATATCCTTAATGGAAGACGCGCCTGTTGAGGAAATAATCGTTTTCAAAACAGCCTCGATTTCGGCATCATCCATCTGCTTCGGCAAAAACTTTTCGATAACTTTAATTTCGCCCATTTCTTTATCCGCCAAATCCTGACGGTTTCCGTCAACATACATTTTGATGGAATCATTACGCTGCTTAATCATCCCCTGCATCATAGACAGCAATTCAGCATCGCTGGCTTCTTTTAATCCTTTGCCGCGAGCTTCCACATCTTTTTCTTTCATGCCGGCAATAATCAGGCGAACAGCACTTACTGTTGTCATATCTTTATTCAGCATTGATTCTTTCAAAGCTTTTTGCAAATCTTCTCTTAACATTTTTCCCTCCATAAAAAACATAATTGGCTCAAAGCATAAACACTTCGCGGCAAAAATGCAAGCATCTTCTCAAGAGGTCTTGTCAATACAACTCATTCGGGTTACATTCTTAAACCAATAAATTAAAGAAAGGAAAACCCATGCGCATCTCTGTCCTAATTGCTTTGTCACTCCTCCTGCCAACACCGCTTTATGCTCAAGCATCATCCGACCCGATAGAGTTTAATCAGGAAGAATACAATCGCCAAGTTACTAAAGAAATGGAAGAAATGTCACAGGCTTTGCAAGCCATGAGCACTTTCATGGTTAAATCCATGAACAACATGACCCAAGCCATCAACCAATCTATTCCCGGTCTGACTAAAAGCATGGGTGAACTGGCCAAATCCATGGGTCCGATAATCAAAGCCGCTCAAGAGAATCAAAAACTGGGCAACGAAATGGACAAACGCCCCGCCCCTGCCACCGAAGACAAACCTGCGGCAGCTCCGTCAGCAGATATCATTGTCACTGAAGAATTACTGGAAATTTCTCAGCCGGAACAACCCTATGCTCCGGAAGTCAATACCGTCTACAAACCTAAAAAGATTCAGCTGTTCCCTGCTCCGCAGCCCAATTACTAATTGACAAAAATCATTTTTTCACTAAAATACGCCCCATTAAACTATTATTATTCAAACAATTCTAAATTTTTTAAATTATGGAAAAATTAAAAAAATCAGGAGAAGCCATACTCTGGTTTCTATCCGCTGTTTTTCTCCTTTGGGGATGGCAGCTTCAGGGAATACCGTTCCTTGTAAGCTTATGTATATGCGGCTTAATCGCATTAGCCTTTTATTGGAGCAGTGAAATAAAATTTGAACCAACCGACTTAATCGGTTATTGTTTAAGTCTGGGCATTTCAGCTGTCGTATATGCCTTGATGGCGCACGTAGGATTCGGTTTGGTGACTTTTATCATAATTGCACTCTTTGCCATAATGATAAAAGTTGAAACTTTTCCCATATATCTCTGCAACGTATTTGCTGTGATTTTTATCTTTTTGACCGCATTCATATACGGTTATGATAATTACGTACAGTCATCAGAAAACTGCAATTCCAAGCTGAATACAATTCAAGGGAACAGTAGTATTCCGACAGAACTCAAACGGCAAATTGCTCAAAATCCCTTTATCTTGTTTGAGAAAAATAATCCGATAACAAATGGGATAAAGCAAAAGGAAAACGCCATGCAGGTTCTGATTCACGAAACTGACAGCATGGTCACGGCAATGCGAGAGAAAAAACTTTTTGAGCTGGAAAAAGTTCAAACCAAATATTCCGGAAAAACGCAAACCTTGCGGATTAAACGGCTTTGGCTGAACAGCGAAACCATGCCCTGGACTTATTCTTCCTGGAAACAGGTTGAATATAATATTTCGGTGAGCGGATATATTTCCCGCGGATCTTTTTTCCGCAATAGCGGAGGCAGGGTTAATCTCACAGGTTCTGCCAAGCCAAACATTTATGGCAACAGTACCTACACCGGAGAAAATAAACTTGACTACATCAACATCGTTTTCTCCGACAACAGCTACCGACGTTACCAGATTAAAGACACCCCTGAATGGCTATTAGCCAAAGAAGGCCAACAGGTTTTGCTTCGCTATGATAAAATCAAGACCTATTCTCCTAAGGATATTTCTTTTATCAATGTCATGACAAACGCTTCTGACCTTACGCTTACCAAAGAATATGTTCCATTATTTAAATAACCCCAATTATGAAGATTAAATATATTATTTTGATATTCGCAATAGTATTTGGAAGCTTCTTTTGCTTTCGCGACTGCGTTAGACAGGCACACCTCAAGTCTGACGAACTAAAGCTCACGCCAATCAGTTATGTCTTCACCAAAGATATTTGGACACAGTTAGATACAATGTCATATGGCTGGGCAAAGGACTATGCGTTTGCGGAAGTTAAGCTGCAAAAGTTCAAAGAACGCCGAGACTGGGTTAAAGGTTTTACCGATAAGCTGACTAAATATCAGGATTCGCTTCAAAGTCTACACCCCCGAACCCAAATAGTAAGAGTGAAACAAATTGCTTCCTCATACATTATGAATGCTCCGGCGCATTGGAATGCAAGTTATGACGGCAACAAGGAAACATCCAACGGAAAAGGAGCCACCAATGAGCTGTTCAGCGTCATCAGGTTAAGCGACGGGAAAATAATCAAAGCTTCTCCTTCGCAAAACAGCGAATGGCTTGGTGTCCAACCCGGAGAAAAAATCCTCAAGACAACAACTGTCAAACTTAAAACTGACAAAAAAGGGCGGTTATACTGGTATTCTCTTGACAGCAAACCCAGACTTCGCGACGATTGGGACACGGTCTTATACTGTCCCCGACAAGATTATTGGGATGTCTTCTATGAATTAAAGCTGGAAAACACCACCGAATACAAACCCTTGTATTCAATGTAATTACCTCCCCCGGAATAATCACCTGGGGGAGTTTTTTATGCCCTGTTCACTCTTAAATTTAAAATGCTTGCAGTTCACAAAAACTGTGTTATACTTGCTCCATATTCATACACAACAGGCTGTGAACGGACATATCCTTTCGCAGTCTGATTTTTTCTAATCTTAATAAAAATATTTTGGAGGGTAAAATGGATAAATTCCCATTGACCAAGAACGGTTACATTGCCTTGGAAGCTGAATTAAAAAACTTAAAGGGGGTTGAGCGTCCAAACGTCATCGCCGCTATTGCTGAAGCTCGTTCCCACGGCGACCTCTCTGAAAATGCGGAATACTCTGCCGCCAAAGAAAAACAAAGCTTCATTGAAGGGCGCATTCAGGAATTGGAAGCTGTCATCAGCCGTGCCCAGGTTATTGATCCGTCACAAACCAAAACCGACGTTATCCGTTTTGGCGCAACGGTCGTTGTGGTTGATGAAGATACTGATGAAGAAAAAAAATACCAAATTGTCGGCGACTATGAAGCAGACATCGAAAAGAACCTTATCTCTTTGTCTTCCCCTCTGGCTAAAGCTTTAATCGGTAAAGAAGCCGGCGATGTTGCTGAATTTTCTGCTCCGGGCGGACGCAAATCTTTTGAAATTGTGGACGTTATTTACCAATAACCCGCTTGGAAATCTTCTTATCAATCTTATATTAAAGTCGGCAAACAACACCGGCTTTAATTTTTTTTTTGCAAAGGAGATTTTGATGAGCGACAACAAACAAAACTGCACCTATGGTTATGATTACGAAAACAGATGTGACTGCCGCGAAGACGATAATTGCGGCTGCAGTTTTCCTAACAATATGCCGCATGATTTTGATACCATGTGCGATGATGACAACACCGGCGAAAACAGCGATGATGAAGATGATGGTTGTCTGATTTGCGACACAATCCATTGCCAAAACTTGGTTATTGAGAATATCTCTCACCCCGAAGATGAAACAGACGAAAGCCATTGCGATTCCGTATTGGTCCGCGATTTAGCACCGAACTTCTCATCTCCGGCTGTTATGCCTGACAACACAATTATCAACGAATTTAATCTGGACAATTATTTGTTCGGCAGCTACGGACTACTAATTTTCTATCCGGCGGATTTTACCTTTGTCTGCCCCTCTGAATTGATTGCATTCAATCGTCGACTGGAGGAATTCACCAAACGAAATGTTAAACTCGTCGGCATCAGTGTCGATTCGCCTTATGCCCACCTGACATGGAAAAAAATGCCCATAAACGAAGGCGGAGTCGGCAAACTTGATTTTCCACTGGTTTCAGATTTAAATAAAGATATTTCATATGAATATGGTGTCCTCAGCGAAGACGGCGTTGCTCTGCGAGCCTCTTTTTTGATTGATAAAAACGGCGTTGTCCGCCACCAGATTATCAATGATTTGCCGTTAGGGCGCGATGTTGATGAAACGCTGCGCATTATTGATGCCCTGCAATTCTACGAACAAAACGGCGATGTCTGCCCCGCCAACTGGCATAAAGGCGATGAAGCTATCAACCCTACGCCTCAAGGAATTGCCGATTACCTCAATAAAAATCTGGAAAAACTGTAAAACACAAAGAGCAGGCCTCCCCTGCTCTTTTTTATATTGTATAAATCGGCTTCACTCTTGCCAAATTCGCTGATTAGTTTTATTTTAGAAAAAAATTAAAATTTGCCCAATATTTAACAGGAAAAAAACATGGCTGAATATAAAAGCAAAATCCTTATCATTGGCTCCGGCCCTGCCGGATACACGGCCGGCATTTATGCTGCCCGCGCCGGCTTGTCGCCGATTATTGTTTCCGGGCCGCAAATCGGCGGACAACTGACCATCACCACCGATGTTGAAAACTTTCCCGGATTTCCAACTCCCGTTGCCGGAACACAGCTGATGGAAGATATGCGCCAACAAGCCTTAAAACTTGGCGTCGAAATCATCGAAGACCGCATCACCGAAGTTGACTTCAGCCGCCGCCCGTTTGAATGCAACTCAGAAAACCATAACCTTTTTGTCGGCGATGCCGTCATCATTGCCACCGGCGCTTCTGCCCGCTGGCTGGGGCTTCCCTCTGAAGACAAATTTCGCGGTTTCGGCGTTTCCGGCTGCGCAACTTGCGACGGCTTTTTCTACCGCGGACGCGACGTTGCCGTCGTCGGCGGAGGCAATACCGCCGTTGAGGAAGCTTTATATCTCACCAACTTCGCCAACAGCGTAACCCTCATTCACCGCCGTGACAGCCTGCGCGCTGACAAAATCATGCAGGAACGCTTGGCCAACAATCACAAAATCAACGTCGAATGGGACAGCGTGGTTGAAGAAGTTTTGGGCGCGGAAAACCCGCTCGGCGTTACGGCAGTCAGACTGAAAAATGTCAAAACGGACGCCATCAAAGATTTAGCTGTCGAAGGGCTGTTTATCGCCATCGGCCACCACCCCAATACTGACATCTTCAAAAGCCAGATTGAACTGGATGCCGAAGGTTATATCATCACCAAAGCCAACAGCTGCCAAACCAGCGTTGACGGCATTTTTGCCGCCGGAGATGTTCAATCCGGCAAATTCCGCCAAGCTGTCATTGCCGCAGGCAGCGGCTGCCAGGCCTGCCTTGAAGCTGAACGTTATATTGCAGCCTTAAACGATAATTCTAATGCTTAACATTTATTTTTAGGAGAAAAAAATGTCTCATCATAATTCTTGCTCCTGCGAAGGAAACAACTGCCACTGCGATGAAAGCTGCACTTGCGGCTGTCAGGAAGGCCTGCCCTGCACTTGCGGATGCAATTGCGACTGCGGCAACAACCAAAATAAAGAAATCGCTTTCGAACTCTGCCGGACTTTGATTGAAGGCCGCACTTACACCGCCGAAGGCGTTGCCGAAGCATTCAAAAAAATCTACGACGCAGTTAAAAGCTGCAATTGATAAATATCCCGGTCAAACTAGTTTTTTATATCTGTTACAAACCTAAAGTTTTGACCATACCCGCAGATGTTTAGAAATCTTCACCGCTAAAGTGGTGATTTTACAAAAGGCATTAATAAAAGGTTATTCCCATTCTTACCTGGAATAACCTTTTATTATTGAAACACTGTAAGAATCTTAATATACTGTGTCCAACTGATATAAAACATTTAGCAGGTTTAAACAAAATGTATTTAGAAAAATATGCCCACGCCTTTAACCAGCCTAAAAAAGAGTTATCCGCCAAATTCAAAAAAACTTTGATAAAGTTTTTGGTCTTCTGGATATTTCCGGCCCAACTCCGGCGGCAAGCCAAACGGCGGTTAAAATATTGGTTTGGGCTTGCTGCCGAACCGGAAAGCTTATGGGAAAGATACATCGCCGATAAAACCCAAAAACAATTTATTGAAGCCCATAAAAATAATGACATTTTTGCCTACAAAATTGTTTCTTTGGGCTGCAATTGTTTTCCGCGTACCGTTCCGACATTGTGGGGACTAAAACCGCGCAAGAAACAAGGTGAAAAAGGATGTCCCTTCGATTTAAGCGATAACCCGCTGCCCAATATCGCCAAATATCTGCAAAACGATTTTGATGGCTATTTTGACACTCTGGCATATCATCCGCAACTTCGCAGCTGGTGGATCGCCAAGGATGAGATTGTTTATTGCCATGAAGACGACTGCAACGAAAACTCCAGAAACACAATCATCAGCCGTTTTTCCGAAAGAATTGATAACCTGCGCGAAATTCTTAAACAAGATACCAAACCCGCTTTGTTTATCAGTTATTTCAATCCGCTTATGGCACCTGATGACCTCAATGAAGTCTGTCGGCTGTTTAATCAAATATTTGCTTCTCTGCAACAATACCGCCAAGACAGAACTTTCCGCTTTCTGATTGTCGACACTTCGGGCGTCCTCAATAATTGCAAAGGCCTCCATCAGGATATCAAACTGCTGTCATACCCATGGCTGCCTCAGCCTTATGTCTGGCATGAACCACAATGCCGCTATAAAAAATCAGGCTTAAAATTTGAACAGGACTTCATCCGCAACATTCAAAAAATCATCAATGAAATGATGAATACGAATACCCATTAAAGGGATTAAGCTTAACCATAACAAATTTCTTTGCAAACCAAAGGTTCTGTCAGAAATAACAGGCTCTTTAACAATCTGGTTTTCCTCGCGCCGTAAACCTCGCACCACATAAATTTGTGCTCGGTAACTATCCACTCCAAACTACGTTCGAACCGTAAGCTTGCGTCCATAAAAAAAAGCTCCCCTAAAGGGAGTTTTTTTATGGCGCGCCCTAGACGATTGGGTACTCCCGCAAGCGGGGCCTCCTCGCGCCGTAAACCTCGCACCGCATAAATTTGTGCTCGGTAACTATCCGCTCCAAACTACGTTCGAACCGTAAGCTTGCGTCCATAAAAAAAAAGCTCCCCTAAAGGGAGTTTTTTTATGGCGCGCCCTAGACGATTCGAACGTCTGACCCACAGCTTAGAAGGCTGTTGCTCTATCCAGCTGAGCTAAGGGCGCATCGGATAAATCAAAAAAGCAGCAAAACCGCCACTCTGAAACGGACTATAAACATATCTCAAAAATAAGTCAAGAAAAATATCACCCTAACCTCACTCTCCTACTCCGACTATCTCGCCCCATAAAACAAACCAACAATTATCATCTCCTATAGAATAATGACAAGCGGAATATCACCCCCACCATCTCCCATAAAATAAAGACAGGCGGATGGTCTTCAGCTGCGCCTCAGTCGTTCCGTAAGGCTCTGACTTCACAAGTTCGTCATCGCCAACTAGCAACTCCGAACCTACGGTTCGAACTCCGTGTTCCAATCCAACTAAAAAAGCCACCCTGAAGATACCGCCATCCAGCTTTTCACTCAAGATAAAGACAGGAGGATGGTCTTCAGCTGCGCCTCAGTCGTTCCGTAAGGCTCTGACTTCACAAGTTCGTCATCGCCAACTAGCAACTCCGAACCTACGGTTCGAACTCCGTGTTCCAATCCAACTAAAAAAGCCACCCTGAAGATACCGCCATCCAGCTTTTCACTCAAGATAAAGACAGGCGGATGGTCTTCGGCTGCGCCTCAGTCGTTCCGTAAGGCTCTGACTTCACAAGTTCGTCATCGCCAACTAGCAACTCCGAACCTACGGTTCGAACTCCGTGTTCCAATCCAACTAAAAAAGCCACCCTGACAGGTGGCTTTTTTAGTTGGTCGGGACAGGCGGATTCGAACCGTCGGCATCTTGCTCCCAAAGCAAGCGCTCTACCAGGCTGAGCTATGTCCCGTTTGAATAACTCTTCCTCAAGTCCGAAGCAAGCGCATTTCGCAACCGGCATCCGGTCAGGCTGAACTATTCCTGTTGTATCACATCTTTCGGTTCAACAACATATGACAACTTACTCAAAATAATTTAATATGCAAGCAAATTTTTTAACTTTTCACATATTCAATCAAACCATGGTCATTAAAGCTGTAATAACTATTTTTTCCAACAATAATATGATCCAATAACCTAATTCCTACCGCTTTACACGCAATATTGATTTTACCGGTAATCTCCAAATCCGCATGAGAGGGTGTTACATCCCCTGTCGGATGATTATGCACCAATATAATTGCCTTAGCCTTGTGTATCATCGCGGCTTTAATCACTTCTCTGGGATGGATTGCAACCTGATTCACCGTGCCTCTTTGCTGAATTTCCTCACCTGTTACCCGAAGTTTTGTATCCAGATAAATAACTCTGAATTCTTCAACATCTTTGTGAGCCATAGCTGTACGGCAATAATCAATCACAGCATCATACTGCGCCAAGACTGTTTCATTCTGGCTTTTCAAAACATCCCAACACGAACGGACAGCAGCCTCACGCACAATACTAAAAACCGTATAAGTGCTTTCTTTGACATAAGGAACTTCATATAAAGCAATTGGCGATGCATTAATAACAGCCGCAAAACTGCCGAATTTTGCCAATAGCTCTTTGGCAATCGGCTTGACATCCCTCCGCGGAATTGACAGCGTCAATAACAATTCCAACAACTCATAATCAGGCATATCATGGCCGCCGCCCAGCAGAAAACGCTCTTTCAACCGTTCCCTGTGCCCCAGATAATCCGGTTTCTTTACAACTGTAGTTTCAGCCATTTTTATCCAATCTTATACGGAGGCTTATCCATCCCCTTAGGAGATGATGTAAATATCTCATAACCGTCTTTGGTAACCCCCAAAGAATGCTCAAACTGCGCGGATAATGACTTATCTCTGGTTACGGCAGTCCATCCGTTTTGTAAAATAATGCCATCCGGACGGCCAATATTAATCATCGGCTCAATCGTAAAAATCATTCCTTCTTCCATGACCGGACCAGTCCCTTTGTTAGCAATATGCATCACATTCGGCGCATCATGAAAAACTTTGCCGACACCATGTCCGCAAAACATATCAACCACTGAATATCCATACTTATGCGCATATTCGGCAATCACATAACCGATATCGCCAAAATGAGCGCCCGGTTTTACCACATCAATTCCCCGCATCAAACATTCATAGGTAACTTCGCACAAACGGGATGCCTTTATCTTCGGTTTGCCGCAATAATACATACGGCTTGTATCGCCATACCAACCATCAACAATTGCCGTCACATCAATATTGAGAATATCGCCGTCAACCAGCTTACGTTCATTATCAGGAATACCATGACAAATCACATGATTAATAGAAATACAGGTATTTTTCGGATAGCCGTGATACCCCATACAAGCAGGAACAGCCCCTTTGGCAACCATAAAATCCCGGCACAAATCATCCAACTCGCCGGTCGTCACGCCGGGCTGAACATAGGGCGCAATATAGTCAAGGCACTCGGCAGCCACCTTTCCGGCCTTGCGCATTCCCGCAAAATCCGCATTGGAATCATAAATGACGATACCGTCCCTTCTTTTGATAGCCAAATTACTTCTCCTCAATATAAAATTTCTAATTCTTGAATTATTTTTACACTCTGAGCATTAATTGTGCAACCATAACCGCAAAATTTTAACCCGTTTTTTGCTTCATCAAAAATCTTAGCAGCGGCAATCGGTGAAATATTCCAAGTAAATTTAATCCCGGCACAATCTGACCGCGGAACAATTAACACCACTCTTGTTTCATGCCCTTCCTGCCGCAACTTGGCAAACTCCCGAAACATTTCCATTTCAAAAAAATTAATAAAAGTCGGAAAAACCACATTCCCGCCCTGCTTGTTATATATCGTAACAGCATAAACAAAACATTTCTCTTCGTGACTGTTTGTAAAAATCAAGTTAGCATAGGAAACGCTATCGCTTGCTTCAATCCTGCGTAAAGAATCATAAGCGGCAAAATCAGCCAGCAAACCGTCAGCAAAGGCTTCCTCCATTAACCGCTCGGTATAAACAGGGCTAATCATCACCATCCCCTCGCCTTTATTAACCATCAGCGTTTCATATTTTAAATGGCGTCCGGTTTCATTCGGCAACAGCCAAACCTCTGCGCCGGGAGCATACATATTCTGCTTGGCATCCAGCTCTGGGCAAAATGCCGAAACCAATTCCCCTGAAACGGTTCTGACATCCAAAATCAGATTTTTATAACATTTGACAATCTCGCCTTTTACCAAATCAACCGGAAAATACATAAACACCTCTCCTCATACAAATAAAGCATACTCAGAGTATGCTTTATTTGCAATCATATTTCTGCCATATCAGCGCTGTTTTCCTTTCTGGGCGCGAAGAATTTGAATATTATTCTCCTTACTTCTTGCCTGTTCTCTCTGATACGCGGCAATAGCCTCCATAGCTTTAAGGCGTTTAATTTCTTTTTTGCTCAGCTTTTCTTTGCCGTTTTTACCTTTGCCATACTTGGCTTCTTTAGGGGACAAACGCTGTGGCTCTTCTTCCAGAAGAATATCTTCCGCCGTATCATCCAAAACATTCCGGCTGCTGGAAATAACCTTGCGGGCATACAGCCCCTTCGTCAACGGCTTATTTTCAGATTCGCATATTTTTTCCAACGGCTGATAATTATCATCAATCTTCCAAAACTCGGTAATCCCTTCCGGCGGAATATTCGGATTAGGTTTCAAAGGATTGAAATAGATATTTTTAGCGGCAATCCATGTCATCGGACGATACGGCTGCGCTTCATTAACAGCCAGATTTCGTCCCACTTTCATAACTTCCAGATTTTCTGCCAAAACCACTTTTCCATGATGCTCTTCAATAATCTGCCGGGTATTTCCGCACTGTTCGGGATTACCGTGTATCGGCGTGTAAATCGCTTCCGGCGCATACTGGCGGATAACTTCCACCAAAGAGCCCAAAGCCTTGGCATTAATATGCCCGGAATCCTGCATCGGCACTTGTTCCAAATTGCCGATTTCCCGGTCACAAGGGCTGAGAACAACTTTTGCCCCTTTAGCCGCCAACAGCTGATACATTTGCGGTCCGGTTTCACCGTTAATCTCATCAATAATTCTCTGCCTGCCGATAACCAGCATATGTTTTCCTGCCCGGATTGTCGGGTGCAAATCCAAGGCAATTTTAGTTGCTGCAGCCATCGGAATATTGGATAAATCGCTGCGGTTATGATTATATTCAGTCAACCCTTGGGCAAATGCGCCTGTAGAAACGACATATTTGCGCTTAACGTTTTTATCTGCCAGATATTGCTCCAGAGTTCCTTTATATAACATCCCCTGAAATTCCAAATGCCCGCTGTCAGTCATCGCCTGCCCGACCAATTGCAGCCATTTTCCTTCCAAATAAATCTGGGTTTCCAATTTTTTAGCCACGGCAACATCAATCGCGATATTTTCAACACTGCGCGAAATAACCGGAGATAAAATCAAAGAACGGTCAGAATTTCGCCTAATAACATTAAGCGTGTTTTCTACCGCTTTATCAAACCCGATACGATCTTTACCGTTAGGAACAGTTGAAGTAGAATCTATCTGAATATTGGTTGTCAACTTGCGCTTCAACAAATCGGCATATTCTTCAAAACTAAAACTTTCTCCAACCGGCATATTTTCTTCAACCAGAAAATCGCCGTTATTAATAATCCCGGCATGAGGTTTGCCATTCAGTTTTGTCAGGGTATGATACCCCAGAGAACCGACAATACTGTGGCTGACATTAAACGGTTCAATTTCCATACTTCCGCCAACCAAAATTTTATCGCCGGCATTAATTTTTTCAACAAAAGGCGCTTGCATTCCGCTTTGATTAAAGATTTTGCGTATCATGCTCTGATTAAAACCACTGGCTTTAATCGGCGGCAACTCATACCCCATACGCACATAACTTACCAAAGCTCCGATATGGTCTTCATGAGCATGAGTCAAACACAACATAGCCACAGGTTTCCTAGCCTGTGTTTTTTCGCCGGTATCGGGATCAGTCCGGTCAAAGTAATCGCTCACATCCGGATAAGCGGCGCTAAATCCGGACTCATAAGGCGTAAACAAACATCCCAAATCAAACATGACGCGTGTCACATCGTTATTTTCGTCCGTATGCTCAATAACACTGCAGTTGCCGCCAATACGGTCTTTGTTGACACCGCCGATAAATTCGACCTTAGTCCCCGGTTCTGACTGATGCACCGCAACACCTTGCCATGATACTGTTTTCTTTGCTTTATTTTTGGACATATCGCCCTCCCGATTGTTGAGTTATTAAATATAAAGCACACTTTTGACAAAATATCAAGAATTTTTTATAAATTTCGTCATTTTACAAAGCTTGAAATTTTCAAAAGAATTAATATCTCAGTCAACAGGAAAGGAATATATCATGAGAAACGCAGCAAAATTTTTATACAGTGTCATCTTAGTCGGCGTAACTGCTTGGCTTTGCAGTTATTTTACCCGCTTCGGAATAGACAACTGGTACTCAGTGCTCGAAAAACCGGCAGGAACGCCGCCCAATGAAATATTCGCACCGGTTTGGAGCTTGATTTATGGACTGCTTGCCGTTTCCTTCTATCTTGTCCTCAGCAGTTCCTCCCCCTTGCGCCGCCCTGCCCGCCAACTGTTCATCGCCCAACTGTTTATGCAAATCATTTGGTGCATTCTGTTCTTTTATGAGGGAATGCTCGGCGCGGCCTTAGGTGTCATCATCCTGTTAGATTTAATTGTTTGGAAAATGATTAGCATTTTCGGCCAAATCAAACCTCTGGCCGGTTATCTGAACTATCCTTATTTATTATGGCTGTGCTACGCAACGTATCTTAACTTTATTTTCATGTCTGCCCAAGGCGCTGTTGTTGAATTTTAATAAAAATTTACTGGACTCTTGACCCAAAATAATCTAAAAAAAACAAAGTTTAAAATATAGATTTTTGGGAAAACTGAAATGACTGCAACATTAAAAGACATTCGAAGCACGTTTCTGAACTACTTCGCTAAGCACGACCACAAAATTATTCCGTCGTCCTCACTGGTACCGGACAATGATCCGACCCTGATGTTTACTAACTCCGGCATGGTGCAATTCAAACACATCTTTACCGGAAACGAAAAACGCGACTATACCCGAGCGACCACATCCCAAAAATCAGTTCGCGCCGGTGGCAAACACAACGACCTTGACAACGTTGGCTACACCGTCCGCCACCACACGTTTTTTGAAATGCTCGGCAACTTCTCTTTCGGCGACTACTTCAAAGACGATGCCATTGCCTGGGCTTGGGAACTGGTAACCAAAGAATTCTGCCTGCCCAAAGACCGCCTGGCCGTCACTGTTTTTCACAACGATGACGAAGCCTACAACATCTGGAAAAAAGTTGCAGGATTGCCTGACGACCGCATTATCCGCATTGCCACCAAAGATAATTTCTGGCAAATGGGCGATACCGGCCCATGCGGCCCTTGCTCCGAAATCTTCTACGACCACGGACCGGAAGTTTGGGGCGGACTGCCGGGAACACCGGAAGAAGACGGCGACCGCTGGATTGAAATCTGGAATCTGGTATTTGACCAGTTTGAAGATTTGCCTGATGGTTCTCGCATTCCCTTAAAACAAAAATGCATTGATACCGGCATGGGGCTGGAACGTATTTCCGCCATTTTGCAAGGTGTCCACTCCAACTATGAAATCGACCTATTCCGTAATCTGATTGCCGATATTGCTAACTTGGCAAATTCTGACCCGAACGGTCCGTTAAAAGCTTCGCATAACGTCATTGCCGACCACTTGCGTTCAACAGCATTCCTGATTGCCGACGGCGTATTACCCTCTAATGAAGGCCGCGGCTACGTTTTGCGCCGCATTATGCGCCGTGCGATGCGTCATATCCAGCTGCTCGGTGTCCGCGATCCCATGCTCTACAAACTGCTGCCGTCTTTGCAGCGTGAAATGGGCGAAGCTTATCCGGAATTATACCGCGCTGAAGCTTTGATTACCGAAACAATTAAAGCTGAAGAAACCCGCTTCATCCGCACTCTGGATAAAGGCTTAAAAATTCTCGACGAAGAAACCGCAAATCTTAAAGCCGGGGATGAACTTAACGGTGCTACAGCTTTCAAATTATACGATACTTACGGTTTCCCGTTAGACTTGACCCAAGACGCTCTGCGCGCCAAAGACATTAAGGTTGATACCCAAGGCTTTGATGAAGCTATGGCTAAACAGAAAGCGGAAGCCCGTAAAAACTGGGCAGGTTCTGGAGATGCCGGCACAGAAAAAGTTTGGTTTGACCTGCAAGACAAGCTTGGCGCTACTGAATTTTTGGGCTATAACACCCTCAAAGCCGATGGACAGGTTACGGCGCTAGTTGTTAATAATGAAGCCATTAATGCAGTCAGCAACGGCGAATTCTGGCTGTTGGCCAACCAAACGCCATTCTATGCCGAAATGGGCGGCCAAGTCGGCGATACGGGTATTATCTGCGGTGATAACGTCACCATTCAAGTGCTGGATGTCAAAAAGAAACTTGACGGCCTCTCCGCACATCTTTGCAAATTAGTTAAAGGAAGCGTCAAAGTCGGCGATAACCTGACTTTCATGGTCGCTGAACAA
Source organism: uncultured Alphaproteobacteria bacterium (assembly GCA_910577205.1). Taxonomy (GTDB): domain Bacteria; phylum Pseudomonadota; class Alphaproteobacteria; order RF32; family CAG-239; genus Scatocola. Next base: position 42,238 of record CAJTMA010000017.1, read on the forward strand.
AACCGCAAAGACATCTGCGCCAACCACTCGGTTACTCACCTACTGCACCGCGCTTTGCGTGATGTTCTGGGTGAACACGTCACCCAAAAAGGCTCTGCCGTTGCCGCAGAAAGAATGCGCTTCGACATTTCTCACCCCAAACAGGTCACTGCCGAAGAAATCCGCCAAGTTGAAAACATAGTCAATAATGCCATCCGCAAAAATTATAAAGTTACCACAGCTCTGATGTCACAAGAAGAAGCTGTTAAATCCGGCGCAATGGCTTTGTTTGGCGAAAAATACGGCGATGAAGTACGCGTTGTTTCCATGGGTGATGACAACGAGCTGTTCTCTCGCGAACTTTGCGGCGGTACGCACGTCAAAGAAACCGGAGATATCGGCTATTTTAACATCGTTTCCGAAAGTGCCGTTTCAGCCGGTGTCCGCCGTCTGGAATGCCTGACAGGCCGCGGCGCAGAAAAATTCGTGCAAGATATTGAAGATAAACTGCACGCCGTCAGCAATATTCTCAAAACCAACCCGAATGACTTGGAAAACAGAATTAAACAATTGCTTGAAGAAAAGAAAAAATTAGAAAACGATTTGTTCGAAACCAAAAAACGTTTTGCCAGCAATAAAGCTGCCGACAATCGTGATAGTTTTGAATTAATAAACGGCGTAAAATTTGTCGGACGGGCAATTCCCAATGTCCACCCCAAAGAACTTAAAGCCTTTATTGATGAAATCACCCCGGAATTAGGTTCTGGCATTGTTGTCTTGGCAACCAACAAAGACGATAAAGCCTCTATTGTTGTCGGTGTTACCAAAGACCTGACAGATAAATACTCTGCAGTCGACTTGGTTCGCAAAGCCTCAGCAGCTGTCGGCGGCCAAGGCGGCGGTGGCAGACCCGATATGGCGCAAGCCGGCGGCCCTGATGGCGAAAAGATTGCTGACGCTATCGATGCCGTCAAACAAGCTATCTAATGATAACAAACCCCCGGAAATTTTCCGGGGGTTCTTTTTACTAATATCCTTTGCAAGGCGTGTAATATAGACGGTCGTTTCCATTTGACATACCTGCTTTGAGCTTAAATGTATCTCCTTCAAACAATAAATAAAAACCCATAATATAATCATCATTTGTTGTTGCCGAAGCTCCAACCTGACGGCTGTTTATAAACCATTCTGTAAAATCATTTTCAGCATTTCTAGCACGTCCTCCGGAATAAAATTGTACCCATATACATTTATGATACCCTACTGAACTCGAACCAACAGTGTAAAGAGTATTACTGCTTAAATTTTTTTTAATTCCGTAATCAGGGAGAATAGTATTAACCACCTCACTCTTTTTTACGCAATTGAAATAAGAGGAATTAAACGGGCATTTTATCGGAGTATTAAGACAGTCGGTAGTCGCGCCTGTGTATTTGTACCCGAGGCTGTCACAAGAAGGCTGCGCACCGCAAGTAAGTGCATAAGCATTATAAGCAACAGCGGCGGTCAACATCCCCGCAGTGATGATAATAGGTAATTTCATAATTGTTCTCCTAATTAGTTAAGTTATCTGTTGTCAGACAGCGTCATTCTGAGGAGCTACGCGACGGACTATCTCGGCAAATAGCCCATATATTCCCCCTCCAAACAGCACCCAGCATATGTCATTCTGAGGAACTGTGCGCCGAAGAATCCATATTCAGACAGCCACATAGTTGCCTTTGTGCCGCTTTCCTTTTTTCCCTATCCCCATCGTTCCAACAGCTCCCCACATATGTCATAGCGAGGAGCGCCCAGACGTCGGGAGCGGCGCGACGGGCTATCTCAGCAAATAGCCCACATATTTCTCCTCCAAACAGCTCCCCACATATGTCATTCTGAGGAGCTAAGCGACGAAGAATCCATATTCGAACAGCCGCGTAGCTGCCTTTGTGCCGCTTTAGACTTGGATCCTTCACCGCCTTGCGGTTCAGGATGACATTTCCTTTCCCTCCATCTTCTGCTCTCCTTATCCCCATTCGCGGAGATAATGCACAAGGTAAGCAACGCGTTGTCCGGGCACTGCAGCCAAAGTAGCAATTCTCGCTCCAGGCGCGGCCTGGCCTCAGGCGCGGTCTGGGGCGACGGTGCATGGCATCCAGTATTTGTACCAATCGCAGGATGTGTCCGAAATGTCGGTATAACCTGAGGCGCATTTCCCGGTCGGAAAATACTTCC
>CAJTMA010000018.1 GCA_910577205.1 uncultured Alphaproteobacteria bacterium
TATTGCGCTGCCCGTTTGCGCTTTCTGATGACAATCAGGTGTTCTGCGGAGGAGGCAACGGAGCGGCCGATGAGGTTGTTCAGGATGTCAGTGTGGGGGCTATTGTTTATGGTGACGGGACAGTAGCGAGCGGTGTCGTAACTGGTAAAACCCCGATAGGCGTTGTGTTTGATACAGCCAACCGTTTGGCTGTCGCGCTGACGGATGTAAAGAAAAATGGTACGGCCGGGAGTGAAGCTATGGAGTGGTCAAGTGCTGAATGTGCTACGCCAGAACAGAGTTGCAGCTTTTATGCGATTTCAGTGGGTTCGGATTTAACCCCGATTACTTGTGGTGTTGATGGAAGAGATAATACTAATAAAATATTAGCCAGTACCTGTAATGGCACAACCTATGCGGCAGATGCGACAAATAATTACCAGCCGATCGGTTGTACAAAAGATTTTTGTAAGAAGAGCAAGTGGTTCTTGCCAAGTTTTAGAGATTTGCAGAATATTTATCTACAAAAAACACAGATTGAAGCCTCTTTGACACTTTTGAAAGGCTATAGTGCTACAACTGTAAAGAATGATGGGTATTGGTCCTCTACCGAGTGTAATAAGCAGACCACGTGGCTATTCAATATGTCTAATCATTTCAAGGTTAACTACTCTAAGGCTGGCACTTACTACGTCAGGCCAGTTCTTGCTTTTTAAGATTGTCTTGTAAAAAAATAAGCCCGGATATTCCGGGCTTTAAATTTGTGGAATTTAATTAAATCTTATGCTTTTATGTATAGACTGGCGGTATATTCAAAGGAGAATCGCGATGTTTTATATTTTCTTTGGTTTTTTATTTGGGGTGTTTATTCCTTATATGGCGCGGCGTTTTGCCAAGTTTATGCCGGCAACGCCCGGATATGCGTTGTACCGTTTGGTTTGGCCGGTGAAATCGGTTTCCGATGAAAAAAAGCGGAATAATCCTTGTTATCAAAAGCTGATGAGTGCTTATGTCATGCGTTCTTTGGGATATGGTATTGTTTCCGCGGCGGTTTCTTATGCCGCGGTGCTGCGTTTTGGGGTGGCTTATGTTTGGTGGTATCTGGCTTTTATTTGGGTCTTGCTGTTATTGCAGGAAATTGATTATAAAACAATGTATCTTCCGGATATTTTAACGATGCCTTTGTTGTTAGCCGGATTTTTATATTCCGTATTGATTGGAGCTTGGGTTGGTCCGGCTGAAAGTTCAATCGGTGCTGTGGCCGGATATATCTTGCCGGTGGTGGCGAGTTTGTTTCTGGTTTGGAAAAATAAAGATGTGTTTGGGGGCGGGGATATTAAGCTCTTGGCTGCTGTCGGGGCATGGCTCGGAGTTGAACCGCTGCTGTATGTTGTTGTTTTGTCTTGTGCTGTTTTTGCCGGCTATGCTTTGCTGAAACGCCAGCGGTCAGGCGCATTCGGCCCGGCGATAACGGTATCTGCAATAATTGTTGCATTTTATGTGCAATAAGTTAAAATCATCATCTATCAAAGATTGCGTAATTAAGGATATTGACAATGATTAAAAAAGCCTGGGAAAAAGATAAGCGTAAAGTCAAAAAATTGGTTGAAGGCAAAAGTTTTGACTATTTTATCCTGTTTTTGATTTGTGTGGATGCCGTGGCTCTGGGGTTTATGACTTCAGACATTGCTAATGTTTTCTTTGATAATGCTTTGTTTATTCTTGACCGGTTGTGCATGGCTATCTTTATCATGGAAATGTTGATGAAGATTTATGCTTACGGCAAGAGCTTTTTCAAAAAAGGCTGGAATGTTTTTGATTTGATTGTTGTCGCGGTTTCTTCGTTGCCGTTTGCCAGCTATTTCATTGTATTGAGAACGTTCCGCTTGTTCCGCTCTTTGAAATATGTTAACCGTTTTTCCCGTCTTAAATCTATTATCAATACATTTATTGCTTTGCTGCCGATTTTTGTTGCAATGCTGGCAGTGTTTGCCGTTTTCTTCTATGTCTTTGCGATTATTGCAGTTTGTTTGTTCGGGGATATCTTTGTCGAGTTTGCATCGCTTGGGGATTCATTATTTACGTTGTTGCAAGTCTTCACGCTGGATGGTTGGGCATCTAATATTGCCCGTCCGGTCATGTCTGTTTTCCCGCACGCGTGGTTCTTCTTTACCGCATTTGTTTTCATCTCGTTTCTTATTGTCATCAGCTTCCTGTTGAGCGCAATAGGCGAAGTGGTGCGTCGCGAGTTTCGTTTGAAATCACGGCTTTAAAATAAAAAAGTCCCCGCAAGATGGCGGGGACTTTTTTTGATTGGCGAATTACGCTTGGGTAAGGCTTATGCAGAGTTTGAATATTGCCTTGACCGTTTCCTTGGCTTCCAGATAGTTGAACGCGTTGGTTTGTAAGCTGTCGTTGTAACAAATCATTGTGCGGAAGACCAGATTAATGGTGGGGCAGTCAACGCCGCTGCTGGTAATTTTGGGGTCGCTGTCGTCATCAATAACCGCTTCGTTGATAGCTTTTATCATTTCAAATTCGGCATTGGTAACCTGGTGAGGAACGATGTAAGGGTTTTCCTGCAATTTGCAAATGGCTTCCAGGTATCGGAGAGCTGTTTTGTAGCCTTGCAGGTATGGAGATGCGGCCTGTTCGGCAATTTGCCGTTGCAGCAGCCGGATGTCTTCTTTTAGCTGCATTTGAGCCAGTCGTCTGAATTCCTCATGAGCCGGGTGTTTGTGGGTGCTGATGATTTCTTGCTGCTTGTTTCCGTCTGTGACAAATCCGTTCATGTGTTTTTCCATTTCTGAATTTTTGCCGAAGCGGGTTTGCAGAATGTTAAAGTAGCGTTTTGTCACCTCAGGGTTAAAGGTAAGTTTGTAGCCGATAGCCTCAAACATCATAAGCTGTAATTTTTCCATTTCATTTATTTTAATAGTTAAACATAATTGTATCTTATCTTTGTCTAAGATAAGCTTTTTATCTTTTTTGTCAAAAAGTTTTTTCTATAAATTGCAATAAAACGTGTCTTCATGCTTGACAAATTTTGTTTTGATACCTAACTAAAGGTTAGATATTTAAAACTTATGAGGAGTTGACAATGAAAATTAAACCACTGCACGACCGTGTCTTGATTAAACGTGTTGAAGAAGTTACCAAAACTGCCGGCGGAATTATTATTCCTGATACGGCAAAAGAAAAGCCCAGCGAAGGCATTGTCGAAGCGGTCGGAAACGGTTTTCGCGCCGAAGACGGAAAAATTATTCCGATGTGCGTTAAAGAAGGCGATAAAGTTTTGTTTGGCAAGTGGTCCGGCACAGAAGTTAAAATTGACGGCGAAACACGCCTGATTATGAAAGAATCGGATATTTTGGGAATTATTGAATAGTTTAGAACAACATAACGAAGGATAGAAAAATGGCTGCTAAAGATATTATGTTTGGGACTGATGCCCGTTCCAAAATGCTGAAAGGTGTTGAAACCTTGGCTAAAACTGTAAAAACCACTTTAGGTCCGAAAGGCCGTAACGTTATTTTGGATAAATCATACGGCGCGCCGAAGATTACCAAAGACGGTGTTTCTGTTGCCAAAGAAATTGAATTGGCTGATAAGTTTGAAAATATGGGTGCGCAGCTGGTTAAAGAAGTTGCCCAGAAAACTGCAGATAAGGCCGGTGACGGTACAACAACTGCAACAGTTTTAGCTGAAGCAATCATTAAAGAAGGTGTTAAAGCTGTGGCTGCCGGAATGAATCCGATGGATTTGAAACGCGGTATCGATATGGCTGTTGAGGCTGTTGTCGCAGATGTTAAAGCCCGTGCCAAAGATATTAAAACCTCTGAAGAAATTGCCCAAGTCGGTACGATTTCTGCAAACGGTGACCGTACTATCGGCGAATATATTGCCCGTGCGATGGAAAAAGTCGGTAATGAAGGCGTTATTACCGTTGAAGATGCCAAAGGTTTGGAAACCGAACTGGATGTGGTTGAGGGGATGCAATTTGACCGCGGTTATTTATCTCCTTATTTCATTACCAATCCGGACAAAATGAACTGTGAATTTGAAAATCCGTTTATTTTGCTTTATGACCAGAAAATTTCTAATTTGCAGCCGCTGATTCCGGTTTTGGAAGCTATTGTTCAATCCGGTCGCGCTTTGTTAATCATTGCCGAAGATATCGAGGGCGAAGCTTTGGCTACTTTGGTTGTTAACCGTATTCGCGGTGGTTTGAAAGTTTGCGCTGTCAAAGCTCCGGGATTTGGCGATCGCCGCAAAGCGATGTTGCAGGATATTGCTATTTTGACCGGCGGTCAGGTCATTTCTGAAGAATTGGGAATGAAGATTGAAAATGTATCCTTGGATATGCTCGGTTCAGCTAAGAGAATCGAAGTAACCAAAGATGATACGACAATTATTGACGGTAATGGCGAGAAGGATTTGATTGCGGCTCGTGCGGCTCAGATTCGTAAAGAAATCGAAGAAACTTCTTCTGATTATGACCGTGAAAAGCTGCAAGAAAGATTGGCTAAAATTTCCGGCGGCGTGGCTGTTTTGAAAGTCGGCGGCGCTTCAGAAGTGGAAGTTAAAGAAAAGAAAGACCGCATTGATGATGCTTTGAGCGCTACCCGCGCAGCTGTCAAGGAAGGCGTTGTTGCCGGTGGTGGTGTTGCTTTGCTGTATGCCGGTAAGATTCTGGAAAAATTAAAACCAGAAAATCAGGATCAAAAAGTCGGTATTGAAATTATTCGCAAAGCTACTCAAGCTCCTATCCGTCAGATTGTTGAAAATGCTGGTTTGGATGGCGCTGTTGTTGCCGGAAAGCTGTTGGAAAGCGAAGATGCCAACTATGGTTTCAATGCGCAGAACGGTGAATATACCGATATGGTTAAAGCTGGTATTATTGATCCGGCTAAAGTTGTTCGCACCGCATTGCAAGATGCCGCTTCCGTCGGTGGCTTGTTAATTACGACCGAAGCAATGGTTACCGAAGCTCCAAAAGAAGAATGCCATTGCGGCGGAGCTGCGATGCCCGGAGGGATGGGCGGCGGCGCCATGGGCTTCTAATAAAACCAGTCTGACTGAAAACTAGAGCGGTTTAGTGCGGTTTCGAAAAATTCACGTACTGTTGTGTACGCTAAAATTTTTCTTACCTTCTAAACCGCTCTATTTTCCTACTCAGATTGGTTTTCTATGTGCGTATTGGCGAGATTGTTCATTTTTGAGTTCTGGCTCTAAATTTTTACTATTTGCCTCGTTCTTTAGCTTTTAATACTTTTAGCTTTGTGCTTTTGTTTATTTTAAAATTATCTTATTTTTCTATTCAGTCTGATTTCATTTCTTTCTAATTCATTTGCTCTGCTAACGTTATTTTAAATCGTTTATGTTTTCATTAGATGAAAATGGGGAGCGTTTATGAAAAAGCATTTTTATATTTTTCGACATGGGCAGACGATTTGGAATGCCGAAGGGCGTCCTCAGGGACAGCATGAGTATCCGGTGCCTTTAACGATGGATGGTCGTGAACAAGCTCAAAAGCTGGCAGAAAAGTTACAGGATAAAAAGATTAAGCTGATTATCAGTTCGGATTTATTGCGGGCACAGCAGACGGGTGAAATTGTTGCTCAGGCTTTAAACGTTCCGGTTAAGCTTGACAGGCGGTTGCGTGAGGTTGATTATGGAATTTTGAATGGATTGTATACGATTGAACGCGAAGAAGTTTATCCTGATTTTAAAAAATCTTATGAAGATTCGACTATTCCGTTTCCCGAGGGAGAGAGTTTGCGTCAGGTTGCTTTGCGATTAATTGAGGTTATTAAAGATGCCTGTCGTGATTATACTTATCGAACCATTGGCTTATCTTCTCATGGGCACGCCATTACTTCTTTGATTGAAGAAGTTTTTGGTTATCAGGTTCAGCGGGTGGAAAATTGTGACTATGTCCATATTACATATGATTTGGAAAAAGATAAATTTGAGGGGGTAGAACTGCCGCAAATGCGCGAAATATATAAGCCGATCATCCCGAATTATTAAAAATGTAATTTTTTTGCAAAAAATGTAATTTTATGCTTGCAATTTATTTTGAATGTGGTAATTAATATCTCGTTCTAGCGATGCGGGCGTAGCTCAGGGGTAGAGCGCAACCTTGCCAAGGTTGATGTCGAGGGTCCGAATCCCTTCGCCCGCTCCAATTCAAAACCACCTTAATGGTGGTTTTTTTTATGCGTGCGACGTTTCAAGCGGCGCGAGGCTTGCTTTCAACGGACGGGATTTATCCCTGTCTGGCTCGTAGGCTTTTTGCAAAAGCAACTCGCTGCGGGCACTCAGTTTGTAACGCTTGTTTCTCCGTGCTGTCGCCGGTTAACAAGCTAACAAACTTTCGCCTGTCGTCAGAAAACAATTCTCCGGATTGTTTTCTTTCCTCCAGCCCGCTCCAATTCAAAACCACCTAAATGGTGGTTTTTTTATGCGTGCGACGTTTCAAGCGGCGCGAGGCTTGCTTTCAACGGACGGGATTTATATGCGATATAAAAAATAAACCGTAGCAAAAAAACTTGCTGCGGTTTATTGGGGTTAAAGTTCCTCTTCATAGGTAATTATTTTGGTCTTTAGCTGATAGATTTTTCCGTTCTTCTGTCTGAATATGGCTTTGATTTTAGCCGTGGATCGGAAAGCATATCTATCGCTGTAAACATACTCTGCCAGCTGCCAGTCATTTTGATTCTTTGTTGCAGTTTTTTCAAATCGGAACCGGTGAAATCTTTCATACTGATTTTCCTGTTTGTAGCAGTATGTATAGATTTCTTTTCCTGTTTCTGTGCTGTAGAGGTGCGCCTTTTGTGTTTCTCTGTTCATGAAAATAATGCATGACAAATCATCAATTACGAAGAGCTCTTCTTGCTCGTATTCCGGTTTGGCTATATCAACACCGTTTTTGCGAAGGCCGTAAGTTTTTGTATCTCCCCTGGCCCCCCAATGAGTTTCGGTTTTGATGATGAGTTCCAAATTTCCGCCGAATTTTATGCTTTCGTAGGTGGTTTTGGCTTCTGAAGAGATGATACAGCCTAAAGCCATGAAAAGTAAAATAATAAACTTTTTCATAGTTTGAGGTTTCTCGGCTTGAACGAGCACAGGTTCTCTGCGGCTTGCTTAGTTAATAATTAAGTGTAATGATACGAATATGGTAATCATTATGGACAAAATATAAGGAGAGTCAAGCTTTTTGCTTTTACAGTGTTGGTTAAGCTGATGGAAAAGAAAGTCACTAAAACATAATGCGTACGCCGCCGGAAATTTCGCTCACTGCGTCATAAAAGTCCGTTGATCCGGCGTTAAGTGATGTATAGTGGAACATTGTACGCAAAGCAATGTGCGGCAGGATTTCATATTGCAGGCCAATACCGAATCGCGGGCCATTGGCATCCTGGTCATATTTCCAGCCGTTGGGTTGTTTAATTTGAAATTTGTAGTTGGCTAAACCGATAGAAACAATGACGGAAAAGTTATCTGACAAGGGGGCTTCCCCAACCAGATCAATACCGTAAGCTTTTAAGGTTGATTCATAACCTGATTTGTTAATTTGTTTATCGGAGAATTGATAAAATCCTTCCAGCCCTATGCCATAAGCATTGAAGCCAATAACTGGAGATATACTGCTGTAAGGGTCATCCATTTCGTAAATGGTATCATTTCTATATTTGATATCCGAATAAACGTAATCAGCTCCGATATATATCTTGGATGCTTGGCTGTAGGCGTAGGACTTGGTTAGGGGAAAAGCTGAGAAAACTGTGGCCAAACCAAGCATTATCAATTTTTTTATCATACCATTAACTTCTCTGTTTCGAAAATCTGTCAAATATTAGCTTATTTTCGTCTAAAAATCAAGATTTTTTTTCATTTACGGTTAAGGTTAGTTCTTGAAAGCCTAGTTTAGCGTTAATACTTTAATATATGGTTTAATTTTGAGGAAAACAGCAATGAAAGACAATTTATATGAAGCGATGGCGGGCAGACGTTCAATTTATCATTTGGGGCGTCATAAAACAGTGACCGAGGAAAAGATTATTTCGGTGGTGGAATATGCTGTAAAATACTGTCCGTCGGCATTTAATTCTCAAGCCGGGCGCGTTGTTATTTTGTTGGGGGACAATCATCTGCGTTTGTGGGAAATTGTTAAGGAGAAACTGCAAAAAATTGTTCCGGCTGATAAATTTGCGGCAACAGCGGCGAAAATAGACAGTTTTTCTGCCGGATATGCGACAATATTGTTTTTTGAAGACCAAGCTGTTGTCAAAAACTTGGAAGAAAAGTTTCCGTTATATGCTGACAATTTTTCTCCATGGTCGTTGCAGTCCAGCGGAATGTTGCAGTATATGGTTTGGGTTTCTTTGGAAAATGAGGGGGCTGGTGCTAGTTTGCAGCATTATAATCCGTTGATTGATGATGCGGTTATTAAGGAATGGAATTTGCCGCCGACATGGAAACTTATAAGCCAAATGCCGGTGGGGAGCAAGGAGCTTCCGGCGGATGAAAAAACGTTTGAACCTATCGAAAAAAGGGTGAAAGTGTTTAAATAATACTTGCCAAAAGAGCAAATTATCATTATTAAATTGATGGTTACGGATGAGTGGCAGAGAGGCTGAATGCGAGCGACTCGAAATCGTTTATACGGGGTGACCCGTATCGGGGGTTCAAATCCCTCCTCATCCGCCATACAACAAAACTCCTCGTTAGAGGGGGTTTGTTATATGGGGAAAAGAAAAATGGGATTTGAACCCGAGAGGGCGCGAGGCGATAGAAAACCTCCACCGGAGCTTTTCGTTCCGAGCGGTGATAGTTTGTTAGCGAGATACCTCGCGAAAGCGAGAGGAATTGAGCGTGACAAACAGAACTCAGGAAATCCCTCCTCATCCGCTGTTTGGGGTATTGATACCTTACGGCAGCTCTCATGTTGGGGGCGGTGTTGTTAGGCATTGTATCATATTATGAGCTTGGTTAAAGTTTAGATGTCTGGTTTTGTCGTATTGAATGGTCGTTAAGCATTTCTTTTGAAAATTATGGTAGTTACTGAGAGGTTATCGCTGGAGGGGAGAAGATAATGCTTTGCTATCGGGAAATGCACAAAGAAGATTTAGTGAAATGGGAAGAGTTGGCTAAATCTGAATTTTTGGAAGAGGACTTTTGTTCTGCAAGTTATTTGTGTAATAAGTGGCGCAAAATCAAAGGTTGGATTCTCATGACACCGGATAAGGAGTGGATTAGGTGTTGTTTTGTTGATTCATATTTTCATAAATATAATCCTGAGGGGATTCATTTTCTGGAGTATTGTACATTTCCGAAGTTTCGCGGACAAGGTTATGCTAAATATCTTGTAAAATTGCAATTTGATTATGCCGCAGGAGTCAAGAAGAGCGCTTGTATTAATCCGGGCAATGATGCATCTATTGCTGTTTTGACGAAGTATGGGTTTCGGGCGGTCGCGCCGCGGAAAAGCTGGATGGTTTATCTTTGTGATGCGGATTATTATCCCTCTGAACTGAAAGATTTAGAGCTGGAGCAGGTTTCTTAATTCCGCATGGCAGAAGAATAGGCAATTGGGTTAGACCATGTTCAAAGCCTGATTAGTGCGGGCAATGTCTGTCATGATGTTTTTGATTTTTTCTTCATTTCCGGCGTTTTCAAAAATATACAGAGCATCATGGTAGCATTCGAGTGCTTCTTCCAGGCGAGAGCGGTCTAAATTGTTTTTACCGATACGGTAATAAATTTCACCGATATTTTCTTGAGCTTGTGCCCAAGTTACGGGATTGCGCCGTTCGGTAATTACTTTTTGCTGATTGCGGTAACAGGTGACGGCCAGTTCGGAAATATCTTCGCTTTTAGTCAGGCTGCCCAGAAGCCCGAGCATTTGTCCTAATTCTCCCTGAATGACAGCCCAGAAGTCAGGAAACAAGGCGTAGGTGTAAATTTTTTCGGCTTCGCGCATTTGAAAAACAGCATCACGCAGCGCCTGTAAATCTTCCTTTTGCCGCCAGTAACTGAAAAATAGATGGGATAAGCGGTAGGATATGTAACCGTAGTCGTATGGGTATGTGTATTTTCCTAAATAGCGCTGAGCCTGGCGGTAGTATTCAATAGCGCCTTTGAAGTAAGCGGCGGGTCTGTTTCCCATATGTTGGGTGGCACAGTCATATAGTTGCCCGAGGTGGTAATAAATACAGCCTAAGTGAAGCGGTGAAGTTATTAGGTCTTGATGTTTAATCGCCGTTTCAAAGAGATTTTTGGTGATTTTGAAATCTTTTTCATCCTGCGTGTCATAAGCATAGTTTAGATAGATAATGCCCAAAAAATTCATAATGTAAGGCATATATTCCACCGTAACCGCTTTTGCCGAATTATCTTGTGATAACTGGCTGATGATTTTTTTCAGAAGGTATCTTTTTTGAATTTTGGAAATGTTATCCGTTTTGTTTAACGAGCTGATGACTGCTCCGTAAATCAGGTTTAAGATAGCTTGGGGAAATTGCTGCGGATGTTCAAAAAAGATGGCCGGAAAGTATAGGCTGTCGAGCAGGGATATGTAAGCGCTGTTTTCTTTTTCATATTGCTGCTGTGTTTGAAAATTAAGGCGGATACGATCGTTTTCACGGTAGCCCCAAATGATGACATCAGCGTCGGTGCGGTCGATAATCGTTTGTCCGCGGTCAATTAAATCAAACAGGCTGCGGCTTTCCAGATTGAGAAAGTTTTTAGAAAAGTTTTCATCAAAGAATGACAGGGACAGACCTTCGCGTGAACTTAACAGGCGCGCCAGATTTTCGCCGCAGCTGCTTTCGACATTGTCCAGAAAGTCAATAACGACGACTTTAAACTGCGCAGCAGAATAAACCGCCTGCATTTCGGCTTGAGATGCGGCTGCCGGGGCAACAAGTTTTTTTAGGCGGTCAAGAATAGTCATTCAGGTTAGTTGTCCTTGTTAATATTCTTTTTAAAGTCTTCAAGGTTGTCTTTAATATCTCTGAGGGTTTCCTGGTTAAGCTCTTTAAAGCTGCGGACAGGTTCTTGCCAGTTGCGGAGGTGAGAAATAAACCACAGGGTCAGAATAAGCCCTAAAGCCGGCAGAGAATAGTTGTTGGGGGCATAAATCTGAAAGCCGGCAAAGATGACCAGCAAAGCATTTACTTTGAAAATATTTTCACAAATGGAGGCTGGTGACAAACCGGAAAGATTGGTCTGATAGTAGAATGTGTTGTTTTCCATTATCTGATGTTGAGGTTTGCGGGAGAGCTTAAGGATGGCCGCCCAAACAAATTCGACGAGGTAATAAAGGGAGAGGATGAGGCAGCAGGAAGCATCGCCCTCAACGGCGGCTATGGTAAACAGCCATCCGGTTAAAAAGCCCAAAGCCTGGCAGCCGGCGCTGTTTAGGGATAATTCTGCCGGATACCAGTTATAAACGGCAAAAGCGGCAACTGCAGCCAACAAAATGCCGGCGAAGCTTCCGGTTAACATTGGCAGTGCGCCTAAAAAGGCCAAAGCGGCTAAGCCGGCCATTGAAAGAGAAGTTTGTGTGGCGATCAGTCCGTCAATGCCATTGAGATATTTATATCCCCAAGCAAAGGTTGCCCACAGCAGGACAAGAGATAAGCGGTCTGCCCAAAAAGGCATCGTTCCCTCAAAGAGTAAAAAGTCTGACGGGAGAAAAACTGTCCCAGCTGTTGCGGCGGCGAGGAAAAACAGCCAATTGGCTTTAGCTGTTCGCGGCCAGAGAGAAATCAGGTAAATGAAAAGGGTTGATAAGAAAATGACGGCGATGTTCAGATAGGATAAGTCAAACAGCTGATCATGTTGCTCGGGAAGAAAGAAATAAAGGAAAGTGATGCCGCTGTATGTCATAATAAAAAGCGGCAGGAAGATATTTCTGCCCAACGGGAAAGTAAAGCTTTCCGATGATAGTTTGCGCGTGATGAACGAGAACCAAGCATATGTGATTAAAAAGCAGCCAAGAAATGTTGCGGCAATAATGAAAAATGAATTGTCCATCAGTAAATCCTTTGTCTGAATACTTTCATCTCTTTAATCTTATAATCTGTTTAAACCTTTTCTTCAACCTAGAAGTTCGGTTGTTCAGCGCATAAAGGTTATTTTTGAGTGATAATTTGTTCGCAGAGGGTTTTAAGCAGGCGGTTGAGTGCCGGAAGCGTGCATTTGTTGAGGAGTGCAGCGTCACGGATGACGGAGCTGATAAAATCATAATCTCCGGTTTGGTGCAGCCTCACTTGTTCCGCTAACGGAAAAACATAATTTGAAGGGATGTTGAAGATCTGCTTTAACAAATCTTCGGGTGATAACGGGGGCAAAGAAGAAGGCCGCAAAGTGACGATTTCCTGCAGCAGGGTTTGCAATTCTTCCCGCAGGGGTTTGTTTTTGGTAATGTCAAAAATAGTTTTTCCGGTGGCTGCGGTTAAAAGCGAACAAGGGGCATAGAGGCAGAAGTAACTCCAAAAAGCCTGTTGCGGCAGGCTGCTGTTGCGCAGGGAAATCCGGGTGTTGGCGAGCAAGGATGCCAATAGTTGAAATGCCTCGGAAGAGGTTTCGGCACATAAGGTTATTTCGGGGTTGCGCCCATAGGCCGTAACCTGTTGGCTGCGGTAATTCAGCCAGCCGTCAAAATAGGCGGAAACAACGGGAATGCCTAAAATATCGGAGATAAAAGTCTGGTCTTTAAGCCGGGTAAATGAAATGACCGGGCAGTTTTTGATTTTATTTTTGGATATGCCGGTCAGCATGGCTTTGATTTTGGATGAGCGGGCGGCAATTATCAGCATTTGCGGCTCTTCTTGCAGCCAGAGGGCCGTTTCCAGCTTGTAGTGAAGTTTTTGCAGCTGGTAATCTTCTTTGACGGTTATGCCGTTTGTTGCAAGGCTGGTGTTTTCAGCTTGTCCGGCCATGACGGTTACTTTGTGTCCCGCGGCAATCAGTTTTACGGCAAGAAAATAAGCCAATGCGGTATCGCCCAGGATGTATATGGGTTTGCCGTTCAATGCGGGCAAAGCCGGAGCTTCAGGCGTTTCTGTTTTGTTATCGGCGGAAAGGGTAAATTTACGAAACAGCATTTAGGCCACCTTTGTCAGTTTGGCAATGAAGAAAGCGTCACAGCCGCCGAATTCAGCCAGATGAACCGGCAGAGTACGGATGAAGCCTTCAGGGGTGATGATTTCGGGAAAGCGGGAAGATGACAAAGGTGTCAGTTCGAATCCGCCGTTCTCCGTCAAAAAGGCTTTTATTTGTTCTTCGCCCTCGGCTTTGGCTATAGAACAGGTGCAGTATACCAATTCGCCGCCGGGTTTTAAGGCTTTGGCAGCAAGAGAGAGAATTTGCTTCTGGAGATCTGCTTGTCGGGCGACATCTTGAGAATTTTTGATATGCACCAATTCCGGATGCCGGCGAAAGACCCCCGTGCCGGAGCAGGGAGCATCCAGCAAAATGGCGTCAAACGGTTTGTCGTTGAAATTTTGCAGATAGGACAAGGCATCTGCGCAAATGATTTTTTCCGGTTGCAGTTGGAGGCGCGTCATGTTTTCGCGCAGGGTGTTCAGGCGCTGCTGCGAATTATCCAAAGAGGTAACGACAGCGCCGCGGCTTAACAGCTGGGCGGTTTTGCCGCCGGGGGCTGCGCAGAGGTCAAGAACGCGTTTGCCGGCAAGGTTTTCCAAACTGCTGACAGCCAGTGAGGCGGCATAGTCTTGTACCCACCAGTCGCCGGTATCGTAGCCGGCCAAGCTGCTGATGTTGCTGCTGTCGGGCAGGATTATGGTGTTGCCGTCCAATTGTTTGCCGTTTAATTTTTGAGCCCAAAGTTCAGGTGATGTTTTGACGCTGATTGCCAGTGGCGGTTCAGAAAGGCCGGCTTGCTGAATCAGGCGAATCTGTCCGGCAGGGTAATCTTTGTTGAGCAGTTCAAAAAACGGGGCGCTGAAGAATTCGCCTTTGTCCTTGTTTTTGATGAGGTCTTTTTCTGCGGCGACTTTGCGCAGGACGGCATTGGCGAATCCTGCCAAATATTTGTCGCAGTGTTTTTTTACTAAATTGACATAAGAGTTGATGACCGCATAGTCCGGCGTATTCATAAACAGCAGTTCGCAAGCGCCGGCGGCAAGCGCAAATTCGGCAAAAGCCGCTTTGGCAGGGAGCTTTTTGCGGATGAACTGGCGCAGCGCTTTGCGGATGAATTCATAGCGGCGGGTGGTTGTCATAACCAGCATTTTGATAAAACCGCGGTCTGCGTCTGCGGATTGGTTCATAAGGCTGAAATCCAGAAAGCTTCTTTGACGGAAAGTCTGGGCAAGAATTCGGACGGCAATTTCGCGATTATCGGACATATTTTATTTCCCGGTTGGTTGTGGAAGCATATTTTACGCGATATTTGGCGAATTACAAGTGAGAAAATGCGTTATGACTCTTGTCAAGTCAGGAAAAATCATATAACTTTTTAACAATTTTGACTGACAAGGAAAATAAAATGAATAAACGACTTGCAAGCTTATTGGCCGCGGCATTGCTCTTGCCGGGCTGTTCCTGGATGACGGCGCTGAATCCGTGGGCGGATGATGTTCCGGCGGCAGAGGAAACTGAAGTTGCCGTACCGCAGAGCGTGAACCGTTATTTGTGGCAGGCGGCTATGCAAAAAATGTCAAAGATGCCGTTGCAACGCAGCGATTTGCACAGCGGCGTGATTGTCAGTGATTGGATGGTGGTTAACGGTGTGCCGGATGAGAAGTTTCAAATTGCCGTGCGGATTACCTGCGGAGAGCTGCGGGCTGACGGTTTGAAGGTTACGGTTTCTAAAATGAACCGTATCAACGGAAAATGGGTGCAGACTGTACCTGACCGCCGTTTGGCCGGTGAAATTGAAAGAATTATCTTAAACCAAGCTAGTGTATTATACCGCAGCGCTGTTGCGGCAGGAGAGGAATAAATTAGAATGACTAACAACGCCAGATATAACGGAAAAGCCAGTTTTGACGAGTGGAAAAAAGAATGGGCTTTGGAAGAACGCTACAATTTTCATACCATTGAAGAAAAATGGCAGAAAATTTGGGATGACGAAAAAGCCTACAAAGTAGAAATCGATAAGAATAAAGAAAAATTTTATGCTCTGGTCGAGTTTCCTTATCCGTCAGGGGCGGGGCTGCACGTCGGACACCCGCGGTCTTATACGGCGCTGGATGTTATTTCCCGCAAGAAGAGAATGCAAGGTTTTAATGTGCTGTATCCGATGGGGTTTGACGCTTTCGGTTTGCCGGCGGAAAATTATGCCATCAAAACCGGCGTTCATCCGGCGGTTTCAACGGCGGCCAATATTGCCAATTTTACCAAGCAAATGAAATCTATCGGTTTCAGTTTTGACTGGGACAGATGTATTTCAACTTGTGATCCTGAATATTATAAGTGGACACAGTGGATGTTTATCAAGCTGTTTGAAAAAGGCTTGGCGTATAAAGACAAAATGGCAATTAACTGGTGTCCGAGCTGCAAAGTCGGTTTGGCGAATGAAGAAGTTGTCAACGGCTGTTGCGAACGTTGTGGTGCGCAAGTGGTGCGCAAAAACAAAGAGCAATGGATGGTGGCAATTACCAAATATGCCGACCGTTTGATTGATGATTTGGATGATTTGGATTTTATTGACCGCGTGAAATCGCAGCAGGTGAACTGGATTGGCCGTTCGGAAGGGGCTGAGCTTGATTTCGGATTGGCCGATAACAACGGCGCTGAATTGTCCGGCAAAAAACTGACCGTCTTTACAACCCGTCCGGATACGGCTTTCGGCGTAACCTATATGGTTTTAGCGCCGGAGCATCCTTATGTGGCGGAATTGATGAGCCGTTTTGAAAACCCTGAGGAAGTTCAGGCTTATGTGGCAGAAACAGCCAAGAAGTCAGACTTGCAGCGCTCAATGGATGAGAGCAAAACCGGGGTAGAACTTAAAGGAATTAAAGCGAAGAATCCGTATAACGGCAAGTTGATTCCGGTATTTATTTCCGACTATGTTTTAATGGGGTATGGTACAGGCGCAATTATGGCGGTGCCGGCGCATGATCAGCGCGACTATGATTTTGCCAAAGCGTTTAATCTGCCGATTGTTCAGGTTTTAGCCGGCGGCGATATTACGGTTAAAGCCCATGAGGAAGACGGTGCGCATATTAACTCCGGCTTCTTGGACGGGATGAATAAAGAAGAAGGTATGCGTGCGGCAATCGATTACGCGGTTAAAAACGATTTCGGCAAGTCCAAAATCAATTACAAACTGCGTGACTGGGTCTTCTCCCGCCAGCGTTACTGGGGTGAACCGATTCCGATGGTTTACTGTGAACACTGCGGCTGGCAGCCGATATCCGAATCCGAGCTTCCGCTGACTTTGCCGCCTGTTCCCGATTATCATCCGAATGATGAGGGCGAATCGCCGTTATCTAAAGCCGGGGATGAATGGTTATACACCAAGTGTCCGAAATGCGGCGGCAAAGCGCGGCGTGAAACCGACACCATGCCGAACTGGGCCGGGTCTTCCTGGTATTTCCTGCGTTATTGCGATCCGCATAATGATCAGGCTTTCGCCTCCAAAGAAGCTTTAGATTACTGGATGAATGTTGACTGGTATAACGGCGGTATGGAGCATACGACTTTGCACTTGCTGTATTCCCGTTTTTGGCACAAATTCCTCTATGATTTGGGATTAGTGCCCAATAAAGAACCGTATCAGCGCCGTACCTCCCATGGTATGATTTTGGCGGAGAACGGCGAAAAGATGTCAAAATCCCGCGGCAATGTGATTAATCCGGATGATATTATCGCTTCTTACGGTGCGGATACTTTCCGTTTGTATGAAATGTTTATCGGGCCGTTTGACCAAGTTGCCATGTGGTCGGATGAAAGTCTGATGGGCGTTTATCGTTTTGTCAGCAAGGTCTATGCCTTGTTTGCCAAAGTTGATGCTGCAGAAAAAGCATCTGCCGATGATTTGCGGGCGATGCATAAATGTATTTTGGAAGTGACTGAGCGAATCGACCAAATGAAGTTTAATACGGCGGTTTCTTCGATGATGACTTATGTCAATTATCTGAGCGCCAAGCCGAAAATTGCGCCGGAATTATACAGCAACTTAATTAAACTGTTATCGCCGTTTACGCCGCATTTGGCAGAAGAAATGTGGGCGCGTTTGGGCAATACCACTTTGGTGGTTGCCGAGAGTTGGCCGCAGGGTGATGCCAAGCTGGCGGAAGACCAAGTGGTGACTTATGCTGTTCAGATTTGCGGCAAAATGCGCGGCACAATTGATATGCCGAAAGATGCCTCCAAAGAGGAAATTCAAGCTCAGGCTATGGCTTTGGAAAATGTCAAACGCCAGCTTGAGGGCAAGGAAATTGTTAAGGTGATTGTGGTTCCCAACCGCCTTATCAATATTGTTATAAAAGGGTAACTAGAGGTAATTACGCGGTTTTACAGGTTCAAACAAGGAAGGCACATGAAAAAGAAACTTATTGCGTTATTGATGTTTTTGTTTCTCGCGGCTTGCGGGTTTGAGCCTTTGTATGTTCAGAAAAAGCATGATAATTTGTGGTTTTTCGGAGGGGAATTTGACCGCTCTATCAGTTCTGAGATGGCACAGATTAAAATTGTTGCCAGCGGCGAGCGGTTTGGGCAGCTCATCCGCAATGATTTGCTGGATATGCTGACACCTTTGGGGCAGCCCAAACGTCCGAAGTACCGGCTGATGATTGATCCGCAGCGCGAGGCTGTTTATGACCAAGCTTTGCGTAATGATATTACCGCGACCCGCAAGCGCGTGGAATATACAGTAGCTTATACGATGTATGAGGATGGGAAAGAAATTGTCAAAGGCAATTCGGTAGCTTATGGCAGTTATGATATTCTGGCGAATCCTTATTCGATGACGATTGCCCAGAAAAAGGTGATGAAAGATTCCGCGCAGATTATTGCCAATGACATCAGCTTGCGCATTGGGGCTTACTTTCATTCGCGAATCACCAAAAAAGGGTCGACCAGTGATTTATAAGCAGGTGCAAATCGACAAGTTTCTCAAACGTCCCGACAACAGCCTGCGGGCGGTGTTGGTTTACGGTTCTAACGAAGGGCTGATGTCGGAATATGTCAAGAGCTTTACCAAGGCGATTTGTCCGGATGTGAATGACCCGTTTCGGGTGGCCTATCTCAACGGAGCGGATGTTAACGGCGATCCGGGAGTGCTGTTTGGTGAATATGGCAGCCAGTCGCTGATGGGCGGTCGGCGGGTGATTGTGGTGAAAGATGCGGATAATAATCTGACTAAGCATCTGAAGTCATTATTTGATACGGCAAAGTCTGATACGCTGCTGATTATATCTTCCGGTAGTTTGAATAAAAAATCATCATTGGTTAAGTTGGGTGAGGACAGCGAGGATATTGCGGTTATCCCTTGTTATGAAGACCGTGATGAGGATATTTACGGAGCAGCCCGCGCGAAGTTTGTCGAGGGCGGGTATACTATCGGAAATGAGGCTTTACAGCT
Source organism: uncultured Alphaproteobacteria bacterium (assembly GCA_910577205.1). Lineage (GTDB taxonomy): Bacteria > Pseudomonadota > Alphaproteobacteria > RF32 > CAG-239 > Scatocola. Next base: position 18,548 of record CAJTMA010000018.1, read on the forward strand.
CCTTTGCGCCCGTTTGTCTAATGACCGTAAGAGTTCTATGGGCGAGATAGACAAGCTGATGACCTATATGGGGGACAGAAAAAACATCACCAGTGATGACGTGGTGGCGATTATCAGCGATAATTCGGCATCGACGGCAGATGATGTCTGCTATTTTGTGGCTGGCGGGCAGACGGAGAAAGCTTTGGCGGCGTTTAATAAATTGTTGAATGAAGGTTCTGAGCCGATTTCAATCATCCGTAATGTGACTTATCACTTTAGCAAAATTCTTTCCTGTATGGGGATGATGGAGCAAGGGGAAACCATTGACAAAGCCCTTATGCGCATGACACCGCCGATTATCTTTTTCCGCAAGGCAAGTTTTAAGGGGCAGGTTTCGTTATGGCCGAAAGACCGTTTGTTTAGCGTTTTGGAGCTGTTGTATAAGTGTGAAAGAGATTGCAAAACGACAAATATGCCGGCAGTTGAATTGGTCAGTTTTACTTTGATGCAGATTGCTTCTGCTGCGGCAAAACTCAGCCGCCGGGGATATTAAAAAAGGCGCTGGATATCCAGCGCCTTTTCTGAAGTATCGGTTAGATACGGGTTTTGACAACTTCGCGGACTTCGCAAGAGTGGTCGAAAATCAGATACAAAGAAGACAAACCGACCAAGACATAGCACAAACGGGTCAAAATTGTCATCGGGCCAAACATCATAGACAAGAAATCAACGCCCAACAGGCCGATTAAACCCCAGTTCAAACCACCGATAATGGTCAAAACGAAAGAAATTTTTTTAATTAATTCCATGACACTCTCCTAAAAAGGTTTTATATTTTGTACGAGTATGATATAGCTATGCCAGAAAAGCTTTCAACGGGGATAGACTGAATGTATAGTGAAAAGTTTCAAAAGTTTATAGAAATGTGGCAGAAAGATTTTGCCATAGAGCGGACAATTGACGAGAAAATATGCGTTGACCGCGATGGCAAACCGTTGCCGTGGTATACTTATCCGGCAATAGAATATCTGTCGCAATTTGACTATACCCAGAAGAAAGTGTTTGAATTTGGCTGCGGAAATTCATCTTTGTTTTGGGCGGAGCGCGCTGCTTCGGTCACCAGCATAGAGGATAATCCCAAGTGGTTTGAAAAATGGCAGCAGGAATTTCATCATCCGCGCTTGGATGTCCGTTGGCGGGATGAAGGGGAAATCTATGAAAAAGCGATTTTTGAAGATGGCCTCAAATATGATGTGATTGTGGTGGACGGTAAACGCCGGGCCGAATGCGCTGCTGCCGCGACAAAAGCTTTGGCTGCGGGCGGGGTTATTATTTTAGATGACAGTGACCGCATCAATACCAGTCAAGAATATGTGAAAGCGGCGGGCTGTTTGCAGGAGGCCGGGCTGATTCAGGTTGATTTTTACGGTTTTTGCCCGATGAATTGCTATACCAAAACAACGTCATTGTTTTTATCAAGGGATTTTAACTTTAAATCTGCTTATCCGGTGCAGCCAATTAACGGTATTGGCAATTTGTGGTCAATGCAGCGCAAAGCGCGTAAAGAGTTTTATAAAAATAACGGTTAGGCTGATTTTTGCATAATCAGTTCGGGCAAACGTGCCAGAAGCTCTCCGTGGCTGAGACTGAAGTCGCTGTCTATCCAGATTTGTTCCAATTCGTTCAGCACTTCGCCTATTTTGCGATTGTCTTTAATGCCGGCGGCAATGACATCTCGCCCTTTCACGGAAAATTCGGGTATGGATATTTGGGCAATATGTGCCAGACGTTGTTTCAAATCCGGGAGCACCCGGCGGTTTAAGGCGCTGAGTAAAATTAATTTGTCCCGGCAGAAGTCGTTGCCATGGAGATAGGTCAGACGGCGCAAAGATTTTTCCTCAAGCAATTCTTCAAAAAACGGATGATGTTTTGCCCAGCTGACAAAATCTTCGCGTTGTTTGTTGCTCATTCGGAGGCGTGCCGCCAGATTTTCAGCCAAGGCGGTGTTGGGGTTATAAAGGATAAACAACCGGCGCAGCGGGGCGTTGGGCAGGTCTTTGACATCAATGGTATTTACCAGGAAATCTAATTCCTCCAGATAATGCGTGTCCGGGAAAACATAGCTCAGAATTTCATTGTCATACATTATTTGCAGGGTTTCGACCACTTTTGGGGTCAGAAACAATTTAAATAATTCGTCACGAATACGTTCCATAGACAATTGTTTTAAACCGTCGCGGTTTTCCTTACAGGCTTCCAAAGCTTTGCGGTCAATGGGGGCTTTGCCGAAAATCGAATAAAAACGGAAAAAACGCAATATGCGCAGGTAGTCTTCTTTAATCCGCTGGTTGGCGCTGCCAATAAAACGGACGATGCCTTTTTCCAAGTCATCTACGCCGTTATAGTAGTCAAAGACATTGCCTTTTTCATCGGCGTAGACGGCGTTGATTGTCAGGTCGCGGCGGGAGGCATCTTCGTTCCAGTCAGAAGTAAAGACGACTTCGGCGTGGCGGCCATCGGTTTTGACATCTTTGCGCAAGGAGGTTACTTCAAGCACCTGATTGTCTATCAGCACGCCGACAGTTCCGAATTTGATGCCGATAGGAATGGTGCGCAGTCCGTTTTCCTCACAGGCTTCGACCAGTTCGTCCGGAGATAAATCCGTTGCCAGGTCCAGGTCAAACCCTTTGATGCCGGCAATTGCATCACGGACAGCGCCGCCAACGAAGCGCAGCACCCCGCCGTGAGCTTCAACCACCCGGAATAGCTTCAGCACATTAGGGGTGCTGATGAGATTGTCGATATTGAGGTATTGGTCTTTGAACATTTTATGCCACATTCCATATTTTAAATTATGGCCTATTGTTAACAGTTTTTATAACTTTTTCCAGTATATTATAGCAAATTTTGATAACATTGTGGGTAGATAGGTATGAAAAAGTTTTTAGCGGCAGTTTTGTTTGGCAGTTTTGTGACTTCGGGGGCGGCTTCTGCGGCAGCTCCGCAGCTTATCGGTGAATATGATGATTGGGCCGCCTATTCTGTTAAAGACGGAAAAGGCACGATTTGCTATATGGCATCTACGCCGAAAAAGGATGAAGGCAAATACACCAAGCGCGGCGATATATATGTGATTATTACGCATCGTCCGGCAGAAAAAAGCTATGATGTGGTTAATTTCGTGGCCGGCTATACATATAAAAACGGTGCGCCGGTGGTGGTTAAAATCGGCAAAGATAGTTTCTCCCGCTTGTTTACTGACGGCGACAAAGCCTGGGCAATTGATGATAAAGCCGATAAAGAACTGGTGGCGGCAATGAGGCGCGGGCAGCGGATGATTGTCGACGGTATTTCTTCCAAAGGGACGAAGACCAAAGATACATATTCCCTCAAAGGCTTTACCGGGGCATACAAAGCCATCAGCTCCAAGTGTAAGAAGAAGTAATATGGCAGATAAAATTGAATTAATCGGTCTGGATAAAGATGAGATTTCAGCATTAATGGCTGAAATCGGCGAGAAGCCGTTCCGAGCCAAGCAGTTGTATCAATGGCTGTATGTTCAGGGGGCAACTTCTTTTGAACAAATGACTAATCTGTCAAAAGATTTACGCGCTAAGCTGGCGGATAAATTTACCATTACCCGTCCTAAAATTGTGGCAGAGCAGCTTTCTAAGGATAAAACCCATAAATGGCTGTTGGAGTTTGCCGATGGCCAGCGCATTGAAACAGTTTATATTCCCGAAGCAGACCGTGGGTCGGTTTGTATTTCAACGCAAGTAGGTTGTGCTGTCGGGTGCACATTTTGTCACACAGGTTCTCAGAAAATTACCCGCAACTTAACGGCCGGGGAAATTGTCAGCCAGTTTATGGTGGTGCGTGACGTTTATCAGGAATGGCCAAGCACTACCGGTGATAACCGCATGGTTTCTAATATTGTGGTGATGGGAATGGGCGAGCCTTTGCATAATGTTGATAATGTGGTTAAGGCTTTGCAGTTATTGACGGATGGTGATGGTATTGCCATTTCCAAACGTAAAGTGACATTGTCAACGTCCGGCATTGTTCCGCATATGCCGCGTATCGCTAAAGAAACCGGAGTTAAGCTGGCGGTTTCCCTTCATGCTCCGAATAATGACAAGCGCTCACAAATCATGCCGATTAATAAACGCTATGCAATTGAGGAAATTTTACAAGCTTGTCAAGAATATCAAAAAATCGTTACCAGCCGTTTTATTACGTTTGAGTATCTGATGCTTGACGGAATAAACGATAGCCTTGACGATGCCCGTCAATTAATTGATTTGATGAAAAAATTCAAAATCGGCGCTAAGTTTAATCTTATTCCGTTTAACCCTTGGCCGGGTTGTCCTTATCAGCCTTCCTCAAACAACCGAGTTCACGCCTTTTCTCGTGAATTGGAAAAAGCCGGTTTTGCAGCTCCGATACGCGTTGCCAGAGGGCAGGATATTCTTGCTGCCTGCGGTCAACTCAAAAGTAAAAAACTCGAATAATGGGTGACTAGTACAGAAATTGCAGGTCGGAAGTTTCCTCTCGTACGTTTGTCAATTCCAACTAAAGTTGCTGTTTCGCGTTGTTATCACTAGCTTACAGCAACAAGTTTCATTGCTTTTCGGCGCAAAATAGTTCGCCGGACTATTTTGCTGCCGCAGGGCTGGGTACTTCCGCCTTTATTTCTTACTATTCACCTCATTCTCCGAGTTTTTTGTGTGTTGTGTCCTAATTTGTGCACGTTAAAAAAATTAACGGCGTAGTCTATCCCTTTCTTATGTCTTTAATATGTTGCCTTTTTAGGGCGCTTTTTCTCTCTTAATTCTTACTATGTGACTTATATTACCGCCTTTATGAGAGGCGTAGCTTGTTTCATTCTCCAAGTTTTATTCCTCTTTTTTATAAATAATGCGCCTTATCGTGTAGATTTAAAAGAGTGTCACAAAAGTTTCATAAAAAAGTTAATGCATTTTTAGTGAATGTATAATATTATTGAACCAGGATGTTTTTTTAGTCCGTTTGGTCTTAATCTTTTTACTAGGGAGATGTGTGATGCGATTTATGAAACAAAATTTTTTAACTCTGAGCTGTCTGGCTCTGCTGATTGTTATGGGAATGTCTGGTGATGCTTGGGCTTTAGGCTCAGGAAGTGATGGAGGTACAATAATGGGTACCGCTCAAAAGAAAGCATATAATGTCTTTAAAGAGGTTAAAACCATTACATTTATTCTGGGTGGTTTTGGATTGGTCGGCATTGCTTTTCAGGCAATTATGGGCAAGGTAAAATGGGTATGGTTTGCCGGGTTGGCGGTTGGTTTGGGGATTTTGGCGGCTGCAGGCTCGATTGTCCAATATGCAACTGGTGATTCAAGTGTCGATATTGGTTCTACTTTCGGCAATAATATGTAATAAGTTTCCATATTATTATGTTCTCCTGAAAATTTAGCAAAACTTCTTGGAGAAAAAAGCCCGTGTTCCTAAACCACGGGCTTTTTAATATTTAAATTAGGCTGGCAATTTCGGCGCGGACATCATCTAGTCCAATTGCTTTTTCTGAGCTGGTGGCTATTAATCCGACATAAGCGGCCGGGTGTTTGCTGATGACATTTTGGGTTCGTTGCACAACCTGCTCTAATTCTTTAGCGCTGATTTTATCAGTTTTAGTCAGAATTATCTGATAAGTAACCGCCGCTTTATCCAGCAGTTCCATGATTTCTTCATCGACTTTTTTGGCGCCATGGCGAGAGTCAATCAGAAGAAAGACCCGTTTTAAATTAACGCGCCCTTGCAGATAGGTAAAAATTAAATTCTGCCATTGTTTCACCATTTTTTCGGGTGCTTGGGCATAGCCGTAGCCGGGAAGGTCAACCAAATGCAGGCGGTTGTCTATATTAAAATAGTTCAGCTGCTGGGTTCGTCCCGGCGTGTTTGAGGTTTTGGCAAGCCCTTTTTGTTCGGTCAGGGCGTTAATCAAGCTGGATTTGCCGACGTTTGATCGTCCGGCAAAAGCAACTTCCGGCATATCGGTTATGGGTAACTGGTCCAATCTGGCAACGCCCAGAACAAATTCTGCCGGAGTTTTGAACAGCTGCCGTCCGGCATATATCTGGTCGCCGCTAAATTGTTCCAATTTGAATTCCATTAGTTTACTCCGTTTTTACGCATAATGGCTTTTTGCTGGATGATGGACAGGATATTGCTTAGCGTCCAGTATATGACTAATCCGGATGCGAAGTGTCCCAGCATGAAGGTAAAAATTACCGGCATAAGAGCAAACATTCTCGCTTGATCTTTATTGGTTGGCGCGGGGTTCAATTTTTGTTGGATAAACATGGTGATACCCATGATAATCGGCCAAACGCCAATATTCAGCAAACTTGGAACAGGGAAATGCAATAAGGTTGACAATACCAGCGGGTCAGGCGCGGACAAGTCTTTAATCCAGCCGATAAACGGTGCATGGCGAATTTCAATAGCAATATTCAAAACCTTATACAACGAGAAGAATACCGGGATTTGGATTAACATTGGCAAGCAGCCGGCGGCCGGATTAATTTTTTCGCGGCGGTACATTTCCATGGTTGCCTGTTGGAGTTTCATCTTGTCATTGTCGTATTTTTCTTGCAGTTCTTTGATTTTCGGCTGAATTTTTTTCATCTTGGACATACTGTCATATGATTTGTTGGCAATAGGGAACATGGCCAGACGCAGCAAGGCGGCAAAGAGCAAAATTGCCCAACCCATATTGCCGATGAAGTCATAAAGGAAATCAAGGATATAGAAGAAAGGTTTGGTCAGGAAGTAATACCAACCGAAATCAACTGCCAAATCAAACTTAGGAATGTTTAATGCCGAAGTGTAGTTGTCCAGCAATTTGATTTCCTTAGCGCCGGCAAAAAATTTGAAGTTATTGTTAGCGACTGCGCCGGGGGCTACTTTAACCGGAGCGCCGACATAATCGGTTTGGAAAGTGTTCTTGCCTGTGGCGCTGAATTTAACGGTGTTGGGGTGGGCATTATCGAGGATAAATGCGGTAAACCAATAACGGTCTGAGAAGCCGGCCCAGCCGCGGGAAGTTTTAAATTCTTCGGCAGGTTCATCAACCAAATCTTTGTATTTGATTTCTTTAAGGCGGTCGTCAACGACACCGATTAAACCTTCGTGCACAACGCTGGCGGCAATATCGGCATTTTCCAGTTTGCGGTTGATTAAGCCGTAAGGATACAGCGTTATTGCGCGGTTGGTGTTGTTTTCGACATCCTGCTGGATGCTGAACATATAATTATCATCAAGGCTGATTTTGCGGATGAATTTTAAGCCCTGGCCGTTGTTCCATTCCAGCACAACCGGGCTGTCCGGGGTCAGTTCGCGGCCTTTAACCGTCCACAGAGTGTTTTTGTCCGGCAGGCGCAGAGAGCTGTCAGAGCTGAGCCAGCCGAATTCGGCATAGTAAGGAGCTGCGGTTTTGGCCGGTGTGAGCAACTCGACATCCGGGCTGTCAGCTTCAAGGGTTTGTTTATATTTTTCGAGGAGCAGATTATCAAAGCGTGCGCCTTTTACGCGAATAGAGCCGGTGAGAGAAGCATTTTTGATGTTAATGCGGGCATCTTCTTTGATAACCGTTTCTGGTGATAAAGTTTCTGTCAGCAAATCCTGTGTGTCGGCAGCCAGTTTTTCTTGCGGCAGCGGTGTCGTCGGTCGTTGGGCTTCGGCTGTGATTGTTGTGTTTTGTACCGGTGCAGTTTCGCCGGGAAACAGGCGGTTGGTGGCAAAAATAACGACAATGGACAGGATTATGGCCAGAAACAGGCTCTTCATTTCCTCACGCATTAAATAAACTCCTCAATTAAACTCTTTGGTGTTGATTTTTACATGATATTTGCGGGCAAAGCAAGTGTTTATCTTTGTTTATCCGTTGTTCGCGGCGGAACGGGGTCATAGCCGCTGCCGCCCCATGGGTGGCAACGCAGCATTCTTTTTGTGCCAAGCCACAAGCCTTTGCAAATTCCATGGATTTGAATGGCTTCTATCATATATTGGGAGCAGGTCGGGCGATAACGGCAGCACCCGGGAAACAGCGGGGAAAGAAATTTCTGGTAAAATCTAATCGGCAGAATCAGCAGCAGTCGGCAGAACTTGTTCATCAGGCGTGCTTTCAAACTGTTTGTTTAACTTTTTTATGCCCCAGATTAAGTCGTCCTTGAGTTTGGCGAAATCGCATTCGGCAGTGTTATAACGGCCGATAAGGACATATTCATACCCGGGTTTCAGGCGGTTGTAAGTTTCACGCAGAGCAGCGCGCATCCTTCGGCGGGCACGGTTGCGAATATGGGCTTTCCCCAGTTTCTTGGTGGTGGTAAAGCCTATTTTGGGGCTGGTTTCAGAGGCAGATAAACTTTGAGCCGCCTGCAGGATGACCGTAGATGTAACCATCTTTAATCCCTGTTTGGCGACTCTTAAAAAATCTTTGCGTTTCTTGATTTTAAGAACAGCAGTCATTTTTTATTAAGCAGACAGTTTAGCACGACCGCGTTTACGACGGGCAGCGATAACTTTACGGCCGCCGGCGGTAGCCATGCGGGCGCGGAAGCCGTGACGGCGGGCGCGAACCAGTTTGCTCGGCTGATAAGTACGTTTCATGTGTTTTCTCCGGTTAAAACAGGACGTATCCTGTTGAAATTATTATTAATTATTTAAGCCTTTTTTATTAAAAGGCCTCGGACAACCTGCTTTATAACGGAATTAAATTCAGAAGTCAATAAAAAACCTCCCGAAAAATCAGGAGGTTTTTATGCTTGGCGGTAAGATTAACGACGGTCGCCGAATAATCTTAACAAAGCCAAAAACAGGTTGATGAAATCCATATACAACGCTAATGCGCCGGAAATAGCTTTGCGGGATGACATATCCGTGGTGTCGCCTTCGGCATAAATAGCGCGGATTTTCTGGGTGTCATAAGCGGTCAAGCCCGTAAAGACAATGACGCTCAAAATGGACAGGGCATAATATAACCCCGGGCTTTTAAGAAAGATGTTGACAATCATGGCAATGATAATGCCCCACAGTCCCATCATCATGAAAGAGCCCATAGAGGTTAAATCTTTGCGGGTGGTATAGCCGTAAATGCTCATGCCGCCAAACATCGCAGCGGTAATCAGGAAGATACGGGTGACACTGCTGCCGGTGTAGGCAATGAAAACGGGAGCAAGCGCAGCGCCCATTAATGCGGCATATCCCCAATAAACGCCCTGAACCTGAGCCAGCGTTCCGCGGTTAATGACCCAGTTGAAGGCAAAAATCATAATGAACGGCGCGAGCAGAGCCAACCAGGCCAAGCCGGACATACCGATTGTGCCGTTAGCAGAAAGGGTGAAAAACAGTTTAATGGCTGATGTGTTGGCGATTAAGTAAGCCACCAGAGCCGTGGCGCAAAGCCCGCCTGCCATATAGTTGTAGACTTTAAGCATATATTGGCGCAGTCCCTGGTCAACGTAAGCCTGTGCACTGGCTTGAGCGATGTTTCGGCTGTTAATCATAGTAGTATATCTCCTTACAGGTTATTTGTTTTTAAAATATAGGGAGTATCCGAATGATTATCAAGTTTTATTTATGAGCCGGCGGAGGGTGACTGCTTTTTTATTCGTATAAATAAAGGTCCTTGCCGTGCTGGCGCAGCCAATGTTTGCCTTCTTCCGCTTGGGGATAAAGTTCGGCGACACATTTCCAGAATGCTCCGGAGTGATCCTGATATTTGAGGTGGGAAACTTCATGGGCGACCAGATATGCAATGACGTGCTGCGGCGCGAGCGAAATGCGCCAGTTGTAATTGATATTATGCAAGGAAGAACAGCTTCCCCAACGGGATTTGGTGTCTTTTATCGTGACATCTTTTAAGGGGCAATTTAGCTTGTCAGCCTGTTCTTTCGAGAGAGTCCACAGCTCGGTTTGAGCTTGTTTTTTGAGGTAGTCTTTAACGCGGCGGTGCAAAAATTCTTCGCGGCCGGAAACAAACAGTCTGCCGTTTTCTTCGCGCACGCCGCAGCGTTTCTCCGGTGCGTGGCAGATGGTTAACTGACGGCCGAAGAAACTGATTTGTGTTCCGTTGGTAAATTTTTGGGTTTCGGGAAGTTTGTTTAATGCCTGTTCAATCCAGTCTTTATAAGACAAGACAAATTCTACGGCTCGTTTGGTCGAACAACGGGCAGGCAAAGTTAACACCGGTTGACGCTCCTGCTGGTCAATGCGGAGGGTAAGGCGTTTGGCGCGGGCAGATTTGACGACTTTTAACGGAAAGCCGACTGCCGCCTCAATATCATAGGTCTTCCCAGTCAACAAGGTAATCTTCATAATCTTTTACTTCCGTTTCGCAAACCAGCGGGCGGTTGCTTAAATCCATGCCTGCTTTGGCAACCGAATCGGCGCGCCCGGTATTCAGAGGATGCCATTCCGGCAGGTCAAAGCCGTTATCCAGCAGCCAGTAAGCGCAGGTTTTAGGCAGCCAGCGCGGCTTTTCCCTGATTGCGGCGAGGTCAATATCCCGGCAGTCAGGCACTTTTTCAAAGCGGTTGGCGTAGATTTTGCAAAGGCAGTTTTGACAGTCTAAAAAGCGGCAGTAGGTATTGGTGAATTTGACTTTGCCTTTAATTTCCAATTTATTCAGGCAACATTTGCCACAGCCGTCGCACAGCAATTCCCATTCGGCTTTGCTCATTTCTTCCAGTTTTTTATGTTTCCAGAATTCCGGTTCGATTCCTTCCATGTTATCGTAGCGGGATTGCGGGGAATAGGCTTCTTCTATTAAGTATTTATTATTATCAGTCATGGTATTCTTTGTTATTCATTTTGCAGGCAAGTATAGCAGATAAAGATTAAGGAGTCATCAAAATATGTGGAACTGGCTGGTTAAATTTATGGTAGAAACGCCGCTGCCGTCATCTTCTTGCGGCTGTTGCGAAGCGCGCAATAAAAAGCTGCGGGAAATGCAGCAGGCGATTGAGGCGGGAGAGCTTCCCGAAGAGGAAGATATTGTTTCCGGCAGGCATTGGCATATGGGATGTTCTGTTTCGTGCGGCAGTGAAGAGCATTGCTGTCCTGAACCTGCGGAAGAAAAACAGGATTAAAGGTCTTCCCAATCAACGATATGGTCTTCCAGTTCGTCTTCGGTGACCATTGTTTCAGAAACGCAACGTCCGCTTATGCTTTTTCTGGAAGGTTTTGGGCGGTTTTCAAATAAGGCGCGGTATGCGCAGGTCTGCGGCATCCATTCGATTTTATCAACGTTTTCCGGCGTTAGTTTCAGGCAAGTCGGAACTAAAGTGCAGCGCTCGGCATAACGGGTGCATTTGCAGGTTTCCATATCCATATAGCGGCAAACAACATCCGTATAATAGATGTCACCGCCGTCTTCGTCCTGAATTTTTACCAGGCAGCATTTGCCGCAGTGGTTGCAGATGTTTTCCCATTCCGTTTCAGTGTAATCCTTTAATGCTTTAGTCATGAGCGTATTCTTTCTTCAATGGTTTTGTAAGCTCCGCGCAGCAATGAAACGCTTATCATCACCGTTGCAAAAGTAAACATACAGCAATAGCCAAATATTAAGATGACATATTTGACGGTTGTTTCGCAGAATTTGCGCAGGTATGTTTTAGCCGACTTGTTCAGGGAGGTATTCCTCTTTGGTAAGGTTTCCGAATTGGGCGAAGTCACCGTTCCAGAACAATTGAACCGTTCCGGTAGGACCGTGACGTTGTTTGCCGATAATAACTTCGCCGATGTTGGCGGTGGCGCGGACACGTTGCTGCCATTCTTCCAGGCGGTTTTGCAGGTGTTCCGGTGTTTCTCCCGCTTTTTGTTTAGGCTCTTCGTTTTGGATGTAATAATTTTCGCGGTATACGAACATAACAATATCTGCGTCTTGCTCGATAGAACCGGATTCACGCAGGTCAGACATGACAGGGCGTTTGTCATCACGTTGTTCTACGCCACGGTTTAATTGTGAGAGGGCGATAACCGGAACGTTAAGTTCTTTGGCGAGAATTTTCAGGCCGCGGGAGATTTCGGAAAGTTCCTGCACGCGGTTGCCTTCATTTTTTTTGTTGCCGCTGCCAACGATTAATTGGATATAGTCAATAACAATCAGGCCGAGTCCCTTGTTGCGTTTCAAGCGGCGGGCACGGGTGCGGATGGTGTTGATGTTCAGGCCGGGGGTGTCGTCAATGTAAAGGGGAATGCGTTCCAGTTCCCGAACCGCTGCGGCAATACGGGTAAATTCGGCATTATCCAGTTCGCCGGTGCGCATTTTGTGGCCGTTGGTTTGAGTTACAGTGGCGAGAATACGGCCGGCCAGCTGGTCGGCAGACATTTCCAGCGAGAAGAATGCGACGCCTTTAGATTTGGGGTCGAGGTTCTTTTCGTGACTCATGTATTCGGCGACATTGTAAGCCATGTTGGTGGCGAGAGCTGTTTTGCCCATAGCCGGACGTCCGGCGATAATAATCAAGTCGGAATTGTTCAGGCCGCCGGTCTTATTGTCCAAGGCATCCAATTGTGTTGGCAGCCCAGAGATTTTACCGTCTTTCTGGTAGGCTTCTTCAATATGCCCCAACGAGGTTGTCAAAGCTGTTCCGAAATCAACAAATCCCCCTTGCGAATCGCCTTCGTTTGCAAGCTCAAAAAGTTTCTTTTCGGCCATTTCAATCTGGCTGGTTGCGTCGGAGTCCAAGTCTTCTTTGATGGCTTCGTTGACAATCTCATAGCCGGTATTAATCAATTCGCGGCGGAGGTATTTGTCATAAATAAATTGGGCGTAATATTCCGCATTAGTCAGCGGGGAGGCACTGTCTGCCAGTTTAACCAGATATTGGTGGCCGCCGACTTCATTCAGCGATCCTTCCTGTTCAAAAAAGTTTTTCAGGGTAATTACATCAGCGACGTGCCCGCGTTGGATGAGTTTGGCAATAACTTCAAAAATTTTGCAGTGAATCCCGTCGGCAAAGTGCTGCGGTTTAAGAAATTCCGAAACTCGTTCGAATGCTTTGTTGTTGGCGAGAATCGCGCCAAGCAGCGCTTGTTCGGCTTCAAGGTTTTGCGGCAGCAGCGCTGCGTCAGGTTTTTCCATCGTCGTATTACTCTTTAGTCAAAGTTATTTTCTGACCTTGGTTATAGCTTAATTTTTAGGAAAGGCAATTGCTTTTTCCGGGATATTTTTTACTCCCTGTGAATTATGGGGATAACGGGGATAAAAAAACATCCTCTGTTTGCAAGAGGATGTTTTTGAAATGTCTTAACTGACAAAAATTATTTAGAAGCTTTGTTTTTAGCGATGCTTTTTTTGATTTTTTTAGCTTCTTCGGTCAGTTTGCTGTTAGAAGTAGATTCCAAATAAGAATCCAAACCGCCATTGTGTTCAATAGAACGTAAAGTAGCAGATGTAACTTTCAGCTTGAAAATTTTGCCCAATGTTTCGCTCAACAGAGAAACAACCTGCAAATTCGGCAGGAAACGACGGCGAGTGCGGTTGTTAGCGTGGCTGACATTGTTGCCGCTCATTGCCCCGGTGCCGGTTAAATCACATTTTTTAGCCATGATGACATATCCTCATTTAACTTGAATAAATAAACTTGTTGCTTGTTAATAGCTAGAAAATTCTGTCAAGTCAAGTAAAAAATGCGTATTTTGGCTTTCTAATACAGAAATATCAGGTAAAAAGTGTCCTCACATACGTCTATGTATGCTGCGGTACTTTTTCCTTTATTTCTTATTATAAAGCTCAAACTCCGCATTTTTTATCGTAGATTGGCTTTCTAACACAGAAACATCAGGTAAAAAGTGTAAAATCCATATTTGGGGCTGATGGGGTTTCTTATGCAGAAATATTTGGCATTAATTTAAATTTTTCTTGTGTCTTAGAATAAAATGGGCTAGAAATACTGCTATTCCAATGTACCCGTAGCTCAGTTGGATAGAGTGTTGGCCTCCGACGCCAAAGGTCGTGGGTTCGAATCCCTCCGGGTACGCCAGATTAAAAATAAATCCCCAGCCTTAAAGACGGGGATTTATTTTTATGGCTTCCCGATAGGGTCGAACCCGGGTTCGTTCTCAGGCATCTAAATTCGTTTCGGTCAAGGGATTTCCCTCACTCATTAAGATGTTACAGAGAGCTTGCAGATAAAATTAACCGGAGCAACGGTTAATTTTACTTAGCGCTTCCTCCGGGTACGCCATAAAAAATACCACCCCTTCAGCGGGTGGTATTTTTTATGTTGAGTACCGGTGGATTTGAACCCACGGGGAAGTGGGTTTGACAAGGAGGAGAGGCAGACGGAAGGATGCCGGTGAGGCAAAGCCGAGCGACGACGCAGCGGCGACCAGCGGAAGCCAATCCCTCCGGGTACGCCAGGTTCATCTCTTTTTATGAGGAGGTGAGAGTTGGTGGATTTGAACCCATGGAGGGGGAGTGGGTAGTATTTATATTAGTAGTATTTATATTAAAAGATATAGTGAAAATTACTGTTTAATTTTGGGTGTTGTATTGCCGAATGATGAAAGAAACGGCAGTCAGCTTGACAAGATTCCGGGGGTGTGGTATTTCACGATAAAATTGAAATATTACAGCGGAACAAGAGGAGTTTAGGATGGATGTTATTTTAACCGGTGACAGACCTACCGGAAAGCTGCATTTGGGGCATTATGTCGGGTCATTGAAACGGCGGGTGGAAATGCAGAACAGCGGTGATTATCACAACATATATATTATGATTGCCGATGCGCAGGCTTTGACGGATAATGCCGATGACATTAACAAGGTTCGCAATAATATTTCCGAAGTTGCTTTGGATTATCTTTCCTGTGGTTTGGATCCGAAGAAGTCGACAATCTTTATTCAGTCGCAGATTGCTGAGCTATGCGAATTGTCTTTTTATTATATGAATCTGGTAACGGTTTCCCGTTTGCAGCGTAATCCGACGGTTAAGAACGAAATTCAGATGCGCGGTTTTAAGCAAAGCATTCCGGTCGGTTTCTTTACATATCCTATTAGCCAGGCTGCAGATATTACCGCGTTTAAGGCTAATCTTGTTCCGGTCGGTGAAGATCAGCTGCCGATGATTGAACAGACACGCGAGATTGTACGTTCTTTTAATACCTTATATAAAGAGGTTTTGGTTGAGCCGACGGCTATTCTGCCGGAAAACAGTTTGTGTTCACGGTTGCCGGGGCTGGATGGCGCGGCGAAGATGAGCAAATCGCTGGGCAACTGCATTTATTTGTCTGACAGTTCAAATGATTTGAAGAAAAAAGTTCAGAGTATGTTTACTGACCCGACGCATTTGCGGGTGGAAGATCCGGGACATACAGAAAATAATCCGGTGTTTATTTATTTAGATGCTTTTTGCCGGGATGAACATTTTGGCGCTTTCCTGCCGGCATACCAGAATCTGGACGAGCTGAAAGAACATTATCGCCGCGGCGGACTGGGCGATGGAACAGTTAAGAAATTCCTTAACGAGATTCTGCAAAATGAGTTGAAACCTATCCGCGAAAAACGCGAAGTATTTGCGCAGGACTTGGGGCAGGTGTTTGCCATGTTAAAAGCCGGAAGCGAGAAAGCGCGCGAAACAGCGGCTCAAACCTTAGACGAAGTCAAAACCGCAATGGGAATTAATTATTTCAACGGTAATGCCTTGCATAAATAATCTGCGGGCAAAGAGGGAGAAACGAAATGCCTTTTATTACGATTGATACGAATGCTAATGTTGACGTTACATCGCAGCTGCTTGATGAATTAAGCAATATAGCCGTAACGGTTCTGAATAAGCCTAAGAATTATGTGACCGTAAAAATTAATTCCGGCAAAGCGATGTTATTTGGCGATTCTTCAGAGAATATCGGGGCTTTGGTGGAATTCAAATCTATCGGCTATGGCGATAAAAAGCCGGAGTTGGCTAAGCAATTGACAGATTTTGCCGTTCGGCATTTTAAGGCGCGCGGTTTGTTTGTCGGCATTCACTTTGTGGATATGCCGGCGGCTAATGTCAGCCATGACGGAATGTTGATGGGCTAAGCTGCTTTTTATGGAGAATTTTAATGCGCCGGGTTGGAAATTGCCATCCGGCGCATATATTTTGCTTAAATTAAAACTTAAGGAGGATGAAATGAGCAAAATTAATTTGGCAGAACCGGTAGCAAAATTTGTAAAAAATATAGAGGAAGCAGGCGGAAAGCCCCTGTATGAGCTGACACCTAAGGAAGCTCGCCAAGTTTTGCGCGATGTTCAGAAAGATGAAGAGAATATGCCGGAAGCACAAATTGAAGAGATTGATGTTCCTCTGGAAAACGGTCGGGAAATGCGTGTGCTGTTGGTTAAGCCTGCCAATGTTGACGAAACCTTGCCTGTTGTCTTTTATATTCACGGCGGCGGCTGGGTTATGGGGGATGAAATGACCCATGACCGGCTTATCCGGCAGCTTGCGGATGAAATTCCTGCAGCGGTAGTTTTTCCGGTATATATGCCTTCGCCGGAAGCGCAATATCCGCAGACTACCAATGATTTGTTTGCCGTGTTGCAATATATTTCAGAGTATGGAGCCAAATATAATCTTGATACATCTCGTTTGGTGGTTGCCGGGGATAGTGTCGGCGGCAATATGGCGACTGTTTTGGCTTTGATGGCAAAGGATAATGACAATCAGCCTAAAATAGATTTTCAGTTATTGTTTTATCCTGTGACCGATGCATCGTTTGATACGGAATCTTATCGTCAGTTTGCTAATGGTCCGTGGCTGACAACTAAAGCTATGGAGTGGTTTTGGAATCAGTATGCACCGGAAGAAGATTCCAGAAAGGAAATTTATGTCAGCCCGCTTAATGCCGAAGTCAAAGATTTACAGGGATTGCCACCGGCATTAATTATTACGGCTGAAAATGATGTGCTGCGGGACGAAGGCGAGGCTTATGCTCGGAAACTCAATGAAGCCGGTGTGATGGTCGGTTCTGTGCGTATGAATGGGACAATTCATGATTTTCTGATGTTGAATGATTTGGCGGATACTGTTCCAACAAAGGCAGCGTTGGCTTTGGCCGTTGTGTCAATGCAGGATGTGTTTGATTCTCTGGCGGCAGAGGAAGATGTGCAGCTGTAACTGAGGTATGGTAAAAGGATTTATAGCCGGTGCAAGCTCCTAAAAGAATGATTACATGGGGACAGTAATTATTTTTAAGGGAGATGATAATGACAAAAGAAGCTGAATTATTAAATCCAACCAAAATTTATTATACCAAAGATTTTGAGAAGCAGCATCAGGAAGCTCCGGGACTGCAAAATTCAATGAAGCCAATTCCTGACTGTGGTGAAAAAAGCTATATCGGGCATGGGCGTTTGTCCGGCCGCAAAATGTTGGTTACCGGCGGCGATTCCGGAATAGGCCGGGCCGCCGCCATTGCTTATGCCCGCGAAGGGGCTGATGTGGCGATAAATTATCTGCCGTTTGAACAACGAGATGCGGAGGAAGTGCGCGATATTATTGAGGCTGAGGGGCGGAAAGCCGTACTGATTCCCGGAGATATCAGCAGCGAACGTTTTTGTGAAGAATTGGTGAAAACTGCAATTGATGAATTGGGCGGTTTGGATAATCTGACTTTGGTTGCCGGAATGCAGCAATATAACAGAGATATTGTTACCCTGCCGGATGAGCAAATGCGGAAGACCTTTGAAACCAATATTTATTCTATGTTCAGAATTGTGCGCGCGGCTTTGCCGTCTTTGCCGGAAGGAGCAACGATTATTACAACCTCGTCTATTCAGGCATATCAACCGGGCGAATTGTTGCTGGACTATGCGTCAACCAAAGCGGCAATAATCGGATTTACCCGCGCTTTGGCTAAGCAAGTGGCAGAAAAAGGTATTCGGGCTAATTCTGTTGCGCCGGGGCCGATTTGGACACCATTGCAGATTTGCGGTGGGCAGCCGCCGGAAAAACTTCCGGAATTTGGGCAGGATACACCGCTAAAACGTGCCGGACAGCCGGTGGAATTAGCTCCGGTTTATGTCTTTTTGGCTTCAGAGGAATCGAGCTATGTTACGGCGGAAGTATACGGCGTGACCGGCGGTACTCATCTGGCTTAGAATTTGTAGATTTTGATTGCATTTTCATATTGTTGATTTAATATTATTTCCGCAGCCCGGAGACGGGTTGCGGAGTGTAGCAGCTCCTACAAGAAAAGAACGACTCCTTTTGAGGGGAGCCGGGGATATAAGGCTATGCGCGAATAACCCGGACTGTTCTGTTACAGTTATGACCTAAAATATCCCCTTAACACAATATTTAGCAAACAGGAAAAGTTTATAATGCGCCGTGCTTTTTAGCCGGCGCTACTGAGCGTTAGCGTCAATAAAAAGGACAAGCAGAATGAGCTTTTCCTGTTTGTCCTCCGGATTTGCGATTAAAAAGTATCAGCGTCAGAAAACTCCTTGCAGGTAGGCTAACTATCTGCGTCGTCGTTTTCTTAGCCGCTAGCTTTTTACTCACAAACTAAATGTTATGTTAAGGGGATATTTTAGGTCTTCTCCCCCGCCTTTAGAAACGAAGCGGGGTTTTGTTTTAACTGAACTGTCATCACGAGGAACGCGTGACGAAGTGATCTCGGCAAATTAATCGGGCCAAGA
>CAJTMA010000019.1 GCA_910577205.1 uncultured Alphaproteobacteria bacterium
TAAATATTGTGTTAAGGGGATATTTTAGGTCATAACTGTAACAGAACAGTCCGGGGCATTCGCGCATAGCCTTATCTCCCCGGCTCCCCTCAAAAGGAGTCGTTCTATTTCTTTCAGGAGTTGTCATACTCCACAATCCGTCTCCGGACTGCGAGAATGATTGTAAGGGAAAATAGTTAATTTGCAATGAAAAAATCCCCCGCAAAAGCAAGAGGTGTTTGAAAAATACCATCCTTTCTTTGTCGCCCTCTAAATATCCGGAGCAACCCTCGCGCCCGGCGTCTTGCCTCAGACGCCGCCATCATACCCAACGTCCGGGCGTACCTGTCCTCTTTGCCGCGGGCACAACTCTCGCTCCCAATGCTTGGTTAATCACGTCTGGGAGAGTTATAACGTTTGTAGGCATCTTGAGTTTGCTGTTTAACTTGTTCCAAATAGTGAGCAGAGGATTCGGAAGAGCCGTGATACGCCAGCGAAAAGTTTTGTACGATGAAGCCAAAAGGGTTCGCGATAGCATCTTCGCGTTTGGCAAACGGAATGCGGACATAAGTAATACGCATGGTTGCGCGCCAAATATTCGTAGTAGGCTTATCATAGCCGGGCATAAAATCAAGTGTACGGAATTGTACTTGCCATAATCCCATTGCTGCCGGTTTAATCCAGTCAATTTCAACATCTCGCTGAAGGGAATTTTGCCGGAATTGCATAATACTGAAAGCCACGTCATTTTCATTAAATTCGCGGAATACAGCAGGGGAAGAATACCAATAAACCGTGGAGCCGGGGCCCCAGCGGGTCACGAGTTCATCATAATCAGAACTAATCAGATAGCGCAGCATAATATATTCGGTAATATGCTGCTCAGTGATGAGGTCAGAAACGGGGAAGATAACTTCAGCGGGCTGAACCTGTTCCAGCATACTGAAATATTTGTTAATTTGAAATAATTTCGGCTGAACAGTGCGTTGCGGCAAGAGCAGATAAAGCGTTGCGGCCAGCATCATATTAAAACAAATGCTCAAACAGGCAAGAATAACCAAAATGCGCGAGGTCCAGAGATAACGGCGCTCCGGCATGGCATTAACGTGCACGCGTTCGGGATAAAATCCAAGCTTGTCAGGGCTTTGCTTTTCCTTGTACTTAAAGACCGTATTAAAAATTTCTAACATCTTGAAAATTTAACCTCAAGTTAAGCCTCACCATGTATTTTATACATGAAAGTGGAATAAAATCAAATAAATACTGTTCAGATTCGAAATCTTGATATATTGATAATAACATAGAGAAGTATATAAAGGGTTTATGTTATGAAGAAATTTTTATTGTCGGTTATCGGTGTTGCGGCGCTGACATCCTGCATGTATACGGAAACAGTCAGCAGCGGCGGTGTTCCTCCGGCATATTATACGGATTGGGACAGGGCTGTGCGCGTGGATGTTGATATGCAGAATATGTATGTCGGCACACCGCAGAAAATTGAAAAGCCGATTGATATGTATATGGCTATGGCGCTGGCATTAAAATATAACTATACCCGTCGCCTGATTTCTTATCAACAGAGCCTGATTGAAGCCGGTAAAGTGCCGACAGATAAATTGAGCGAAATTGCCAGCCATGCCGGCTATGACAATGCGCCGCTGAATACCCGCATGAGCCCGGATTTGAAAGTGGCATGGAATGTGCTGGATATTTCTACCGTTTATTATCAAAATATTGATCCGAGCTATAAAAGCGGCGTGGCAACTGAGCAGAGCCGCAAAGTTATTCATAACATTTTGCAGGAAACCCGCAGCCTGTATTGGCAGACCTTAGCTGCTCAAAAGTTAATTCCGACCTTGGATGAAATGACTGAATATATGACGCTTGAGGTTGACGAGATGAACGTCAAAGCCAAGGAGCTGGCAGAGCAGGGGCAATATCTGAGCACCGAAGAACTGCAACGTAAACGCGACTATATGGAAGCCGTCAAAAAAGCCGCGGATCTGCGCCGCAAAATGGAAACAGCGCAAACCCGTCTGGCGGCATTAATGGGTTTCCACCCGTCTACCGAATTTAAACTGGTCGGTTCGGAATATGGCAACTTTGAACTGCCGGCAATGAAGAATGAACTGGCGCAGCTGGAGTGGCTGGCGCTGACTAACCGTCCGGAAATGCGGGCGCATGATTTGTCAACCAATGTTGAGGATTTGAAAATCGTTGTCAAAGGTTTCAAAGAACCGGAACTGAATACATATAAAAACGACCCCAACTACTACAATCGTTTATGGTCAAAACAAGCGCAGCAAGTGGGCATGACGATTATTGAGGATGTCCGCAACCCAAAAATCAGCGAACTGAATGACCTGCGCCGCCAACGGATGACTAATTTGATTATCAGTCAGGTTTACGTTGCTTGGGCGCGTTATACTTCTGCCGTTGAGGACTATCAGATTAATATGGAAATTGCCGACACATCAGAAAATATTGCCGAAGATATAACGGTAAAAGACGGCAGCCGCGATGCGAAAAGCATATTGGAATCCGCGCGCGCCGTTGATGATGAAGTGCAGGCTTTTCTGGCTTACGCCGAAGTGCAGGATGCTCTGGGTAATTTATATGCAACTGTCGGGCTTGACGCGATTCCATATAATATGTTGAACGACAAACCGTCTAAAATTGCGGTGGCATTGCATAAAACCTTGGAAAAATGGCGCAAGGGCGAATTTATTCCAGACAGCCGCCCGCGTTTGGTTGATGTGCCGTCCAAGCGTCCGCCGGTCAATATGAGTTCTCTGATTCCTGATCATGAAGTTGAAACTGGGCAGCGGATTAAGATTGATGTGCCTGAAGAAGTGTTTAGCAAAATGGATTTGACCGGAAAAGTGACAACCAAAGCCGGGTTGATTGATAATTCGCCTTTGCCGAAATGGCTGTCTTATGATGAAAAGAACCATCGCTTTGAAGGAATTGCCATGCCGTCAAATGTCGGCCAGTATAATATAAAATTATATGTAACCGATGAAAGCGGTAACGTCGGCTACCTGACATTTAAATTAAAGATTAAAGAAGTCTTTGTGCCGGCGCTCCGTGTTGATGGCTTGACCGACGGTCGCAAGGCGACCGTTTTGAAACGCTGCCTCGGTTCGGTCTGCAAAGATGCTTATGTGGATGAAGAAGCCGTCGGGGAGGAGGTTGAGATTCGCGCTCCCGGACAATTTTAAAAAATAACCAAGACACAATATATAGTGTTTGGGTGTTCCAAAGAACGGATTCTGGCAAAACAGAATCCGTTTAATATTTTAAAGCTGAAAAACACCCCAAGCGGCAATCCGGCGAGTCGTTAAAAATTTAATTTTATTTGTAGGTGTCATACAAAAATATTTGGAAAATTAAATTTAGATAACTTGTTGATTTTTAGTAATAAAATAATTGTTAACAGACTTATCCACTCTCCTGAAAATATTTTTTGTTTGTTTTATAAAGGGATAGCTTTGTCAAGTCACAAAAGTTCCTTTTTTGCTATTGTTTATCCTGTCTGACTACTCCAATATAAAGCCAGAAAAACTGATTTGCATAACGCCGAAAAAATAATTGTGCATACAATATATTGAGTGGTTTAAATCTTTGTTAAACTATATATGGTATGTAAATGTCAGTTAAGACACAAAATGTAACGTAAACACCACATTTAGGGAATAGTTGAAGAGATATGTCCGAGAATACCTACCACAGCACCATCGCTAATGAAAATATCGCGATTGATACGGTTACCAAACGCGACGGCACTTTGGCACCGTTTGACAGCAATAAAATTTACAGCGCCATCAAAAAAGCCGGAGAATCCACCGGCGAATTCGGCGAATCAGAAAGCTGGCTGCTTACCAGCCAGGTGCTGAAAGTTCTTAAGCATAAATTTGCGGAGTCTTTGCCTGATATCGAACATATTCAAGATATCGTCGAACAGGTTTTGATTTCTGCCAACTATTTTGCAACTGCCAAAGCTTATATCTTATACCGCGACCAGCGCAATCGTACCCGCGGCGACAAAAAAGTAATGGTTGATGTTGAAAGCTCTATCAACGAATATCTTGAAAAATTAGACTGGCGCGTTAATGCCAACGCCAACCAGGGCTATTCTAACGGCGGTTTGATTTTGAACGTTTCCGGTAAGGTAACCGCCAACTATTGGTTAAGCCATGTTTATCCGGCAGAAGTCGGCGAAGCTCACCGTAACGGTGATATCCATATCCACGATTTGGATATGTTGGCTGCTTATTGCGCCGGCTGGTCTTTGAAAAACCTGTTGCACGAAGGCTTTAACGGCGTTCCCGGCAAAACCGAAGCCGGTCCGGCAAAACACTTGTCAGCCGCTGTTGGCCAGATGGTTAACTTTATGGGCACTCTCCAAAATGAATGGGCTGG
This sequence comes from uncultured Alphaproteobacteria bacterium, assembly GCA_910577205.1. Taxonomy (GTDB): domain Bacteria; phylum Pseudomonadota; class Alphaproteobacteria; order RF32; family CAG-239; genus Scatocola. The sequence goes on from CAJTMA010000019.1 coordinate 4,402, forward strand.
TGCTCAGGCTTTCTCTTCTGTTGATACTTATCTGGCTCCGTATATCCGTGCGGACAAGCTGACCTACGAACAGGTTGAACAGTCTATTCAGGAATTGATTTATAACCTGAACGTTCCTTCTCGCTGGGGTTCTCAGACACCGTTCACCAACTTTACGTTTGACTGGGTTTGCCCGGAAGATCTGCGCGACAAGCATCCGCTGATTGCCGGTGTTGAACAGCCGTTTACCTATGGTGATCTTAAAGAAGAAATGCACATGATTAACAAGGCCTATATGACCGTCATGATGCGTGGTGATATTAAGGGGCGTCCGTTCACTTTCCCGATTCCGACTTATAACATGACGCCGGATTTCCCTTGGGAAGATGACAACACCGAACTGTTGTTCGAAATGACCGCCAAATATGGTCTGCCTTATTTCCAGAACTTTATTAACTCCGTCTTGAAACCGGGACAGATTCGCTCCATGTGCTGCCGTTTGCAGTTAGACCTGCGCGAACTTCTGGCTCGTGGTAACGGCTTGTTTGGTTCAGCTGAACAAACCGGTTCTATCGGCGTTATTACTTTCAACTGCGCTCGTCTGGGCTATGTCTATAAAGGTGATGAAAACGGCTTGTTTGCCCGTATTGATGAATTGATGGCTATTGCGCGCACATCTCTTGAAATCAAACGCAAAGTTATTCAACGCCTGATTGACAATGGTTTGTTCCCGTTCACCAAGCGTTATCTCGGCACGCTGCGCAACCACTTCTCTACCATCGGTGTCAATGGTATCAATGAAATGATTCGTAACTTTACCAACGACGAACATAACATTGCCGATGAATGGGGACAGGAATTTGCTATTAAATTCTTGGATTATATCCGTGCCAAAATGGTTAAAATTCAGGAAGAAACCGGGCATATGTACAATCTGGAAGCCACTCCGGCCGAAAGTGCGACTTATCGTTTTGCCCGTGAAGACAAAAAACGTTTCAAAGGCATCATCCAAGCCGGAACTGAAGAAAATCCGTATTACACCAACTCTTCTCAGCTTCCTGTCGGCTTCACTGATGACCCGTTCGAAGCTTTGGATTTGCAGTCTACTTTGCAAACCAAATATACCGGCGGTACCGTGCTGCACCTCTATATGGGACAGCGTATCTCATCCGCTAAGGTATGCCGCGATATCGTCCGCAAGGTGCTGACTAACTACCGCCTGCCGTATGTGACGATTACTCCGACATTTTCCGTTTGCCCCAAGCACGGATATATTTCTGGAGAACACAAATACTGCCCGATTTGCGACGAAGAAAAGAAGGCAGAAAAAAGAGCCGCAGCTTCCAGAACCGAAGTTGCATAGAGTAAAATTAATATTAACCCCTTGGAGAATAGAAGAAATGACAACAATTAATTTCGAAGATATCAAATTGAACGACGCAGAAAGACAGCCTTGCGAAGTTTGGACCCGTGTTATGGGCTATTTCCGTCCGGTTTCAGAATTCAATAAAGGCAAGAAATCTGAATTTTACTCTCGCGTCTGCTTTGCAGAAAGCAAAGCCGTATGCGGCAGCTGCTCTAATATGATGAATATTGCAGCTGAATAATTTCCGGCTGAAATTATGAACAGCAATCTAATCGTCGGCGGTGTTGAAACTTTCAGCACCGTCGATTTTCCTGGGCACATGGCGGCAGTGATTTTTTTTCAGGGATGCCCCTGGCGCTGCCCCTTTTGTTATAACACGCCATTACAGAAAATCGGTGTTGAAACGGATTTTGTCTGGTCAAAATTTATAGAATTTCTGGAACGTCGAAAAGGTGTTTTGGAGGCTGTTGTGTTTAGCGGCGGAGAACCTTTGGTGCAAACTAAATTAGCCGAAGCAATGCAACAGGTTAAAAATATGGGATATAAAATCGCCCTGCACACCGGAGGTTATCATCCGGAGAAATTGGCGGAAGTTTTGCCTTTGGTCGATTGGGTCGGGTTTGATATTAAAGCACCATTTAATGAAGAACATTACCAACGTGCCATAGGTTGCAAAACACCGCTGAAAAATGTGTTGGCGAGTTTGGATATGATACTGGCGAGCGGCAAGCCGTTTGAGTGCCGCACAACTTGTGATCCGCGGTTGTTGAGTATCGAAGATATTTATACCATAGCCAAAGAGCTGCAAGCCAAAGGCGTAAAGGAATATTATCTGCAAAAATATCGCCCCGTTCCCGCCGATACGGAAAGCACCGACGCTGATTGCGATAAATTCTTTCGTGACACGGCGCTTCATGATTTTCTTAAAGCTTCGTTTGACGCTTTTGACCTCCGTTCCTAAACGGAGGTTTTTTTTATAAGCATTGACAAAGCCTTTTTTCCCGCGCAATATAAAAAATATTTTTAATTATTAATCACATAAACTTATTTATTATGGAAAAAATCGGATTTTATGCCGGATCATTTTCACCGGTGACCCGCGGACATTTGGGAATTGTCTGCGAGGCATTGAACGACTATGGTAAAATTATCATCGGTGTTGGTATCAATGCAGGCAAGCAACAGGTCTATCCGCTTGAAGAGCGTTGCAAAATGATAAATGCTGCCCTTGATGATTTGTTGTTTGAATATGAATATCGGGAATTGGCGGGAATGCGCTTTTCTCGTTCGGAAGCAAACGCAATTTCCCGACTGAAAGAAAACTCGGGGTGTCTTGAGATTATCGGCTATTCAGATTTGACTGTCGATTGCGCATTGCGTTCTGGAGCGACAGCACTGATTCGCGGCGAACGGATTGTTGGCGACCATGACAGCGAGATGCAGGCGGCGATACTTAACAAGCAGCTTTTGGAAGTTCGCAAATCGCGGTTGAGTATGGCAACTATTCCTGTTCCGCGAGAAGATATGACCTATATTTCATCGTCAAATGTGCGGGCTTTGTGCAGCTTGGGTGAATATATTGCTGCCCAGCGTTATGTGATGCCGGGTGTCCATGCCTTGCTGATGGAAGATTTTCTGAAAAAGCGTTTTGCCGCTTTGTGTCCTGAAAATGCAGAAGCCGCGTATAACCTGCTCGTTCATGATTATTCGCAAAACCGCTGGTATCATACCTTGACGCACGTTGCTTATATGCTGAATTATTGGCAAGTGTTGGAAAATATCGGCCGTATTCATGTTCAAAATGCTTCGGCAATGACATGGGCTGTGTTCTATCATGACAGTGTCAATACCGGAGCGGCTGATGATGAGGCTGCGTCTTGTGCTGTTATGCGCCGGAATTGCCCGGACGGACATCTGGCCGCGGTTGTTGAAGAGTTGATTATGGCAACAGCTTGCCATCAGCAATCAGGCAAAATGAGTGCTGATATGCAAATAATCCATGATTTGGATTTGGCAATCCTTGGCGATAATATAAATTATGGGTGCTATGCTGCTAATATCCGCCGTGAATATGCCCGGTTTGACGAACAAGCATACAAGAGCGGACGTACTGAGATGTTGCACCGCTTATTGGAACGGCCGTTCCTTTATGAAACAGAGGTTTTTCGGGAAATGTTTGAACAAGATGCCCGGCGTAACCTTCATCGTGAATTAGTTTACTGGCAATCCAAAAATGTCTGATTTGAAACAGCAAACCCCGCCAATCGGCGGGGTTTTGTTGATTCTCTTAGTTAAATGGAAAGATGGTGTCGTTAGATGCCATTCCGTTTCATTCCATTCCTTTTTTCTTTCCATACCATGCCAACAAGCGTGTTGGTATATTTAACAAACTTCCCCCGGTTTAGCGGGGGATGTTTATAATTACTTCTTAGGAGAAGATTTTCGATTGAAATTTCCGGTCGGACGCTTGCCGTTATTGGGGCGTGATGTCCGACGTTCGTCATTTGCGCCGAAATTGCGTTTCCGGTTGCCGTCACCGCGAAAATCGCGTCTTTCGCCGCCGTCACGATTAAACGGTTTGCGATTCTCATCGCGAACGCGGCGATCTTCGCCCTGCCGGCCATAAGAACGTCTTTCGCCGTCAGAATTTTTGGCCGCGCGCAGCCCGAAAGGAGAGCGGCGCGGTTTAACGGCTTTCTTGGGTTCAGCCGAAATTGCTTTAGGCTGTTTGACCTCGACGGTAACTTTTTCCATTTTCTGCATTTCTTTCAGTTTGGCTTTGTTCACAGAGAAGCCGAAACTGCCGAGATTGCGTCCGAGAGTGTAATATTTGCCGTGAGCGTAAGCTAAAATTCCGGCTTTTTCCAAATCCAGAGCGCCTTTGTCATCAATATATTTATCGTCAACGCTGACCCCGACAACTTCCGCCAAAAACATATCATGTACGCCATAATTGGTAATGCTCTTGACTTTGCATTCAATTGAAACCGGGCATTCTTCAATCTGCGGTGCGCTGACATGGGCACAGGCTGCCGCCGTTAAGCCGGTTTCTTTGAATTTATCAATATCTTTGCCGGATTTGACACCGCAGAAATCAACTGCGGTAACCATATTCCATGTTGGCAGATTAATAACAAATTCACCGCTTTCTTTAATGATGTCATGAGAATGGCGCTGCGGGCGGATGGACACATAGGTCATAACCGGATCGCTGCTGATGATGCCAGTCCAGGCAACAGTCATTGCATTTGGTTTATCAACCGTTCCGCAAGAAACCATTACCGGAGGCAGGGGAGATAACATTGTTCCGGGTTTCCAATTAATTTTTGTCATTTTGTCTTTACCTTTTTCTGAATTTGTTATATTACTGCGTACAGTAGCTTAAATAAAATGAATGTGCAAGCGAATATCGGATTTAAATATAAGGAGCATCTTGGCTTAATGCAATTATCTGAATTATTGCCGGCTGTCGGCGAACTCATCCCTTATGAATATGCTGCTATCCGCAAGCCGGAATACGACCGCCTTATTGCAAACATTTTATCTTCGGCCACACCGCAAAGAACGCCGCGCTTCGTCCAGATTGGCGGTATTCCCGGAGCAGGAAAGACCACTTTTTGCAAAAATGCCCGTTGGGACGAACAGCTGTTTATCAGTTTTGACAAGATTATGGAAGCGCTGCCCGGCTACCAAGTTGATATTTATCGCCTGGGGACTGTGGAAGCCTTTAACCGCTGGGAAATGCCGGCCAGAATAATCGGATATGAAGTCTTGCGCCGCGCGGTGGAGAAAAAAGCAAACATTTATCTGGAACACAGCGGCGTTAATATGCCGCATACAATCTTGATGCAAAATCTCAAAAAGAAGGGCTATGCTACCGAGATGTACTTTATCCTTTGCAACTTGGATATTGCTTGCCACCGGGCTGAATTGCGGGAGAAAATCACCAACCGCCATACGTCAAAGGAAATGATTGTCAAACGCAACGAACTGGTTAAAACCTACCTTAATCAGTATAAAACCTTGGTCGACAACCTCTATATTTATGATACCTCCAACAACAAATTTACCCTGCAAAGCAATTATCGCCGGGGAATACAGGTTGTGCTGTAGGCCAACGTTAATTTTCCGCAGGTTCTTCTTGTTCGTTTGCCGGAGTGGCGTCAATCGCATAACCTGTTGCACGGACGGTGCGGATGTAGTCCGGCCCGAAGTCGTTTAATGATTTGCGCAGCCGCCGGATGTGAACATCAACTGTCCGCGATTCGACATAAATATTGTCGCCCCACACCGTTTTAAGCAATGTTTCGCGGGAGAAAACCTTGCCGGGAGTTTCCAGCAGCATTTTCAGCAGGCGGAATTCCGTCGGACCGAGATGAATATAATTTTCGCCGCGAAAGACTTTCTTTTCCACCAAATCCATGCGGATATCTTCAAACCGCAGTTCTTTAACCGAGGTAATTTCAGGAGCGCGGCGCAGATTCGTTTTGACGCGCGCCATGAGTTCGGGAACCGAGAACGGCTTGGTAACATAATCATCAGCGCCGGCAGACAAACCTTTGATTTTGTCTTCTTCTTCGCCTTTGGCCGTGAGCATGATAATCGGAATATTTTTAATATCCGGCTTGCTGCGAATAAGCTTGCAGATTTCGACACCGGAGATTTCAGGCAACATCCAGTCCAGCAAAATTACTGACGGGCAGTGTTTTTCAATATCTGCCAAAGCTTTGTTGCCGCGAGGCTCAAGCATAACTTCATAGCCTTCTTTCTCCAGATTATATTTCAGCAATAATCCCAGAGCTTCTTCGTCTTCGATAATCATAACCAAAGGTGCCATCATATTTCTCCTGACGCGATTAATAGGGCGATTATATGGTTCTTATCTTAACATTACCTTAAGGCATCAATGTTTTTGCGGTAATCTTTGCTTGCAAAAACAGCTGTTCCTGCCACTAATATATCTGCTCCGGCCGCCGAGCATTCTGCGGCAGTCATGGCATTTATTCCTCCGTCCACCTCAATTTTGATGTCGCGGCTGCCAATCATTGATTTAATCCGTGCAATTTTTTTCAATTGTTCAGGCAGGAAAACCTGTCCGCCAAAGCCCGGGTTAACAGTCATCACTAAAATCAAATCTACTTTATCCAAAACATATTCCAAAACTGTTTCCGGGGTGGATGGGTTAAGCGACACACCGGCTTTGCACCCGCGCTCGCGAATTGAATTTAAGACGGCATCCAAATGTTTGCAGGCTTCGGCATGAACTGTGACAATATCTGCCCCGGCAGAAATAAACCAGCCGGCCGCCGTTTCGGGATTGTCCACCATCAGATGAACATCAAAAGGCAAAGAGGTATAAGGGCGGATTTGCCTGATGATACCCGGGCCGAAAGTTAGATTCGGCACATAATGCCCATCCATCACGTCAATGTGAATCAAATCAGCACCGGCTTTGTCCAGCGCAGAAATTTCCTGATGCAGATGTCCGAAATCGGCAGATAAAATACTGGGGGCAATCATAACCATATTCATTCTCCTTGTTAATTTAAATATCATAAAACAGCCCGCGATTAAAATCTACAAAAATATCTTGCGGCGGCTGTTGATTTATGCCTGGCAGTGATTATCTGGTTGATAGAACAAATGGTTTAATTCTAGTAAAATGGAGAAATATAATGGGACAGACCGCACAACATATCAGCAAAGTTAACCGCGATGAATTGTTAGACATCTTGAATGTGGCTTTTTCGGAAGAATGGCTGGCATATTACCAGTATTGGATTGGGGCGCAGGTTGCCAAAGGTCCGATGCGCAAAATCGTTGTTGAAGAATTTCTTGAACACGCCAATGAAGAATTGAAACACGCTCAGTGGTTAAGCGACCGCATTATCCAGTTAGGCGGTACGCCGGTTATCGACCCCGATGAATGGAAAAAACGTGCGCTCTGCAAATATGAAGCACCGACAGATGAATATGTTGAAACGCTGTTGCAACAGAATCTGACAGCTGAACGCTGCGCGATTGCCCGTTATCAGCAAATCTGCGATATGTGTTATGGCAAAGATTATGACACCTTCCGCGTTTCCGCCAAGATTCTGAAAGAAGAATTGGAACACGAGCAGGAAATCGGCGATTATATCGAAGATATTGAAGAAACCAAAAAACATATGCGCCCGTAAAACAGGTTTGACTAACCGGTATTATTTTGTACACCTCGAATCAAAGCTTAAGCCGCTCGGAAAACCGGGCGGCTTTCTTGCTATAAAAAATATTGACAAATGTCATTAAAAGGAGTTTATTTAGCCGAAATCCTTTATTTTTATCTAATAGTATTATTAACCTTTAAAATTTTTGCAAAATGACAGGAAAAATTGTTATTAGCGAAGCGATGGACGCATATCGCGTTGCTAAAGAGTATGTGAGTGGCTTATATTTGAGTCCGGAATTGGTAATGAACGGCAATCAGCCGAAGTATTGTCTGGCGAATTTTTACCGTACGCCTAATTATCGCAATAAGGCCGGTGGTGTTTGCTTTGTGTTTGAATACCGTTCTGCAGCTAGCAGCGCACCTGAATACTATCGTATTTATGTGAAGTGCTTCAGCGCTAAGCCGAAGTATCGTGTCCGCAGCATCGAGATTGCCAACAGTTCTCTTGAAGAGATTCTTCCCGGAGATAACTTCTCATCTCTTGGTGGACGTTATCATTATGACGGAAATAAAATTATCCCGCTTGAGTTGACGCCTGATGTCGCGCCTTAAGCCGGAAATTAAACAACAAAAAAGGTTTCGCAGAAAAGCGAAACCTTTTTTGTTTGCCTCTGTGGGGCAAAAAGAGAAAAATCTTGCAAAAAAATGCGGACGGGGTATAGTCACCGCAGATAAACAAAAAACAAATTAAGGAGAAAACTATGCCTTTAGTTACAATGCGTCAGATTCTTGACCATGCCGCCGAAAATAACTACGGTGTTCCGGCTTTCAATATTAACGATATGGAGCAGATTATTGCTGTTTTGCAGGCTGCTAAAAAAGTCAATGCCCCGGTTATTCTGCAAACTTCTACCGGTGCTCGCAAATTTGCCGGCGACCCGATGATTCGTCACATGATTGCTGCCGGTATTGAAATGTTCCCTGAGTTGCCGATTTGCTTGCACCAGGACCATGGCTCTTCAGTCAATATCTGCCAGTCTGCCATTGTTAACGGCTATTCCTCTGTTATGATGGACGGTTCATTGGAAGCTGACGGCAAAACTCCGTCTTCCTTTGAATATAATGTTAATGTAACCAAAGAAGTTGTTGCCCGTGCTCATGCTGTCGGCGCTTCTGTTGAAGGCGAACTGGGTGTCATCGGTTCTTTGGAAACCGGTCAAGGCGATAAAGAAGACGGCCACGGCGCTGAAGGCGTTATCGACAAGAAACGTCTGGTAACTGACCCTGATGAAGCTGCCCGCTTTGTTGAAGAAACCAAATTGGATGCTTTGGCTGTTGCTGTTGGAACTTCTCACGGCGCATATAAATTCACACGCAAACCGGATGGTGAGATTCTGGCTATTGACGTTATCGAAAAGATTCACAAAAAATTGCCGAATACCCACATGGTTATGCATGGTTCTTCTTCTGTGCCGCAGGAATTGCAGGATTTGATTAATGCCTATGGCGGCGCTATTCCTCAGACCTATGGCGTTCCGGTTGAAGAAATCGTTCGCGGCATTAAATCCGGCGTTCGCAAAGTAAACGTTGATACCGACTGCCGTATGGCTATCACCGGTGCGATTCGCAAACTCTTTGCTGAAAATCCGAAAGAGTTTGATCCGCGCAAATATCTCAAACCGGCGATTGACGAAATGCAGAAAGTTTGCGAAGCCCGTTATATTTCTTTCGGTGCTGCCGGACAAGCTGATAAAATTAAAGCCATTCCGATGTCTGTTATGGCTAAACGCTATGCTGACGGCGAAATCTAACTTCTCTGTTACGGTAAAAAGGGAGCGTTTCGCTCCCTTTTTTCATGCCTTTTAGATAATCATCTTATCCAGAGAAGCCAGCAGCCCATCTTCGTCCTCTTCTTTTAACCTGTTAAAGGCGCTGGTTGTTTTTTCGCCAACGTCATTATCTTCTTTTAATGGTTCATAATCTTCCTTGGCATTACCAGCCTGATTCAAACCGCGTTGCAGTGTCCTGCCGCCATCATCGCCCCATGCCGAACGGGCAGAGTTATCCAAATCCTGCGGGCTGAAAGTCGTGCCGCGATTTTTGGTAATCAGGTTTTCCATGCTTCCTGTGCCTAAAGCCTGATTAAGTTTCGCAGGGTTTTCGGTGGCGGCGCGCTTCCATGCCGAAGTGGTTTTCGGTCCTAATTCGCCATCTTCTTTGAGCTGAGGGGACGCTCCTGCTTTGTTTAGTCCGCGTTGCAAAGCGCGAACGCCGCTGTCATGAAAAGGATTGCCGTCGATTTGAGATAGGCGCTCGGATGTCGAACGGATTTCCTCATCAACCGGCCGCCCGGAAGAAGAAAGCAATGGCGAACCTTGCTCAGGAATGCGGCGTGTGGCCTGCGGTTCTATCCCTTTGCCTGTTTCATCCAATTGCTGAGGACGGTTGCTGTAATTAGTGCGATAATATTCCGAAACGATTTTGTCATAGCGCTGCCTTTCAGCCGGATCTTTACTTTCAAAGCTGCGTTTGTGCGCCTGATTGACTTCCTCCTGCGTTAAGCTTTCAGGTTTCTTGTAAAGAAAATCTTCAACCGGGTCTTCCAATTCTTTGTATCTGTCATAATAACTCTTTTCCGGAGCTTCTTCCTTAGCAGCAGCTTTCTTAGCGTCGTCTTTCTCGTCATTTCCGCCTTTCATGATACTATCCCATACCCGCGTCAATTCTGGATTCGGGTCTTCTTTAGTTTTAGAGAAAGAAGAGTAATTATTCCATATTTCCTTAGCTACTTGTGTTATGTCAGATTTTTCATTGAATGGATTATCTAAAGATTTATTATATTCCCATCCATATTGCTGACGTACTTTTTGCATATTTTCTAAGTATTTTTCTTCTATTTTTACGGTTTCATCTGACATAATTTTCGGATCATTTGGATTTTTTTTAAGTGCGCTTTCCCATAAGACGGGCTCATTAAAGAGATCTGTTTTTATCCCGGGAACATTATTTTTTATTTCATCAATTATGAAATCGTTTTCTTGTAAACCTTGGCGTTTGGCGATACTAGAAATGAAGGAATTTGAATTTTGTTGAAATTTACCGTTAGGAGTATTCCCATAGAGAATTCCTGCAGAGTGTATCGTTTGCGCATCATTTTTCATTTTTTCCCATAAAATATCTTCTTTTTGAGCGGAAATATTCCATTTTTTATAATACCTATCTTGTGAATATGAGAAATTTCTAGCTGCTTTATCAAAAAAACCATGAGGTAAAATACTATCATAGGATTGTTCGTGCGGAATGTCAATTTGAGCTTCCATTCTTGTTTTATTACTAATGGAATTAAATGCGCCATCATCTATCGGTCCGCTGCGAATTATTCGGATATCGCCATGCCCATCGCTTTTAGCTAAATACATATGATATGCTCCTAGGTATTTCCCTGGTAATAGGGCATCAGGGCCTGCAGGTTTAGCTATAGTGTAAATTCCTCTGGGAAGATTTTCAATTGCAAAATCAAGTTTCATTATCTATACTCCAATTATGATTAAAAGTTTAATTAAAAATATTTATTTAAAATTAAAAACCGCCAGTATGGTTAAAGTTTACTGGTGGTTTTGGGGCTGTTTTTATTTTTTTGCTCTTCTTCGAGTTGTTGCTAATCAACTAACTCTAGGTGAAGCATTTTTTTATATGTTTTATCCGTTTACATCTCCTTTCTCGTTAAAAAATGGTGATTTGAGTATCCACATTGATGCCTTTATTGGTTTGCTGATTCTACCTTATGTAGCAAATTTAACCCTATATGATTATTATAACCGTATCATTCATTTATGGTTTAAGAAAATTGTTATGGTCATCAGTTTGGTGGCGCGCATATGTTTTTTAATTTATATGTCTTTTTTAGCTTATTTCGCTGTTAAGGGGATTGGCGAGGTTTTAGAATATGCGCCTTTGATAAAAAAGTAATATTCCGGCTTTTTCTTTCTTTGTTGAATTTTGTTTTTGTTTCATTAAAATATTCCTTATGATTGAGTTATATCAGCAAAACTGGAATTTTGCTGATACGTTTTATCTCTATATCTGGACATCTGTGATAATGACCTTTATAGGATTCTTTTACCGATGCTTTGTAGACATTGTTTTTTTCCTTTCATTTAAAATAAAAAAAACTCCATGAAATAGCTTTCATGGAGTGGTTAAGTTGGAGGCTCTTATGATACTGCGGCCCAAATACAAATAGTTATTAGCCATATTAGATAAGTTATGGTGTTAATGATAAAAGATATTTTAAGCAGCCTTTTTTTATCAATTCCTGGCAATTCCCGTTGAAATATGCCATATTCCAGTAAAACTAATAAAATATAATAAAGAATTCCCTGATAGAACCAGGTAAGATAATCTTCTCTGTAATCTTCGATAATTCCAAAAGCAAAGATTTTATACTTGATGAAATCTTCATTGCTGCATCCTCCGATAGCTTGGCAAAACAGATGCGTTAATGGAGAAAAAATGGCAAACTGCACAATGATAAGAAACACTATTAAAGCAAGTATTCCCATAATCATTGAATATCCTCTTGCCCAAATCGCAGTTATGACGGCTTTTGTCTTTGTAATTTCTTCTTTTTGCAATTGTTGGAATAAAAAAGCTGCCTCAATCAAAATAAAAGGAATAATGACATAAGGTAAAGAGAAACAGGGAAGGGCTAAAGGAATAAAGATTTCTCCCGCCCATGCCGAAAAAGGCATGAAACATCCCCAAAGGCTGTAAAAAATAAGCTTTTTCATTTTGAACTTTCTTATTTTAGGCACACTTATCCCAAGTGGCAAGAATATGTATTGCATATATATATTAAAAAGTCAAGGAATTTTTTCTTAATGTGTGCTCTCAAAATAATAGTCCTTGCCAAAAAACGCTTCTTGTTGCATTATCGGCTCAAATAAATATGATTGAGGAAAAAGATGGCATTAAAATTTGAAATTCTGAAAAAAAGCGGCAAATCCCGCCTTGGCAAACTTCATACCAAGCACGGCACTATTGATACGCCGGCCTTTATGCCGGTTGGTACTTGCGGTACGGTCAAGGCGATGATGCCTGAATCTGTGGCGGCAACAGGCGCGCAGATTCTTTTGGGAAATACATACCATTTAATGTTACGCCCCGGTGCTGATTTGGTTGAGAAAATGGGCGGTCTGCATAAATTTATGAACTGGGATAAACCAATTTTAACGGATTCCGGCGGCTTTCAGGTTATGAGTTTGTCCGGTTTGCGCAAGCTGACGGAGGAGGGCGTCGCTTTCAACTCTCATGTTGACGGCAAAAAATATTTTCTCAGCCCGGAAGAATCAATCAAAATTCAGCATAAATTGGATTCAAACATCACCATGTGTATGGATGAATGCGTTAAGCTGCCTGCAACACATGATGTCGTTAAGAAATCAATGGAAATGTCCATGCGCTGGGCCAAACGCAGCCGTGATGCTTTCACTGACAGGGATGGCTATGGTATTTTCGGCATTCAGCAAGGCGGAGATTATGAAGACTTGCGCGCTTATTCTGCCGAGAAACTGAAAGAAATCGGCTTCGACGGCTACGCTATCGGCGGTTTGGCCGTTGGCGAAGGGCAGGAAACCATGTTTAAAGTTCTGGATTACGCGCCGGGAATGTTGCCGGAGGATAAACCACGTTATCTGATGGGTGTTGGGCGGCCGGATGATATTGTCGGCGCGGTGCTGCGCGGTGTTGATATGTTTGACTGTGTCATGCCCACCCGTTCGGGACGCACTTCTCAAGCCTTTACCCGCTTCGGGACGGTTAATATCCGCAATGCTCGCCATCGGGAAGATAACCGCCCGCTGGAAGAAGGCTGCGATTGCCCTTTGTGCACCAATTACACCCGCGCTTATATACATCATCTGCAAAAGTGTAATGAAGTGCTTGCCGTTATGCTGCTCACATGGCACAATATCCGCTATTACCAGCGGTTAATGCAGGGGTTGCGCAATGCTTTGGCAACAGATACCCTGCAAGAATTTGCGCAGAAGTTCTATGCCGATCAGGCTGCCGGGGATATTCCCGCCTTATAAAGAAAGGATTCTATAATGACCGAGAGTTGCGATATTGAAGAAGTTGTCAGTTCATTTGCCGAAGAAAACCGGCAGGAAGGTCTGCGCGTTTTTGTTGCCGGTGGCAATCGTCCCGGCAATGACCCGCTGTATGTAGAGGAAGCTTATAACCTCGGCCGGCAGATTATCAAGTTAGATTTCAAATTAGACTTCGGCTTGTCCAATTCAGGCATTATGGGGGCTGTGGCTCGCGGCGTGTTAGACGGTTGGAATAAGAAAAAATGCAAAGAAACGCCGATTCAAGGCGTAACCACCCAGATTTATTATAACCTCTATCCGCATGATGACGCAATTATCAGCCAGATTGAGGATGTCATCCTCGCCAAAACCCTTGAGGAACGCAAACAAAAACTGCTGAATGCCGATTTTGTGGTTTTTGCGCCCGGCGGCGTCGGCACGTTAGATGAGCTGGCTTACGATTGTGTTGCCATGCAAGATGGCTTTTTGCCGATAAAACCGTTTATTTTGTTTAATATTGACGGTTATTTCCACCATCTGGTTGAATTTTTGAAAGCAATTTCCGCCAAAGGCTTTGCCGATCCGATGCCGTTTATCATTGTCGATGACAGCAGCGAATTAAGTACGGTTTTCCGCTTGTTAAAACTGCGTTATAAAAAGGGCAAAACCACTTCGGAGGTTTATGGTGCAACCCGCCAGTTTATTTATGAACTGCCGTATTTCCTGAAACGGAAGCCGGACAGCTCGGTTCATGTGGAAGACATTTTGGCGGAAGTTGAAGCAATCGAAACCAATGGCACACCGGAACAAAAGCAGGAACTGGCGAACGAAATTGAAAAAGCATACCTTGAAAAAGAGATTGAACGTATGTATGACCGCCTTGCCAAAACCGGGCGCGATACCTCAATCGTCAGCGAAAAACTGACTAATTTGAAAAAACGCAAAAAGGCGCATGGTATTCCTCTGAAATAGGCAATTTATGGAAGATTCCGTTTTCAAATTTCTTTGGCGTTATGCCCGCAAGCTAAAATGGCTCTGCTTGCTGATGGTTATCATGATGCTGTTCGGACAATTGTTCAGCCGCTCCACCAACTGGGCAAGCGCGCAGATTGTCGAAACCATTTCTCAAGGAAAAACGGATAATGAAACGCTGCATACCATTATCCGCTATTTGTTGCTAACCTTTTTCTGCTTCTTTATGCAAAGTGTGTTGATGGTATCAGCCCGTTTTCTGGACATGAAATTTATGCCCTATTACATCGGCAAAATGTCGCAGGATTTATTCACTTGGGCGCATAAGCATTCAACCTCTTTTTTCGCTGAGGAAATGGCAGGGAATGTCGCCGGAAAAATTAAAACTATTCTCAGCAACAGCGAAAGCTTATATTATCATGTTATGCAGGGTTTTCTTGTGCCTTTGCTGGGGTTCTTGACAGCTTTTGTGTTTATCGGGACAATCAGCTGGTCGCTGGTTCTGTGGCTTAGCCTGGTGTGCTGTGTTTTTGCGTTTGTTCAAATCCGCATCCGCAGCAGCATATCTCCTTTGTCGCAGCGCAAAGCCAAATTAATGTCGGAATCCAACGGCATATTGGTTGATAGTATCGGCAATTCGGATTTGGTTAAAAACTGCGCGAATTTTTTCTATGAGCGGCGGCTTTATTACAATTCTGTCCGCCAGGCGTTGAAAGCTGTCCGTAAAGAAGTCAAACGCAGTGCCGGCGTGGACGCATTGTCACGGGTTATTAATGATTCGATGATGATTTGTTTTTATCTGCTGACGGTTTATTACTGGTATTATAAGAACCTGAATGTCGGCGATGTCGTTTTGATTTTATCTTTACTCTCCTCGATGGCGCAGGCAACAATGCATTTAGGCTTCTTCTTTACAAATTATGTTATGCTTGTCGGTGGCATTAAAGACGGTTTGGAGCTGTTGAACAAAGCTTGTGATGTCAAAGATGTGAAAGGGGCAGGGGTTTTGAAAGTCACCGACGGGAAAATAGAATTTTCCGGGATGGACTATCATTACAAAACCGCTAAAGCTTTATTTTCCGGTTTTAACCTTTCTATAAAACCCGGCGAAAAAATCGGTTTGGTCGGCCGCTCGGGGGCAGGAAAATCAACTTTAGTAAAGTTGCTCTCGCGTTATTATGACGTTCAGGGTGGCAAAATCTGCATTGACGGGCAGAATATCGCCGCCGTTACCCAAGAATCCCTGCGTCAAAATATCGCGCTTATTCCTCAAGATCCCAGCCTGTTTAACCGCACGATTATGGAAAACATCCGCTATGGCAATACCCGTGCTACGGATGAAGAGGTCTACGAGGCGGCACGCAAAGCTTATATTCATGATTATATTATGACGTTGCCGCAGGGGTATCAAAGTAAAGTCGGAGAAAGGGGCGTCATGCTTTCCGGCGGCGAACGGCAGCGAATTGCCATTGCCCGCGCGATATTGAAAAATGCTCCGATTTTGATTTTGGATGAAGCGACTTCTGCTCTGGATAGTGAAAGCGAACACTATATTCAGGAAGCTTTGCGTGATTTAATGAAGGGAAAAACGGTTATTGCGATTGCCCACCGTTTGTCTACTTTGAAAGAAATGAATAAAATCGTGGTCATGGATAAAGGGAAAATCATTGAAAGCGGCAGCCATGCCGCGCTGCTTCGTAAAAAAGGCGCGTATTATAATTTCTATACCATGCAGTCATCAGGTTTTTTGCAGTAAAAAAGGCACCATGTGGTGCCTTTTCTTGAAAAATCCTTATTTTTTTGCCGATCCGACACACTTATATGCAATAGCGGAATCAACTAACTTGTCATTACTGAAAATTGATTTGTAATATTTATTAATAACAATAAAATCAGCGCCTAATTTTGCAGCTTCTTCTTTAACCTGATCAATAGATTCTTGCAAATTGGATTTCCATTTACCTGTTATGCCGGTATCCAGAGGATTGTCAATCAAGGCTATTTCTTCATATTGGCACTTGGGCTTCGTTTTATAATAAACTTCGACATTGGCGGGGGAAGTGGCAGGATAAAAGGTATTGACAGGTCCTAATCTGACAATATGAGTAGCACAGCCGCTTAAAAGTAATGTCAGACATAAAGCTTTTGAAATTTTCATTTTATAGTCCTTTGGTCAGTTAATATAATGACAATGTTATTTATAAAAAATTTTTCATGTATTGTCAAAAAATTAAGCGAGATATTATTTTTGCAATTTCAGCGTGTCGACCAGAGCCATAACAGAAGTAAATTGTTCAAAAGCCTGATTAATCATTTTTCGGTTGGTCGTACGGGTGAACAGGGAGGAAACCTCAAACATATTCTGGTTGGTTTCAATGGCAATCAGTAATTTATTGTCAAAGAAACTAAACTGGATGGTTTTGCCATGGAAGACTTTCTTGGCTTTCAGCATCCGTTCCATAAATGCGGTTGTCAGCAGGTAACGCGCTTCAATCTGGTTGTCTGAGAAGACTTCAAAATGCTTTTCAAAAACCACATCTTCCAATTTGACTCTTTCTGTGCGCCTGATTTTTTTGAAAATGTTAAACAAGCCGCAGTCTTTGAGAACCACGGTTTTTCCTTTAAAATCTTTATTTATTTCCAGTTGGATAATGATACCCTCAAAAACTTTAACATTATGAGAACCGTTTCTGGTGCGCACCTTTTTATAAAGTTTGGGTTCGCTGATAATAATATTGACATCGTGATAACAGCCCTGAAAATAATCGTCATTTTCTCTGCTGTCATAATATGGCAGAATATTGGAAGCGATTAAAGTTCCCTCGGGCAGGGACACGCCATGGACATAAAGGAAATCTCCCCAAAATGCCGCAAAAGTCTGCATAATATCAGCTTTGACATCCAGTTTAAAGGATGTTACCGGCGACTGGCAATAAAGCATTGCCGCAATAACATAAAATATCAAAACATATATGGTAACCTTGGTGGCCTCTCTGCTTTCGGCAATATACTCACCCCAGAAACTGTTCCAGAATAAAGCCAGCAGCAATGGGATAAACGCGCCGGTAACCAACAGCCGCCGGATAAAAACCGTCAGCTGTTTTTGCCGTTCTTCTTCCAGTTCGGCAAACTTGTGCAGCAGATGGCTGTTGTAATATGCGTCGAATTTTGCTTTAAGGTCTTGCATTATTTGAAGTAATCGCTGCTTTTAATATCTTTTTTGGCGGCTTCTTCGGCTTCGAAATAAGGCATATCGGCTTTAATCCCCAGCATTCCGGCAATCATGCTGCTCGGAAAAATTTCAACCGCGTTTTTCAAGTCATTTACCGCGGAATTGTAAAAACGTCTGGAAGCGGCAATATGTTCTTCCACATCATTCATGCTTTGCATGGCTTGCAGCATGGTCTGATTCGATTTCAAATCAGGATAATTCTCCACCGAGAGGTTAAATTCTTTCAGTTTGTTTTCCAGCAGATGTTCATTTTTAATTTTTTCAGCCGGATTATCCTTAAACGAATTTTCCATCGCCGCAGAGCGCAGCTTGGTAATTTCTTCCATCAGCTGGCTTTCATGCGCCATAAACTTAGCCGCCATCGTCAACAGGTTTGGAATAAGGTCATAGCGTTTTTTTAGCTGAACATC
The DNA here is from genome assembly GCA_910577205.1 of uncultured Alphaproteobacteria bacterium. GTDB lineage: Bacteria > Pseudomonadota > Alphaproteobacteria > RF32 > CAG-239 > Scatocola. The sequence continues at coordinate 22,595 of CAJTMA010000019.1, forward strand.
AATGCCTGATTGCGCTTCGTTAACTTTATTTTTCTTAGTAATAAGCCCGACATAAATGATATATAAGGCAATAACGATGAGGCCGCCGCCAATCCATAATCCCCAACTCATATTAAAATTCCTCCCGGTTGTTTTCTAAAAGTTTAGGCGATAAAAATTAAATATTGTTAAATGCTTAGCAATATTTTCACCTTTGGCATTTATGCTGCGTTTAAGGAGAAAAATAATGCTGAATGTTATCTGGACGGGATTTTTTTTAGCCGCCTTTGCTGCCGCGTTGTGGCAGAGCCTGATATTGGGCAATGCCGCAATCTGGACGGAATTGGTTCAGGGCACTTTTGCCTCTGCTAAAGCCGCATTTCAGATTTGCCTGAATCTTACGGGAATGCTTTGTTTATGGCTCGGGCTTTTGAAAGTCGCCGAAAAGGCCGGGATAACTGATTTGCTGGCTAAATTTTTGTCGCCGCTATTTCGCCGGATTATGCCCGGCGTGCCCGCGGACAGTCCGGCTTTAGGCCCTATTGTCATGAATATGGCCGCGAACGTCTTGGGGCTGGATAATGCGGCTACCCCGATGGGATTAAAAGCAATGGAACAGCTGCAAACGCTCAATCCTCACAAAGATAAAGCTTCTCCGGCTCAAGTTCTGTTTATGGTGATTAACGCTTCAGCCTTTACCTTGATTCCCATAACTATTTTGATGTATCGGGCGGAACTGGGGTCAGCTAATCCCTCAGCTGTCTTTATGCCGATTCTTTTTGCAACCTCCGTTTCGACGTTAACCGGATTTTTAGCTGTGGCCTGGGTGCAGAAGCTGAATATTTTTAATAAGGTTGTTTTGGCATACCTGAGCAGCTTTCTGTTCTTTATCGGCGCTTTGGCTTGGTATTTTAATTCGCTCCCGCCGGAGGAACGTTTGACCGCATCGGCCGCGGGTGGGAATTTTATTCTGTTTGCATTAATAACAACATTTATTTTCTGTGGATTACTGCGGCGCATCAACGTCTATGAAACATTCATTTCCGGAGCGAAAGAGGGCTTTGACATCGCTATCCGCATTATTCCATATTTAGTTGCCATGCTGGTGGCGATTGCCGTATTCCGCACGGCAGGATGCCTGGATATACTGGTTGCCGGTTTTGAGAAGTTTTTTGCCGCCTTGGGAATGAATACGGATTTTGTTCCCGCATTGCCCACGGCATTTCTTAAACCGCTCAGCGGCAGCGGCGCGCGCGCGATGATGATTGAAACCATGCAGGCCTATGGCGCGGACAGCTTTCCCGCTTTTGTATCCTGCATTGTCCAAGGATCAAGCGAAACGACTTTTTACGTCTTGGCGGTCTATTTCGGTGCTGTCAAAATCACTAAAGTCGGCGCTGCTCTGCCCTGCGCTTTGCTTGCTGACTTGGCCGGAATTATTGCCGCAGTCGGTTTTGCTTACGCCTTTTATTAATCGGACATCGTGCATTGCAATAAGCTGTCATCACGAGGAATGCGTAACGAAGTAATCTCAGCAACTGAAATAAGACCAATACCCCGCCGGGTAAGGCGTTTTTTCATTGCAAATTAACTATTTTGCCTTACAATCATTTTTGCAAGCCAGAGATGGTTTGCGGAGTATGCAAACTCCTGAAAGAAATAGAACGACTCCTTTTGAGGGGAGCCGGGGAAATAAGGCTATGCGCGAATGACCCGGACTGTTCTTTCACAGTTTGCAACTCCCCCACCTTTTTACAAAGGTGGGTTTTGTTTTAACCTCATGTCATCATCCGTTTTCGCAATGCGGTTAATGGTATGCAAAACAAAAATGGAGTTGGAAATGTTAACTAAAAAACAAATCAGAAAAAATAATCAGGAAACTTTTGCGCATTTAGGGCGGCAGTTTTATGAGCGGCGGTTATCGCAAAAGATGACGCTCGACGAGCTGGCGATGAAAGTCAATATTTCACCGCATTACTTTGACCAAGTGGAAAGCGGCAAGGCCTATGTTCACTGGGGGATGCTCAGTTATCTGGCCGGATTCTATGATTGCAAAATCAAAATAGAACTCGAAGACATCGCCTGACATAAAAAAAGCCCCTTGCTTTGGCAAGGGGCTTTAGGTTATGCCGCTTTTTTTGACTTAAACTGCGCATTATACAGAGCGCGATAAGCGCCGTTTTCCATATCAAGCAGTTGGTCGTGTGTGCCGGTTTCAATGATTTCGCCGTCATTAATCACCACAATATTATCTGCATTCTGAACAGTAGATAAACGGTGGGCAATAACAAACACGGTTCTGTCCTGCATGAGGTTGTCGATAGCTTTCTGAACGACAGCTTCGGCCTTATTATCCAAAGCGGAAGTTGCTTCATCCAGAATGACAATCGGTGCGTTTTTGATAAAGGCGCGGGCAATAGCCAAACGCTGCCTTTGTCCGCCGGACAACAGTGAGCCGCGCTCGCCGATTGGCGTATCTAAACCGTCTTTTAATTCGCTGATAAATTCATCAAGGCAAGCCATTTTAACTGCGGTGGCAATTTCTTCGTCGGTAGCATCTTCTTTGCCCAGCAGGATATTGTCGCGAATAGAGCCGGAGAACAAGAAATTGTCTTGAAAGACCACCGCGATATTATTGCGCAGGCTTTCCAACGAAAAGTCACGGATATCCGTGCCGTCAATGGTGATACTGCCGTGGTTAACGTCATAAAAGCGGGGAATGAGGTTAACAATGGTTGTTTTGCCGCCGCCGGAATTGCCAACCAAAGCGACTGTCGAACCAGCCTTGACATTTAGATTAATATTTTTCAAAACCGGAATGCCTTCTTTGTATTCAAAGTTGACGTGGTTAAAATGAATATCCTTTTTGACACCGTTCATCGTAATGGCATTCGGCTTGTCGGTAACCGTCGGCTCCATGTCCAAAATTTCCACCAAGCGTTCGATTGCCAGAAAAGAAACCTGCATGGCATTATAATTTTTGCCGATGCTCTTAATTGGCGTATAAAGCAAAATCAAAGCGGTGATGAATGAAACAAAGTTACCGCTGCTGATTGTGCCGTTGACAATCAAATAGCTGCCGTAACCGATAACCGCGCCGATACCGATTGAAACGATAATATGCAAAGCCGGTGTCATCCATGCTGTTTTCTGAATCATTTTAATTGTCAGCTTAAACAGGTTACGCAGCGTATTGTCATATTTGTTATAGATTTTATTCTGCAGGTTATACGAAGCAATTGTCTTGTTGCCGGCGTATGTTTCTGTATAATTGGAAAGGATTTTTGCCCCTTCGACAACGCTGCCCATAACCACGCGTTTGATACGTCTTCTAACCTGTGATAACGGCAACAGCGCGCAGCCTAAAATCACCACGGCAATAATTGCCAGCTGCCAAGAGTTATAAATCAAAACGCATATTAATGACAAAGATGAGAAAAAGCGCGAAACAAAAACTTTCAGGTTTTCAAGCAGGCCAGAACAAGCAATGTCGCAGTCGGTGCTGAAGCGCTGAATAACATAGCCGGAATCATGCTGATCATAATAAGATGTCTGCAAATGCAGCAGCTTTTTATAAAGATGGCGTTTTAAATCCTGATTGATACGGGTGCCGACCCAGACGTTCAGATAAGTTGCGGCATAATTTAGAAACCCCTGCACCGTCGTAAAAGCGACAATAAGCAGCGGAATATAAGCCGGCGAACTGTCTGTCTTATCTACCAGCACAATATCCATATAGGGTTTAAGCGACAGAGCGACAACTGAATCCAGCGCCCCGATGGGAATACAGATTAAAATAGCTAAAATAGCGCGGAAGATATAAGGTTTGACGAAAGGCCACATTCTTTTATAATGCTCGATAAACGGCAGCTTTTTAATGTCCTCGTCAATTTGAATTCTGTCTTCAATCATAGTCTTTCCTTAAAATTTGTGACCTCTTATCATAACCTGCATGATTTTCTTTGCAAGCTATATTCGCCAGATTCCCAGAAGATGCAGCGCAACAACGATAAAGCCGAGCTGCATAACCAATACAAAAGCAAATTCGGCGCGATAGCTTTTCTTTTTGTTTTTGTGGCGCAGGATTTTTTGAGCCAGCAGAGCGCCGCTCCAGCCGCCGAGCATTTCCAGAGCGTGCAGATTGCGCTCGGGAATGCGCCATTCGCCGCGGACGGCCGCTCTTTTGTCAACCCAATAGGCCAGATAGGTGACGATATTTATGGAAATAAACTGATAAACCAGAAACAATACCAGCGTTTTGGGCGCAAAAGGCGTCACGCGGAATAAGTGCGTTTCAATATACCATGCCGCCAAAATGACGATGCCGCAATGCAGGAGGTAAAAACTGTTTTTTTGCAGCGGGCGGATAAAAGCCAACAGCCCGATGAGAATAGCGCTTGCCGTAATAACCATAATCAGAGAGTCCGAAAGTTAAAAGATTTGCCTGATTGCCCATCATACAGATATTCTTTGAAAAAGCAACCTCATCAAATAGTGAATAACTGAAAAAAGATAATGAGATTTCCTTAAAATCCGTTATATTGGCTTTGTAAATGCAGTATATAAGGAATTTCCGCCATGAAAAAACTACTAGCCGTTTCTGTTTACATCTTATTGGCAGCGTGCACCGCATTCAGCCACCGGACAATGGATGAACAGGATAAGCACGTTGTCGAAGCGCCCTATGCCGCGCCTCAGGTGCTGGATGAAGGGATAACCCCTGAGGTCTATGCCCTGCTGGCTGCCCGCGCAACCAATAAGATGCTTGATGATACTGCGGAAATCTATGAAAAAGAAACGCCGCCCACTCTTTATATCATGAAAGTTAAAAAAGCCGATGACACATTGCCTGACGGTTTTTATCTGGCGCGGCGCGAAACCAAAGAAATTATTGAAGGCTCCGGTGCGTTTACTGTCGTCAATCGGCTGAATGATGCGCAATATTATCTGGAAATTTCGGTTTATCCTGTGCCTTTTGTTGATAAAAGCGTTCCGGGAATTTCTTATCATTTGTCCCTGTATAGCAATGATAACATCAAAATCGGCGAGTGGTCGCAAATGATGAAACAGGTTCAAAACGACGATAAAAGCTGGTGGTAAGGTGAAAACTGGCTTATTTCTGACACTTTTGCTCCTATCTGCTCCGTCAGCCTTTGCTGCCGGGAATGAACCTGTGGCGATAGATAAAGCGTCGCTTAATAACGATGTGACATCCGTATATGGCGCAAATTGCGAAAAGGTTAAGCCTGGCGAAGCCCGCTCGACTGTGCGTGTGCGCGTAACGGATAAAGCCAGTTATCTGGCAGTCAGCCAGCTGCCGGATTTAAAAAATGCCCGGGTAGAATTGAACGAACATGATTATAACGTGATGGTTTATAATCTGGTCGACAATAATATTGAAGACATGGCTGTTCGCACCACCAAACAAACGCCGGAAGAAATCTGTGTGGAAGTAACGGGATACATCTCGGGCCAAAATATTTTTGCGGCAATAGACGAGGCTTTGAACCGCCAAAGGGAAGCTCCGGAAGAAAATCAGCCTGAAGAAATTGTTGACGAACCTGTTGCTGCGGAAGCTCCTCAGCCGCCGGAAGAAAATGTTGAAAGCAAAACTGCCGTATATGAACCTGACGAAACAGTTGCCCCCTTGCCGCAACCGGAAGCTCTTGTCGTGCCGTCCCTTAAAGAAGATGCTGCTGAGGTTGTTTCAGGGAAAGGGCTGATTTACATTGCGCCGACTGAATTTTTTAATAATACCACCTCAGCAAAATATGCGGAAATTCTGCGGGAAATGTTTGTTAAAAGCGATTATTTTTACATCACGGATAATCCTGAACTGGCAGACTTTATCATCAATTCCAAAATTCTGCGCGCCAAAGTCGACCCGGTTAACAGCAATACCAACCGCTTGCAAATGGTTGTTTCCGTAGAAAGTGAAAATACGGATAACAAAGAAAAGGAAACCGAGCACCAAAACCGCTTTGTGTTGTTTAACAGCGCTGACAACGAGCAAAAAGTAGCCGCCAAATTAATGAAACAGCTTTTAGAAAAAGCCTCGGATAAAATCATCACCCAGTTGGAGATTGCCCAGCGCAAGAAAAACAATGCCGCCGGGTTGCCGCCGGTTATTACTCCCGTGCCTGCATCTCAGCCAAGGAAGGGTGGGCGCTGATTGGCTCAACCCGGTAGCACAGGTTGTTAAACCGCGGTAGTCCCTTGGCTGTGCAGTAAGCGGTTATCTGCATTTCCAGTTTATTGTTAAGCGCTTGCAAATCTCCGGCTTCTGTTCCGGCGTAAACCACAATTTCCAAATCTGTAAACCCGCGGTCTGTGTAAATGTTGTAAGTCATGCTTAGGATGACATCTTTAACCATGTTTGCCAGCGATTGCTGCAAAGCGCGAAAATGTTCAACCGCGCCTAAGCATTTAAAGACATCCACAAATTCCTTAAGCGCTTTTTTGCGGTCAAAATCGCTGTCTAACGCCGCCAGTCGTTCTATATAATTGAGGTTTCCCGATGCAATGGCATAGGCTAAAAGCTGCGGATAAAAGATTTTGATATAGGTATTTAATGCGTCAAATTTTGGTTTGAGTAAAATGCCGGCCATATCTGTCAGTCCGACATTAATCAAATTGCTGATAAACAAAGCTTCTAAAGAAGGGGACATTTCGCCGCCCATATCCCATATTTTGTAAGCCAAAGCTTTGGATTTTTGCTGTTCTCCGCGCATGATTTGCTCCTGCATGAGGATAATCAGGCCGCTGATATCCTCAGGAGATTGTTTGATAAGCCGGTAAAGCTGCTGCTCCAGGTTAAGGATATCTTCCTGCTGCGAATAATTAAGTTTTGCCAGCAAACGGTAAACTGTAGCAAAATCCGTTGCCGGAAGAGCGCCAATCTGTGCCAATCTGTCCTCAGTCATTTTTTTCTCCATGAATTATTTTGGGCTGCCTTTCCAAAATAAAGGTGCATGGCCCGTCATTAATTAACGATACCTGCATATCTGTCTGAAAAATTCCGGTCTCAACTTTGTGTCCCGATTGTTTCAGGCAGGAAACAAAATATAAATAGAGCGGTTCGGCCTCGGCAGGCGCGGCCGCCGTTTCAAATCCCGGGCGGTTTCCGCGGCTGGTGTCTCCGGCCAGTGTAAATTGTGAGATTGCCAAAAAACTGCCGCCGGCATCTCCCGCCGCTAAATTCATCTTACCCGCGCTGTCTTCAAAAATACGCAGATTGGCGGCTTTCTTGGCAAGATACTCGGCTTCTGCTGTTGTGTCGCCTTTTTGCACGCCGATGAATAATAACAGCCCCTTGCCGATAGCGCCGGTAATCTTTCCGTCAACTTCGACCGAAGCTTTTTTGACTCTTTGGATTAATACTTTCATTATACATACCTGTTTATACCAATAACTCTATTTTATTGAAATATTATTTAAGATAGATTAAAATCACGGCAAAATTAATTTCAAAATGATGGATAATATTATGCAGCGACTTCTTCTTCTGGTTTTAATTATGGCGGTTTCCGGCTGTGCGTCATTTGGGCGCGGTGTTGCCGAGGCGATTATTAACGATAAAAAAGAGGATACCCGCCAGTGTGAAATTCAGGGCAACCCTTTGCCGGGGATTGATGATTTGTTCGCTGACAAGCGCGTGGTTAAGGTTATGATGGTTCACGGGGTTGGAACGCACCGTCCGGGCTACGCAACCAGAATTCGTGAAAATCTGGCACTTAAACTCGGGCTGGATGTATTTTCCCGCCGTGATAAAAACATTACCTTGGTTGACCCGGAAGATAAGAAAACCGTCATCGGCAACCTACGCGTAACAAGAATGCAAAATGACGATGCCTCCAAGGATATGGTCTTTTATGAGCTGACTTGGTCAAAAAACACCTCGGCACAGAAACGTATTTTAGATTATGATACATCAGGGCTTTATGAGCATAAACGCACCCCGTTTAACCATACGATGAAAAAATTCCTTGATGATGTTATTCCTGATCCGGAGATTTATCTGACAGATAAGCGCGGTTATATTTTGAACGCGACCAAACAAGCCACCTGCTGGATGTTGAGCCGCTCGTGGGATCAGTTGCAGCTGGAGCAGAAACAGGTGTGCGAAGTATCTTCCTACAGTCAAATCAAAAATTTAAGCCGTGATAACATTATTTTTATCACGCATAGTCTGGGCAGTAAAATCTTGATGGACAGCCTGACGGATATTGTTAACACCGTGGCTTCTGCGGAAGTTCGGCAGGATGTTGCCCAGCACCGCGATGCCCGGCTGATTATTGATGATTTGAAAAATAAAGAAATGACAGTCTTTATGCTGGCAAACCAGCTTCCGTTGCTGCAGATTGCCGGCGGCAAACCGCAGGTCACCGGGCAGATTCCTGCTTACTGCCATACGAAGGGAAAACATTATAATGACCGGGTATTTAAACGGGTTAATGTTGTTGCTTTTTCTGATCCGAACGACTTGCTGAGCTATGGGATTACACAGGATTTCGTGGATAATTATCTAGATTCCAGAATGTGTCCGGCAGTGACAAATGTTAATATTAATATTGCGGAAGAAATTTCAGTCTTCGGAGCAGGAGTGGTTAATCCCGTGACCGCCCATACGGAATATGACAATGACACCCGCGTCATTGAAATGATTGCAAAAGGGACGGAAAATATCAAGAATAATGAAATCCTCTCCCGGCGTTGCCGCTTCACCCGGCTGAAGTAGGCATTGCCGCTTTACATTTCTTCTCCCGGCGAAGCTGCCCTTTATCGTTGCCGTGCCGCAAGCAGTCTGCGTTCCGTCATCCGGGCATTTTGAGCGCCGCCGGGAGATTTAAAAACATATTTTAGGCCGGTTTCGGCCATTCTTTTATATCGCTGCATTCCCCGTGCCTGATAATCCAAACGCCGTATTCCAAAAGGTATTTGACAATATAGCCCAAACATGGTACATTAAAAACAGGCTTGATTCAGTTATATCTACGAGGTGTGCTATGAGGATTATTAGGACAATAATTTTCTGTACCTGCGTAGTCGTATCCCTCACGGGAACGGCTTTTTCTGTGTATAGAAACAAAAACATTAACATTGCTTATGAAACTCATAAGCCGTTACCCATAGAAGTTAGCCAAAACCTTCTTGACATCAGGCCTGAGCCTCTTGCTTTGGAATTGCCTGCTCAAGAGGCTTCCCTTTCCCATTTGCCCAAACTAGCGGCCGTGCATTTTCTAACCAAGGAAAATGGTCTGAATTTCGGGAGCGGCGGCTTGGAATTTCCGGACATCACAGCAGAACAATGCAAGAAGCTTGGCTATACTGTGACATCTTGCCCGGGCGGGACATTAATAGATGCTTGCCCATATAACTCATCTTACCATAAAACCTGCTGTAGTTCTGAGTATAAATACACCGCCTCAAACTGCTCATTATTAAATACGACCAGCGCGTCATGCGGCGGCAAATACAAAG
>CAJTMA010000020.1 GCA_910577205.1 uncultured Alphaproteobacteria bacterium
GGGCGACCGGCGCGAAGACCTGCTGGAGCGGCACGGTCAAGAAATTTGACACCTGTAAGGAATGCTGCGATAGCAGTTTTTATAAGTACGACAGCAGCAACTGTAACGGAGGAAAAGTTTTAGGAGGATATAGCTGTGGTACGAAATATAGTCAATGCAAGGATTACAACGACCCCAATTATGAGTTTACCTGTGATGATGAGGATTACATTGACAATCATCTGGACCAATTTGAGAGTGCGCCGTATTTATATTCTGATGGAACTGTAAGCACTCAACTTCTTTCCGGAAAAACGCCGATTGCAATTGTTATCAGTCAGGAGGAAAGGTTAGCTATCGCACTCAAAAGAAAAGTTTCAGCATGGTTTGGAGCAAAAGAATATACGGCATGGAAGAATTTGGATGAACAAAATAAAGGCTATAGTGATGTTGCTAGGGATTACTTTAGTTATACGGATGTTCCCACTTTGTCAGTATGTAAGCCTTATTCTTACCAAGGTGGAGATAAATGTGATCCGGATGGTTTTGAAAATACCCAAAAGCTAATTAAATTTGCTGATGAAACCGGATTGGAGCTACCTGCCGTCGAATATGTTAGAAATTATTCGCCGGATAATGTCACAACGCCCGCTCAGTGGTTTGCCAAAGGAAAATGGTTTTTGCCAAGTTTGAGGCAGATGTATCTGCTTCTTGATAAAAAGAATGTGCTGGGCAATTACGTTGCCCGTCGTAAAATAGACAATACGGCTGTTGCGCATTACGTTAGTCTGTGTAGTATGACCTATTGGACATCAAACCGAGGAGAAAGCTCTATCACGTGGTTCGTCGGTAGTAATACCGGTAACTACTGGGGGTATTATAAACCTATTGAAGTAGCAGCTCTGCCCATGCTCCGTTATTGATGCTTGATAAAAAACTAAAAATCCCTTGCCGTTGAACAAGGGATTTTCTTTAGCCTAACTTTTGTTTCAAATATTTAGCGGTGTAGCTGCCCTGAACTTGTGCTACTTGTTCGGGTGTGCCTTGGGCAATAATCCTGCCGCCGCCGTCACCGCCCTCAGGACCGATGTCGACAATGTAGTCCGCTGTCTTAATAACATCAAGATTATGTTCAATAACAACCACCGAATTGCCTTGTTCAACCAAGGCCTGCAAGACTTTCAGCAGTTTATTGATATCCTCAAAATGCAGCCCGGTTGTCGGCTCGTCCAAAATATACAAAGTCTTGCCGGTTGCGCGTTTGGATAATTCTTTGGAGAGCTTGATACGTTGTGCTTCCCCGCCGGAAAGGGTTGTTGCCTGCTGTCCGAGATGAATATAGCCCAAGCCGACTTTTTGCAAGAGTTCCAAACGGTTGCGAATAGACGGGATGGCGTCAAAAAACTTATGGGCTTCATCCACTGTCATATCCAGCACATCAGCAATGGATTTGTCTTTATATTTGACTTCCAGCGTTTCGCGATTAAAGCGTTTGCCCTTGCAGACATCGCATTCCACATAAACATCCGGCAAAAAGTGCATTTCAATTTTGGTGACGCCGTCGCCTTTGCAAGCCTCGCACCGCCCGCCGGCAACATTGAATGAAAACCGTCCTGCAGCATATCCTCTGGCTTTGGCTTCCGGCAACCCGGCAAACCAATCGCGAATATGCGTAAACAGCCCGGTATAAGTTGCCGGATTGGAGCGCGGTGTCCGCCCGATAGGCGATTGGTCAATATCGATAATCTTATCAATATTTTCCACGCCGATAAGCTTATCATAAATTCCTGTTTGTTCGCGCGAACCGTTAAGCTCTTTATTCAGGCCTTTGAATAAGGTTTCTAAAATCAAAGACGATTTGCCGCCGCCGGAAACGCCAGTGATACAGGTGAGCGTCCCGAGCGGTATTTTTAATTCGACATTCTTAAGATTGTTGGTTTTAGCGCCTTTGACCCCGATAAATTTGCCGTTTCCTTTGCGTCGTTTGGCAGGAACTTCAATAATTTTATTGCCGTTCAAATATTGTGCGGTCAAGCTGTTGGGATTTTTAAGAACCTCGTCAACCGTGCCTTCCGCCGTGACATAGCCGCCTTTTTCTCCCGCGCCCGGCCCCATATCTACCAGATAATCTGCGGCGCGTATGGCATCTTCGTCATGTTCAACGACAATCACCGTGTTGCCGATATCCCGCAGCCGGGTCAATGTTTCCAGCAAACGGTCGTTATCGCGTTGGTGCAAACCGATTGACGGTTCGTCCAAAACATACATCACGCCGGTCAATCCCGAACCGATTTGCGAAGCCAGACGAATACGCTGTGCTTCCCCGCCGGATAATGATCCTGACTGCCGGGAGAGGGTAAGATAGTCTAATCCGACATTATTTAAGAACGTCAGGCGGTCAATAATCTCTTTCAAAATCTTATGAGCAATTTCGGCTTTCTTTTGCGGCAGTTGTGCTTCAACCCCGGCAAACCATTCTCGCGCTTTTTTGATGGACATCTCGGAAGTATCCATAATATCCATGCCGCAGATTTTGACAGCCAGAGCTTCTGGCTTTAAGCGTTTGCCTTGGCAGAATTCACAAGGTGCGGCCGACTGGTATTTAGAAAATTCTTCGCGTACCCATGATGAATCCGTTTCCAAAAACCGCCGTTCCATATTGGGAATAACCCCTTCAAAAGGTTTGTCTGAAACAAAAGAGGAATAATACATCGGCACGCAGACATTGCCCGAACCGTATAAAATTATTTCTTTGGCTTTTTCTGGCAAATCTTTCCACGGTGTTGCCGGCGAAATGTTTAAGAAGTCGCACAAGGAGGTGATTGCCTGATTGTGAAAAGAAGAACGAAATCCATCCCAGGGGGCAATAGCGCCTTTGTTCAGCGATAAGTTGGGATTGGGAATAATCAAAGCCGGATCCATATATAATCTTGCTCCGATACCGTCACAATGCGGGCAAGCCCCGAACGGATTGTTAAATGAAAACAGCCGGGGTTCGATTTCTTCAATTGTAAATCCGGAAACCGGGCAGGCAAATTTTGATGAAAAGGTCGTCCTTTCGCCATCCGCGGTATTTTCGACATAGACAATGCCGTCGCTGAGTTTCAAGGCTGTTTCCAGAGATTGTGCCAGGCGTTCTTCCATGCCTTCCTTGATAACCAAACGGTCAACCACGACTTCAATATCGTGTTTAATATTTTTGCTTAATGCGGGAACATCTTCAATCCCGTACATTTCGCCGTCAATTTTGAGGCGTTGGTAGCCTTGGCGTTGCAAAGCTTCTATTTCTTTTTTGAACTCGCCTTTTTTGCCGCGGGCAACCGGGGATAACAACAGAAGTTTAGAACCTGCGGGAAACTCGATAATCTTGTCAACCATCTGCGAAACGGTCTGCGATTCAATAGGCAGTCCGGTGGCGGGAGAATAGGGCGTGCCGGCACGAGCCCACAGCAAACGCATATAGTCATAAATTTCAGTAACCGTTCCGACGGTTGACCGCGGATTATGCGAAGTGGTCTTTTGCTCGATTGAAATTGCCGGAGATAATCCCTCAATAGAGTCAACATCGGGTTTTTTCATAAGTTCCAAAAATTGGCGGGCATAAGCAGACAAGCTCTCCACATAACGGCGCTGCCCCTCGGCATAAATCGTGTCAAATGCCAGAGAGGATTTCCCCGAACCGGACAAACCTGTTACAACTGTCAGTTTGTTTTTCGGAATAGAAATATCCACATTTTTAAGGTTATGCTCTCTTGCGCCTTTAATTTCAATTTTATCGTTCATGTTGTTTAATCTCCCGCAGGACAATATAGTAATATGTAAGCCAAAAGGCAATACGAAAAACAACGTGGATACAATGCGTCATAAAAAACTTGCATTTTTCAAAACGCTATAATATTATCCGCCCCGTTAACGTTAACTATCATTGAAATTTATGCTGAAACCATATTTGAAAATAGCTTGTGCTTTAAGCTTTGCCTGTGCTGCTGACGCCCATTGCGCAATTAATGTCGGAATTATTGCGCCGTTAGCGGGAGAATATCAGGCTGTCGGGCAGGAGCTTGTGTCCGGCGTACGCACCGCGGTAGATGAGATAAACAATCAAGGTGGCCTGAAAGGCAAGAAAATCAATCTGGTTTTGGTGGATGACCAATGCGATGACCGTATCGCCGTTTCTACGGCTCAGATGATGGCGGTAAATGCATCCGAGCGTGATAAAATGTCTTTGGTTATTGGGCCTTATTGCTCTAATTCTCTGCAGAAAATTGCCGCCGTTTATGCCAAAGCCGGCATTTTGCAAATTATTCCGACCTCTGCCAGCAGCAGCATCAAGTCTGAAAATCACAAGGGACTGGTAAAAATGGTCGGCTATAAAACCCGTCAGGCCGGGGATTTCTTTAATTTCTATCAAGAACATTTTCCCGACAGAAAAGTGGCGCTGATATATGACCGTAATAACAAAGATGTGGTCGACGTGGCTGCCGAATTGCAAAAGCTGTTTACGGATTCCGGCAAAGCCGCCGCATTCCAGTCTTATAATTTTCAAAACTATGATGACGATTATGACCGCATCGCCGAAGATGTGCTTAAAGACGGCAACAAAATTACTTATATTCTCGGCAAGTCCAAGCGGGTGGCGCGCATGGCCAAAACCCTGAGGAGCGAGCGTGAAGATTTTGTGCTGTTCGTGAATAAATATCAGGCGCAGAAAGATTACCGCGATACCTTGGGGAAAAAAGCCGAAGGAACTTTTGTGGTGGCGCTTCCGTCACTGAAAGACAGCCCCGATTTTGCCGAAACTTTGGTGAAGCTTCGTCTGCTTGGCGTTGAGCCGGAAGGGCTTTCGGTTTATGGTTATTCTGCTGTCCAGCTATGGAAAGAACTTGTTGAAAAAGCCGATTCGTTTAAGTATGACCATTTAGCGGAAACTCTGGCGGAAAACAAGTTTGATACCGGCTGGGGAGAGATGATGTTTAACAATGGTGACCCAAGCAATTCAGTAGGTTACGGCATTTATCAGATAAAGAACGGCGAATATGCACAGGTCTACTGATTTCGGTTTTAATCTGAAATAATTCAATATATACTTCCTCCAGTTTTTAATTTAATCAGAATAGGTACATCACAATGGTTGGAAGTATTAATAAAGTAATCTTGGTTGGTAATCTCGGTGCTGATCCGAAAGTGGCAAATACGGCTAACGGCGCAAAAATCGTTAACCTGAACGTTGCGACATCTGACAGCTGGAAAGACAAGCTCTCCGGCGAACGCAAGGAAAGAACCGAATGGCATCGTGTTGTCATTTTTAACTCCCAGCTGGCTGATATTGCCGAAAGATATTTGCGTAAAGGGTCTAAAGTTTATCTGGAAGGTTCTCTCCAGACCCGCAGATGGGAAGATAACAACGGCCAGGAAAAATACACAACCGAAGTTGTGTTGCAGAACTTCTCCGGCAACTTGGTACTGCTTGACGGTCGCGGCGATGGCGTTCCTGCCGGCGGCAACGATGTCTTCTCCGGTTCGGCTTCCAATTCTGGATGGGATAACTCCCCGGCGGCTGCTCCTGCTGCTGATTTGGACGATGATATTCCGTTCTAAGCTTTTAATAATAAAAAAGAGGTTCGTAACAGAACCTCTTTTTTGTTGCATTCTATGCGCCCTTGTAAAAGCCAAGGTGCTGGGACAACACCGCTTTGCGCCGCTGATTATCTCCTCGGGTTTGCCGGAGAATATCGTTGTCAAAGTTTCTTATGTTTCAAATGGCGTTTTTTTGCGTTTTTCTGCTTTTTTTGTTAACCATTTAACTCTTCAAAAAATATAAAATCAAAAATAAAGCGGTTTTTTTGCCCGTACAGCGCAATCAGGTGTTTATAAGTTAATAAAATCGTTAGAATAAATCAGCCGCATTTGTTATTATCTGAACAGTTTAAAAGTGAAAGGTAATAAAAGTGACTGAAGAAAACATACCTGTGGTAACCAAGACGGAAGACATTACCCCGATTGACGTTTCGGAAGAAATGCGCCGCTCATACCTTGATTACGCCATGAGCGTTATCGTGTCGCGCGCTTTGCCGGATGTCCGTGACGGACTGAAACCGGTGCACCGCCGTATTATTTATTCTATGTTTGAAAATGGCTATGACTACAATCGCCCGTTCCGTAAATCTGCGCGTATCGTCGGTGACGTGCTCGGTAAATATCACCCGCACGGCGACAGCTCTGTTTATGAAGCTATGGTGCGTATGGCTCAGCCGTTTTCCATGCGCGTGCCGCTGGTAGACGGGCAGGGTAACTTCGGTTCTATGGATGGTGACTCTGCAGCCGCCATGCGTTATACTGAAGCCCGCTTGGCAAAAGTCGCCCATTCGCTGATTGACGATATTGATAAAGATACCGTTGACTTTATGCCCAACTATGATGAAACTCTGCGTGAACCGACGGTTTTGCCGGCCTCTTATCCTAACCTGCTGGTTAACGGCGCTAACGGTATTGCCGTCGGTATGGCCACCAACATCCCGCCGCATAACCTCGGCGAAGTGTTGAATGCTTGCTGCGCCTATATTGATAATCCTGAAATCACGATTGATGACCTCATCAGCATTGTTCCCGGCCCGGATTTCCCGACCGGCGGTTTGATTTTGGGGTATGGCGGCGCTAAATCCGCTTATTACACCGGCCGCGGGTCAGTTATGATGCGCGCCAAAGCAACGATTGAAGAATTATACAAAGACCGCGAAGCCATCATTGTTCATGAAATTCCTTATCAGGTTAACAAAGCGGCACTGATTACCCGCATTGCCGAACTGGTGAAAGAAAAGAAAATTGAGGGGATTTCTGAAATCCGCGATGAATCTGACCGTCAGGGTGTCCGCGTTGTCATTGAAGTCAAACGCGATTTCCAAGCGGATGTTGTTTTGAACCAGCTTTACAAGTTCACGCCGCTGCAAACCAGCTTCGGTATGAATATGCTGGCAATTAATAACGGCCGCCCGATGATGATGAATCTGAAAGATATCATTCAGGCCTTTATCGAATTTCGCGAAGAAATCATCCGCCGCCGCACGATTTTTGAATTGAACAAAGCCCGTGACCGCGCCCATGTTTTGGTCGGTTTGGCCATTGCGGTGGAAAATATTGACCCTGTTATCGAACTTATCCGTAATGCACCCAACCCGCAGGAAGCCAAAGACGCTTTGCTGCGTAAATCTTGGCCGGCAGGGGAAGTCGAAGCTCTGGTTAAATTGATTGACGAGCCTGACCGCAAAGTTGAAAACGGCACTTACCGCCTGTCAGAAGCTCAAGCCAAAGCTATTTTGGACTTGAAACTGCAGCGCTTGACCGGTTTGGAACGGGATAAGATTCACGAGGAATTGATTACCATCGGTGAAGAAATCAAAGAATGCCTGTCAATTTTGGCAAGTCGCGAAAAACTTTACGGCATTATGCGTGATGAATTTGTTGCTATCCGCGACGAATATGCAACGCCGCGCCGTTCAAAGATTGAAGACATTGAATACGATACTGATATTGAGTCTTTAATTCAGCGCGAAGAAATGGTCGTCACCGTAACCGAAGCTGGTTATATCAAACGCGTGCCTCTGAATGCCTACAAAGCGCAGAAACGCGGCGGTAAGGGCAAATCCGGCATGACAACCAAAGACGAAGATTTTGTAACCCGCCTGTTTGTGGCTTCTACCCATACGCCGGTACTCTTCTTCTCGTCTAAAGGTCTTGTTTACAAAATGAAAGTTTACAAGCTGCCGTTGGGTTCTCCGACTTCCAAGGGCAAACCGTTTATTAACCTGCTGCCGCTGGATGAGGGCGAAACCATTACCACGGTTATGAAGCTGCCGGAGTGCGAAGACGATTGCAAAGATATGTCCATTATGTTTGCCACCTCTCAAGGCAATATCCGTCGTAACTCGCTGATGGACTTTGTCAACGTTCAGAGCAACGGTAAAATTGCCATGAAATTGGATGAAGGCGATAAGCTGATTAACGTCCGTATCTGCCATGAAGATAATGACGTTATGCTGGCTGCTCGCAGCGGTAAATGCATCCGCTTCCCTGTTACCGATGTCCGTGTCTTTGTCGGCCGTAATTCGACAGGTGTCCGCGGTATCAAACTGGCAGACGGCGATGAGGTTATTTCCATGTCCATTCTGCTGCACAGCGATGCTACTTCGGAAGAACGTGATGAGTATTCGCGTGTTGCTTCCGCAATGAAACGCATTGCTGCCGAACGCGGTGATGACAGCTGCGTCAGCCCTGAAGATACCGGATTGCTGAATGTCCTGTCTGCTGATAAGTTTAAGGAAATGGCAGAACGCGAACAGTTTATCCTGTCCGTTACATCCACCGGTTACGGTAAGCGCACATCCTCTTATGAGTATCGTGTTACCGGACGCGGCGGCCAAGGGATTGCCAATATGGAAATGTCTGCCCGCAATAAGGAAATTGTCAGCTCCTTCCCGATTGAGGACGGTAACCAGATTATGATGGTGACCGACGGTGGCAAGTTAATCCGTATGCCTGTGGCCGATATCCGTATTGCCGGCCGTAAGACACAAGGGGTAATCTTATTCCGTACCGGAGATAACGAAAAAGTCGTTTCCGTCACTTGGCTTGATGCTGATGATGGCGATGATGAAGAGCTGGAAGAGGAAACCGGCAGCGAAGTCCTTGGCGACAGCGTGGCTGATCCCGAAGATAACTTCGATACAGTCAGCGAACCGGAAACAGCTTCTGCCGCTGATGATGAATAAATAAGTTATTTATCAGCTTTAACCCCGCCATAACGGCGGGGTTTTTGTTGACTTATTGTTATTCTGCGTGTAAAACTGCATTCACGAGCTAAACACTCTGCACAAAGAATTTATAAAATCCCGCTTATGTGGGAGTCCGTCCGAATATATTGAATAGGCGGGCAGTTCTTTGTGGCTGTGTTTAGCTCCCACACTTCTATTTAAACAGAAACACAAAGGAAAAATCATGACAAGAAAAGAAAAAGATGTTTTAAGCAGTTTTTATAAAGACTGCGGACTGGAGTTATTCAAACTCAGAACCAAGAACAAACTTAATCTCATCAGACTCAGTAAAAAATCTTTAATTCCCGCTGCTAAAATCGACAGTCTGGAAAGAGGCGAGTGTCGCGAACCATGGATATTGTGTAAACTGATAGCTTTCTATGGCAAATTAATCAAAGTCGAACTGACTGATTAAAAGGGCAGACCTTTGTTGTGAAAATGCCTCAGCAGTGTCCCGTGTCTTTTTAAGACAGCCAAATTCAGATATACGTCAGAAAGAGAAAGCCTTTGTGTTAAACGTCACAAACGCTGATTTTTCGGTATAAGCACCCCGAAAGAAGCTGCATCTCTGCATTTTCAAATAAAAATTGTTTGCCTCGTTGCTGTGGCAAACAATTTTTTAGCGCTTGATTTAGAACCCCTTAAGGCAGGTTTCTTATCAGACGCTTTTTTTTGTCTTAAATCGATATTGACAAAATTTCCTAAAATGCTATTCTGTTCACAATTTTATATTATTAATAATTATTAACCATTAAATATTTTTGAAATGAAAAATTTTAGCGAAAATGACGTGCGAGATGAAATCTGCCGTTATTATGGATCAGTTGAGGCAAGATACCCGGTGTTTTTCAAAATCCTGACTTGTCAGAAAGATTATGATGCTTTCCCTTATTTTTTTATTAAAGGAAAACAGTATAAGCTTTGGATTTACCATAACCCGCGCCACCCGGAAGATACGACAAATGTTGCAATTCCCGGCGTGCGTGGATTTAAGGAAATTCCGAGAGAAGTTTTTGGTGATTTCACCAAAGCCCCTAACGCGATAACTTATGCCTTATACAAAGAAGAGGTTATCCCGCAGGATTACTCCGGCTTTATACGCGATTTCTGTAAGGACAAAACGGAATGCCGCATTGTCAGAGATTTCAATCGCGGTTTGTATGTTATCCCTGCAGAACGCTTGTCGCGCAAGTATATTTTATCGCTGATGCGAAAAATGTATGGTCACACATATTTATATACGGTCGTGTCGCGCATTTACGGTATTCCCGGCCAGAAAAAGATTTTCTGGGAGGTAACAATGTCAGGTTATAACCGTAATAAACCCGAATGTATCCGCAGCTACTATGACATCATCCGCGGCGAATTTTTGAAATCGCCGTTTCCTGTTCCGGTGACAGATCGTATACCTGTTGCCCCGCACAGCATCAACGTTATGGTGGATGGTGTTAATTTCAAGAATGACGGCGAAAAGCTTTCTTGGAGCTGTTAGAACTTAAGCAGGCCCTTCGGGGTCTGCTTTTTCAAATCTATAATTTTGTATCTATTAATCAAAACTTTACATATATGAATTCAAAAGTTTACGCGGAAGTAAAGAGTTTCTACAAAATGCTTCCTAATCCCCATGAGGTTACAACCTGTTGGGAAGACATTAAAAACGAAGTGCCGTTTTATACCGATGCTGTCGTTTTAATGGATGATATGTTCGACACGGTCGGTATGGCATCCCGTTTGTTGTATCGGATGCGCGAGCAAAGAATGGATGTGCCGTTGTTCTTTATCTTAGGCGGTTATAACCCGCTTATGCAGAAGCATAATGTTGATTTGTTGTCATGCTATGCTCAAGAACTGGGGATTAAAAGCAAAAACCTCAGGGCTTATTACAACACGGCAAGCATGAAAGACAAATTGGCAGTTCTCAAGGAGGCGTTGCCTGGAAAGACAGTGGTTTTTGTAACCAGCCGCCTGTTTTATGAACCCTTGAAAGCTGCGGTTGATGCTGCCGGCTGTCCGTTTACGGCCAAATACCATGTCGCTCACGAAACTTTGGAAGATGCCTTGGGATGGGTTAACGCCAATGCCGCCGGAAACGGTTTGGCCCTATGTTTCAAAATTGGCAGGTTATATCCGCAGGAGCGGCTTCCCGAAGCTCTTCGTTGTTATAAAAACCCCTCGCTATGGGACAGAATGCGTGTCAAACTATCCGTGCTTTTACACAAACGCCGGATTAAGATTGAAACCTCTCAAATGATAAGAAATTATCAAAGGCGGATGCGCCGTCATGGCTGGGCTTATTGAATAAAAAAACAGGCGTCTTAACAAAGACGCCTGTTTTTTTATAATATGGCTAAATCTGAACAATCCCGTGAGAGAAAGCATAGATAGCCCAGATAGACAGCAGGATAAAGGCTATTGCCAAAACGCACTCGCGCGGGGTGAACGGCTTCTCCTGCGGGGCAGATTCCCTGCGTCCCCAGATATAAACCGGAATACCCAGAGTGACAATAACCACAGCCATAAGCAAATAGTTCAAACCGGCGGCATAAATCAGCCACAAGGCATAAACTGCGCCCAAAATGCTGGTGATTAACGCGGTTGAGCGTTTGGTAATAAGATTGGACGGATACTCGCCGTCTTCGCAGATTTTCCACAGATAAGCGCAGGAAGCGAAGTATGCGGGCAGAACCATAACGCCGGTAATACTCAGCATGGTATTCCAAGCATTATTGGAGAAATAGACCAGCAGGATGAAAATCTGCATGGCAATGGAAGTGACCCACAATGAAACGCTTGGCGAACCATTTGCATTTTCCTTGGTGAAGACTTTCGGGAAAGTGCCGTTTTCAGCCGCAGCTTGCGGAATTTGCGCGGTAACCATGGTCCAAGCAAGCCAGCTTGTCAAAACTGAAACCAACAAGCCGATATTCATCAGCCATGCGCCCCAGCGGCCGACAACCTGTTCCAAAATGCCCGCAGTGGACGGGTTGGGAACGGCAGCCAGCTGCTCTTGTGACATCAAGCCATAAGGCAGCAGCGACAACAGGACATAAATTACCAAACAGCCGATAAAGCCAAGCAGAGTAGCTTTGCCGACATCACTGGTATTTTTTGCCCGGTTAGACATGACGACAGCACCCTCAATACCGATAAAGGCCCACAGGGTTACCAGCATGGTCGATTTAATCTGTGCCGGCAGGTCGCCAAGCTTAGCCTTGGTAGCAATTGCTTCACCCCAAAAGTCAAAATCAAATTTTGAAAAATGGAAGACAAAAAACATGATTAAAATGAACAACAACAGCGGGACAATTTTAACAATTGTGCCAATGGTGTTGACGATGGTTGCCTGTTTAATGCCTTTTAATACCAGAAAATTAAATCCCCAGATAATCAGCGAACCGCCGATGATAGACAATAAATTATTTCCTCCGGCAAAATAGGGCGGGAAGAAGTAGTTTAACGCATCCATCGTTATAACGGCATATCCGACATTTCCGCAGACTTGGCATAACCAGTACGACCAGCCGATAGTAAAGCCGACATAAGGGCCGAAACCGGCTCTGCTGTACATATAAATCCCGGTTGTCAAATCCGGTTTTGCCATAGAGAGGATACTAAATGTGTTGGCAATGAAATAAATACCGATACCGGTAATCAGCCACGCCAAAAGAACCGCTCCGGCAGAAGCGCCGGCAGCCATATTTTGCGGCAGGGAATAAATTCCTCCGCCAATCATCGAACTGACGACAATTGCCGCCAAGGCCAACACGCCCAAACCGTTGGGGTTTGTTTTGTTGGCGGGAGCTGCAATATCCTGTCCTTTCGAATTAATCCGGATAAGTGATTGCTTATCAGCCATGTTGCCATTTCCTTAAATAAAGAATTAAAATAAGTCCCTGCTTTCGGGGAATACCGCGAATGCAGGGACAAAGGTTAATTTATTTTACAGTTTTTGCGGCGGAACCGGGGTGAATTTAGCCGGGTCGGCGTGTTCGAAATTCAAGAAACCGAGAGCTGTCAAGCTGTAACCAAACTGCTGGGTGATATTGATGTAGTTATGCCACATTTGGAATTCAGAATGTTTTTCAACACCGCGGATAGACAATTCGTGATTCAATGATTTGTTGAGCCACATTTCAGCATGGCCTTTAGCAATGTCATCGTCAATTTGTGTGTCAAAAAATTCAACATATTCAGCAGCCCAGCCGCCAATCAGTTCGCCGTTTTTGTCTTTGCCCCAGCAAACGCCTAAGCCGGTTGCAATAGCTTTATGTTCGTCGCGGCTTGCGCCGTGTCCGGCCATAATAACTTCCAAAACAGCGCCATGCTTAAACTGTTTGACAATATTGTCGTCAATCGGCACGATATTGCCGTATAACTCTTTCGGCAAAACGGAGGTATACGGGATAACATTGAAATTTTCAATTCTGGCCTGCAGCAAAGCTGAGTCATAACAAAAAGTTTCAAACGGTTGCGGCGGAATACCGTCATCTGCTTGTCCGACACCGCCGGTAATAAATGCCATAGTTGGAAAACGTACGCCTTCAGTCATTTGATTTCTCCTAAAAAATTGATTCAGAAACGTATAATCGCACCGCTAAAAGTAATAGCGTGTTTGGCTTTTTCAATGTAATCCAAAAGGTGAGGGGTGAAACATTCAAAAATATCCACAATTCTTATAAAATTCAAAAGTTAGTTGAGTTTTTTCCGTAAGCAAGGTAGTTTCATAAAAGATTAATATAAAGTAGGGTGAGATAAATGTTATTAAAAAACAGAGTGTTGACAATTGCGCTTGCATTGATGGTTTTAACTTCCTGCCATGACGAAAATTCTAATGCCGGGCAGCAACAGCAAGCACCTTCAGTTTCTGCTGTTCGGGTGCATCCTGAAGATATTCCGCTGACTTTCGAATATGCAGCCAGAGCACAAGGCTCTAAAGAAACGGAAGTCCGGGCGCGTGTCGGCGGCATTTTGCTGAAAAGAAACTATGTTGAAGGCTCAAATGTCAAGGAAGGCGATGTTTTGTTTGAAATTGACCCCGAACCCTTCAAAGTTGCTTTGGAGCAGGCTAAAGCCTCTCTGGCACAGAATAAAGCGCAGTTAAAAGCCGCGCAGACTCAGTGGGCGCGTATTTCCAAACTCTTTGAACAAAGGGTCGTCAGTGAAAAATCACGCGATGATGCCTTGGCGAACCTTGATTCCTTGCGGGCTTCCACCCAGCTGGCACAGGCTCAGGTCGATAAGGCCAAGCTCGATTTGGGCTATACGACGGTTAAAGCTCCGATTAGCGGCGTTACCAGTATGGAAGCTCAGTCCGAAGGCAGCCTGATTGCGGCAACGGATAACTCCAGCTTGTTGACAACCATTACCCAGCTTGATCCGATGTATGTGATTTTTTCCGCGTCTGAAAATGAAATTTTGGCTCTGACGAACATGGTCGACCGCGGTTTGATAACCAATCCCGAAAATAGTCAGGACATTATAGCCAAAGTTAAATTCGGCGATGATACGCAATATACGGAAGACGGGCAAATTAACTTTATTAATCCCAGCATTGACGAAAGCACGGGCACTATCAAGCTTCGTGCCGTATTCCCCAACCCCAAAGGCCGTTTGCGTCCGGGGCAATTTTTGCGCCTGTTTATGGAAGGTATGACCCGGGTCAACGCCTTGGTTGTTCCGCAGGAAGCAGTCATTCAGGGGGCAAATTCTGCCTATGTTTACCGTGTCAGCCCACAGGGAACAGTTGAAAGCGTTAATGTCCAAACCGGGTTGACAACTAAAGACGGCGGCTGGATTATTGACAGCGGCTTAAATCCCGGTGATGTGATTATTACCAGCGGTGTAATGAAAATCCGTCCGGGAATGGCCGTAAACGTACAGATTGACGGCGAAACTCCGGCAACAGAAAAGAAGTAACCCTGACAAATAAAGGATAAAAAATGTTTTCAAAGTTTTTTATTGAGCGGCCGATTTTTGCAACGGTTATCTCTTTGGTTATTATTTTAGCCGGATTAGTATCAATTAAAGTGCTGCCGATTGAACAATATCCGAGCATTGTTCCGACCGAAATTCAGATCACGGCTGTCTACCCCGGCGCAACGGCAGAGGTTTTGGCTGATACGGTTGCCGCGCCGATTGAGCAGGAATTAAACGGCGTCAAGAATATGATTTATATGTATTCAACCGCCACTTCCCAAGGTTTTTTGACGGTTGGTGCTGTGTTTGACATCGGAACAGACCCCGATCAGGCAACGATTGACGTTAATAACCGCGTGCAGATGGCCGCTTCCAAACTCCCCGGAGAAGTAACCAAACAGGGCGTAACTGTTGAGGAAAAATCCAATTCTATTCTGCAAGTTGTCAGTATGCGTTCGACCAACGACCGTTATGATACGGTTTATGTATCAAATTATGCGTTGTTAAATGTGTTGGACGAATTAAAGCGTATTAAAGGTGTCAGTGATGCTTCGCTCTTTGCATCGCAGGATTATTCCATGCGTATTTGGCTCAGCCCTGACAAATTGGCCGATTATAATCTGACGCCGCAGGATGTCATTGCCGCGGTTAAGGAGCAAAACTCTCAGTTTGCCGCCGGCCAGTTCGGGCAAGAACCTATGGGCGAATATTTGCCTTATACCTATTCCGTTAATACCAAAGGCCGCTTGGTGGATGAAAAAGAGTTCGGCGATATTATTCTCCGCACTGATGAAAAAGGCGGTATCTTGCGCCTGAAAGATGTTGCCCGTATTGAACTCGGAGCGCAGGATTACAGCGTGTCCTCCAAGTTTAATGGCGAAGATGCGGTGGCTTTTGCGATTTATCTGCAATCAAGCGCCAATGCTCTGGAAACCGCGGCGGCTGTGCAAGCTAAAATGCAGGAACTGTCCAAACGCTTTCCTGACGGCATTACCTATGATATTCCCTATGATACGACCTTGTTTGTAAAACAGTCGATTAACGAAGTGGTTCATACATTTATTGAAGCGGTAGTCCTGGTTATCTTGGTGGTGTACCTTTTCTTGCAGAACCTGCGCGCGACCTTGATTCCGATTCTGGCCGTTCCGGTGTCTATTATTGGCGCTTTCGCCGGAATGTATGCTCTTGGCTTCTCGATTAACTTGTTAACCTTGTTCGGTTTGATTCTGGCAATCGGTATTGTGGTGGATGACGCGATTATCGTGCTTGAGAACGTTGAGCGCCTGATGGATGAGGAGGGGCTTTCACCCAAAGAAGCAGCCATCAAATCTATGATGGAAGTGTCAGGGCCTGTGGTTGCCGTGGCGTTAGTGTTGGCTTCGGTGTTTATTCCGATTGCATTCCTGGGCGGGATGACCGGCGTGATGTATAAGCAATTCTCCGTAACCATTGCTGTGTCAGTGTTGATTTCCGCTTTGGTGGCTTTGACGCTTACGCCGTCACTTTGTGCCCTGATTATCAAACGCAGAACCCAGAAAGAAGAACCGCACGGTTTCTTCAGATGGTTTGACAATGCTTTTGATAAAATTACTGAAATGTATTTGGCTTTGGTTCGCTTTTTCCTGCATAACCGGAAAACAGCTGTCTTGGCCTATTCAGCGGTGGTTGCCAGTATTATCTGGATGTTCAGGCTGATTCCGGGCGGTTTAGTGCCGATGGAAGATATGGGCTCGCTGATGATGGCTTATGATATGCCGGCGGCTTCATCCCTGCAGCGCACCCAAAAGATGACAGATGAAGTATCGCAGCAGGTCTTAAAGAATCCTAATGTCGAAAGCTTGATGACGATTAACGGATTTAATATGCTGTCCGGAAGCCAGAATACTTATTCGGGAATCAGCTTTATTACCTTAAAAGACTGGAATCTCCGCAAAGACGCATCCCAGAGCACGGATACTCTGAGCCAAATATTTACCGGATATGGAATGAGCCAGCCGGAAGGTATCGGCTATGCATTCAGTATGCCGCCGATTATGGGAATGAGCACAACAGGCGGTTTTGAAGCTTATATCCAAAACCGGGCAGGGCATACATCGCAGGAATTAATGGCTGAAACCCAGAAATTTGTGGATGCGGCGAATAAAAATCCGGCATTAAGCAATGTCCGTACAACCTTTTCGGTTTCAACGCCGCAATACCAGATTGATTTGGACCGGGAAAAAGCCAGAGTCCTGAACGTATCGATTGATGCGATTTATACGGTAATGCAATCGACTTTTGGTAATGTTTATGTCAACGACTTTACCTATCAGGGACGAAATTTCCGTGTGACAGTCCAGTCAGAAGATAAGTTCCGCCGCACGCCGGATGATTTGCGCTATGTCTATGTCAAATCTAATGACGGCCAGCTCGTGCCCTTATCCACGCTGATTAATGTCAAGCGGGTGACCGGGCCGGAGTTGATTAACCGCCTGAATATTTTCCCCGCGGCTAAAGTCATGGGTGATCCTGCGCCGGGGTATTCATCCGGACAAGCGATTGCCGCCATGGATAAAATTGCGGACGACGTTTTGGATAAAGACTATAGTTTGTCATGGGTCGGTTCTGCTTTTCAGGAAAAGCAGACCGGCGGCGCTTCCAGCCAGGCTTTCGTCTTCGGTATTATCATGGTCTTCCTGATTTTATCAGCGCAGTACGAAAAATGGTCATTGCCGATGGTTGTTATTCTGTCAGTGCCTTTTGCTGTCAGCGGCGCATTATTAGCCACCTTGCTGCGTGGAACTCAGAATGACCTGTATTTCCAAGTCGGTTTGGTTACATTAATCGGTTTGGCCGCCAAAAACGCAATTTTGATTGTTGAGTTTGCGGTTATGCAGGTTCAGGCCGGAATGACCTATGTCAACGCCGCAATTGAGGCCGCTAAACTTCGTTTCCGCCCGATTGTGATGACCTCTCTGGCATTTACTTTAGGCGTTGTGCCGCTGGCAACCAGCAGTGGCGCCGGGGCAGCCAGCCGTCATGCAATCGGTACTGGGTTAATCGGTGGTATGTTGATGTCGACCTTTGTCGCAACCCTGTTTGTCCCGATGATGTTTGCTATTATCGGTGAAACTTTTGATGAGGAAAACATCGCCCGCCGTAAAATAAAAAAACGGGCGTTGAAAGAGGGACGTCCTTTGTTAAAGGATAAACAAAGATAACATAAATGCCTCTGGTTGATGTAAGAGATGTTAACCCTTCCGAACTTCGTTTTCTCAGCCGCTAAGCTTCCAAGCCTGACGGCTGAGCCGAAGTTCTTGCATCTGTCTCTCACACAGGTTAACTAAAAAAGCCCGGATTTTCCGGGCTTTTAGCATTACAAACTCAATTTATAAGTTTGGCAATTTTGAGTAACAGTTCCTGTAATTGTCCCATTTCTGACAACAACACCGTTCCATTGATTATAAATACAAGCTTCTTTGCCTAATGATAATCTTGCTCCAGAATTAACCTGAAGAACGCCTCGGACAATACCGTAAGCATAAGAGTTGTGTCCACGAGCCCAAACGCTGTATTTGCTACCCCCGGTAATTGCATTTGTTCCTTCAAATTTAACGGTTTTATCGTAATGAGCGCCACCTCCGATTTTGACTGCAATTTGCGGATTCCCGTTTACTGTAATATTAACATTTTTATAAGTGCCTTCAGTGATGTATCGTGTACTGCTTTTCCCATTATTTGTATAAGTTTCCGTTCTAACGAGTTTTCCATCTAAATTAAGTCCGATGGTTGGGCTTTGCGGAGCTTTGCAATAGTTGTCATAATTTTCCGCAATATCACATAAGTCAATATATCCGTACTTAGTCATTGCTTCGGAATATATCTCACAATGCCAACTATACTCTTTGCAGTTGGGGTTAGATATACAATCGTTACGGTTTTCACAATATGCATCGCCATAATCAGAACTATTGTCTGAACAGAAAGGTGAAGCTTTGAAAGAGTTTGCATCATAACAATATTCCGGTTCGTTAAAAGGCGTAAAGTTAACCACAATATCCACATTTTCCAATCTTTCCACAGAAAAGCGCGCCTCTGATCCACTATTTGCATTCAGTGTAATTTTAGGTTTGGGCAGTGCTGCACATTCAGGATATTGAGGAAAGTTAACATTTGAATACACAATACCCGATGAAGGTAAATAACTATGATCTTTAGTGATAACGGTAACCGCACCATTCCCGCCATCAATGGTATAAGTTGGGTTGTCGTCGACAATCCGCGAGCCGCAAGTTGTAGTACATTTAATATAAGCATTATCTTGGCTGCAAACCTCTTTAGTATAATATTTATTGGGGCAGCTGGCCTTTTTTTCAAATCCCGGACATTGATTGTCCAGAATACAACTGTTTCCAGATTTTACATAACCGGATTTGCAACTCCAGCTTTGAATTTTAGTCGCGCAATCAGAGAAATAAGAACAGCTTGCATTAGCAGGACAGCTACTGATGGTCGCAGTCCTGTTCCGGCAATTGTCTGCATAAGCAATCTGGCATTTTGACGCACAATCTCCCCAAGCCTGCTTACAGCCATAAGGCGTAGGTACAGCATTACGATTGCGGCAGTTGTCTGTATAAGCCAGTTCACATTTAGAGCCGCAATCACCCCAATATTTTTCACAGCCATAAGGCGTTTGAGCCGAGGCACGGTTACGGCAGTTATCCGCATAGGCTACTTTGCAAACAGAGCTGCAAGGCGAAGGATAATATGTTTGGCATCCGTAAGGTGTTGGCACGCTGGCCGGACAGGTACAAGTCTGGTATCTTGTTCCGCTGTCATCCGTGCAGGCCGCTCCTTTAATCTGTGGCGCAACACAAGAAGCATAGGGATAAGTAGCCGGATCGCAATAACATTTATATTTGCCGCCACAAGTGTCAGAACTCAGTTTTTTAGGGGCAGCACATTGTGAGGGATTGTATTTGTAAGTTGCATCACAACATTTGTCGTAAATCTTATCATTATACGGGCAAGATTTGTTAAACAACCCCGAAGCACAAGATGTGACACTGAACCCCAGTCTTTTGCAATTATTTCCTGAAGGATCACCGAATTCATTTCCCATTCCGGCAGAACCAAAATTTTGTTCTTTATTATTAGTGATAAAATAGACACCAGCGGTTTTATAGGCAGAAGCCGGCAGACGGGTAACCCCGCCTGCCAGTGATAAGGCTTCAAGAGTTTGGCTTTGATTTAGTTCTGCGAGGTGTGTGTATGATAAAGAGTTAACCTCAGGAGAAACCGTTAAAGCCTGAGCTTGAACGGCAGCGGCTGTTACTGCGATAGCAGATAAGCCTGAAAGAAGACCGACTTTCATCATACACCTCTCTTATAACTGAAACCATATCAATCATAAGATTACCTCGCTTGTCGTGTTATGTCAAGCATTAATAAGGGTCGATTTTTTATTCGTCTAAAATTCTTAGATAATTCGCATAGATATCCACGGGTAAACCCGTGGTTCTACGGAAAGGCACCTTTTAGGTGCCTTTCTTTACAGCTCCAAACGGAGCAGACCTAAATCCCGTTGTCCTTGATGTTTTACATAATTTTTTATCACTTCTTCATTTGCTCCAACGCTGCTAACGAAGTATCCCGTCGACCAAACTATGTTTTCCTTTAAATACACCCATGATAACCACTTATACCGTGCCCTTAATGCCGAAGCAGATTGGCTTTTCATCTGTGCCATTACATCTGAAATACTATACTTAGGCGCTATTTCCATTACAAAATGTATATGGTCTTTATCAAAGCCAATCTCTTCTATTTCTACTCCTGGGATACTTCGTATCAGCTTCGGGAACAATTTTCTCAGATAATCAACGACACCGGGATTTAGGATACGTCGGCGATATTTTGTTACCCATACTATATGATAACTTAAACTATATATTCCGTGTGAACTTTCTACGAATCTCATACTGATATTATATCGCCGACTTTTTATTCATCCACCACTAAAGTGGTGGTTTTCTACAAGGAATTAATAAAAAAGCCCGGATTTTCCGGGCTTGTAAAAAGAAAAACAATTAACCGATATCGGCGATAATTTCCATACTGATGATTTCATCAGGATTGCTGACAGCGCCGTTAGCGCCTGCTCCTTTTTTAATCATATCGACATATTCCATGCCGGAAGTGACTTCACCCCAAACGGTATACTGCCCATCCAGCCAAGGACAATCTGCAAAGCAGATAAAAAACTGGCTGTCAGCGGAATCCGGCATCATTGACCGCGCCATTGATACCGTGCCGCGTTTATGCGGCGTGCGGTTAAATTCGGCTTTTAATTTCTTGCCGCTGCCGCCTGTTCCCGTACCATAGGGGCAACCGGTTTGAGCCATAAAGCCGTCAATCACCCGGTGGAATTTCAGGCCGTTATAAAAACCGGCACGAACCAATTCTTTAATCCGCGCCACATGGTTAGGCGCAATTTCGGGATTCATTTCAATCACGACTTCACCGTCTTTAAGCTTTAGCAAAATAGAATTTTCCGCATCTTTTACCTGATAAGAATGTTTGATTTTCTTTGCGCGGGTTTTGCTCATATCCAGCTGTTTGACTTCAGATTTGGCTAACGGTTTTGTTCCGCTTTTGCCTAATTTCTTTGTGTCATTTTTAAGCAATTTAGCCTCGCCGGAGGCTGATTTTCCTTCTTTCGCCATGATAATCTCCTTTGTCATATCCTGCTGAATATTTAGTTGTTTTTCAAAACAAAGTCAAGCCGCTCCGCAGCGTTTAATCCTTGCGGATAATTCTTGTCGATATTTTCCAAGACTTTGGCCAAGCCCTTGCGGTTGGCAATTTGAATAGCCAGTCCCGGACGGGCATTTAATTCAAGCATCATCGGCCCACGAAACTTGTCCAGCACAATATCTGCCCCCAAATAACCGAGATTAGTCATATCATAAGCTTTTGTGGCAATTTCCAAATGTTCTTTCCATAACGGAACTTCCAGTTTCATCAAATCAACCCCGGTATCCGGATGATGCGTAATCGGAATATTATGCATTACCGCGTTGATGGCCTTGCCACTGCGAATATCTAACCCTACACCGACCGCGCCTTGATGCAGATTAGCCCGTCCGTCAGATTCGGCTGTAGCCAAACGCATCATCGCCATTGCCGGGTAGCCTTTATAAACGATAACTCTGACATCCGGAATACCTTGATGGCTGTAATTATTGAAGATATCGCTGAAATGTACCAGCTCTTCAATAACCGCAACATCATATTTTCCGCCCAGACTGTACAAACCGCTCAACACATTGGAAATATGCTGGTAAAGCTCGTTATAAGTAATTTGTTTGCCGGATGGTGTGGTAAATGCATTTTCGCTGTAATCTTTGATAACCAGCACGCCTTTGCCGCCGCTGCCATGTGCCGGTTTGACAACAAATTCTTTGTAGCCTTTCACGATTTCCAGAATATTTTTGACCTCATGCTGATATTCTATCACGCCGATTAACCCCGGCGTATTAATACCTATTTTGTTCGCCAGCATTTTAGTCTGAACTTTATCATCCACTAGCGGATACAGCCGCCGCCGGTTATATTGGGCAATAACGCTGTAGTTGCGTTTGTTCATGCCGAGGATTCCGGCTTCCTGCAATCGTCTGGGACTGGCAAATCTCTCAAACAGTTTGGCAAACATTTTATTTGTCCTTCACCAGCGGAGCAAAACGCTTCAACTCTGTCAGACGGTAGCCGGTATAAGTTCCAAGCAGCATAACCGCAAACAGAATAACCAGATTCAACTCGTTAAAGACAAACATAATATGGCGGATAACCTCATTATTGATGATGGCATAAACAATAATGGCGGCAATAACGCTGTAAAAAACCTCCCGGCAGGCATTGCTTGGACCTTCTTCTTCCCAGGTTATGGAGGCGCGTTCAATAATCCACGCCATAATAATGATTGGGAAAAAGACGGCCGACAGGCCAATGTCAACGCTAAAGCGGTATCCGAGAATTGTCATTGACTGCATCATCAGAATAACAAAAATAACAACAGCAGAAATTCGCGGGACTAACAGCAGATTAAGACGCGATAAAACCGCACGCAACACCAATCCGACAGATAGAATGATGGAGAAGCACACCAAACCCGGAATAAGTCCGGTTTTAACCAGAGCCAGAGAAATCAGCATAGGCGTAAATGTTCCCATGGTGACAATGCCGACCACATTGCGGATAAGCACAATGACCAAAATAGCCAGCGGAAAGATAGTCAGCCACTTGATGGTGTTTTGCTCATTCAGCGGCAGATTAAAAACCGAGTAATCAAACAAAGTTTCCTGTTTGGCGAGTTTAGCTCTTTTTCCCGCCAGATTAAGCGTGGAGGTGATAGACTTCATTACCGAAAACTTAACGGTAGAATTATTTCCGCCCTCAACGTCAATCAGCGATTCGCCGCCGCGTTGGAACAGGACAAAGTTTTCGGGTTTTCCTTTTTTGCCGGTTTCGATGTTATACAGCTTCCACACGCCGTCAATATAACCTTCTAACATTAAATCGGCAGAGAAAGACTTCTTGTCTTCTTCCAGCTTGATGCCCCTGGCAGTACGGTTGGGGATGCCTTTCAAATCCAGCAAAGTGCGGATAGCATTGCTGATGTCTTTGGGCGTTTTTTTCAGAGGAAGAAAAGCAACAACAGTTGAATCCGGCGGTGTCTGATTCAGCAGGCGGATGATTTTTTGAACCTTATCTCCCGGCATGGCTTCTGCTTGCTGCAAAAGCTTTTCGGCAGTTGCCGCCATTTGCTCGTCTAATATCGGTTTTTCTGGCTGAGCAGGGGCGGGAGCTGGTGTCTTTCCTTTGGCATCTTCATTATCGAACAGCAAAACCCGGTAATAAATATTCTGTTCCTGCTCCATGCTGTCAGATGTCAGAATAATCCGGTTTTGTTTGGGTAGTTTTTTGATTTTGTAATTGGGGGCAACGATGTCTTCGTCAAGAATTTTAAAATCATCGCTGATTGTCGGGGTGGCAAGAGAAACTTTAATCGGGTCGCCGTTAGGTTCAAAAGAAACATGGGCTTCAATCGTCCATACTTTTGCAGTTTGCTTGGGCATGAATTTAAAGCCCCAGTAAGTCGTTTTGTAATAAATGCTGAAAGCCGCAAAAATTACAGACAAAATCAGTCCCAAAGTGAGAATTTTGCGAACGGAAACAAACTTTTTAAGCATGGGTAGGCTCTCTTTTAATGCAGGGTGTTGGAAAGCGATGTATCGACAATGGCGCGTCCGGTGAGAATATTGCGCCCGATAAGTGCTTGATACTCAAATTTTTCTCTGTCAGCTAAAGAAAATTTTTCTTTGATGATTTGGCCGCCGAACTTAATATCCATCAAAACAGATGCCCGTTTTTCGCTTTCATTAATACGTTTGATGGTTACGAAACGTAAAATTTTCTTTTCAAAAAAATGCTTTTCTCCGCTTTGGTCATTCACAAGTTCAAAGCTGACCCATTTCTCGCCGTCCCGTTCAAAATAGCGCACTTTTTGAACATCCAGCGATGAATTTTCTGCCCCGGTATCAATTCTGGCAAGCAAAGGCGATTTCATCGGCAGAATATAAACCGGTTCTACAGCGCCGATTATGCCGAGGGCGTGCTTAGGCGCTTCCGGTCGTTTGACTTCAACAGCTGGAACAATTTTTGGGGGGATTGGCTTAAGCGGCTGAGTGCTTTCGCAGGCAGAGCATATGATTGTTAAAACTGCGAGAAGGGTAATTTTATAAATTTTATTCATCTGATTATGTCGTAAATATTAATGTTTAGTTAATACATTATTTACAATCAAAGACTGTTAAAAGTAAAGTTAAATTTATGCTGTTGTATATAACAGCAGATTAGGCGGCCCAAGCTGTCCTGAGCCGCCCTAAAAGGGTTAGAAGAAGAAAGTGGAACGCAGGGTAAAGACTGTTGCATAGTCTGATTTGGGGTTGGAGGCCGGATCAATATAAAATTGAACGTCTGGCGTTATTGTCATCCATTTGGAAATACCCCAAGCCCAGTATCCTTCAATAATTTTTTCGCTTTCATGGTTGAGTTTAGAACCCACGGCTTTCTCATTAATGTGGTTATAAGCAAATGCCAGCCCGATTTGGTCTAAAGGATTACGATCCAGCGGATTATTGTAAACTGCGCCCAGAACATATGAACGGTTAATTGTTTCCGTGTGGCCGGAAACGCCGTTTATACGTCCAAACACCGCCAACTTGTCGCCGATGTCTTGGCTGATGTTGAGTGACCAGCCGTTTGTGGTTTCCGGCTGAAGCTTAACTCCCGGAACATTATAAACCATAACGGAGTATTGTCCCGCGCCTAGGCCTTTGATTGTTGGCGTATAAGATACGGAGGCAAAGGTTGAGTAATGTTCATCGCTGAAATTATTTAACTGCACGCTGGTTGCGTCAACGTCTGTCGCATCTTGTCCGCCGAATGTAAAACTCCAATCTTCATTTGGCGCAATCTGGGCGTACATCCCCACGCCGGCGATAGGATAAGATGCCGAAGCGTTTTGAGATAATGCGTAGTTGATAAAGTTTACCTGTTGGTTTGCCGCATAAGCTGAACCGTCAAAATTATAAAGCGGAAATTGACCCAAACCGAGTGTCAGCCATTTCCAGTCACCACCGAACTGATAACTGTAATATAATTCGTCAAAAGAATTTTGCGGGGTGGTATAGTCATTAATATCTGTCTGAACGCCGATACGATTACCCAGCCAGCTGCCGTTCTTGCCGCCGTAACGTATCATGGTATAAGCTGCATTCAAAGTCCCCGTACCATATTCATTGTTAAAGGTAGTCCATGTGATTGACGGATAAATATAAGTTTGCATAGAATTTTTTTTGCCGTTTGGCGCTGCCCGTTGCCCCATATAAGAAATGTCAACCGAGTAATCAAAGCCATAATTTTTGTTGAGGCGGTTTTTGAAATCGGTATAGACCTGCCCGAAATCGCTGAATGTACGGTTACGGCGGGTTTGGTTGGTTGCCACTCTTTCTTTGGCACTCTTAGATTTGTTAATATCATTTTGCAAAGATTGATGGCTGTTATCCGAAACAACGGTTTGAGCGGATACCGGAGCAGCAAACAGGCCGATACCTAAAGCCAAGCCGGAAACTAACGAAATATAACGGTGCGGTTTCATCTGACAATTCCTTATTGCGCTGAAAATATGTAAAGACCACTCCTATTTAATTATTGATTGGTGAATATAAAGGAGAGGGAGAAAAATTTATTGACTTATAAGCATATATCGCTTAGCGTGGCAAAATATTTATATTATCATGTCTAATTCAAATACCTGTTATTATGGCTCAAGTTATCACGAAGGAAGACGGCCTGCAAATGATGAAGCGCGCCTTTCCTGAAGCAAAAAATTTGTTTAATGCAAATCCGGCATTATGTACTGTATTTACAGGCTGCGAAAAGGCTATCCCTTTTTGTTTGGTTTCTAATGTTAATGGACGATTTTATGTCCGGGAAATTATCTCCGGCCGCAGTTATCAGACCTCTAATCTCATATATCGGGAGATGGATGTTGGTGAAACTCATTCGAATATGACGGTTGTTAATCAGAATGGAAATTCGGTTGTGCGGATGATTAAAAAATTAAACGCTTAAATGAATAAAAGGGAGATGATTCTTTGAAATATCTCCCTTTTTTCTGTGTTGCGTTAAAAACCTTTGCAAGGAAAAAATGTTAGTTTGTTAATTCCCGCTTTGCCTACG
>CAJTMA010000021.1 GCA_910577205.1 uncultured Alphaproteobacteria bacterium
TGACGCTGTCTGACAACAGATAACTTAACTAATTAGGAGAACAATTATGAAATTATCACTTATCATCACTACAGGGATGTTGACCGCTGCCATCGCGTATAACGCTTACGCTCTCACCTGCGGCGCACAGCCCTCTTGTGACAGCCTTGGGTATACTTATACCGGAAGCACTTCCGACTGTGTCAACACCCCGATGAAATGTCCTTTTAATTCCTCTTACTTCAATTGTGTGAAAAAAGCTGATATCTTTAACAATAGTGTACCTGATCTTTCCAAAGGAAAAACGCTCTCTTTGGGTATTACACATACAATCACAGAAGATGGATGGCTTCAAGCGGGATCAGCAGGACATAAAAGCGGAGCAGATGATAAACCCTTTTGGTATATCAATGGCCAAGCAGTCGGAACCCTTATAGGGAAAGACGATGAAAATTCAGCATTCTATCCTGTTATCAAGGGTGACAGAGTTATGCACAACGGCAAAGCAATGTATAATTATTTCACTTTTTACCCTAACCGAAAAACTAACTCTAATTAATAAAAAAGCAGGCTGATTACAAATCAGCCTGCTTTTTTCTTCTTCAATAATCAAAAGCCGAGTTTCTTTTCTATCTGCACGGCAACAGCCTCATAAGCCCGGGCATAAGCGCTATCCGGCAAGGCATTTACAACCGGTGTCCCATTATCTGAGTTTTCGCGAATGGCAATGTGCAACGGAATTTCGCCCAAAAACGGCTCGTCCAATGCTTCCGCAGTCTTTCTTGCCCCTTCATGCCCGAAAATATCTGCACGAGTACCGCAGTGCTCGCAAATATAATAACTCATATTTTCAACAATTCCCAAAATCGGCACACCGACTTTTTTAAACATATTAACACCCTTAACAGCATCAATTAACGCAATATCCTGAGGTGTAGAAACAATGACCGCCCCGGCCAAATCAAGTTTTTGCGACAATGTAATCTGAATATCACCTGTTCCCGGAGGCATATCAATAACCATAACGTCAATCTCGCCCCAATTGACTTCTGTCAGCAACTGCTGAATAGCCCCGCAAGCCTTAGCGCCACGCCAGATGAGCGGTGTATCTTTATCAATCATTGTCCCTATGGACATTGATTTAATTCCCTGATACTGAAAAGGCTCAAACAACTGTCCGTCAAAGGAAACCGGAGCTACCCCTTCATAACCCAGCATTGTTGGCACGGACGGCCCATAAATATCAGCATCAAACAAAGCAATTTTCAGATTTAACTTAGCGAGAGCCAAGGCCAGATTAACCGCCGTCGTTGACTTGCCAACCCCTCCTTTTCCGGAAGCAACGGCAATAATTTTTTTCACACCGGGAACAAGCCATTTATCCTCCTGAGGGCGCAGGCTGGGAGCAGCTTTTTCCCCGGTACGGACAACAGAAACCTTTCTGCCCGGAAGCACAGCCGCAACTTTATCCATAAAAGCCCGCTCATTCTCCTGATTTTCGGCAACATTGCGCAAAGTAACAATAACCCTTTTGTCAGTAACCTTAACGCTTTCGATTTCTTCTGCCGAAAAATATTCCCCAGCCAGAATTCTGATTTCATTTTCCGTCACGACTTTCTACTCCCTGTTGATAGATTTATCATTAATTGTTTTTAGCTGATATTTATATTATATATAAAGACAAAGCAATTAATAAATACATCAGAGGTGCAAAATATGGCAAAAAATCAAGGGCCATGGGGCAGCAACGATAATTCCGGCCCCTGGAGCGACAATGACGAAACCATAAACAATCCTAAAGTTGTTGATTTCAGCGTACTTGAAAGATTAAAAAATGATGACGGTTTTGACTTTAAAATCACATGGGCAATCCTTGC
Source organism: uncultured Alphaproteobacteria bacterium (assembly GCA_910577205.1). Lineage (GTDB taxonomy): Bacteria > Pseudomonadota > Alphaproteobacteria > RF32 > CAG-239 > Scatocola. Next base: position 1,857 of record CAJTMA010000021.1, read on the forward strand.
CCTGCTGGCTGTCTGGCTGTTGTCCGGCTTTTATCAGATTCAGCCGAGCGAACAAGGCGTTGTCCTGCGTTTCGGCGCCTATGCCTACACGACAGATGCGGGTTTGCACTATCACCTGCCTTATCCGATAGAAAGCGTCGACAAAGTCAACATCACTCAGGAACGCAGTATCACCATCGGTGAAACGGCTTACAGCAATCATGCAAATTCTTTCACGGAAAGCCATATGCTGACGGGCGATGAAAATATCGTTGACATCAACCTGACTGTCGTTTGGCGCATTAAAAACGCGAAAGACTACCTCTTTAATATGCGCAGCCCGGACGTAACAGTTCAGGTTGCAGCCCAGTCCGTTCTGCGCGAAATTGTCGGACAATCCGAAATGCAGCCGATTATCACCGGAGATCGCGGCAAAGTTGAAGATGAAACCAAAACCGAACTGCAAAAAGTTCTTGATGAGTTCGGCTCAGGCATTGAAATTGTCCGTGTCAAACTGCAAAAGGCTGACCCTCCCAAACAGGTCGTTGATGCTTTTAACGAAGTCCAACGCGCCAAAGCCGATATGGAACGCTTCAAAAATGAAGCCGAAGCTTACCGCAATGAAATCTTGCCTAAAGCACGCGGTGAAGCCGCTCAGCGCCTGCAAAACGCCCAAGCTTATAAAGCTGCCGTTGTCAACAAAGCCCAAGGCGATGCCGAACGCTTTATCTCCGTCTATAACGCCTATAAGCAAGGCAAAGCGGTTACAGCCAAACGCCTTTATCTTGAAACAATGGAAAACGTTTTAACCAAATCAGATAAAATCATTCTGGATCCTTCGGCCAAAGGCGGCAACATCCTGCCGATTCTGCCGTTAAACACTCCGGCAAAGATTCCGGCTACAGAAAGCAGTAATTAGGAGATACCCATGATACGCAAATATAAATTTTATCTTTTGGCAGCCTTGGCCGTTATCCTTTTTATCGCCGCCAACTCGGTTTACATCGTTTCTCAGCCGGAACAAGCTATCGTCCTCCAGTTCGGTGAGCCGATTCGTCTGGTTAAAGAACCGGGATTAAAATTCAAAGTGCCGTTCATCCAGAATGTGGTTGTTTACGACACCCGCTTGCTGAACCTTGATCCTCCGGCACAAGAAGTCGTCTTGAATGACAAAAAACGCCTCGATGTTGACAGTTTTACCCGGTATAAAATTGTTGACCCGCTGCGTTTTTACAAAACAGTCCGTTCAGAAGAAATGGCTCGCAGCAAACTGGCTGAAATTGTCAATTCCTCTGTGCGTAAAATTCTTGGACGCATTACCCTGCCGGAATTATTGTCGCAACAGCGTACCAAAATCATGTCTGACATCAGTCAAGCCGTTAAAGCCGATGCCGCGCAAATCGGTGTCAGCGTTGCCGATGTCCGCATCCGCCGCGCTGACTTGCCGTTAGAGGTTTTACAGGCCATTAACGCCCGCATGAAAACCGAACGCGAACGCGATGCCAAAGAATTTCGCGCCCAAGGACAGCAGCAGGCACAGCAAATCCGCGCTAAAGCAGAAAAAGAACGCACAATTATCATTGCCGAAGCAGAAAAACAGGCGCAAATCACCCGAGGCCAAGGTGATGAACAAGCAATTAAAATTTGGAATGATGCTGCCGGAACTGACCCGCAATTCTATGGTTTCTACAGATCTTTGGAAGCCTATAAGAACTCGCTGGCTGACGGCAATGCATCGCTGGTTCTGTCACCGGATTCCGAATTTTTCCGCTACTTTGGCTCTTCCGTACCTCGGGGAAAATAAAACTGATGCGCTTGCTCTCAATTTTGATATGCGTTTTGATCCTGCCCCAGAGCCTCATTAAAGAGGCTCGGGCGCAGATTCCGTCTTTTGCCGATTTGACAGAAAAACTCACTCCCGGGGTCGTCAACATCTCCGGCTTCAGCAATGCTCAGAGCGAAGATGATGCCGCACCGTCTGAAGCCTTAGGCTCGGGGTTCATTATCGACAGCGCCGGACACATTATTACCAATAACCATGTCATAGACAAAGCAGACAGCATCAGCGTCACCCTTCATGACAACACCAAACTTGAAGCCGACGTAATCGGAACTGACCCCAAAACAGATCTGGCCTTGATAAAAATTAATGCCAATCGCCCGCTATCTCCGGTCACGCTCGGCAATTCAGATAAAATCCGCGTTGGAGATTGGATTCTTGCCATAGGAAACCCGTTTGGCCTTGGCAGCAGCGTCACAGCCGGAATTATTTCCGCCAAATCACGCGATATTGAATCCGGCCCCTATGACAGTTTTATCCAAACGGATGCCGCAATTAACCAAGGCAATTCCGGCGGTCCAATGTTCAATATGTCAGGAGAAGTTATCGGCATCAGCAGCGCTATTTTCTCCACGACAGGGGCTAATCAGGGCATCGGTTTTGCTATTCCGGTCAACTTGGCAAACTGGGTTATCTCCCAGCTCAAACAGCATGGAACAGTCAAACGCGGCTGGATAGGCATTAAAATTCAGCCCAACACGCCTGAAATCTCCGCCAATTTGGGAATTAATGCCAACCAAGGCGTTGTCGTTTCCGGAACATCGGAAACCAGCCCGGCCAGAGAGGCAGGATTACAAGCCGGAGATATTATCCTCAACTTCAATAACCTTCCGATAGATAACACCAAAAACCTTTCGCGCCTGATTGCCGAAACCCCTATCGGCACAAAAGCGCCGATGGAAATCTGGCGCAACCAGCAAAAAATGACACTGACTATTCCGATTGAAGAAATGCCGGAAGAAACACTGCCCACGCCGCATCAGAACGCTGATATGCCTGACACAGCTCCTGCGGCAGAAGAACTTCCGTCAGGCATCCTTGTCAGCGACATCACCCCGGAAACCATCAGCCAATATGCCCTCAAACCAGATACAACCGGCGTAATCGTCACAGATGTCCTACCCAACTCCGATGCGGCCCGTAAAGGCATAAAGCTTGGCGATATTATCGTCAAATTGGATAAACGCGACATCCCTAACGCCACCGCCTTCAACGATTATGTCAGCGAAGCCCGGCGCGAAAACAACCGTCCGGTTTTGTTGGCTATCCAAGGCAGCGATGCCATACATTTTGTAGCTGTAAAGTTAATGCCCCATGACTAGAGTAGACTTTTATCATTTGCAAAAACAAAATTTGGAACAGGTTTTGCCCAAACTGCTGGAAAAAGCCTATTCCACCGGCAAAAATATCAAAGTCAAAGTCGGCAACGAAATGCGTGTCGAATTTCTTAACTCCCATCTCTGGACTTTTGACGACACCTCTTTTATTCCGCACGGCAGCAAAAAGGACGGCTTTGCCGAGCTCCAACCAATATGGTTCAGTCCTGATGATGATAACCCGAACCATGCCGAATTGTTATTTTTGGTAGACGGCGCAGCCGTTGACACCGACACCGCAGCAAAATTTGAACGTATTTTCAATATTTTTGACGGCAATCTGGACAGCGCGGTTGAACAATCTCGCGGTCTGTGGAAACTGTTTAAAGGTGCAGAAATGGAAACCTATTATTGGCAGCAGGATGACAACGGCAGATGGACGCAGAAAGCATAGAACATAAATTGAAAGCCTGCGGTTTAGTTGAAATAACCGATTCCCATTTTATCATAGACATGATGTATGCCCGCAGAGAGAATATTGCAGACCTCCCTGTTTACAAACAAATCGGTTTGGGCAACAGAGCTTTTGCTCACCCTCAAGTCATAGAAAAAATGCTTAGCCTTATCCCTGAATTGGAAATGCTGAACCTCAAACTCCGCATTTGCGACGCTTACCGGCCGCCGCTGGCACACATTTTATTAATGCAACAAGTTCCCCTGCCCGGCTTATTTGCCGAAAATTATCAGCTGTCAAACCATTGCCATGGCACGGCTGTCGATGTCTGCCTGACAGATTTAAACGGCAATAATCTTGACTTCCCGACAGAAATTGATGCCTATACGCCTGAAATCGCCCAAGCGTTACATCAGGGCAATCCAACACCGCTCCGGGAAAATCTTATCCGTGCCCGCCATGATTATCAGGATGCTTCTCCAACAGCCCTAACCAACCGTAAACTATTAAAAGAGCTAATGATAAGCCATGGTTTTGAACCTATTCCTCATGAATGGTGGCATTATAATCTGCAAAACTTTGAAGATTATCCCGTTATTACCATATAAAACCATCTGCACCTCTCTTCCCATCATAACAAATCACTTGACTTAACACCCCCAAAAGCGCATAATTTCGTCCAATAATCTATTATTTTAATATAAGCTATGAAGTTATTATTTATTTTGATTGTCACGGTTTTAGTTATTGCCGTTACAATCCGCGAACAAAAATTGCTCGCCCTGAGAAAGATTTATATTGATATTCATCCGTCACTAATCGGATTTCAATTGCCAGGAAGCTTATGGCGCCAAGTTTGCAAACGCCTGTTTGACATTATTTTTTCAGCAGCCGTCCTGCTCACGATTTTTCCGCTATTGTTTTTTATTCTGACACCCTTAATAAAAATAGCCTCTTCGGGCCCCGTATTTTTTGTTCAATATCGTCTTGGAATATTCGGAAAACCGTTCAAATGTTATAAATTTCGTTCTATGCGGCAAAATCCCGGAACAGCCCCTGTTTCTGTCAATGATCCCCGCATACCGCCAATCGGCAAATTTATCAGACGAACACATCTTGACGAATTTCCGCAGTTTTTTAATGTATTAATCGGAGATATGAGCCTTGTCGGCCCGCGTCCGCTTCAGGCCAAAATCTACAGGGAATTTTCAAATTACGAAAAAGGCCTTTTACGGCTGACAATTCGCCCCGGCTTGACCGGTCTGGCACAAATGAATGTCGCGCGTAATCTGAATCCGGATAAAACAATCAAAAATGATCTTTATTACATACGTAAATTATCATTGAGAATGGATTTAAAATTAATTTTCCAAACTCTGCGGCTGACGGATCATTCCTACTAATAAAAAAAAGCTTCCTCAATGGAAGCTTTTTTTATTACCTTTCCCGGCTGTTACCGTCATTGCTATACTCCAGCAACCGGGTAATATTTTGTTCAACCTGCCTGTCAATCTGCTGATTCGGCAATTGTTTGGGGGCATACCGGCCATCAGGCGCAAATAACATATCTATTAATTCCATCGGATTTTTACCAGCCAGCATTTGCTGCTTGGTCATTTCAACAGCCACTTGCTGCACCATCGCATTGCGAAAAGCATCTTGCGCCGCCAAACGGCTCTGCTCTTGCTGACGATGTTCTTTTTCGGTATATTTGCGATGAAAACGGGCAAATTCATAAATCGGATCACCACCGCGATTAAAATCAGCCAACCCGACCAAATTCGTTTTGGCATCAATCAACGTCTTAATGCCCATGCCATTCCGATCACGGTAAATCATCCAGTCATTAACTATTTCAGGATAAACAGCCTCTTGCACTTGTCGTGCCGCCACCATGCCAAAATCTATCCTGTCCCAATCCCGGTCAGCCGTTGCCACTTGAATATTGTTGACGAAATATTCTTTATTCTCAATATGCCGCCGTGCCGGATTAATTAACGCCTGAGCCAAACAGATTGCCACCAATGAATATTTCAGCTCTTGTGCCGTTTTGTAACGCAGCTTGCGCGGATCTCGCCGAACCTCGGGATCATCCAAAGCCTGATTCAAACAATAGCCGCGCAATACCTGCAAAGCTTCCAGCTGCTCTTGAGCCAGTTCAACATTGGCAATCACCCGCACGGCTGCAATTTTATTAACCAAGGCCTCTAATTTAAGCTGCAAATTCTGTCCTGACATTTTTTCCTCTTAACGCTCTCATGCAACCCAATATACCATAAATTTAACCACCGGACAATATAACAAAAAAGATTCTTTAACAAATATTTCATAATTTTGTCTATTGCGCACTTAGACAAAATATGATATTGTTCATTTGTACAACCAATTAATTTATTCAATTATGAAAAATTTAAATTTGCCGTCTGAACTGATGGCCTACATGACTGAGAACGGAAAATTCGTATTTGTTGATGATTTTTCCGGTTGGGAAGAAGAAGCACAAATAGCCCACTTCGAACTTGCTCCGGCAATGGAAGGTAACACGCTTGTCGCTGAAAACGGCGATCACTTCATCTTACAATACGTTTCCATGCGTCGCGGCAACCACCTGACGGTTCAGCTTCGCAATCACGAAACGGGAAACTGCAAGAACATCAAGCTGGCTGACCTTCCGCTGTTTCAGGACTTTGACGTTGTCATCTGGACAGGAGGCGAAACGCTTCGCGGGTTTGCCCCACTCTGCAGCAACAAGCTTGAGCTGGGCCTCTTCTTGCAAAATCTTGCAGACTACGGCAACCAGAAAGACTATGCACTCGACAGAATCAAAAGTGACATGGCTGCTCTGGCTATATTCCTTTACAGGAACAACCCGGAAAAGACTAAGTCAGTCATTGACGAGTTGGACTAAACCTCCCGCCTCTCACCCTAAACACCCCGTCTTAAAGACCGGGTGTTTTTTTATGGTTCAAACACAATCTGTGCAAACACGCAGATGAAGCCATCCTCCTCTCACCACCCGATTTGCTAAGCTTTTAGACGAAGTAAATCAGTCCCACTCCTACCGCCCGATTTACCAAACTTCAGAACTGAGCGAACCAAATTCGAAGCAATCAATCCCCCTTGTCCCCACGGACAGACATTTATAGGAAAATGAATATAGACAAAATTGACAATTTAAACTTGCATCATTCATAATACTGTGCTATATTTCCCCCATTCATTTATTACAAATAAATTATTAACCCTTAAAACCAAAAATTATGGAACAATCTACAGTTAGCCGCCAAACCAAGGTATTCCTCAGCGTGCTGGTTCTAATCATCCTCTTGCTGTCCGCACTCCTGCTTTGCAGAAACTGCTCCACACCAGAACCTCTAAATGACGAACCGGCAGCCCCGATTGCTGTCTATGACAACTCTTTCGACAAGGTCATCATAGCCAGAGCTTACCTTGACGGCGTCCAGAAAACCGTTTCAACGGAATGCCCGCGGGCACTGGTCGGTTTCAAGTTTATCAACGGCCGCAGCGTCAAAGACTTTGATTTTGACGGCCTGACATACGAACAAGCTGTCCGTATTGTCGCAGAAGACTGGAAACCGCTGATTATCACCAGCCTGTCAACAGACATTGTTTTATCTGAACAGCAAATGGCCGTCATAACGCTTGCCGCCATGCGCATGGGAAAAACCGGTTTTCAGCGCTCAACATTCCTGCAAAAGGTAAATGAAAACAACTTTGCGGAAGCATCCGACTGGCTGCTTTTGCAAAAAGAGGATGGCTCCATACGCAAGCTGGGAGAAGAAGCAACTCAGTATTTTTATATGCTGAAACTTCTTTGGAACAACGAACTTGTTATTGAAGACCTGCAAAATTTTCCGATATTTTCTTATCGGGATTTGCCGGTAGAGAAGCTGTATTCTGACAGCTCCTATGTTTTCAATGAAGATATCCTTGAACGCTTATTTCAAGGATTCCAGCCAACACCTTTGACTGCATTGGAACTCTGAACAACCTTTAAATCCTCCCCGCCGACACGGCCGGGAGGATTTTTTGACATTAATTCACAAAAGCCATTTTTATAATTGCATTTTATATTTTACAAGACTAGCATACTCCCACATTGTGATTCACCACAATGCAGATTAATTATCGAAAGGACTATAAAATGAAAAAATTAGCTATTCTTGCTGTATTGTTTGCTTTATCTGCCTGCACCGGTACTCGTGGCACCATCGGCGGCCAGAAAGTCTGCACCAATGATTATCTGTTGGGTGTTCTCTCTCTGTCTGAAATCGTTGCTCCTTGCGGCAAGTAAGCTCAGAACTTTCGGAAAGCCCCTGCTCTCAGCGGGGGCTTTTTTTGACGCATAAACCACAATTGGCACAACCGTTGCAAATCAACCGACTGCCGCAGTCAAAACACCTGTCATGCCATTGCTTTTCATAAGTAATATCTTCGCCGCCAAAGAGCGTATTCCCTTCGGGATGGCAGAGCTTAAATTCTGTTTTGCGCCCCTCATATTGCAGCCCGGATTTATAAGCCATAACACTTTGCTGTCGTTTATCAGCTATCCGGTAAAATTTTCCGTCTTTTTCAAAACAACTTCCGATTTCAATAAAGCAAAACCTGACCCGGGTCGCTACACAATCATCATAAAGGCGTTTCACCCATTCATATTTTAACACCCGGCTGCCATCATAATTCTCCCCTCCGGCGATAACCTGTTCTATAACGCCCGTTTCAAGATAAGAGCGAATATCCAGTTCCCCGATAAAAGGCGCAGCCATCACTCCCTTATGCTTAAACGGCAGTTCCATCAATAATGGCAATCGTTCTTCCGCCCTTTCTTGATTCTCACAGGTGACATTGAAAAATACATTTTCCCAACCCTCGCCCCAATCGTCCGGCAAACATTCCCTAACCCGCTCCGGCCGCTTCGTCAGCAAAAAGAATATGACATCCGGCCGCTGTTTTATCATTCGCCAAACTTCCGGCCGCCATTGATCCGCTTCCTGTAAAAAGAAATCAGAGGTCATACAAACCCGTAACTGCTCGCCGCTTTTAACTTTATAACTTCCGTCCCTGTTCCGTTGCAACGGATAATTAAAATTATTTTTGACTTTATAAATCCGGCTTCCGTCACCGCCCCGCTGCTTATCCAGAAAAAACATATAGCAATTGGCACAGCCTTCGCTTTTCTTAACACATCCGTGCCACGGATTCCAAATATCATGCATCAGTGTACCATTATTCCCATTATGAAAATTCGCTTTCAATTATACTTTGCCTGCCAATAGAAAACAAGCGCATATATTTAGACAAAAAACTTGACAAGCAATGAAAACTTAGGTATTCTTACCACCATGATGAATACGAAATACAAAATATATATGCTTTCTCTCCGACGCTCCTTTGGGGCTGTTATTGTATTTTAAATTAAAATTATCCGTTTTTTTGTGTTTGTTTTTTGAGTATGAGAGAATAATGTTTTCAAAATTAAGTAATGAAGTTAAAGCTGTCTTCAACAAGACCGTAAAAGAATTATCTGCCAAGAACACTTTATTTGTCATGACGGCTTTTTACCCGCAACGCGGCGGTATTCTGCAGGATGTTGTTAAAGCCGGAGGCCAAGCCGTTATCGCCGGAGGAGCGCCAAATCAGCAGCTGTTTACAGACATTCCTCAATACAGCCCGGGATATGATACAACAGGCATCAGCGAAACCCCGAAAGAAATATACGAAATCGTCAAAGCCCTTCCCGAAGAACTTGTCAGCGGCCGCCCTGTCGCTTTATTCGTCGAAGCCCCGGTCGGCAACCTTTGGTCTAATAATTTAAGGGTTAAAAAAAGAGCCGATATCATTGCTTCCAATGAACAAAACCTGCGCCTTTTTTTTGAAGAAAAAACCAACCTGCAAAAGATTCTCACTGAAGCCGGCTTGGAGGAATGTTTCATCCCCTCTGAAGTCGTTAAAGCTGAACAACTGGACGCGGAGAAAATATCTTCTCTTTATGCGCAATATCAAGGCAGCAACGGCAAAGTCGTTATCCAATCCTGCGGGGCAGAAAATTTTGAAAGCGGCGGCGGCAAAGGCACAAGCATTGTTTCCTCCGCTGAAGAATTTGCCCAAAACATCGTCCAGCATAAAGGCGATGTCAAAGTCGCACGGTTTATCGACGGCTTCTGCAGCAATATGTCGATGTTTGTCGGCAACACAATCGCCGATAAAGAGCATGGCGGCGTGCAAAAAGGCCATTTAACCTCAGAGGACAATGCTTTTTCAGAAGACACGATTTATGCTCTGTTGCAAAGGGGCAAAGAAATCGGCATCAGCGAAGATAAAACCATCGTGCTGACAGCCAGAGCCTCATTAAAAGCTATCGGCGACAAGAACCTGACCGGAAGTTCTTCCAACGGTGTCGGCAACTCTCTGGGCTATGAATTTCCTGAAGAAATCAATGCCAAAGTTTACGAAATCAGCCAAAAGCTGGGAACACTGATGGCTCAATGCGGCAAAGTCGGACTCTGCGGCGCTGATTTAATTATCGATTCGGATAATCATATCTGGATTAATGAAGTCAACGATCGCCAACAAGGTCCGACCGAACAATTAAGCCTTGATGCCGAAAATGCGGATTTAGTGGGAATTCACCGTTTAGCTTTCATCAGCAATTACGCAGATTGTTCTGCCCCTAAAACCCAAAAATTGCTTTACCAGATACAACAAAGCTCAGAAAACCTATACAAAAAATCTCTGGAAAGCGACGGCAGTTTCTACATCAAAATGATGGGCAAACAACAAGGAACGGCCACCGCCATCATTGACTTAAAACCGGGTGTTTATGCCATTGATAAACAAGCCGACGGCAGCTGGCAGTGGGATTTTTCACAAAACCACGCTCAGAGCCAAAATATTGACCTCAACCAAAGCAGGATTTATGCCGGCTTGACTGGTGTCAGCCTTAAAAAGGGACAACTCGTTCCCGCCGGCGCTCAAATCTTGCGGATTGTCGGCAAAGCGAAAAACGGCTCTTCCCCTTTTAATATTCAAAACAACAAAGTTGTGTTGAATAAAAAATGGCTGCCGATTGTAAATAAATTATATTCTGATATCTTTGGAAAAGACTATAATCATCAACAAACACTACTGATGAATAAAAATAATTCCGCTCAAAGGTAAAACCAGATGACAACAAACTTCTCCATTGAAAAACTGCCGATATTAACCGCCGGCGGCGGCACAGAAATAAACCTGTGCATCCACCATTACCATGCTGCCGCGGCGGGGAAAAAAGTCTATATTCAAGCCGGGCTTCACGGCGGCGAAACGGCGCAATGGAGCTTAAAGCTGCTGCATGATTTTCTGCTCAATAACCTGCAAAGCGGCGAAGTTTGTATCATCCCTTACGCTAATCCGCTGGGCTGGCTGCAGCGAACCTATTATGCCACTGCCGGCAAGTTTTCCGCCATTGACGGACGGGATATCAACCGCCTTTTTCCGGGCAAAGCCGATGGCGAAATACAGGAAAGGATTTGCGCCGCATTAATGTCGCAAACCCAAGACTGTGATTTGGTTATAGATTTACACACCTCTAAAATGAGCAACCCTTTTGCCATTTACACCAAACCGGAATATGAAAAATATATCAGACTCTGTGGTTTCACCTATAACCAATATTCCGATGATGCCTCTATCCCCTCCCTGCACGGCACATTCAACGCCGCTCTGGACCGTGCGGGAATTGATAACCTCACAATTGAATGCGGCGGGCATGATGAATATGATGAAAGCAAAACGACAGCCGTATTTGCAGCTCTCAAATCTTTACTTTCTGCATTAGGAATGCTTCAGCCAACAGAAACTCCGGCAGAAAATATATACACCTTTGAAAAACGCCTTAAAGTTTTTGCTCCGGTGGCAGGTTTGTTAAAGTTGAATAAAAAACCCGGAGATAAAGTCAGCGCCGGAGAACAAATCGGAGAAATTCTTTGTGCGCAAAATCTGGCTGAAACACAGGTTGTCAAAACGCCAATCAACGGCATCCTCCACACAATTATTCCCAGCCACATCTGTTGGGAAGGAGATATTGTCTGCGAAGTCATTCCCGAAGATAACCTGAATCAACTTTAATATTATCGATAATCCGCATCCCCAACCGGCTCAAGCCACGTTGTTTGATTATCCGGTAAGTTCGTTTCAACAGAAATATGCGTAAACCAAGCACCCGGTGCTGCACCATGCCAGTGTTCAACATCCAAAGGTATGCGTACCACATCGCCGGGACGCAAAACACACACATCGCCGCCACGCTCCTGATAGCGCCCCTCACCGGCTAAGACCAGCAAAATCTGCCCACCGGAATGCTTATGCCAATTGGTTCTGGCTCCGGGTTCAAAAGTCACATTGCCGATTGATGAATTCCATATATCATCCTTATGACTTAACATCGCCAAATATGTCTGCCCGCTAAAAAATTGACTGTATGGATTAACCTCACCTTGCCCAAAAATTGTATCATGTGGTGCTTTTTTCATATCTTGTGCCTCCGCTCCGGAAAATAACCTAAAACTAAAGAAAAGAGCCAAACCAATAAGTTTATAAGAACGCATACCCCTCTCCCTCTGATGTAAACAACCACCCATCATAAAATTTAGAGTATGCTCTAAGTCAAGAAGTTTTTTCCTAAACTTGGTTATTCCCGAAACATTCTATTTTAGAAATCACAAACATTGAGCAAAAAACAACGGAATTATGCGAGTTCTGTTTGTAACGCTCGCTTTGCTTCGTTGCCTCTCACTCGCGACCTAACAAACCATCACCTTTCGTTAAAATAACTGCCATTCAAGGCAGTTAGTTTTCCCTCAAGCCCTCCCGGGTTCAAATCCCGACATAGAACATCCGGGCACTAAACCAAACCCCTCCGAAAAAGGAGGGGTTTGGTTTAGTGGTGATCCCAACGCCGGGGTAGGATGAAAAGGCTGACCGATGTCAGGCTTTTCACGTTCCGTACCCCTAGTTTTCATTATTGAGCGAAGAAAGCGACAGCAACTGATGCGAAATTATGAAAATTCGGATCCCGTCCAAGAGAGCAAGCCTCCGGCGATGCTCGATTGGTTTGGGTATCACCTAATAAAAAAACACCCTTGATACAGAGGGTGTTTTTTTATTAATTGGTGATCCCAACGGGATTTGAACCCGTGTTGCAGCCTTGAGAGGGCCGCGTCCTAGGCCTCTAGACGATGGGACCGTTAAGACAAAACTGTAATAGGATATATTTGAAAAAAAAGCAAGCCCTTTTTTAAGCTTGCTTATCATTAAGAACAATTTCTTCCCAAGTCTTCAAACCGATTTTGCTCCAATCAACCGGTATTTTTTCCACCATCTGCATATCGGCATAATAACTCTCTTTGATGTTCTCCAAAATGGTTTCCACCATTACCACCCGCTTAGCCTTACGCAATTGAGCCCGTACTTCCGGATGAATATAATCTAAAATAATCCGTTCTTCAGGCCGGCGCATAAAAATCGCATGATCATACCCGTCATAAATAATCCGCGGCTCATCGGGATGTGCTTTTTTTGCCTGAAGAAAAACATATAAATCTCCTTGCTCCCCTTCGGCAATAACAAATTTATTCTCAGTCGTATAGCCTGACATCAGATTAATAGTCCCTGCCACGATTAATCAGCGAAAGATTAACAGATTTCTCTTCCGGTGTCTTAAATAAAGCGGCAACCGCCTTTAAAGTCTGCTTCAAATCACCTTCAGCTTCTCTGCTTCCAGACGGCTGGCTGCCACATACAAAATGACGACCATGGGCAAGCATAACAGGTGCATTTTCATAACTCATATCGACTCTCCTGCGATGATTATTTTAAATTAATTTTATCACTTTAGACAAAATTAATCAACATAAACTGTAATAAATTAAGCATAGATATATTAAAAAGCAATTAATTAATCAGAGATATACAGACCAAAAGAAAACCGCCTGTCTGCCAAGCGGTTTTTCTCGTCAAAATTCCTGATTGGCTAAAATTTAACCAAATGGTCCAAAAATGCAGAAACAAAATCAGCGCGACGGTTCTGATAATCCAAATAATACGCGTGCTCCCACACATCACAAGTGACAATCGGTGTCAGACCATGAGCCAAAGGCGTATCGGCATTTGAGGTTTTTATAACCTGCAACTTGCCGTCTTTACCTTCAACTAACCATGCCCAACCAGAACCGAATTGAGATACTGCGGCATTTTTAAAATCTTCTTTGAATTTATCATAACTGCCAAAATCACGCTCGATGCGGTCTTTTAATTCGCCTTTAGGTTCTTGTCCGCCATCGGGCACCATGCTATTCCAGAAAAAGGCGTGATTCCATGCCTGAGCTGCATTATTAAAGATACCTGTAAACTCAGGGCGGCCAACAGTTGCCTTAATAATATCCTCCAAGCTCATATTTTCAAATTCTGTGTCTTTTACCAGATTATTCAAATTATCAACATAAGCCTTATGATGTTTGCCATAATGAAATTCCATCGTATTTTCCGAGATATACGGTTCTAATGCATCTTTGGCATAAGGCAGTTCCGGTAATTCAAAAGTCATCCTCGTTCTCCTGTCATAAATTATTTGTTATTCTTTATATAAGTATTCGTTCCGATTTCATCAAGCGCCTTTTGCGTTTTTAATTCATCTTCTTTTTCCCGACGCTCTGTCCGTTGCCGGTCGACAATTTCATAAGTTTTTTGTTCCTTAAACATATCCGCCATCACATCCCGCTCCTGTTCGATTTTGGCATCTAACGCGGCAATTTGGCTTTCCAACTTTTCCCGCTGCTGCATATAGCGTTTGACATAAGCGCCAAAATCTCCCATCCCGGAATTACTTCTCGCAAATTCTTTTTCCTGTTCAAAAGCCTGATTAAGCTGCTCCAACTGCGCCTGCAAAACATCCTGCCGATTCACTAAGTCTGCCAAAATCTTGCGCTGCTCATCAATATTAAATTTTTGTATCCGGTTCAAAACCTGCAAGGAATTTTTCATTTAATTATCCCTGCGCTGCGGCAAAAGGAGTATCCAAAATTTCTTTAAGCTGCTGATAGCCTTCGCTCAAAGAAACTTTTTCGCCTTTGGTCTGCGATAGAAAAGCCTCAATTTTCGGATAATAGAAAATAGCTTCATCCACTTCTCTGCTTGAACCGGCCTTATAAGCTCCCAGGCGAATAAGCTCTGCCATATCTTCATAAGCCGCAATATACTTCCGTGCCTTAGAAACCAAAGCAAATTCTTCCGGCGTATCACAATCAGGCATCGTACGCGAAATAGAGCGCAGAATATTAATCGCCGGATACCTGTTTCTCTCAGCAATCGAACGATCAAGCACAATATGCCCGTCCAAAATCGACCGCACGGCATCCGCCACCGGTTCATTATGGTCATCGCCATCCACCAACACGGTAAACAAACCGGTAATTGTGCCACAACCAGCCCCTGGCCCTGCCCGCTCCAAAAGACGCGGCAGCTCGGCAAACACACTCGGCGTATATCCCTTGGAAGCGGGAGGCTCGCCGACAGACAAAGAAATCTCGCGCTGCGCCATGGCAAAACGGGTAATCGAATCCATCATGCATAAAACATCTTTGTTCAAATCCCGAAAATATTCGGCAACAGCCATTGTCACATATGCGGCCTGACGGCGCATCAGCGGGCTTTCATCAGAAGTCGCCATCACCAATACCGATTTTTCCAAACCTTCCGCGCCTAACACATCTTCCACAAACTCCTTGGCTTCCCGGCCTCTCTCGCCGATAAGCCCGATAACCGACACATCCGAACTGGTATGCTTAGCCATCATCGACATCAATGTGGACTTTCCGACGCCTGATCCGGCGAAAATCCCCATACGCTGCCCTCTGCAAATCGTCAGAAAAGTATTAACTGCCCGCACGCCAAGATCCACCTTGCCGCAAACCCGGTCACGAAAAGCCGCAGGCGGCGGAGAAGCTTTAATATAATAAGGCTTGCTGCCTTTAATCAACGGACCTTTGCCGTCAATGGCCTCTCCAAAGGCATTAACGATTCGCCCCAGCCAAGATATGTGCGGATAAATCACCGGCGCGGCATTCTCGACATCCACCCGGCAGCCTGGCCCTATTCCCTGCAAAGAGCCATAAGGCATAAGCAACAGCTTATCTCCTTTGAAACTTACCAATTCACAAGGGACAATCGTCTTATGGGTTGTATGGACATTACAACGGTCACCGATAGTCAGCGGCGCACGAATGCCGCTCACCTCCACAAACAGGCCTTGAACAGCCGTTACCCGCCCAAAATAGGCGCTTTGTTCCAGCTTATTTATCTCGCCAATAATATTATCCAGCCGCAGTGACAATTCCATCTCCCCTTCAGTCACAGTCATACTTCATATAAACATATAAGATTTATCCTATAAAATATATGCTTTTACATATTTTTCCCATGTTTTTTAGACATCCGAAACGAATAATCCGCTCTTGTTAATAATTATTAACAGGCTGCTTAAAAAAATTAACAAATAAAAATTTAACGGCTATTATTAAGCCATCTGAGAAAGATTTTAATTTTTGAAGGAGCAGACAATGCGGGTTTTATTAGTTGAAGATGATTACGCCATCTCTCAAAGTATTGAGACTATGCTAAAAAAAGAAGGAATGATAGTTGACACTACCGACCTTGGCGAAGACGGTTTGGAAATTGGCAAATTATATGACTATGACATTATTATCCTTGATTTAATGCTGCCGGATATGAACGGTTATGAAGTTTTGAAAAATCTCCGCGCATCAAAAGTAAACACGCCTGTATTGATTTTGTCCGGCTTATCCGAACCGGATAAAAAAGTCAAAGGCCTGGGTTATGGCGCAGATGACTACCTGACCAAACCGTTTGATAAAGCAGAACTTCTGGCCCGCATCCAAGCTGTTGTCCGCCGCTCCAAAGGCCATTCAAATTCAATCATCCGTACCGGCGATGTTGAAGTCAATCTGGATACGCAAACTGTTACTGTCGGCACCAAAACCCTGCACCTCACCGGCAAAGAATACGGCATTATGGAATTGCTGTCCCTGCGCAAAGGCTCTACCCTGAATAAAGACCAGTTCTTAAACCACCTTTACGGCGGCATTGATGAACCCGAATTAAAAATTATTGACGTCTTCATCTGCAAATTGCGTAAGAAATTGGAAAAAGCCTCCGGCGGTAAGAATTATATCGAAACCGTCTGGGGACGCGGCTACGTTCTGCGCGACCCGGATGAACCAAAAAAATAAAATCTTTCAAAAAACCCCGCTGAACAGCGGGGTTTTCTTTTCAGGAAACAAACTCTATTTTTATTTTTCTATCAAATATCGAAGCCAAATAATTTAACTCACCGATATTAAGCGTTGTCCGACTGTCAATGATGGCTTGTAAATGCATTGGCTGCCAACTGGTAATCTGCACTAATTCTGCGATGCTCAAACTATTTTCGGCTAATAGATTTTTCAAATTCCGAGCAATATCCTGCCGCAGATATTGCAAATTAATTAAACGTTGTCTTTTTTCCAACATCTTCAAACTCCATTTTTGTTTAGCATCCCATTAACCGCATTGCGAAAACAGATAATGAGATTGAATTAAAACAAAACCCACCTTTACAAAAAGGTGGGGGAGTTCGAAACTGTGAAAGAAACAGTCCGGGTTATTCGACATAAGCTTATATCCCCGGCTCCCCTCAAAAGGAGTCGTTCTTTTCTTTCAGGAGTTTCGATACTCCACAAACCATCTCTGGCTTGCAAAAATGATTGTAAGACAAAATAGTTAATTTGCAACTAATATCTAAAATCAGCCTAATGTAAAAACATGAGAAAGCTAAAACCCGATATATGAGGCTAGACAAAATAAAACTTGGAGAATGAGGCGAGTAGTAAGAAATAAAGGCGGAAGTACCGCAGCGTACATAGACGTACGTGAGGACACTTCCGACCTGTAATTTCTGTACTAATCGACCATTATACAAGTTTTATTCGTAGCGGAGAGCATTTATCGGATTCAACAACGAAGCCTTATACGCCGGGTAAAACCCGAAAAAGAGCCCGACAATACCAGAAAAAGTAAATGGCAAAAGAATATAGATAAGGGATACTTTGGCTGGAAGAGAACTAAAATAAGCAACGGCAAAGGCACCGCCAATACCTATTGCGACACCGGCTAAGCCGCCGATGAGAGATAGAACCAGAGATTCCATCAGGAATTGCCAGCGAATATCCCACGACTTAGCACCGATAGCCATACGAATACCTATCTCGCGCGTCCGCTCGGTAACTGAAACCAACATGATATTCATGATACCGATACCTCCCACCAATAAGGAAATCGACGCAATAGAACCCAGCAGGATTGTCATAATCTTGGTAGAATTCTCCATCATCTCCATCATTTGTGTCAGGTTCATTATCACAAAATCATCCTCTTTATTCGCTCCCAGATTATGCCTTTGGCGTAATAACTGACGGATTTCATCTTGCGCACTATAAGTGCTTTCGGCATCAACAGCCTGCAACATAACAAATTTCACTTGATCAGGAAAACGAATGCCCATCACTTTTTTCTGAGCTGTGGTAATCGGTATAAATACCACATCATCTTGATCCATGCCCATGCCGTTTTCACCGCGTTTTTCTAAAACGCCGATAACTTGAAACGGCAGCCCTTTGATACGAATTGTCTTGTTCAACGGATCAACGTCCCCAAACAATTCATTAACCACCGTCTGCCCCAGAATGGCGGTTTTAGATGCATTTTTAACATCACTGTTGTTAAACATCCGCCCATAGGCCAAGTTCCATTCTTTGATTTGAAAATTGCGGCGATCCGTCCCGGTAATCTGCGTTGCCCAGTTGGCATTGCCGTGAACAATCTGTGCCGTTTCTTCCAAAATCGGCGCAGCCAGTTTAATTTTGCTAATTTTGGCCTGAATAGCATCACCATCGCTTTTCTTCATGGTCGGCTGCGATCCATGGCCGCCGCGCGCACCGCTGGATGTCGCCACACCGGAACGCACAATCAGCAAATTAGACCCCATGGTTTTCATTTCATTTTGCAGTGATATCTGCGCCCCATTACCAATAGAAAGCATAATAATCACGGCCGCCACCCCGATAATGATACCAAGGCTGGTTAAAATCGAGCGCATTTTATTAGCTTTAATCGCCCGCAGAGCAATGCTGGATACTGTCGTCAAATCAATCATGATTCTTATCTTTCTCTAATTTTTCATCAGAACTGATTTCCCCATCCACAATGCGGATAATTCTGTCTGCATAGCGAGCAATATCTTCTTCATGGGTTACCAAAATAATCGTCCGTTTTAATTCATGGTTTAACCGCGTAAACAGCCCCATAATTTCAACACTCATCTTTGTATCAAGATTTCCCGTCGGCTCATCGGCAAAGACAATCGGCGCGTTATTAACAATCGCCCGGGCAATTGCCACACGTTGCTGCTGCCCTCCCGATAATTGATTAGGTTGATGATACATCCTTTTATCCAGCCCAACCTGCTTTAATGCGGCAACCGCGCGTTTTTGCCGCTCATCAGCGGCAACTTGAGCATAAACCATCGGCAGTTCAACATTTTCCAAAGCCGTTGTCCGCGATAACAAGTTAAAACCTTGAAACACAAAACCAATCTTCTGGTTGCGGATTTCCGCCAGTTCATCCGCCGACAACTTCTCAACATTTTTGCCATCCAGCTGGTAATGCCCCGAACTAGGCTTGTCCAGACAACCGAGAATATTCATCAAAGTCGATTTGCCCGAGCCGGACGGCCCCATAATCGCCACAAACTCCCCGCTTTCGATTGTCAGACTGATACCTTTGAGAATTTTAAGATTCAGCCCGTCCAGAGGATAAGATTTGGTAATATTTTTCAGTTCAATCAAAGCCATTAGCGCGGCATCCTCATACGCATTGCACGACCGCCGGCGGGAAGCGAAGCGGCTTCATCAGTAATAATTTCCATCCCTTCGCGGAGATTTTCGCCCGTAATTTCAGTAAAATCCTCATCGGCCACACCGGTTTTTATGACAATCCGGCTAGGCTGCCCGTCATCCAGCGTCCATATGCCCTTGTCCTTGTAGCGCTTTGTTTCCCCATTATCATCCGTTACAAAAAAGCGCAGCGCCTTATTGGGAACAAGCAAAATGCCTTTCTTTTCAGCCGTAATAATCTCCACATTGGCGGTCATTCCCGGTTTTAACTTCAAATCGGCATTATCAACTTCAATAATGACCTCATAAGTGACCACATTTGAGGTGTTAATCGCTTCATTGCGAACCTGCATTACTTTTCCGTAAAACACTTCATCGGGAAAACTGTCTACGCTAAACTCAACCACCTGCCCGTTCTTAACCTTGGCAATATCAGCTTCCACCACTGAGGCTTCAATCTGCATTTTAGTCAAATCCTCGGCCACATTAAACAAAGTCGGTGTCTGAAAACTCGCGGCTACCGTTTGTCCGACCTCAACTTCTTTAGAAACGACAATACCGTCAACCGGAGAAATAATTTTGGTATAGCGCAATTCAGTTTCCGCGGCATCTAAAGCCGCTTGCGCCTGCTCAACCTGCGCTTTTTTCAAAGCCACCTGCGCCACGGCATTGTTATACTCTTTCTCTGACAAATCTAATTCTTTATCCGCCGAATAGCGGGAAGCATTAAGTTTTTTAATCCGCCCTAATTGCTTCTTGGCATAATCGACCTCGTTTTCAGCCACTTGAACCTCAGCCTTGGCAACATTCAATGCCGCGCGGCGCTGTCCGACCGTCGCTTCAAATAATGCCGGATCAATTCGTGCCAACAACTGGTCTTTTTTCACTTCAGAATTATAATCAACATAAATCTCAGAGATAGTGCCAGACACCTGCGTCCCGATATTAACCGTCGAAATCGGATTAATTGTCCCTGAGGCTGTTATTTTTTCAACAATATCGCCCTTAGCCAGCTTATGGGTCAGATACGACGCCCCTTGCCCGTCCGTTCTGAAATACCAACTGGCCAAACCGCCGAAAATCCCGGCTAAAACAATTATTTTCACACTTTTATTCATCAATTTGTGCCCTCTGATTATGCTAAAGCTAAGAATTTTTACTAATATAAGCCAATTTATTTAAAATTATATAAAAAATTTTTCAAATAAACCTTGTCAAACCTTTCGTTTTTGTCTATATTAACCAACAATACGTGATTTTTATTCCTATTATTTATTAACGAGACCGGGAGCTAAAAAGTTCAAACTCCCCGTCATAAAAAATTTTTTCATATGAAGAAAATAGAAGAATTAAGCCAGAGAGATGTACAAAAACTCGAGAACGTCAAAAAGATGCTCGCCTGCAGCGCAGAGTTTCGCAAGAACCTCATAACCAGCATCGTCAAGAATGTCATCACCAACACCACAAGCGATGACGACGAACAAAAAGCAACCCTGTTGCTCGCTAACAAAAAGTACTGCGTCCCGGAATGCGCCAAAAGCTACCGCATCTTGTGCGAAACAATCATCAAACATCCTGAAATCTTTGATGCCGCACTCGACAAAAAAGCCCGCTACTTTGCCAAGGCAAACAAACTGGAAATCGGCGGATAAA
The DNA here is from genome assembly GCA_910577205.1 of uncultured Alphaproteobacteria bacterium. GTDB lineage: Bacteria > Pseudomonadota > Alphaproteobacteria > RF32 > CAG-239 > Scatocola. The sequence continues at coordinate 23,106 of CAJTMA010000021.1, forward strand.
AATACTCCCCTCTGAAAAGCTTCAAAACAAATTACTAACCAAATTATTAAAACAAAATGGCAAACGAAGTTAATGAAATCCTCATAAACTTATCAAAAGAGGATTTGCAAAGACGCAAAAAAATTGCTGAAAAGTTGTTCAAAACGCATTTCAAAAGCCATGAACACCGCAAAGCCTTTATCCGGGAATTTGCTGCCACCCTGCGTGAAAACCGCAAAAACGCAGTCGAAACCGGAAATGAGGAGCAAACCAAACTCGATGAGGAACGCTTGATTGCTTTCCTGATGATATTCAAATTCTGCCCGTTCGTCAGCTACCGCAAACAAGTGGGCGATGTCCTGATTGAAGGACTGAAATATCAACAAAAGGACATCAAGAAATACTGCTTCGAGTATGCTCAGGAACGCATTCTCGAAGGTTTCTCTGACATCGGCTGGTGGATGAAACTTCTCAACAAGAAGTATGTTTCCAAATACGCATGGAAACTTCTGCGCATAAACGCAGAATCAATCGCCCTTTGCGCCAGAGTTGCTTTGAAAGATGCAATCATCTTCTGGTCTAAAGACGAAGTAACCCAAAAGAAATGGCACGAACTTGATGAAGAGTTCGGAACTCATTTCGACTTTGTCGCTGAATTCTCCCGCTAACGCGGCTTAATAAAAACCCTGAACAAACAGTTCAGGGTTTTTATTTGTACTATTTCTTCCCCTGTTTAACGATAAAAAAGCTTAAACACCAATAAATATTCTTCCTAACCTCCACACTTTGCAATATATCCTCTCACAACAAACGTCCCCGCCATTTACTCCCAACACCCCATATTTTCTCATCATTTCCACTCTTACTCACCTTGCTCACACGTTCATCTCTTTTCCTTTACACGCCCCTCCCCCTGTCAGTTTCCTCCACACACTTTTTCCCCACATCCTTCACCTTCATTCTCTTCCCCCTCTCCTGCTCCCTAGCTCCCACTCCGCCCCCCATTGAGCGGAGATAGTGCACTAGGAAAGCAACGCGCTATCATGGCACTGTTGCCAAAGTAGCAATCCCCGCCTCAGGCGCTGCCTGTGCCTCAGGTGCTACCTGGCCTTCTCCCCGCCACATTCACAAATTTCTAGACCTCTCCCCAAAAAAAATCCATTTTAGCTCATTTACATCTTGCCAAAACACCAATTTTTGTCTATAATGTTTAATTGAGTTAAATATTTATTATGTATAACCAATAAAAAAATTATATAATTATGGAAACAAAGAATTTTCAATCAAGACGCCTCACCCTGGCAGAAAAAAACTTTTCAAAAACACTGACTGTAGCCATCCTGCGCAAAGAATTCATCATGCGTCTTAACAATGGCGAAAGTCTGGAAAGCATGGAGGAAGAATTTAAGCACCGCTTGAATGAAGCTCTTAACGCCATCCGGCAGGCCCAACTTGATGAAATCGAACATCAAAAACATGATGAGCAAATATTGGCTAACCTCCAGGCCGCTAAAGAAGATCCCCATGATTTGGAACTTCTCGAAAAAGCCATGCAAATTCCTTATGATGTACAGCTATGGGTAAAGCAAATCAAACACCTTTGCACCCTGTTTGTAACAATAAAGGATAACCAAACTGCCATATTCCAACACGCTATTGGCTATCGTTTTCTCGATAAATCTGCCGAGCAAAGGAATTTCATTAACGGTATGACTTTAGAGTTCATCTTTATGGGTGGTTACTTTACGTCCTCAAGTTGGTTGTTGCTTACCAAGCACCGCAAACTGATTAGGCAAAAAGGTTTGGACGGCCGAGCCACTCACCTGCTCAAAAATATGTTTTACACGCTTTGCCGCCGGGAATCACTCCTTCCGCCACGCAAAGAATATGAAGCTCATGAACCCGATATGATGCGTATCGTCAATGAACTTTATGAAAAATCACTGACCCGCGGTTTATATACTGAGGAAAAAAATATCCTCAACGTATACAACCTGCTTCAGGTCTTCTCATAATCGAAACCCCGCTGATGTTCCATCATCAACGGGGTTTTTTATCCCCTAAATATCTACCTCACATAGACAAACCAAAACCCATCCCCTATTAATGATTGACAGATTACAGTGGGCATGCTATGCTTATCTTAAGCTTTGGTCTGGTTATACTTGTGAGGTGTATCATGAAA
>CAJTMA010000022.1 GCA_910577205.1 uncultured Alphaproteobacteria bacterium
CAATCGTACCAATGTTGCAGTGCGGCTTCGTCCGCTCAAATTTCTCTTTTGCCATGTTAAAAATCCTAAAATATTTACGTTGTTACAGTATTTCGGGAGAAGGGAAAATTGGAGCGGGTGAGGGGAATCGAACCCCCGTCATAAGCTTGGAAGGCTTCTGCTCTACCATTGAGCTACACCCGCTTAAATAGCCTCTTCTCGAGAGCCCCTGTCATTTAAAACAAATGGTGGAGGGGGAAAGATTTGAACTTTCGTAGACCGAAGTCGACGGATTTACAGTCCGTTGCATTTGACCGCTCTGCCACCCCTCCATTATTCTGTGAACAGGGTTGAGGATTTACCATCCTTTTTTAATTCACTACCACGCAAATAATCGTATTTTTGCCTTCTTGTCAACCCTTTTTTTACATATTTATTAACTTATCCGCATTATTATAATTTCCGCACACAAAATATTCGGAGAAAACAATGGCTAATCTGGCACTGACAGAAACCTCAAATCAGGAAACGGCAGACATTGATTTAATGGATTCGCTCCAAATTGCCCAAACATTAAATAACGAAGATAAAAAAATAGCCCTGGCTGTCGAAAAAACGCTGCCGGAAATCGCGGAGGCAATAGAACTGATTGCCCACTGTTTTCAAAAAGGCGGACGGCTGGGATATTTTGGCGCAGGCACAAGCGGGCGTCTGGGCGTGTTGGACGCGTCAGAATGCCCCCCTACTTTCGGCGTTTCGCCGGAATTAGTCTGTGGTTATATCGCCGGCGGGGAAAGCGCCCTTCGGCTTTCTGTTGAAAACGCCGAAGACCGGAGTGATTTGGCTTTGCAAGACATTGTTAAATTTAATCCCGGCAATAATGACGTTGTCGTTGTCATTTCATCCTCAGGAAACCCGCAGTATCTGTTAACCGTCTTACAAGAAGCCAGACAACGCGGCGCTCACACAGTCAGCATTTGCTGCAATCCTCAGGCTCAGGCCAAAGCTCTCTCAGACATTTTCATTAATCCGGTCGTTGGCCCCGAACCCATTACAGGTTCTTCACGGATGAAAGCCGGCACTGCGCAGAAAATGGTTTTGAATATGCTTTCGACCGGAGCGATGATTCGCATAGGGAAAGTTTATCATAACTACATGATTGACGTCAGAATGTTAAACGCCAAATTAATAGACCGCGGCATCCGCATTGTCTGCGATATCACCGGAGTTTCCCGCGAAGATGCCGAAAAATATTTAGCAGCATCCCAAAATAATGTCAAAACAGCCTGTGTCATGGCTGCCAAAAAATGTGACAAAGACACGGCTGAAAACCTGTTGCAGCAAACAAACGGCCTGCTGCGCAAGATTATAGGATAAAACACCATGCCCAAATTCCATAAAAATAATTCTGCCCCGTCAGCAAACAACGCAGCGATTCTCTATGGGCGTCACCCGGTTACTGCCGCCATCGCCAACTCGCGCAGACAAATCAATAAAATCCTCTGCACAGCCGAAAACGCTGATGATATCCGCGCCTTATGCGCCAAACATAACCGCAGCGCCGGCATTATAACCATCGTCGACCGCAAAGAAATCGAGCGTATTCTGCCCCGAGAAGCTGTCCACCAAGGATTGGCGGCATGTGTCAAGGAATTAGAAGATTATACGCTGGAAGATATCTGCATCATGGCAGAAGAACATCCTGATTGCCATATCCTTATCCTTGATCAGGTGACCGACCCGCAAAATATCGGCGCTATCATCCGCTCATGCGTCGCATTTAACACACTGGCTTTAATTATGCAGGATAAAAATTCACCGGCCGAAAGCGGCGCAATGGCCAAAGCCTCTGCCGGCATGATTGAACACTTGCCGGTGTGCCGCGTCACCAACTTATCGCGGGCAATTGAACAGTTAAAAAACGCCGGTTTCTGGACCATTGGCATGGACGGCTACGCCCAAACCACCATCAACAAGCTGAAAAAAGGCGGCAAAACCGCCGTCATTATGGGCAGTGAAGGCAAAGGAATGCGCCGCTTGGTTGAAGAAGCCTGCGACATCACCGTCCGCCTGCCGATTTCGGAGAAAGTCGAAAGCCTGAACGTTTCCACCGCCGCGGCCATCGCTTTATACGAAATAAGCAAAGCTTAAAAATAAGGAGAACAGCCTTGACGGAAACATTAAAAATTGAACACCTAACCAAAGATTTTGGCAATCTGCGCGCGATTGATGATGTTTCTTTCTCGGCTAAACAGGGCGAAATCATCGCTCTGCTCGGGCCAAACGGCGCGGGAAAATCCACTTTGATGAATATGATAACCGGTTTTCTTGCCCCAACCTCAGGCACAATTTCCGTATTAGGCAGCAAAATAACCGATAATAGCCTGTCAGCTAAGCAAAGCATCGGTTTTTTACCGGAAGGCTCACCGCTATACCCGGATATCAGTGTATCCGCTTTTATGAACTATATCGCAGACTTACGCGGCTTAAAAGGCGAAGAACGAAAACAGCGTTTGGAAAAAGCTTGCGGCCTGGCGCAAATAAATAACGTACTGACACAAAAAATCGAAACGCTGTCTAAAGGCTATCGCCGCCGTGTCGGTTTCGCACAAAGCATATTAAGCGACCCGCCCATCCTCCTGCTGGATGAACCGACAGACGGTCTTGACCCCAATCAAAAAGAGCACATCCGCCGACAAATTGCCGAATTAGGCAAACACAAAACCATACTCATTTCCACACATTTGCTCGATGAAGCCGAAACCGTCTGCAATCGAATACTCCTCATCAATCACGGGCAAATCAAAGCTGACGGAACACTTACCGGCATTCTAAACCAAACGAACTGTCAAACATTAGCAGAAGCTTTCAAAAAACTGACGGCTGCGGAGGCTGAACATGAATAAAATCTGGATTATCGCCAAAAACGAACTTTACCGTTATTTTATCTCGCCTCTGGCTTATGTCTACCTGATTGCATTCCTGCTGTTAAACGGCTCTTGCGCCATATATCTGGGTAACTTTTTTAATCGCGGGCAAGCTGACCTCTCATCAATGTTTGCTTTTCAGCCGTGGATATATCTCATCTTCATTCCCGGTATTGCCATGCGCCTTTGGTCAGAAGAATATCGCCATAATACTGTTGTCCAAATCCTCACTCTGCCGGTATCTGTTACCGCTTACGTCTGGGGAAAATTTTTGGCAGCCTGGCTGTTTTGCGGGCTGGCATTGCTGCTGACCTTTCCGTTCTGGATAACCGTCAATTGGCTGGGCAGCCCCGATAACAGTGTCATCTTCGGCAGCTATCTCGGCAGTTTTCTGCTGGCAGGCTGTATGCTTTCCATCTCGCAGACAATGTCTGCCCTTACCAAAAATCAAGTTATCGCTTTGGTTCTAGCCGTTATTGTCAACCTGCTGTTTTTCCTGAGCGGCTTAGAATTCGTATTGGCTTTTTTCCGTAGCTTCGCCCCACAAGCCGTAATTGAGATGATTGCTTCATTTAGCTTCCTAACCCATTTTGACACTCTTATTTACGGCCTGTTGGAAGCACGAGATTTATTGTTCTTCGGCACATTGATTGTTCTGTTCAATCTGACGACAGTCTTAATCGTCACCTTTAAATCGGCAGGAACTTCCGATTGGCTGAAATCAACATCCCGTTTCAGTTATGCGCTGGCCTTTTTATTGCTGCTCAGCGGATTTGCCGGCCTTAATTTAACCGCCAATGCCAATCTGCGGGACATTCAATATGATTTTACCGCCGAAAAAATTTACACCCTGTCACCCGCCACCAAACAAATTCTAAAAAACCTGCCCTACCCTGTTACCGCTAAGTTTTATTACTCGCCGCTGCTCGGGCAGCGCAACCCGGAAATCCGGCTGCTGGCCGATAAGCTGCACATCTTGCTCCGCAAATACAGCCGGCTTTCTGATGGCAAATTCAACTATACAGTCTATTATCCGGAACTATTGGACAACCGCGAAGATCAGGCTTTGGCTGCCGGCTTGCAGCCTATTCCGCTGATTGACTTAAACCAAAACGGCTTCTTTGGCCTGACCTTAACCAATGAAGCCGGAAATACCCGGACAATTCCGATGTTCCCTCTGGAGCGCCAAGAGTTTTTAGAACAGGATTTAACCACCAAAATATTTGAGCTTTCCCACACCAAACCGGTCGTCGGCATTATCTCCGGCCTGCCTGTTTTTGAAAACAACACCTCTCAAACAGGGAACAGTATCACCCCCAAATGGGAAATTATCAGCCAGATTGAAGAACTTTATTCGGTTAAAGAAATAACGTCTGCCGAAGATTTTACCTCTGACATCAAAGTATTAATACTGCTTCACCCTCATAATCTGAAACCGGAACTCATCGAAAGCATTACCGACTACACCAACCGCGGCGGCAACTCGCTGGTATTGCTGGACACCACGGCAGAAGCTCCGCGGCTCTATCTACCGGTCAATAATGAATATATTCCCTCAGACCTCGGGGAACTAAGCCGCCTGTGGCATTTTAACTACTTCCCGGAAGCTGTCGTTGCAGATTTAGAAAATTCCATTACGGTCGACGCCACATCCGACTACAAAAACAATCCCAACTTCACGCAGGATATTATTCAGTTTTCCCCGCGCGGAGATAACCTAAACCGCAGCGAACCGGAAACGGCCAATTTAAAAAGCCTGCTCTTTGCCTCCGCTTCAATTCTGCGCCCGGACGCAAGCCAAGACATCAGCTTCATTCCCCTGATTAGCGCCAGTAAAAACTCGGCACTCATGCCGACAGACGTCGTGCATCGCGGCATGAACCCGGCAGATATTCTCCGCTGGTTTAAACCGGATACGCAAGACAAAGTCATTGCCGCTAAAATCATCAGCAATAATCCCCAGCACCCCTTTACCGTTATTGCCGTTGCGGACACAGACTTCATTTACGATTCATTTTGGACTCAGTCAGCTTCACTCTTAGACCGCCGTTATACCGTGCCGATACTTGACAACGGCAACTTCATCTTAAACGCTTTGGAAAGCCTGAGCGGCTCAGATGACTTAAACAGCCTGCGCGGCAAAACATCATCAGACCGCCGTTTTGCCGGCATTGAAAAAATGCGTCGCGACAACCATTTGCAATTTAAAATCAAAGAAGCTGAAATCTTTGAAAAAATCAACCAAACTAAAGATAAGTTGTCTGAAGTCTGGAACAAAAAAGACTTTGAAGGGCGGGAAATCTTTTCAGCAGACGAACTAGCGGTTATCGCGGGCTATCGCCAGCAATTAAACGCCCTGCGCCGCGATTTGGCAAATATTCGCAGCCAGCTCAACGCCAATATCCAAAACATCAGCTTTAAAGTCAAATTGGTTAACATCTATCTGATACCAACAATTATTCTGGCGGCATTATTGCTGCATCTGTTATGGACACGCCGCCGGAAAACAGCCGCCCTTCCCCGCTTTGGCATTAACCGCCCGCTGGCAAGACTGGCTTTTTGGTGTCTGGCTTTTCTCAGCGCGGGAATTATCTCCGTTTACCTTAACAATCAAACGCCTGTCAGCGCTTATGAAGACAAACTCGTCTTCCCCAATTTGGCAAAAGACATTAACAATATAAGCGAAATCACGCTGACATCACGGCAAGGCAGTCTGAAATTCTCTCTTTCCGATGGAATTTGGCACTTTAAAGGCCGTCCTGAATTTCCGGTTTATCAGGAACGCATCCGCCGCTTTTTGAATACCCTGCTTGAAACCAGATTTTATGAAAAACGCACCGCGTCCCCTGAATATTTGCCCAACTTCGGCTTAACACCTTTGGCCGTGGAAAAGTCCCGGACGATTGAAATCTCCCTCAGCGGATCTGACGGAAAAAGCATCGCTTCGTTCGAAATCGGTGATTTTAACATCGACATCGGACGCGGCAGCCGCGGCGCTTACCTGAAATTCCCAAATCAATTCCAAGTATGGCTGATACAGGCTGATTTCATTGACCTTTCCACAGACTGGCGCGACTGGACCTACAGCACCCTCTGGAACCTGCGTTTCGGCCGCCTTGCCAGCACCACACCACCGCTGCCGCCCCAACAGCTTACCCTGTTGGTAAAAGACATGATAAACACACCGCTGTCGCCTGTCAGCGAAAATCCTCCGGCAACGTCCCCGTATCTGTCATTGGGCATCCATACCGAGAATGACAACCGCGTCCAAATGCAGTTCTTCACTGATAAAGGCCGATATTATATCAGCTACCGATTTGACGGCATAAGTAACGGAAAGCATTTGCAATTTTTTGCCTCTTATGCTAAATCGCGGTTCTATGAAATCCCTGCCGACAGTATGGAGAAAATAAAGCATGACCTTACAACCACTGAACCCGCAGCAGATTAACCGCCTGAAACGGGCGGCCACGATCGCCAGCGTGACAACGGCTATCAGTTTAAGCCTGCTCAAAACTTTCGGCGCTCTCTATACCGGTTCTTTGGCCGTCCTGTCTTCCATGATTGACAGCCTTGCCGATATTTTTGCCTCTTCGGTAACTTATATTGCTGTTAAATATTCTTCCAAACCGGCCAGCGACAATCACCGCTATGGTTACGGCAAAGCGGAAGCTTTAAGCGCTTTAATTCAATCGGCATTTATTGCCGGCTCCGGCATATTTGTCATGTATGACGGCTTCAGCCGCCTGCTGTCCCCAAAACCGCTTGAACAAACGGATACCGGTATCTTGATTATGTCAATCAGTTTAGCCGCCACAATCGGGCTGATTCTCTTTCAGAAATACGTTACCCGCCGCACCAAATCACAGGCAATCGCCGCAGACAGCGCGCACTACACCGTAGATATGATGACCAACGCCTCAATCATCCTGAGCCTTTTGGTCGTTAAATATTTTGACATTAACTGGTTCGATACCCTGACCGCGTTTATCATCTCCACCTACCTGCTGATTAATGCCTACCATTTGGCACGCGGCGCAGTCAGCCTATTGATGGATGAAGAACTTGGCGATGATATCCGGACAGATATCATCCGCATTGTCCGTAACACGCCTTTTGCCAAAGGCATTCACGACCTGCGCACCCGTGATTTGGGCGGTTCTTATATGTTTGAATTCCACTTGGAACTGGATGGCAACCTGTCGCTTTATGATGCCCATGATTTAACTGATATGGTAGAGGATGAAATTTTGGAAGCCTACCCTAATTCTCAGATTATCATCCATCAAGACCCTGCGGGCATTAATGAAGAACGTCTTGACCAAATCATCTTAAAAAACAAGAAAAAAAACCGGAGTTAAATCCATTTGTGAATTAACTCCGGCACATAACCATCTAGACAACCTGTTTTCACAAATAAATTGCCTAAAAAAAACGTTTTTCCACCTAATTTCACAATCCGATAAATTTGCCGCCGGCAAACCGGAAAAACGAAGTTTTTCTAATTATAAACAAAAAAAACCAAATAATTAACTTATCTTAGCCTGACTTAAAACAATATTCATTTTAAGTCAAGACCCAAACAATTCTTCTTAAGCTCCCAGAAAACTCTGAGCTGCTCAGGCGCATAGAGAAAGGGATAAATAACCAGAGCGGCCGTAAACAAGCACTCAAACGGCTTCCCGAACTCATATTGCCGGAAATTATCCCACATATCTAACTCGCGGTCATTTAACGAACAGCGCAAAGAGTTAATCTCGGCAACATCACCCAGTTTCCAAAACTTTTGCAGTGTGGTCAAAAAACGGGCAAAATCGCTCGGACAATATGGGCTTTTAATCGTTTCACACAAAATAAAGTCGCAAAACTTATCTTGAAGCTGCAAAATCTCCTCACTTTGCAACAATTCGCATTGCTCAGCAGGCACATCCGTATCCGCCGGAATCCACAGAAACAAATGGCTCACCGGACTATCGGCAAAACGTCGCCACTTTTCCTTGGAGCTAACTGCGTTAAGCTCAATAAAAGACTTTAATTTTTCAGGCAGATTAAGCCTGTACCACAACTCTTTCTGTAAACAAGATTCGTACATAACAATATATTTTGAAGTTACTAAAAATTTTTTCCAAAAAAAAAGACAATTCTTATTATCCTGAATTGTCTCTTTTGCCAACTAACCGTGTTTCTCAACAAAGAAGCCGGCATATATATAAGCCAGAAGTAATTTCTTTTAAAAACCAAACTCGAATTTCACAATCGGAGTTTGGCAATTTTGCAAAATGGCAGTTGCAAAAATTAATCAATTCACCGTCGTCGGAGTGTTACGCCTCCTAGGTGATAGAACTGAAAAGTATGAAACAGTTCTATATTAAAAGAAATGAAAAAATTAGTTTCTTCATATTAAATTTCACAAAGGCCGAAGCGTTCGGAAATTTAAGGTATATTAGGTTTATAATTTCTCAATAATTCAAAATCGAACGCACTATATGTTTTTTTTGGCAATTTGTCAACTAAAAAATAAGGAAACTGAAAATTTCAGTTTCCTTATCAAAAAGCTTGGATAGCGTGTGTTGATAGAGTGATTTCTAGGAGGCCAAAAAATTTACCCTATCCTCCAAAAAGTTGAGTAACATATCAAATAATAAGAATTAAGGAGACTGAAAATTTTAGCGTACATTCCGTTACGTGAATTTTCAGTCTTCCGAAAATTCTGTATTAGTTGGCTGTTAATCGACCTTTTTTGCTTCGATTCGCATCCGATAGAACGATCTCCATACAAACACTAAACCGATAAGGAAGAACACAATACCCAGCCCGAGGGAAACACAGCGGGGAGCGGCAACAGCCATCTCAACGGCAAGCAGACCGAAGAGGGTTGTGAACTTGATAATCGGGTTAAGCGCCACGGATGAAGTATCTTTATACGGATCACCGACAGTGTCACCGACAACGGCAGCGTCATGCAGAGCCGAACCTTTTTCATGCAAATCAACTTCAACCACTTTCTTGGCATTATCCCATGCGCCGCCGGCATTAGCCATATAGAGCGCCTGATAAAGGCCGAAGATTGCAATTGAAATCAGATAGCTGGCAAAGAGGTTGGCATCAAAGCAAGCGAAAGCTATCGTGAAAGAGAAAATCACGATAAAGATATTCAGCATACCTTTCTGCGCATAAATCGTGCAAATTTTAACCACACTCTTGGAATCTTCAATTGATGCCGCTTTGTTAGTATCAAGGTGAATATGTTCTTTGATGTAGTTGACCGCACGATAAGCACCGGTTGAAACAGCCTGCATAGAAGCGCCGGAGAACCAGTAAATAACGGCACCACCCAGCATTAAGCCGAACAGAACCATCGGGTCTAACAGATTAAGCTGCAAGTTGAGCAACAGAATGATTGAGAAAATCATTGTGGTTGCCCCGATAACCGCCGTCCCAATCAACACCGGCTTAGCCGTTGCTTTAAAGGTATTGCCGGCAGAATCATTTTCTTCCAACAACTGTTTGCCGGTTTCAAATTCGGGTTCAAAACCGTAGTCTTTTTGAATTTGCTTGTTAATGCCTTTAATTTGTTCAATCTGGGACAATTCAAAAACAGACTGCGCATTGTCGGTTACCGGACCATAGCTGTCAACAGCAATAGTAACCGGTCCCATACCCAGCATACCAAATGCCACCAAACCAAACGCAAAGACTGTCGGATAAACCATATAGGCATCCAAACCTTCACGGGCAGTGAAGAAAGCAATCACCATCAGGCCAATCATAACCAAACCTTTCCAGAAAGCGGAGAAGTTACCAGCTACAATACCTGAGATAATATTCAGGGAAGCGCCGGCCTCACGACTGGCATTCACAATTTCCTGAACGTGTTTAGACTTGGAAGACGTAAAGATTTTGGTAAATTCGGGAATAATTGCCGCAGCAAAAGTACCGCAGCTGATAATAACCGCCAGTTTCCACCACAAATCTTCGCCCATTTCGCCAATCATCACATAAGAAACGCCGAAAGTAACCAAAATCGAAATGATAGAGGTCAGCCAAACCAAAGAGGTCAGCGGTGTTTCAAAGTTAAAAGATTTAGCCTTGCCGAAAATGGCTTTGCAAGCGCCGTTGTTCAGCAAATAAGCAACAACGGAAGTGATAATCATCAGCACGCGCATTGCAAAAATCCAGACAATGAGCTTAGCCTGAATATCAATTCCACCAGCCATCAAAGTCAATTCGCCATTCGGGGCATACATCATGCCTGCCGCCAAAACAATAAAGCTGATAAGCGCCACGCCGGTCACGCCGTAGGTTTCAAAACCATCGGCAGTCGGGCCGACAGAGTCGCCGGCATTATCACCGGTACAGTCAGCAATCACGCCCGGATTGCGGGCATCATCTTCATCAATTTTGAAAATAATTTTCATCAAATCTGCGCCAATATCGGCAATCTTGGTAAAGATACCGCCGCAAATACGCAAAGCAGACGCACCCAAAGATTCGCCAATAGCAAAACCAATAAAGCAAGCGCCGGCGCTTTCTCTCGGAACATAAAGCAGAATGATAATCATCATAATCAATTCAACGCAAATCAGCAGCACGCCGATAGACATACCTGAACGCAGCGGCAGACTCATCACAGAATACGGATTCGCTTTAAGAGATAAAAAAGCCGTCCGGGAATTGGCATAAGTATTAATGCGCATACCAAACCAAGCAACGGCAAATGACCCCAAAATACCCAAAACCGACCAGCCGAGAATAGTCATAACTTTCGGCAGCGGCGTTGCATTCAAATAGAAGAAATAGTAAAAAATACAAGCAGCGATAAACACTTCCAGCAACAACAGCAATTTTGCCTGTTGCTTCATGTATGTTTTACAAGTTTCGTAAATCAGATTTGAAACATTTAACATCGATTCGTGAGCCGGCATTTTTTTGATTTTGACAAATTCATAAAAACCGAAAATCATACCCAACACACAAATTCCGATACCATACATCAGAATTTGGCTGCCGGTAACAGCATAGCCCCAAATATTATACCCGACATCCAAAGACGGAATTTTCAGGTCAATTTCTGAAGCATAGGCGCCTTGCATCAAGGCCAGCATAACCAGCAAAGCGGCAAACGCGGAATTGCTGATTTTTTTTAACGCTAACATGCTTTTGTTCCTTATAAAATTAATACAAATGAGTTGTCATAGACAGCCGCGAAAACAATTTCTGCCGCTTCCTATAATGCCATTAATAATAGGCATTGATTCTAAACAATGTCTTAAATCGCTAAAAGATTCTGCACAGGACCAACCAAAATGTAGATTATCTTCTGGATTCATCCTGCCGTTTTTGCTACAATAAAACGTTGTTAGACAGGGAGATTGAGAGATGAAAAAATTATTTGTTTTCATGATGTTTTTAATGGTTGCCGGCTGTGCGGGTGATCCCAAACCGCAGGAAACCTATCCTTACGGCATGAACGAAAAGGAATGGAATGAACTATCCATTAAAGATAAAGCAAGGATTCGCCGCGATTTTTACTTCTATGAACGCGGGCATATTAATTTTGTTAATCCCGAAATGGAAGTCGAGGGTCGCAAAGAGCAGCCCAATCCATACCTGCAGAAAAAGAACGGAGAAATTCCCGCAGAAGATAACAAATAATCTTCAAAAGGCATCGTTAAGATGCCTTTTCTATTGTTAATCTAGGGCAAAAAATAGCTCCGCCTGCAAATATACTATTTATTTACCAATCAGCTTTACACTGGCCACACTGTTATCTAACAAAAGGAAAACCTTATGAAAAAACTGCTCTCTTTTACTTTTCTGGCAACCATGCTGAGTTTTAATGCCCAAGCCACCAGCTGGCTGAACCCTTATATCGGGCTGGATTATGCATACACCGATGCGGGCTACGGCAATTACGCAGACAAAGCCTTAAAAAACAAAACGGATTCTTATGTCCTCTCCGGCGGCATTAAAGTTTTGCCGGGACTGGCAGTCGAAGCATTTTATCAGCAGTCCGCACATGAAAAACACACCTCCGCCAATGTTATTCTGCCCGGAGACAACCTGAAAACAGACATGACTATCCGCGCATATGGCGTAGATGTTGTTAACGACTTCCTCAACCTCGGTTTAGTCGAAATTTTAGGTTCGGCAGGTATCGCTCGCTATGATGTTAAAGTATCACAGGATTACCTCTTTAACGGCACAGGCGGCCATGGCAACAAAACATACAGCGGCGAAGGGCTGCGTTTTGGTATTGGCGCGCAAGTCAATGTCACCGACAGCTGGTCAATTCGCGGAATGGGACGCTACACCTTAACCAATGTTGAAAAAATTGATAATTTCAAAGAAATAACCCTTGGTTTGCGTTACAGTTTCTAACAAATCCCGCACCTTCATAAAAACCCGGCCTTACAGCCGGGTTTTTATTTGACTCATTTGCAAACAAAGTCTACACTCACCACAACATACTTATTATTAACCCCTAAACTATTTATTATGAACACGACGTATCCCGGAATTTTTATTCCTTTTATGGCCTGCAAAGGCAGTGTCGGCATTTTGCGCGCTGAAGAGAAAATCCCCCAAGGCTGCACAAAACTTTTTCATGCTCTGGCTAAAGCCGCCATCCAAGGCAGCTACAACACAGCAGTACGCATCCACGAACAAGACAGCCGGCCAATTGAATATGGCGTTATCCTTTATCTGGAGCATCCACACCAGATGGAATACCAGACAGCTTTGCAAGTCATTAATCAAACTTTCGGCTTACAAATTGATGAACTGACCGTTCCCATCAACAATGTGCCGGCACCAGGCTTTGGCATAATTACCAAATCCGTTTATGTCAAAATAGCTTCCGGCCCATGCACCACCCGGCAATTCAACAAACAGACTTTTAAGCTCTGTTCGTTGCTCCGCCAACCATTCCTCTGCGGCAGCCAGCTGATATTAAGCTGCATCCCGGAAGGCTTTGAAATCCACGGAACTTCGCCAATTGCCGCAGGAAGCAACCCTGACGCTTGGCAGCAATATCTGGGACAAGCTCTGCGCAAAGCGGGATATTCCCCGGCTTTCTCGCAAACATGGTCAACCAATGCGGATATTACCGCCCGCCTGAAAGCCCAAAACATTGAACGGAAAAACAATTCGTAAAACTAAGAACCGGTTTGCAATAAACCGGTTCTTGTATTTTAAACATTTTCTTAGGTGAATATTTCTATATTTTTTATTGCATTTTTTTATCAGGGCGTATTAGATACAAATACTAAAAATAAAATATTTTAATATTAACTGACATTTTAAGGATAATATAAAATGAATCTTGAAAAAATTAAAGCTCATGCTAACCAATATTTTATTGATGTTTTGAAAAATCATTATGCTGATTTCAAAGGCCGTGCTGACCGCCCGATGTTTTGGTTTTTCTATATGTATATGTTTATCAGCATCATTGTTGCAAGCGTAATCTTTTCCATTCTCCACTTACCGGCTTTGACTGGCTTAGTTGCTTTGGGATTGATTGTTCCGATGTTGGGCTTATCTGTTCGCCGTCTGCATGACCTCGGCAAACCTTGGTACTGGCTGCTGCTGGGTATT
Organism: uncultured Alphaproteobacteria bacterium; assembly: GCA_910577205.1. Taxonomy (GTDB): domain Bacteria; phylum Pseudomonadota; class Alphaproteobacteria; order RF32; family CAG-239; genus Scatocola. The sequence continues at coordinate 13,506 of CAJTMA010000022.1, forward strand.
GTTCCGGGCTTCTTGGCTGGTATTTGCTTTTACATCCTGCCCAGCTTAGTTGGCATCTTCAAACTTCTGCAAGGCTTGGGTAACATTGCCCTGTTAGTTCTCTATTGCATGAAAGGCGAAGACAAAGCCAATGCTTGGGGACCGAAAGTTAAATAATTAACTTACCAATAAAATAAAAGAGCGGGAATTCCCGCTCTTTTTTTTTATGCTGATATTTGCACAATACTAAAATTTGATAAAGGCCTGTGCTGCGAAGTGATTTTTGAGCGACGTGTACAAACCAGTACACAAGCGACAAAATAACAAGTACGACCTGTATTTTGCAAATTTTACCTAATTGTTACCTCATACTCATTCCCTGCCAAATCTTTTACCACAATTCCTTGAGCGGCCAATTCATCGCGAATGGCATCTGAGGTCGCCCAGTCTTTATTGATACGGGCTTGTTTGCGGGCTTCCAGCTTAGCCTTAATTTCTTCTGACAGAACGACTTCTTCAGACTGCTGCGGTTGAGCTTTGGCTAGACCCAGACCGAGAACTTCATCAGCAGAATCCAAAAACTTAAGCTTAAGTGAGGCCGGTAAATCTTTGTCTTTAACCACGGTCCAAACTAAAGCTAATGCCTGCGGGGTTTTCAAATCATCAAACAAGTAGGAATTAAACTGTTCCTGATAAGAGAGAAGCTGTTTTTCCTGCTCGGACGTCACCGGGGATGAAGCCGCATTCTTAAATTCCAAATATTTGTTATGCAAATTTTTCAATGCAGCGGCGGCAGCATCCAAATTCTCATAGGAAAAGACCAGAGAAGAACGATAATGAGATGTCAGGCACAAATACCGATAAGCTTCCGGCAGATAACCTTTGTCAATTAAAGTATCGAGCGTGATAAAATTGCCTTTGGATTTAGACATTTTTTCATCATTTTTCATCTGCAAAAACTCACCATGCAGCCAGCAATTGCACCACTTTTCACCCAAATAAGCTTCACTCTGGGCAATCTCGTTTTCATGGTGAACAGCAATATGATCAACCCCGCCGCAGTGAATATCCAGATGCGACCCTAAATGCTTGACAGACATCGCCGAGCACTCAATGTGCCAACCGGGATAACCACGTCCCCATTTGGTATCCCACTGCAGAATTTGATTCTTGAATTTAGATGAGGTAAACCATAACACGAAATCCGAACTGTTGCGTTTGTTATCATCCGTTTCCACGCGCGCGCCATGTTTCATGTCATCGCGGCGCTGACCGGATAAGCAGCCGTAAGCCGGGAATTTTGAGGTATCAAAATAGACATTGCCGTTAGAAAAATAAGCATAGCCTTTTTCTTCCAGCTTCTCGACAAATTTAATCATATCTTGAATATGCTCTGTCGCACGGCAAACGACATCGGGGCGTTCAATATTCAGCGCCTTGGTGTGAGCAAAAAAGGTATCTTCATATTTGCGGGCAATATCCATAACTGTTTTATGCTCTTTTTCCGCAGCCAAAACCATTTTGTCATCACCCTCATCGGCATCGCTCGTCAAGTGCCCGACATCGGTAATATTCATGGCGTGTTTGAGTGAAAAACCGGCGCGTTTAATAGTCTTGCGCAACACATCCTCAAAAATATAAGTACGCAAATTGCCGATATGGGCAAAATTGTATACCGTCGGACCACAACAATACATTCTAACCACCCCGTCCGGATTAGAGGGAACCAGGGGTTCGACCTGGCGGCTGTATGTATTATATAACTTTAATGTCATTGTTGTTGTCCTTAAAAAATTGTTTCAAACCACCAAAATTTTTAGCACAGAGCGCCTGCTTTGTCAATCACGCTCACGACCAAAACTTTCGGATAGCCCCCATGAAATTTTTCTCCGGATATATTATCTGTAAAACAAAATCAAACAAGGAGGACACGATGATAAATTTAGATGACAACAACCAGCCTGTTTCACCGGAAATCGGAAAATTCAAAGTAAAAGATTACACCAACAACCGCTACACGCCGGAAGACGACAAAGATTTCCATATCAAAACCATCCGTGACGAGGCATTAATTGATTATGCCGAAGGCCTGGATGACCAGCATGAATTTGCGCTGGATATGTTCGACCGCGGCGAAGCCTCCGACCTGCCGGATAGCGACCGCCAAGGAAACTGCCATGCGGAGGGGATTGACCGTAAAACCTGCTTCGACAAAAACAACTAAGGCAAATTATTTCTGCCTGACAGAAGCAAGCCGCATATAGTTCGGGTTATTCTTTTCTTGACGACCGGTTGAAACATAGCGCTTTGCATATTTTTCAGCCCTGTTTTTCAATCCTTTGGCAAAGCGGGATTTCTTGCCCGCTTTTGCTGTCGTTTTTTCATACATATGCGCCATGCGTTCTTTCAAAATTTGCTCATAAAAAGCAGATTCTGCTTCCGGCAGCATCGCCAGCGAATTAATAACGGCCACCCTCTCGCCGCTGGTTGACGGCAACTTGACTTCAGCCCCGTGACTCCGCGCCTTTTTCAATGCCTGATCAATAAATGACTTGACTGTTTTCGGCTCATGATTCACATAAAGGTCAAATATCAGCATCCCAATACTTTCATTGCGATAATCGCCGATTTTATATTGGTTAAAATACAGCTGATGATAAATTTCCATTGCTTGATTCTTTTTCAAACCTTTGACATTCTGAGGAAATTTCAAACGCTTTGCCTCTTCGGGAAAACGTTCCGTATAGGCGTTTAATGTCGGCTGAATAATTCCCATGTTCGTCGGCTGGTCGATTTTCTTGTCAGCATAACCGCCTTCGCTTTCAAAAATCTCCCTCATATATTTTTTGAACAAACGGTCTTTCTCCACTTTCGACCGGGAAAAATCATCTATAGCCACCGGCACCAAAGTCATATCGTCCACCGTCAGCCGAACCCCCATCGCATCAGCTTCAGCCTGGGATTGCCAGATATTCTCTTTGCTTTCCGGCTTCCTTATTTTTTCTGCTAATTTAAACGCTCCATAAGTACCCAACAGCGCACTGCCGCCAATCAACAAGCCGACAGCCGCTTTCCGAGCCACACGTTGAAGCTCCTGAGGCGTAAAGGAAGAGATTTCGCCTTTAACCAGACGGCCGCCCTCAAGAATCATCTCCGCGGCTTTCACCATCGCGGCTTTTGTTTTATCCAAACCTGTTTCAATCAAATAGCGGTTATATCCGGCACGCAGATTAGCAACATGATCTCCCGCCACTTCCACGGTGTAACCCCGCTCGGGATAAGCGCGCGCCATTTTTCTGGTCAGGCTGATTGCACGATTATATTTAGCTTTGGCTTTGCGCAAAACCAAACCGACAATATCCGTATCTTTCCGGTCACTGTCGCGCAACTGATACGGAACAACATACTTCGCGCCGTTAAACTCAATCATCCGCGGTGCAACCCCGGCTCGTTTATATCGCTCGCATTCTTTTTTCTGCTCGTCAAAATAATCTGTCAGAAATTTCTTCTGAATATCCTCAATCGAACCGCTTAAAGCATATTCCACCGGAATAATAACCGCTTCATTGTTAATCCTCATTTGCAGCGGCCGGCGGTTATAACGGGCATATTCCGCAAGTAGTTGTTCGCGATTGGCTGAATTCATCTCTATAACCTTTTGAATTAATCCTCTTAGAATACATAATAGACTAAAATAGTTAAAAACTCAATAAAATTTATTTGTCTATTTTACGACAAAACACAACAAAGATTTTGCGGCTTCCTCTTTATCTTTACGTTTTATAACCCCTCCAATCCTGAGCAGAAGAGCTTAAATTTAAAGCTGATCCATTAACCCTGAAAAAGGAGAAAACAATGGCTAAAACCAATCAACTTTATAACCGGGTAAATGTGTTTTTATCAAACCTGGCTCTTTTGAATGTCAAAGTCCATAATCTGCATTGGAATGTCGAAGGCCGCGAGTTCAAACTCATCCACGAACTCACCGAACGGATTTATAAAATGCTGCAACAACAATTTGATGAAGTTGCAGAAGTATTAAAAATGCAGGGACAAGAACCTCTGGGCAGTATTGCCGAATATATGAAAAACGCGACAATCAAAGAAATTCCGTCCTGTAACTATTCTGTCCGCGAAGTCCTTAAGTTTCTTGATGAAGACTGTCAAAACATCTCCGATTTGGCAGAAGACATCCGCGATCAGGCAGACGATGAAGATAACTACATCATCGCTAACCTGCTTGAAGACTATTTAGCTCTTTACGCCAAAACCTCATGGATGATAAAAGCCATGCTGGCCGCGCCGGAAGAAAATTAATCTCAAACGCAACACCCTCCCAAACATTCAGGAGGGTGTTTTTCTTTAGCTTCTACTCACTAAAATCTTCGAGTTCTATTTTGATTTTGCAGTTGTAAAACCCGGCCAGATAACTGAGCATTCCCCAGTGAACATAGGCCTTGCCGCTTTCCACTTGGTCAAAGTAATGCGGCGAAA
>CAJTMA010000023.1 GCA_910577205.1 uncultured Alphaproteobacteria bacterium
TTCATGATACACCTCACAAGTATAACCAGACCAAAGCTTAAGATAAGCATAGCACGTCCGCGGCAATCTGTCAATCATTAATAAGGGTAGGGTTTGGGTTTGTCTAAAGAGGGTAAAACTTTAAAATAAGAAACCGCGGTTAACACCGCGGTTTCTGTGTGTTTGGCTAGGCCTAGAAATATTGGAAATATAAAAAGGCATTTGCCAAGGCGACACTAACCAGCATGACCGGAATCGACCAGAGCAGGAAGCGCATGAAGTGTATCGGGTGGCCTTCGCGTTGAGCCATGCCGGCAACAATCACGTTAGCCGAAGCGCCGATTAGCGTTCCGTTTCCGCCAAAGCAAGCACCAAGTGACAATGCCCACCATACCGGCATCATTGCTTCGCGGCCGCCCATTTCTGCTTCCATAGATTTAATCATCGGAATCATGGTAGCGACAAACGGAATGTTATCGATTGCGCTGGAAAGAATGGCCGAAGACCAAACAATCAGTACGGTTGCTTTTTCAATGCTGCCTTCTGTCAGGTTAACAAACATCTGGCCCAGCATTTTCAGAACGCCGGTTTCTTCTAAGCCGTAAACGATAACGAATAAGCCGGAGAAGAAAAAGATGGTTGTCCAGTCTACAACACCAAAAATGGATTCAATTTTGTGGTCGCGTTCGCCATGTTCGTTGCCTAACGTATAGAGCAGCAGCAAAACGGCAGCGCCGAAGATGGCAATTGTTCCGTTGGCAATATGCAGATGTTCAGCAGAGATAAAGCCGGCAATAACCATAAACAGGACAAACAGCGATTTAACCAACAGAGATTTGTCGGTGATTGATTCTGCCGGTTTGATTTTCATAACTTGAACTTGGCGGCGCAGAGTAGTTTTGATGCGTTTGTGGTAAACAACATCAAATGCCAAAATTAAAACAGCCATTGTAACGACAACAATAGGTGTCAGCTCTTTTAAGAAATCCATGAAGGACAGGTTCAAAGATGAACCAATGAGGATGTTCGGAGGATCGCCGATGAGGGTTGCCGTACCGCCAATGTTAGAGGAGAAGATTTCCAGAAGCAAATAGGGGTATGGATTAATGTCCAGTTTCTGGGTGATTTTGAAAGTTACCGGCGCAATCAGCAGAACGGTGGTAACATTGTCAAGAAATGCCGAAAAGACGGCTGTGACAACCGCCAGAACGACCAATAAGCCGCGCGGGTTGGCTTTTACGCGTTGAACACCCCAGATGGCAACATATTGGAACATTCCTGATTTTTCAGAAATGCCGACAATGGTCATCATTCCGACTAAGAGGGAAATGGTGTTAAAGTCAATTCCCTGTAAGGCGGTTGCCTGAGTTAAAATGCCACTGAAAATCATGACGCAAGCGCCGAGCAAAGCAACGACAGCACGGTTCAGTTTTTCAGTGAATAAGATAATGTAACAGACTACCACAATGGCAGTGGCTATTACTTTAGGATCAAAGCCCCAAATTAAATTGGCAGCTTGAGCCAGGTTTTCAGCCTGCATAGTTCTTATTCCTTTGTTAAAATTAATATAAATAACAGGCTTTTTATATAATAAAAGCTCCTAATTTTGTGTTAAAATCAGGAGCTTGTTTTATGCACGATTTATGCTGTTTACATGAAGTGGCGGATGTGCAGGTAAAGGGCTGCAATCCCTACGCTGACCAGCATAACCGGCAGCGACCAAATCAGGAAACGCACAAAGTGAATCGGTTCGCCATGGCGTTGGGACATACCGGCAACAATAACGTTGGCCGAAGCGGCGATTAACGAACCGTTTCCGCCGTAGCAAGCACCGAGTGACAATGCCCACCAAACCGGCATCATTGCTTCGCGTCCGCCCATGTCTGCTTCAATGGTTTTTACCAGAGGAATCATGGTGGCGACAAACGGAATGTTGTCAATAGCCGTAGAAACAAAGGCCGATACCCAGACAATCAGCATTGTGGTTTTTTCAATGCTGCCTTCGGTGAGTTCGGTAAATTTGTGACCCAGCAGTTCCAACACGCCGGCTTCTTCCAAGCCATAAACAATAGCAAATAATCCGGCAAAGAAGAAAATGGTTGTCCAGTCTACCAGATTAAAGGCTGATTCAATTTTATGATCCCGTTCGGAATGGGAGTTGCCAAATGTGTAGAGCAACATCATTACTGCAGCGCCAAACATGGCAATTGTGCCGTTGGCAACATGGAGATGCTCAGCTGCGATAAAGCCTCCGATAACGGCTACCAGAACAAAGAGGGCTTTTTTCAAAAGCGTCCAATCCGTAATGGAATCAATGGCTTTTACTTTCATAACCATTGCCTGATTGCGGAGGTTGGTTTTTAATTTGCGGCCATAGACAAAGTCGAAAGCCAAAATCAAGACCAGCATGGTGACGGCAACAACCGGGGTCAATTCATTAACAAAGTTCATGAAAGACAAGTTTAAAGCCGAACCGATAAGAATGTTCGGAGGATCACCGATGAGGGTTGCCGTCCCGCCGATGTTGGATGCGAAAATTTCCATAATCAGGTAAGGGTAGGGGTTAACTTTGAGTTTTTCGGTAATCTGGAAAGTGACAGGAACAATCAGCAGAACTGTTGTTACATTATCCAGCAAGGCCGAAAAGACCGCGGTAATCAATCCCAGAGTGAACAGCAGGCTGCGGGGATTGGCCCGGGTGCGGTGAACAGCCCAGATAGCAACATATTGAAACATACCTGATTTTTCGGCAATGCCGACAATAATCATCATGCCTGTCAATAAGGCCAGTGTGTTAAAATCTATTCCGCCGATGGCTGCTTCCTGGGTGAGGACACCTGCAAAAATCATAAAGCAAGCACCGACCAGTGCAACTACCGCGCGGTTTAATTTTTCGGTAAAAAGTATCAGGTAGCTGATAATCAGAATGGCTGAAGCCACTAATTTTGCATCCCAATTAAAAATAACCGCGGAGGCGTGTGTTAAGTCTTCAAGAGGCATTATTTATCTCCAGAGGGGTTAATCAAAAATAAAGGCAGCTTTCGGCGCTGAATTTATTTGTTATCTAAATAATTAATTATACCGTACAGGGTGTTTAATTCCTGTTCGGTTAATTCGTTACGCGTGAAAATATTGCGAAGGTTAATAACCATTCTTTCGCGTTTTTCGCAGATGCGAAAATTTCCACAGTTGTCTAATTTATCTTCAAAGTGCTTAAGAAACTGTAAAACTTTTTGTTTATCCGCCAGAGTTGTTTTGTTGGTTACCATTTGTGAGGCCGGAGATTGTATCTGCCGTTTGAACCATTCGTATCCCACCAGCAGAACCGCCTGAGAGAGGTTAAGAGAGCAATGTTCGGGATTTAAGGGAATTTCGATAATCGAATCGGCGAGGCAGACATCGTCATTGTGCAGGCCGGTGCGTTCCGGGCCGAATAATATGCCGCAGCGCGTGCCGTTTGCCGCGGCGGATGTGATTTGTTCTGCGGCAAAGTCGGCTGTTGCGACTTGTTTTATCATATCGCGCCGCCGGGCTGTGGTGGCATAAATTTTTTGCAGGTCGGCAATGGCGGCTTCTGTTGATGTGTATACTTCCGCTTTTTCAAGGATTTTGTCTGCGCCGGAAGAGGCGGAAACCGCTTTAGGTGAAAGGTGATTTTCACGCGGGGATACAAGGCGCAAATCATACAGTCCGCAGTTCATCATGGCGCGGGCTGTCATTCCGATATTTTCAGCCAGCTGCGGCTGTACGAGAATGATAACGGGGGAATTGGAAAACATGAAATATCCTAAGTTCGTTAAAAGCCGCACAGAGCAAGAACTTAGTCGATATTAACGTGCCTGTTAAAAAAGTATTTCATATCGATTTCGTTTTTGACGTCAACGGCTTCCGGTTTCTGGTATTCTTTTTTATTAATCCGCTTGTAGCGTTTGTCAAGCTGATTGGAGAATTTAACAATGTTTTTCTTTTTCTTTTCGGAATAATTGTTGACGCGGTAATGATTTTTTTTGTTGGCGCTGTCAAGGATTTTAGCGCGTCTTTCCGGCGGGGTGACGGCTAAATTGTCCGCTTCGGCTTCCAGGGCGGCAACCGCGTCTTCTTCGGCGTGAACCGGAGAAGACAAGATTAATGCAAAGAGTGCAAGGAGAAAGAGTTTTTGCATTCGGCTGCTCCTTAGTCCGTGGCCAAAATATCCATGGTGTTAAACAGGATATTTTCCAAATCAAGGCCTGTGCCCTGTTCAAATCCGTCCATCATCCAGCTGAATGTGGCGCTTAACGGATCATTTGAACTATAAACGTCATCATAGCTTTCTCTTAATATCTTTTTGTAATTCTGCGGCATATTCTTGATATTGGAATCGTAGCTTTCAGGTATTTTATAGCCCATTTTGCGCAGGTAGTCGGTTAAAACCAGCATATTGTGGCGGTTGACTTCAGGTGCGAGCCGTTCCTGGCCGTAATCATCCCCAAAAGTGGTTGCTTCGCCAACATAATTTAATTTGCCGTGCTGTGCCGAACCGCGCCAGGTTTTGACACCGCTGCGGTCACGGGATTTAGCCCAAGGGTCAACAGGGAGGACTTGGCCGGCGGTTTGTCCGTCGCTGTATTCCGGAATTACGGGGGACGCTGTGCCGTCCGCTTTGTTGGCAACATTGGCAAACTGGCCGTCATTGGGCTTGGGAGACCATGGATTTGCCGGTAATTGGGCATGAGCCGCAGATGCCATAACCAGGCATCCGATGACTGCAATTAGTGAGAAATAGTTTTTCATGGCCGCCTCCATAAATCTCCATCTTTATTTATCATACTATAAAATAAATAAAAATAATAGTTACATTTAGGTTACAACTCACTAATTTAAGCCGGAATAGTTAGTTTTTGTTTAATTCGGCGGGAGATTTTTTGATTTCTTCCAATTCTTTGCGGAGAGCTTTAACTTCTTTGTAAAGGTCATCTGCGTTGATGCACTCTTCAATTTCGCCGTTTATGCCGTATGCGCAGAACTGCTTTTTGCTATTCTTTTTCAAGTCTTCGATTTTATGGGCGGCTAATCCGATAACTGTCGTATTGGCGGCGACATCTTTGGTGACAATTGCATTAGAGCCGATTTTGGCGTTGTTGCCGACTTTAATTGGTCCTAAAACCTGAGAACCTGAACCGATAATAACATTGTTGCCGATGGTGGGATGGCGTTTGGTGGTGACCTTGCCGTTTTTATCAAAAACAGTCGTGCCGCCAAGCGTAACATCGTGATACAGCGTCACATTATCGCCGATTTCAGTTGTTTCTCCGATGACTACGCCCATGCCATGGTCAATGAAAAAGCCTTTGCCGATTTGAGCGCCGGGGTGGATTTCGACCCCGGTCAGAAAACGCCCAATTTGTGAAATGATGCGTGATGTTAAACGGAAATTGCGTTTCCAGAGGTAGTGTGATAGGCGATAAATGAGGATGGCGTGCAGTCCCGAAGACAACAAAACGGCTTCAGTGCGGCTGCCCGTGGCAGGATCTCGCGCGATAACGGCGTCTATGTCCTGTAAAATAAGCTTGTATTTTGATTCCATTTTGTGATACATTCCTTTGAAAATGTTAATAATTTATATAGCATTAATGTAATATACTTAGTTGTTCTTAAATTTTAAGTTAAAAAGAGACAAATATGACTGAAGTTTTATTTAACGGGCACGCCGGGCGTTTAGAAGGCCGTTATCACCAAAGCGATAAACCGGGAGCTCCGATTGCGCTGATTTTGCATCCGCATCCGCAGTATGGCGGCACAATGAACAACAAGGTCGTATATTCCTTGTTCAGCTGTTTTCAGAATTTGGGCTTTTCCGTTCTGCGTTTCAATTTTCGGAGCGTGGGGCGTTCTCAAGGAGAGTTTGAGGATGGCCCGGGCGAATTGTCTGATGCAACGGTTGCTCTTGACTGGCTGCAATCAGTTAATCCAGAAGCTCGTCAGTGCTGGATTGCCGGTTATTCTTTTGGCGCGTGGATTGGTTTGCAATTGTTGATGCGCCGTCCGGATATCAATAACTTTATTGCGGTTTCTCCGCCGGCTAATGAAAAAGACTTTACTTTCTTAGCACCTTGCCCGACTTCCGGTTTGGTATTACAGGGCGGTATTGATGAGATTGTCAATCCAGCCAGCGTGGCGGCTTTGGCTAAACGTTTGAATGCCCAGCGCAATGTACAGGTGGATTTTGCCCTGATTGAAGAAGGCGACCATATGTATAACAACCATTTGGTCGATTTGTATAAGATTGCCGGAAATTATATTATCGGCGCTATGCAAAAGAAAACGCCGCTGAAAAAGCGCCGCGGCCGCCGCAAAAAAATTGAAATGGAGCAGGATAACCTCCTTATCGGACATAGTGACGATATGGAAGATGACGATATCGGTTATGAAGGCGAAGTCGACGATTTTGAAGAAGATGATGAAGAATAGATTCTTCCGCTGATTGGCAAAGGAGAGGGTGAAAATCCTCTCCTTTATTTTGTTACTTGCATTAAATGATTATCGTGATAAATTAAGGGCAAAGAATAATTATTTTGTTTAACTTAATATATTACAATTATGAATGTATCTGTTGAAAGATTAAAAATTAAGAAAGTGCTTTGTCAAGAAAAGTATCAGGAAGTCTTTTTTCGCAAAATACGTCTGGATGCATCAGAATCGCTTAGAATTTATGATTGTGAAGCAGATATTTCTTCGCTGTTGAAAAAATCTTTTTGGGGATGTCGTTCGGTTATGGAAATTCATTCGCTGAAAAATTTTCCGGTTAAATTATATCTGGATGGCAGGTTGTTAACTGAATTGAACGAGATGGATTATCCTGATGAGCTGAAGATAAGGCTGTTGCCGGAAGAAGACAGAAACAAAGCGTTTGCAGATAAGTTGTCGGCTTTCTTGCAGACTTACCCGCCAAAGGATGATTTTGATGTCGTCATTTATTCTTTGCCCTCAATATGGCTGCGGGCTTATGCTTGTGCTTTATTGGGAAAAGCCCGGAAAAAGGGCCTTTTGAAAGATGATTTGCAGAAGCGGCGCTATGCCTTGATGCTTGATTTATTAAAAATGCTTGATAAATTAGCCAGGCCGGTTGAGGCAACTCTTTGTTGGGATGATTGTTTGTCTGGCGATCGTTTTGTGTCCGAGGATAAGCTGGAAGAAGTTGCGCAAAAGATGGAAGTTCAGGGATGTGAGAGGTTGGTATTAAAATACTTAGTTTGTTTACTTAGCCGATTGTATCATGCTTACCGGGAGGATATTATAAATCTGGATGCGTATGTTTTATCGCATTATGGTTTGTTTTCAAGCAAGAAAATCGATAAGGATGTGCTGTTAAGATATAATGCTCCGCTTTCTTTATGTTGTTTGGAGAAGGGGGTAGAGAACTATATTGTTACTGAGCCGCTTTCTATTGAAGAGATAAGATATTATCTTTCTTTGCAAAATTGGTAAATTAAAAAATCCCGGAGTTTATTCTTCGGGATTTTGTTTTTTTAGGTGTTGTAAAATATAAATACGTATGGCGCTTGAGAGGTTGTCTTGTTCACGTTTTGAGTCGATTTCCGTTACTAACTGGTTGATACTTATTCCTTTTTGCTGAGCGATGTTTTCTAGTTCGTTCAGAAATTCTTGTTCCAGCGAGATGCTGGTGGAATGGCGGTTAGCGATGACAACGGATTTTTTTTTCATTAATTTTTCTTACGGAAAGCATCAATGGACACAACGGTGGCAATACCGCCGGATGTTTTGCGCGGCTCATCCTCTTCTTCTTCAGCAAAGAGGCTGCCGACAGTGTCTTCGGCTTCTTCCATTGTATTGAAGCTTAAGCCAAACTTGGCAAAAGGGTCACCGAAATAGGTGATGGCTTCGTAGGGAATTGTCAAAGTTTGTGGAATGCCGTTAAAGCTTAAATCAATCGAAAAATAATTATTGGCAACAACCAGGTTAGAATACTGATGTTGAATGACAATTGTCATTTCATTGGGATATTGCGCTTTAAGGCTGTCAGACATTCCGATTTGCGGGTGAGTGGTTTTAAATGTGATATAAAAATGGTTTTCTCCGGGAAGCCCTTGGCGTTCGGCGATTTTTAAAGCTTCAACGACGACGTGTTTTAATGATTTTTCAATCAATTTGTCATAGTTAATTTCGCTTACATACCCGTTCATTTTTATCATCCTTATCATCAACATGAAAACGGGCCGTTCTGTTGCTAGGTGGCCCATCCCCCACTTACAGCCAACCAAGGCAGTAAGGATTTATATTTGTCGCTTTAGACTAAGCAGCCAAAGCAACCGGTGCTACGTTATTATCGTTAGCATTCGTTTTAATTTGAACCGATAACGGTGGTATCTCACCGAACACAGCTAGATATCTTTACTGCTCCCAGTCGATCCTGTTTCACCCCCGTAAATTGTGCTCTGTGGCCTTGCCGCTGTGCGGCTGGTGGAGGTGCCGGGTACTGCCCCCGGGTCCTAAAAGCCTATTTCATATTGCTTCTAGTGTCATAGCCGATTACTCGGCAACACTAATTATAGTGATAATTTTTTCAGATTTCAAGTGCTGAATGCATAATGTCTTTTGACAAAACAATTGACAGATTTATGGGCCTTTGTATAATGACACGATAAAATAATTTTTATTTTTATCATTAAAATTTTATCATTATGGAAAAGGAAAATAAAGACAAGCGGGTAAAGCGGCTTTCTCTTTTGGGGGCTGCCGAGCATGGTTTGGTTTTGTATGATGCTCTGCATGACAAGGATTTGACAAAGTTCTTCTTTTTGCTTAAACAGGGATATGGGCTGTCGCCTTTTATTCTGAATGTGATGATTGATTTCGGTTATGAAAAAAATCTGGTTAAAGCATTGGAAATTTGTGAGCTGGTAGACTTTAAGGTTTATGATTTTCTTTGCGCCTATTGGGGGCAGGAAAAGGCTGAAAACTTTCTGGTTGAAAAGGATTTCAAAAACATCATCAAGAAGATGTTTCCTGCGGAAAGCTTGGTGAAATACCAGTTTTGGAATATTCTGGTTGACAGAAAAGAATATGCCGCCTTGACAGGTGCCGGAAAATTTGATGTCATCAAAGAAGTCTACTTCCAAAATGCGGCTTGTCGGGAAGAAATCTGCAAGGCGTTATTGGAGGCGGCAGACGATTGCCATCGTGCTTCTCCGGTTAATGATGATGTCATAAACGCCATCATAAATACTTTTGTTGAGCTGGAGGAGTTTGATTATCTGTCGCATTTCAGCGAAGGCGTTTTCAAATTGCTTGAACTCAGGAAATGGAGCTTCTTGCCATATCACGAGCCGAGGTTGTTTGGAAAGAAAACGAGAGCGGATGTTTGGCAGTTGATTTATGACAATGGCGGTGAAGACTTCCTTTATAATCACGCAACGAGAGAGAGGACTATATTTAAGGTTGAAATACTTAAGTTTTTAATTGAAAACAAGTATTATAACAAATTTATAGCCGATAAGGATTGGTGTAATCTTGCACTCTATGGGGCTGAAGAGGCGATAGATTGGGAAGACTGCGCTTCGCTGAGCGATGATTATTGTGGTTCATGTACCGAAACTGCAAGGTTGACGCTGTTAGCCCGTTATCACAAGCGAATGCTGTTGTTTAAAAACAAACGGTTTGGCTGGTGGTTGAAGAGTTTTATTATGTAATTTCCGTGAAAGGCTGTAACTTCGGTTACGGCCTTTTGTGTTGCATATTTTGTCCAGTCATGTTATAGGTTTTGCATATATTTATTTTTATATTAATAATTTTAAAATTTTATCATTATGGAAGCAATGAACTTAACTGAAAAGCAGTGGTGTGAGTTATATCAGAAGCTGCCGCAGCCGGAGGATTTTCTCTTTTCGCTGTTGCCGAATTTGAATGTGGTGTTTACCGCTGTTGAACACGGTTCTCTTTTGACATCACGATTGTTGTTTTATTTGCTTGAAACGAATAAAGTCCAGCTTATTCCCGAGTTGGTCAAAGCCGCCAAGCAGATGAGCAGTAATGTCTATGACTTTATGTGCCGGTTTTATGGTGCAGAACAGACGATTGAATTTGCGCTGAAAAATAATATCACTTGCTGGTATAAATATTGTTCAGATGAATATCTTGAACAGTATCAACTTTGGGATGCTTTGGCTCAACGTAGAAAAACAGAGCCTTTAGTACGCCATCAGCAATATGATGTGCTGGAGCGGTATGGATATTATACGCTTTTGGCAGAATGCGGGCAATTTGAGCGCCTTATCAAGGCCGAAAAGGCTTTGGCTTTGGTTTTTACGGCAGAAGGCATGGCTTTTTTGGCAAAGGCCGGATTGTGGGAAGAATTTTATCAGGGCTGGAATGAGAGTTTGTGTAACGGCTATACTAAGGATAAAGTTTTAAATGTCTTGTGGGACAATAATCAACAAGATTTGCTTTTTAAGAAACAGGAAGATGAGTTCCTGTTAGGAAAAGGCTGGGTTAAACCTTATCTGGACGAAGGCTTCTGGAGCACGTTAATTGCTTATGGGCACGTTGATAAAGTTGATTGGGAAGCTTATTTGGCTCAAGCGCCGGTGTATTCTAAGGACATGGTCTTTCAAGAAGCGGCTAAGCTGAAAGTTTGGGATTTTTTAGCCAAGCATCGCCAGCACCGGCTGCTGTTTAAAAACAAGCAATTCGGTTGGTGGCTGAAAAGTTTCTAAGTTCTAAAAGGCGGGGAGAAATCTCCGCTTTTTTATTGGTTTTTGAGGATTATCTGTTATGATGATTAATCATAACAGGGAGAGGAAAATGACGAAAGTTGCAATCTGGTGTCGGCATGAAACAGATAATCTGATAGGAATTGGGACGGATATTCCGTGGCATATTCCGTCTGACAGCAAGTTTTTTGCGGATGTGATTAACGGGCAGGATGTGGTGTTTGGCCGGAAGACTTATGAGAGCGTTTCTCCAAAAGTTTTGGAAAATTGTGCCGTATGGGTATTAACCGGAGATAAAGATTATGAAACGCGGTGCCCCAAAGCTGATAAAGTGGTGACTGATATTCGTGCTTTTAAAGAATTTGAGGGCGATTTATATATCGGCGGCGGAGCACAGGTTTATCAGGCGTTTATGGATGGAGCTCCCAAGCTGATGCCGGATATTGTGGTGGATTGTGTTTATGGCGGTGCGGTGAATGCGGCTCTGTCAGGAGAACGAATCGATATCACACCCTGTGTAGATATTATGAAAAAGAAATATTTTAAATTGACGGATGATTTTGACCGTGATGGCGTCAAAGCTGCTTTGTGGGTCAAGAAAGGTGATTTTGTGGAGCAATCTGTCTTGAAAAGGTTGCGGCTGCTGTTGGAAAGCAGATAGAAAAAGCCCCGGAATTGTTTTCTCCGGGGCTTCATGTTTGAAGCTGATTATTTCTTTGGCACATATTTCCAGCCTTTAGAGCTTGTTTTTAACTGCAGCTGAATATTGTTCAGGCAGATGTTGTCATCCAGAGGTTTGACGGTTGCGGCAGATGTAGCGACTGTGCAGATGTTGCCGGACCCCATATCAAAAATCAGGTAGCTTTTGCCGTCAGCGCTTACATAACCGGCGCAGCAATAAGTTTGCCCGGCGTTTAAGAAGCAGCTTTTTCTGTGCGGAGAAACTTTCAATCTTTCGAGCGGCGTGTCTGGTGCGATGTTAATGACGAAATTTGGTTTGGCCGCAGTTAGGCGAGGGAGGATTTTTTCTTCCTCGACGTTTTTGCTTTGAAATCCATTCAGTTTCATAATTAAAAATTTTTTTAGTTAGTAAATACAGAAAAATAATTATCTGTGTCTTTTTATAGACGGATTTTAGAAAAAATCAAGAAAAAAACGCCCTTCACAGAGAAGAGCGTTTTGTTGTGTTTTTTTAAGGTTAACTCTGTTGCTTGAGTGACTCACGTCAACCAATCAACAGTAAGATTGGAGTTATCTTTTTCTTATCGTTGCGAAACGGTGATTGTCGTTCACGCGCTGGCGCAGATAGTGTTCTCCGTTGTATTCGAACTCGGTGAGCGGGGTCATGGATACAACGTTAGCGGTATCGATGATTTCTACCTTGGCTTTTTTGCCGGGTTCTTTGATAATCGGGCGGATAGCGAAGCTTGATTGGTTCGTGACTTCTGCCCATATTTTTACAGGAACATTAGCTTGGATGAGGTCTTCGCGGTGGTTCTTGCCTGACTGCTTGGAAACAATCAAGGTGAAAGCCTGTACTTTGTTGATTTCTCGTCCGGTGGCAGCTGCCATAGCGGTTTTAGTGGTTGCTGCGCTCAAGTACTCCTGGTTTAAAAATTTTTTTCCCATAATTATTTTTTTTATGTTCCTAAAAAAGAACGGTTAAACATGATAATTAATTATTGAAATAGATATAACCATATTTTTATGAATATTGCAAGAGAAAAATGACAAAATTTTCAGAAAATTTTAAAAATGCGTGAGAAAAAGCTAGTTTAGCAGAGTTAAAATGATGCCGACAGATAATGGAATAGAAAAATTATCATCGATATCCAGCTTATCTTCAAATACTTCCGCCATTGTTGCTGTAAATGCCGCTAATATGCTGGCATAGGTTACCGGCAGAATAAAATTGCAAAGCATCATGATGACCAAAGCGCTGATGAAAAAAGCAGCTGTTCCTTCCAATGATTTGTTTTTATAAAGGCAACGCGTGCCGTAGGCTTTGCCGAACAAAGCGGCACAGGTATCTGAAATTAACATAATGGTCATAGCAACCACGGCGATATTGGGCGGAAAGAGCAGGGTGCAGGCGATGGCCGCCAGCATGACATATGCGCCGCCGCTTGGTTGCATTTGGCAGCGTTTGAGTTCTTTATTACGCAAAGCGCGATAAAACAATAAACCAAAAGTACGTCTGGCCCAGCGCCATTTTTTATAATTGCCGTATTCTAAAATCATGTCGCCAATGAAAATTGCGGCAAAAACGGATATGCTGATTATTGGTTTGGCGAAGTATATCAGTGCCGGAATCCATAGTGAGCTAAGGTGGATTAGCTTGCGATATAATTCTTTTTTGAAAGATTTGTTGACGTCAATATGTAAGTCAGAAGCCAGCACTTTAGGATTGAGCGGGGATTGGCGGAGTTTGGTTTTATATTCTTTTAACGTGTGGCCGTATTTTTTGATTTTCATTGAACCGTCTCTTGGCGGGTGGAAAGTTGTAATCCTATTGTTAATTAACATTAATATTCAATAATGTAAAGGTCAAAGCAGTAGGCTTAATAACTTTTTGTTAGTATGTCTTCTTTTTTTCTATCATCTAAATATCTATTCTGTTTAGACCAATAAAAAATTACCTCTTATCAATGATTGACAGATTGCAGACAGTGTGGTAATCTTATAACTGATATGGTTTCAGTTATAAGAGAGGTGTATGATGAAAGTCGGTCTT
>CAJTMA010000024.1 GCA_910577205.1 uncultured Alphaproteobacteria bacterium
GTAACGAGTGTGCCCGCGTGCTGAGGGCTTGGGTAACGAGTGTGCCCGCGTGCTGAGGGCTTGGGTAACGAGTGTGCCCGCGTGCTGGGGTTTGGGTGTCGGGTGTGCCCGCGTGCTGAGGGCTTGGGTGACGGGTGTGCCCGTGTGCTGGGGCTTGGGTGTCAGGTGTGCCCGTGTGCTGGGGCTTGGGTGTCGGGTATATATTGAGTTTTGCGCTGGCAGGGGCGAGGTTCGTCAAAGTACAGAGAAGAAAATCTGAGAACTATCTTGAAAGCGTTCGCGGACATCATACTTATAAACTATCTTATTAAACTTTAGGAGAACGCATGGAAGCGCAGCTGTCATATCTTCAAAACCAGCAGAATCTGACCGTTAAACTCAGCGGGGATTTTTGCGGTTTTACACATAATGACAGTATTAATCAGCTTTTTGAGCTTCTCAATACCTCTAAAAACCTGACTTTTGAAACGCAAGGTTTGGGCGAATGGGATTCAACCTTAGTGGTTATTCTGTTTCAGACCGGGCTATTTGCCAAGAAACACAACATTACCGTAGACTGGGACAGTCTGCCCGACAATCTGCATGAGCTGGTGCGGCTGGCATTGACACCGAATGTTGTTCCGCCCGCAGAAGAAGCCGAAACAGGAAGCCTGCCGGAAAGGGTTGGCAGTTGGGCTATCAATATTTATGACAGCGTGCGCAAAGGAATAGCTTTTATTGGGCAGGCTTTTGCTTCATTTTTCCGTTTATTATCCGGCACAGCCGTTATGCGCAAGGTCGATTTTTTGTTTGCTCTTGAGGCTTGCAGCTATAAGGCTTTGGGGATTGTATCCATTGTCAGTTTTATGGTCGGGCTGATTTTGGCTTATGTCGGTTCTATCCAACTGAAAAATTTTGGCGCTCAAGTTTATGTTGCCAGTTTGGTCGCTATCGGCATGACGCGCATTATGGGGGCAATTATGGCCGGGATTGTCATGTCCGGACGCACCGGTGCGGCTTATGCCGCCACTATCGGCACAATGCAAGTCAACGAAGAAATTGACGCTCTGAAAACAATGGGTATCTCTACCACTGATTTTTTGGTGCTGCCGCGGCTGGCGGCTTTGATTATCACCATGCCGTTTTTAACGCTGCTGGCAGATACCATGGGGATTCTCGGCGGCGCGGTTATCGGCATTTTCACTTTGGAAATTCCCTATCAGGAATATTGGAAATACACTTATGACGCCTTGCGCCAATCAACTTTCTGGGTGGGAATTTTTCACGGCTTTGTTTATGGCTGGATTATTTCGCTTTGCGGCTGCTATTACGGCATTTTCAGCGGGCGGAATGCAGACTCTGTCGGCGTGGCGACGACTAAAGCCGTGGTTTCTTCTATTGTCTGGATGATTGTCATCACCGGCATTTTGACCTTTGTGTTTCAGGAGTTGAAACTATGAACGGGGCAGAAGCTAAAATCATCGGGCAGGATATCACCGTTGCCTATGGCGACTATGTTTTGCTGAAAGATGCAGATTTCACAATCAATAAAGGCGATATATTTTTCATTATGGGCGCGAGCGGCGGCGGCAAAAGCAGTTTGCTGCGGGTCATTACCGGGCTTATGCCGCCGGCAACAGGCAAAATTATAATTGACGGAGAAGATTTTTCCGGCGGTTCTCCGGATGTGCGATACGGGATTATGAAGCGAACCGGGATTTTATACCAAAGCGGCGCATTGTTCAGTTCAATGACTTTGGCAGAAAACGTTTCCCTGCCCTTGCAGCAATATACGGATTATTCAGCCCAGCAGATTGCCGAACTGGTTGATCTCAAGCTCTCGCTGGTCGGACTGGGCGGTTTTAATGACTTTTATCCTTCAGAATTAAGCGGCGGAATGAAAAAACGGGCCGGACTGGCGCGGGCTTTGGCGCTTGACCCGGAAATCCTGTATTTTGACGAACCCTCAGCAGGTTTAGATCCGGTCAGCTCCAAACGGCTGGATGATCTTATTTTAGATATTAACCACAGTCTGGGCACAACTTTGGTCATCGTTTCCCATGAGCTGGATTCAATTTTTGCCATCGGCAACAATTCCATTTTTCTTGATTCTGAAACCAAGACTATTATCGGGCGCGGAAATCCCAAAGAATTGGTTAAAAATCCGCCGAATGAAACAGTTTATAACTTTTTAACCCGCGGAGGTGAAAAACATGGTTCGTAAACCCAATAAAACCATGATCGGCTTATTTCTCATGATTGGAGGCGCTGTATTTGCCCTGATTCTCGGCACATATCTTAAACGCGTGTTCTGGGCTGACAACAGCAATGTGGTGGTGATGTATTTTCAGGAATCCATTAAAGGGCTGAATGTCGGTTCTGCCGTAGTTTTTCAAGGCGTGGAAGTCGGCAAGGTCAGTAAAATCGACTTGGTGGCAGATATGAAAACTTTGACTTTCAGCATTCCGGTGTATGTCAGCCTTGACGTTTCAAAATCATTTATTTCGGAAAGCAGTTACAGCAAGCGCGAAGAACTGCTGAATGCCCTCATCAAGAAAGGCCTGCGCGCACGCCTGACAGCACAGAATTATCTGACCGGGCAATTGATGATAGAACTGGCCATGCTGCCGGATACGCCGGTTAAATTCGAAAAAGAAGCACGGGACGAGGATTTTCTGCAAATTCCGACTGTTTTATCTCCGCTGGGCGAACTTTCCAGAGGTTTGCAGAATATTCCGTTCTCAAGCATTGCCAACAAACTCGGACAAATGGCTGATTTGTTTAATAAACAGATTCCGGTTATTCTGCCGCAAATCAGCGATATTGTTACCAACCTTAACCAGCTTTTGGCGAATAACACCCGTTTGTCTACCGAAGCTCTGGCTAATTTTAACCGGGCGTTGGTTGACATCAGTTCTGCGGCTCAGTCGTTCCGCGATTTGACGAATTTCTTAGAGCGCCACCCGGAAGCTCTGTTGCGAGGAAAAGGAGAATAATCATGCGTTCATGTGTTGCTTTACTGTCTTTTTTAATGCTGGCGGCCTGCCTCGGCCGCTCCCCGGATGCAACGTTTTACAGTTTGGAAACGGTTTCTGCCGCTCAACCGTTATCCCTGCGCAAAATGACGGTGGCGGTTAACCGGGCTGTCGTGCCGAGTTATCTCGACAAGCCGCAAATCGTTATGCGGGACAGCGCTGGCGTGGAATTGCAGATTTCAGAATATCAGCGCTGGGGGGAAACCTTGTCTTCCATGATATCACGGGTAATGGCTGACGATTTGGGGCTATTGCTGCCTAATGCACAAATCAGGCCGCAAAATTTTATGCCGCAGACTTATCAATATTACCTGACCTTAGAAGTTAACCGCATGGACGGCACTTGGAATAAGCAAGCTGTCTTGGACGTGTGGTGGACAATTTCCAACAATTATAACAAAGTATACAAACGCGGCAGGAGCAGCTTGTCAGCACCAATGGGCAAAAGCTATGAAGAATATGTTCAGATTCAGAGCAAGCTGTTGGCCGAAGCGGCAGCGCAAATTGCCGAATCTTTGGCTAAACTGCCGTAATCCAAACAAAAAGAAAACCGCCTCAACAGGCAGTTTTCTTTTTTATTGTTTGGCTTTTGCTGCCGGCTTATCTTTTTTGGCGGCTGCCGGTTTACCCTTAGCCGGGGTTTTCGGCTTGGAAGCCTTAACCGCCGGTTTCTTTTTAGCCGGCGCTTTTTTCTTCGGCTTATCTGCGTCGACAACTACCGGTTCTGCCTCTTCTTCAGGCAAAGCAGGCTGCGGCGCAGGCGCTTCCGGAGCTGCCGGAAGTTTGTAAATCATAATCCCCTGCAAGGCAACAACCAGAACAAAGAAAACAAACGTGCTTAAGCTTATGCCGGTTGCAAAACGCAATGTCCAAGAAATGACATAGGCGGCAATCACAGCCAAAGCACTCAGGCGCATTCTGCCATCAAAGTCAACCTTTTTAGAAGCCAAACCTGCCAGAGGAATCGCGCAGACAGAATAAATCAAGGTCAGCATAAAATACATAATGAACAATCCGGCAAAAGCGCCGACAGCAGCAATTATGCTTACCCAATTCAACATAGAATTGAAGAAGCCGGTATAATCATCCTGCGGCAAATCAAAACTGCCTTCCAGATTATAAGTACGGACTTCGCGGTCTTTCACCAGATAAATATTTTTGCGGGAGATATAAGCTCCGGGATCAAGCGTGTTGACATCCAAGGTATCAGAGGTGGTATCCAAAACCAGAGGAATCGGATAAGGCGCACTGTCTTCGCCAAAACGCAGGTGGACTACTTTATAGGTTTCCTGCGGCTCAACGATTTTACCGTCAACAACCTTAATCGGCAGCATCTGATCTGCTATCTGCTGGGCATAAGGCACGCCATCCTGTCCGTAGAATTTTACGGCTGCACCGACAATGATTCCGAGCACCAAGGACAGCAACGCCAGATATTTAACACCCAGCCCCTGCCCGCCGGCAATGTAACCGATTATTTTTTTCATATGCTTCTCCTTATCTATTTATCTTTTCATCATATATACCGCGATTTGGCAAATTATCAAACAGAAAAATAAATCTTTTTAAAGCAATATAAAATTTATGTCCGGGAATTGTAAAAAACTTTTCAGCGTATAGATATATGGCAGATTTAAACAAACGGAGGACAAGCTATGGCTAGTGAGGATAATAAAATCGGATTAATTCCCGCTACCTTAATGGTGGCGGGTAACATGATGGGCTCGGGGGTATTTATGCTTCCGGCAAACTTGGCGGCCATTGGCAGTATTGCCATTTTCGGCTGGCTGATAACAATTGTCGGCGCTATAGCTTTGGCTTTAGTCTTCTCCAAACTGACACAGATTTATCCGGCGGCCGGCGGCCCTTATGCTTATTCGCGCAAAGCTTTTGGCGATTATATGGGGTATCAGACCAATTTGGTTTACTGGCTGGCAAATGTGGTCGGCAATGTCGGGTTGGCCGTCGCCGGATTGGGATATCTTACCACCTTTTTTCCGTCGCTGAGAGATCCGCTGGTGATGGCACTGGCGCAAATCGGCGTTATTTGGTTTTTTACTTATGCCAATATTCTTGGGCCGAATGTCGTGGCCAGAATCCAAGGTTTGACAACTTCTCTGGCGCTGCTGCCGATTATCGGTATGGCAATTCTCGGCTGGTTCTGGTTTAATGCCGATACTTATATGGCCGGGTGGAATGTCACCGGCGAAAGCGACTTTAGCGCTTTGGGCATGACTTTGAACTTTACGCTTTGGGCTTTTATCGGTGTGGAAAGCGCTTCCGTTTCCACCGCCGTTGTCAAAGACCCGGTTAAAAACGTGCCGATTGCCACAGTTGCCGGCGTTATTATTGCAGCGGTCTGTTATGTGCTCAGCTCATCGGCAATCATGGGGATTATTCCCAGCCAGGAACTGATTGCCTCTTCTGCGCCGTTTTCCGATGCGGTAAATGTTGCCCTCGGGCCGACAGCCGGGAAAATCGTCGCGCTTTGCGCAGCTTTGGGCTGCCTTGGTTCACTGGGCGGCTGGACGTTGTTGGTCGGACAGACTGCCAAAGCTGCGGCCGATGACGGATTATTCAGCAATCTGTTTGCCAAAATCAACCGCCGCAATGTGCCGTCTTTGGGGTTGGCTGTGGTCGCCGGTATTATGACTTTGCAGGTTTTGGCAACTATGTCGCCGACCGCATCCGAGCAATTCGGCAAAATTGCATCTATCGCCGTCATCATGACGCTGCTGCCTTATATCTATTCGTCCGTCGCCATAAAAATTCTCGGCAGAGATAAAATGTCACGCAGCCAGAATACCTTTTATACGCTTGTCGGGCTGGTGGCTGCCGTTTACAGCCTGGCGGCAATGATTGGTTCTGACCCGGCGCAGACAAGGTGGGCGCTGATGTTTGTTATCTCTACCATCATTTTCTATGAGCTTTCGGTCAACCGCAAACTGGATATCAAAGAAAAGCACCTTAAGCCCGGCGGCTGTGTTCCGGCCTGGGTGCGCCATATGACGCTTTTCATTACCGTTTTGGCGCTGATTGCCATGTTCTGGGTTTCTATCGGACGTTATCATAATACACCGCTGCATCCGAGAGTACAGGTAATCGACCATGTGACAGACGTTTTTCATAATAATTAAACAGCAAGGGGAAAATCCATGCATAAACCTACTGATCCTTTAGAAATTAAAATTCTGATGTTTTATGAGGGGCTGGCAGAGAATAACGCAACCTCCCGCGCCGTCAGAGAGCTAAAAAAAGACTTGGAAGCCAAAGAAGCAAAAGTCATTGTTTCGGAATCGCCTACCGATGCCAGGGCTGTCATCGCCTCTGACCCGGAAATACAGTGCGTTCTGCTGAACTATGATGAAAATGACGAGCAATGCCCAAGCAAGTTATGCCGCATTTTGCAAGATATCCGCGCCAGAAATGCCAATCTTCCGGTTTTCCTGCTTTCTGACCGTTATAAGGCTTCTGCCATTCCCTCGGATATTCTTGACAAAGTCAGCGATTTTATCTGGATTTTGGAAGACACGTCAGATTTTATCGCCGGGCGGATTTTGGCAGCCACAGAACGCTACCGCGAATTTGTCCTGCCGCCGATGTTTAAAGCGCTGGCTGATTTTGCAAAGGTTCACGAATACTCATGGCACACGCCGGGACACACCGGCGGCACAGGTTTTCTGAAATCTCCTGCCGGACGCGCTTTCTTTAACTTCTTCGGTGAACCGATATTCCGTTCAGACCTTTCAATCTCCGTTGGCGAGCTTGGTTCTCTGCTTGACCACTCAGGCCCTATCGGCGAGAGCGAAAAATATGCCGCGCGGGTTTTCGGCGCCGACAGGACATACCATGTCACCAACGGCACTTCCACTTCAAACCGCGTTGTGCTGCTCGCCAGCGTTACCCGCAACCAAGTGGCTTTATGCGACCGTAACTGCCATAAGTCTGTTGAGCACGCAATTACCATGTCCGGCGCTATTCCGACCTATCTTGTGCCAACCCGCAACCAATACGGCATTATCGGACCGATTTTGCCGGCAAAAATGACCAAAGAAGCCATTGCCATATCAATTAAAGAGAATCCGCTGGTGAGCGATGAGGTTGATGCGAATCCGGTTCATGCGGTGATTACCAATTCCACCTATGACGGTTTGTGCTATAATGTTGAAAAGGTCAAAGAGCTTTTGGGACAAAGCGTTGACCGCTTGCATTTTGACGAAGCCTGGTATGGTTATGCGCGGTTTAATCCTCTTTATAAAGACCGTTATGCCATGAACGGCAATATCAAAGATTTTGACCGCAGCGGCCCGACTGTTTTTGCCACCCAATCAACTCACAAATTATTGGCGGCCTTTTCACAAGCCTCTATGCTTCATGTGCGCGAAGGGCGGAATCCGATTGAGCATTTGCGTTTGAACGAAGCCTTTATGATGCAGGCTTCCACCTCGCCGTTCTATCCGATTATCGCCACAAATGACATCAGCGCGGCAATGATGGATGGCCCTGGCGGCAAGACTTTGACGGATATTTCTATCCGCGAGGCGGTTTCTTTCCGCAAAACCGTTGCCCGGATTCATGCCGAGCACAAAGCCAATAATGACTGGTTCTTCAATATCTGGCAGCCGGATTATATTACCGATCCGGACAGTGGGCAGAAAATGCCTTTCCATGAAGCACCGACTGATTTGCTGGCAAAAAATCCGGCTTGCTGGCTGCTGCATCCGAATGACAGCTGGCACGGTTTTGGCGATATTGACGAGGGGTTCTGTATGCTTGACCCCATCAAGGTTTCTGTCACCACTCCCGGAATGAGCGATAACGGAGAGCTGAAAGACAAAGGCATTCCGGCCGCTTTGCTGACCTCTTATCTGGATGCCAAAGGAATCGTGGTAGAAAAAACGACAGACTTTACTGTTTTGTTCCTGTTTTCTATCGGCGTTACCAACGGCAAATGGGGAACGCTGCTCAACGCCTTGTTTGAGTTTAAGCGCGACTATGACAGCAATACGCCGCTGGAGCGCGTCATTCCGTCTTTAGCTGCAGATTATCCCGAACGCTATAAAGGCATGGGCTTAAAAGATTTGGCGGATGAGATGTTTGCTGCCATGAAAGAGCTCGGTACAACCAAAGCGCTGGCAGCCGGATTTGCCGAACTGCCGCACCCAGATATGAGCCCGGTTCAGGCTTATGAAAATCTGGTGCATAACAACGTGGAAAAAGTCAAAGTTGATGATATGGCAGGAAGAACCGTTGCCACTGGTGTGGTTCCCTATCCGCCTGGAATTCCATTGCTTATGCCGGGCGAGAATGCCGGTCCGGCTGACGGCCCGCTGCTTGGCTATCTGAAATCATTACAGGCTTTTGACAGGCGTTTCCCAGGCTTCACCCATGATACGCACGGCGTTGAAGTCACTGACGGGGTTTATGAAATCCTCTGTCTTAAAAAGTAAGCATTTTGCCCCTCCCGTGACTTTCGGGAGGGGCTATTTATAAAAATTTTATCTTTTTTTAAATCTCTCTGACTATCATTCTGCCAAAATAACCATAGAGAGCAGAAAATGAAACCTTTTCTTATTCGTTTAGAACATTTACAGGCTTTAATCTCCCCTTTAAGCGCCTTTTTTCTGGGCACTATTCTCACCTGCTGCGCTTATTCGCTGCTGACGTCTTATCTCTCTTTGAATATGGCGCAAAACGGCATTCCGACATCTGTCGCCGGGCTGGTGCTTTCTGCTTATTACATCGGCTATGTGTTTGCGGCGCTCAGCGCTTATCATACAATTAACAAAGCCGGGCACATTCGCGCTTTTTCCAGCTATATTTCCGTTTTTTCTGCATTAGCTCTGATGCACTACTATTCGCAAAATACTATCGTTTGGGGGATATTGCGCTTATTGGAAGGATACTGCCTCGGGTCGGCAATGATGTGTCTGGAAAGCTGGCTGAACACCCGCGCCAATAATAATAACCGAGGGACTATCATGTCTTTATACATGATTACAACTTATCTCGGCTCTTCTCTCGGGCAGTTGCTGCTCAATATTCCGACAACCAGCGGCGTTACGATTTACATAACCGTTTCAGTGCTGTTCTCGATTGCGCTGGTTCCAATATCGCTTACAGCTTTGCCCACTCCGGATATCAGCGTTTACCAATCCATGTCCTTGAAACGGCTATACAAGGCCAGTCCGGTGGGCGTTATTGGCTGCGCCGTCAGCGGTATTTTTGTCGGCACTTTTTATATTCTCGGGCCAATATATACCGCTCATAACGGTTTAACGGTGGAAACGACGTCCCTGTTTATGTTTTTCGGCGTGTTGGGCGGAATGTCTGCCCAACTTCCGGTCGGAAAACTCTCTGACCGTATGGACAGAAGATTTGTTATGTTATGGATATGCAGCGCCTTATTCCTGACAGCTCCCTGGGTTCAGCATTTTATTCATGAAGGACGGACGGCAATTGCTGTTTCGGCATTTATTCTGGGCTGCGGCACATTTGTGTTATATCCGATTTGCGTGTCGCACGTTAACGACAAGATTGCCGATGCCGAAAGAGTGCGTGCCAGCGGATTGCTTATTCTGTTGCAAAGCTTAGGGATGATTGGCGGACCGATTGTGGTTTCATTCTTTATGCAACATTTCGGGACAATTTGTTTTGCACTGTCCTACTCATTGTGTGCCGGAGCATTCGTTCTGTTTGCTTTGCATTTTGTAACATTCAGGCCAAAGGTCAATTATCTCAATGTGACGCCAACCGACCCAATGCCGACAACGCCAACCCATGTTTTTCATGAGCTGACGCAAGACGATACACTCATGGACAAAGCCAAAAGCATTTTTCAGGAAAAGAAACATTAAAAATGGCTCTCATTAAGAGAGCCTTTTAGTTAGGATAAGTTTGCCAAAGCGGCGTTAATGCGGTTTAAGGTTTCTTCCTTGCCCAAAACCACTGCCAATTCCGTTGCACCGCCCGGGGTCGTTTCCTTACCGCTCAAAGCAATACGCACCGGATAAAGCACTTGGCCGTTTTTCAATCCGTTATCGGCAGCCAGAGCTTTTAAGGTTTCAAACAAAGCTTCATTGCTCCATTCTGTTTGTTTCGCCAGAACGTCAGCAGCCAGAGCCAGTGATGTTTTGGCAATTTCAGCGTCTGATTTCATCTTTTTATTGGAATAAAGCTCAGATGAGAATGCCGGAACTTGTTCAATAAAATCAATCTGCGCCGGAATATCGTTCAGAACCTCAATGCGGGACTGCAAAACTTTGCTCAATTCCGTTTCATTGACTTGACGGGAAAGAACCTGGCGATAGAACGGCTCTGCCAATTTGTGGAATTCTTCAGCCGGCAAGGCACGAATGTAACAACCGTTCATCCAGGTCAATTTGGTAATGTCAAAAATTGCCGGGGATTTGTTCAGACGTTCCGCCGTGAAAGCTTTTTTCAATTCATCCAGAGAAAAGATTTCCTGTTCCGTTCCCGGATTCCAGCCCAGCAGGGCAATATAGTTGAGGATAGCTTCCGGCAGATAGCCCTTGGCAACCAAATCTTGGAAAGAAGCATCGCCATTGCGTTTGCTGAGCTTATGCTGCGCGTCTTTCATTACCTGCGGAACATGGACGTAGGTCGGCGGGGTCCAGCCGAAAGACTCATATATCAGGTTATATTTCGGGGTGGACGAAATATATTCATTGCCGCGGACAACATGGGTAATTTCCATCAGGTGATCATCTACCACATTCGCGAAGTTATAAGTCGGGAAACCGTCAGATTTCAGCAAAACGCCTTCATCCAAATCATCATAGTCAATTTCGATATCGCCGTAAACAACATCATGGAATTTGGATTTTCCGGTTTTGTTAATCGTCTGGCGCACCACGAATTTTTCACCGGCGGCAATACGTTTGCGGGCTTCTTCTACGCTTAAAAGCTTGCAAGGGTCTTTAAACTTAACCGGAATCGCATTTTCGTCATCGCTGTCTTCCGTGTCGTTTGCCGCGCAGAAGCAATAATGCGCACCACCCAAATCCACCAGCTTATGGGCATATTCGGCATAAATCGGCTTGCGTTCAGACTGAACATAAGGGCCATAATTGCCGCCGATGTCCGGACCTTCATCCCAGTTCATGCCAACACGTTTCAATGTGGCATAAATAATGTCGGTCGCCCCTTCAACAAAGCGTTTTTGGTCGGTATCTTCAATACGCAAAACAAAATCGCCGTTTTCTGCTTTGGCAATCAAATATTCATACAAAGCCGTGCGGAGGTTGCCGATGTGCATATAACCGGTTGGGCTGGGAGCAAAACGTGTACGGGTTTTCATTTTTAACACCTTTATTTTTGTTATTTCATATTGTTTTCAAAATAACGCAAAAAATTATTTACGCAAGCGTTTTAACGACCTTAATCCCCGCCAAACTATCTATCTCATATAGACAAACCCAAACCCGACCCTTATTAATGATTGACAGATTGCAGCGGGCGTGCTATGCTTATCTTGAGCTTTGGTCTGGTTATACTTGTGAGGTGTATCATGAAAATGATTTCTGTCGGCATTTCTTTATGTCTGCTTCCATTCTCTGTTGGAGCTATGGACGCTTCTTTTTCACGCACCGACCTCATAGATCTGAATCAAAAGCCAATCTTC
>CAJTMA010000025.1 GCA_910577205.1 uncultured Alphaproteobacteria bacterium
CAGATTGATGCCTCTTTGACGCTTTTGAAAGGCTATAGCGCCACGACAGTAAAGAATGATTATTATTGGTCCTCTACTGAGAACGGTAATAGCGTCGCGTGGTTATTCGGTATGAGTAATGGTAGCAGGGACAGCAGCATTAAGAACCTTAGCAATTACTCCGTCAGGCCGGTTCTCGCTTTTTAAGATTGTCTTGTAAAAAAAACAAGCCCGGGAGTTCCGGGCTTTTTCTTTTAAGGTTATGCAGCAATTCCGCGCAGGCGTTGCAGGGCTTTTTCTCGGCCAATCAGCGGCAACAGGATTTTTAATTCCGGTCCGTTTTCCTGTGCCGTCAGGGCTTTGCGGATGGGATGAAACAGTTCCCTGCCCTTTTTGCCGGACTGTTCTTTCACCAAGTTAATCCATTGATTCCAAGTTTCCTGTGTCCAAGGTTCTGGCGGCAGCAATTCGGCGGCCAAATCAGTCAAGGCTTTATCCTCAATTAACGGTGTGACTTTTTGATAGCAGACATCTGCCCAACCAGAAACATCGGCAACTACATTCAGGTTGGCTTTTACAGCCTCCCAAAATGTTTCATCGACATTTACCCGTTCACTGACTTGCGCAAAAGGCAAGCCATGCACCAATTTGGTATTGAAATGTTTCAATTCTTCTTCATCAAATTTGGGCTGGGCACGACCGATTTTAGAAAAATCCAGACTTTGTGCCAAGCTCTCCAAATCATAAAAAGGCTCAATAGCCTCCGAAGTGCCAAGCTTTGCCAAGAAAGAGCTGATCGCCATAGCTTCCACCCCTTCGGCACGCAATTCACTGACACCAAGGCTACCCAGACGTTTGGATAATTTTCCCTCTTTGCCTGTCAACAACGGCAAATGAGCAAAAACAGGAACTTTGCCGCCCAAGGCCTCAAACATCTGAATTTGTGAGGCGGTATTGGTCACATGGTCTTCACCGCGGACAATATGGGTAATGCCAAAGTCAACATCGTCAATCACTGACGGCAGATGATACAGAAAGCTTCCGTCTTCACGGATAATAATCGGATCGCTCAATTTATCAGCTTCATATTTTACTTCGCCGCGCACCATATCATCCCATTTAATTTCGCCGGGAAGCAGTTTAAAACGATAATGCGGGCGGCGACCCTCGGCCTCAAAACGCGCAATATCTTCCACAGTATAGCTCAAAGCCTGACGGTCATAAATCGGCGGCAGCCCCTTAGCCAAAGCACGTTTGCGTTTGAACTCCAGTTCTTCCGGGGTTTCATAGCAAGGGTAAATACGGCCGTCAGCTTTTAACTTTTCGGTCACTTCATTATAGCGATCCGCACGAGCCGACTGACGAGCCTCCTCACTCCATGTCAACCCAAGCCACTGCAGATTGTCACGAATGGCATCTTCATATTCCTGTTTGGAACGGAGTTTATCCGTATCATCAATGCGGAGCATAAATGCGCCGCCGAGTTTTTTAGCCCAGAGCCAGTTAAACAATGCCGTACGGGTGTTGCCGATATGCATAAACCCGGTCGGGCTGGGTGCGAATCTTACTTTCAGGTTATTCATTTTCTTCATCCGTCAATTAAACTTTAGGGGGATAATAAACACATCTGCCCTTAAATTCAAGCGTAAACTGGCGCGGTTAGTCCATCAGGCTTATCATTTCATCAATTAAATTCTGCGCGCCACGGCGGATATCTTTAATTGACTTCGCCAGCATATAAGCAGGCGTGGTGACAATTTTATTATCTTCATCCACGCAGACATCCAACGCACCTTTCGGTTCGTGTACCGCACCCATTTGTTCTATTCCTGCGCCGACTGCCTTATCTGTGCCGATTGTTACTTTAACGTGGTGCTTGCCTAAAATCCGGGCAATAACCACCGGAGCAAT
Source organism: uncultured Alphaproteobacteria bacterium (assembly GCA_910577205.1). GTDB lineage: Bacteria > Pseudomonadota > Alphaproteobacteria > RF32 > CAG-239 > Scatocola. The sequence goes on from CAJTMA010000025.1 coordinate 1,891, forward strand.
ACACATAGCCCCAATTACCAAACCGCCGCGATAAGCTGCCTGCACGGCTTTTTCAACTTCACTGTTGACCTCGCACTCTGCCCCTTTGAGCGCAAAATTGCTCCAGTTAGTTGCTGCGCCAAAACCACCGGGAAAAACTATAGCATCAAATTCCGCAGGGTTAAACTCCGACAAGTCTTTAATGCTGCCTCTGGCTATTCGCGCCGACTCTGCCAAAACATTGCGGTTATCATCATCACCGGCCAAAGCGGTTGCCTGCCCGGTGAAGTGGTCGACCGTTTTGGCCTGCCAGGTATTGGGGGCAAAACACTGGTATTCGGCACCGACCTCATCAATTGCCAACAGCGCCATAACGGCCTCGTGGATTTCACTGCCGTCAAATACGCCGCAGCCAGATAAAACAACGGCAAAACGCGCAACAGAATTATTCATATTTTTTTCTCCTTTTTGAAGAATTAGCTGTTGTAAAAATACAATATGAATTGTATAAGTAGAAGACTAAATAAAGTAAACTGTAGAAATGGATAACATATGCTGTCAAAAATTACAACCCTTGCTAACGGACTACGAATTATCACATCATCCCGGCCAGAGTTTGAAACAGTCTCTCTGGGAATCTGGATTAAAACAGGTTCCGCGTTTGAAACTGAAGACATGAACGGGATATCGCATTTTCTCGAACATATGGTGTTTAAAGGCACAACCTCTCGTTCTGCCTTAGAAATCTCCGAACAATTTGAAGATGTCGGCGGCCAGTCTAATGCCTATACTGCCAGAGAGTTTACTTCTTTTTATGCAAAGATGCTGAAAGGCGATGTGGAACTGGCGATTGATATTCTGGCTGACCTGATTACCAATGCCACATTCCCGGAAGATGAGCTGGTTAAAGAGCAAGAAGTCGTCGTTCAGGAAATTAAGCAGACGATTGATACGCCTGATGATATTATTTTTGACTTCTTACAGGAACAGGCTTTTCCGAATCAGCCGCTGGGACGCACAATTTTAGGCCCGGCCGAAAAAGTTCGCTCTTTTGACAAAGAAACGCTGCGTCGCTATCTGAGCTCCAATTATGCCGGGGAAGACATGGTGGTCTGCGCTGTCGGCAATATTAAGCATGAAGACTTTGTTAAAATGGTGGAAAAACGCCTTGGCAAGATTCAGCCTAAGACGAACTTTACGCCGGCCAAGCAAGAATACAAAGGCGGTTTTTATGCCGAAAAACGCGACATTGAGCAAGTTCATGCTGTTTTGGCTTTTGAAGGCGTCAAATATGATTGCGATTCATATTATCCGTGCATGGTTTTCTCAACGATTTTTGGCGGCGGTATGTCTTCAAGACTGTTTCAGGAAATCCGTGAAAAGCGCGGCTTGGTTTACACTGTTTACAGTTTTGCAAACTCTCATACTCAGACCGGATTGTTTGGCATTTATGCCGGAACAACCAACAAAGAATTAAAAGAGTTGATGCCGGTTATTTGCGAAGAAATCCGCAAAATCCGCGATTTTAAGGTGACGGAAAAAGAACTTAAACGCGCCAAGACCCAATTAAAAGCAAGTATGCTGATGGCTTTGGAAAGCTCCTCTTCTTCTGCGGAAGTATTGGCCAGACAACTGCTGTTATTCAATCGCATTATTCCGGTGGAAGAAATGGTTGAGCGCGTGGAAAAGGTCACGACCGAAGATGTTCAAAATGCTGCCAGACAGATTTTCTCCAGTATGCCGACTTATACGCTGGTGGGGGATATTGACGGGCATCCCGAATATGACGAAATCAAGCGCTTGATTAATCAACAGAGTTAATAATGGATGTCTATTTAACAGCTCCACGCGGCTTTTGCGCCGGCGTTCGCCGGGCAATTGCCATGGTGGAAGACGCTTTACTCAAGCATGGTGCTCCGGTTTATGTCCGGCATGAAATCGTGCACAACAAACACGTTATTGCCGATTTGGAAGCTAAAGGCGCTGTTTTTATAGAAGAACTGAACGAAGCTCCCGATAACCGTCCGGTTGTTTTTTCAGCACACGGCGTCAGCCTTGATGTTTTTAAAGAAGCTCAAAGGCGCGGCATGATGGTTATTGATGCCACCTGCCCGTTGGTAGAAAAAGTCCATAAACGCATTAAACTTTTTGATGAGGCTGGGCTGGAGATTATTGTTATCGGCAAACAAAATCATCCGGAAATTATCGGTACTATCGGCCAGCTGGACAAAGCTCGCAAAGTTCATGTTATCTATTCCTTAGAAGAAGCACAAAAACTTGACATTTCTGATGGGGCGGCCGTCGGTTTTGTGACGCAGACGACCTTATCCGTTGATGACACCAAAGAAATTATTGCCTGCCTTAAGCAGCGTTTTCCGAATATTCAAGGGCTGGACAGGGCTGACATCTGTTATGCTACAACCAACCGTCAGGCTGCTGTCAGGGAATTAGCCCAAGCAACGCCGAATATTGTGATTTTAGGCTCAAAAAATTCTTCAAACTCCAGACATCTTTGCGAATCGGCTTTTAAGCATGGCGCACAAAACGCATGGCTGATTGACGATTATCACGAACTCGACTGGGCAGAAATCGATAAGCTTTCCAGTCTGGGAATCAGCGCCGGCGCATCTGCACCGGAGTATCTGGTGGAGAATCTTCTGACGGAATTAAAACGGCGTTATAATAATATTAACATTCAACAGATTATAATGGCTCAGGAAAACGTTAATTTCAAACTATAGCCTTATAATAAGGAGAGTGGTATGTCCCGCGCCGAGGATATTTTTCAAAAGCTTATTTATTTCGGAGAAGATGCGATTGATGAATACATCATGAATCTGCAAACCGAAGAATTGTTTTTGGATTTTAAACAAGCGGTATCTATCGGTAAAAACGGAACTGCCCTGCATAAAGATGACCGCAAGAATCTGGCAAAATGTATTTCCGGCTTCGGTAATTCTGAAGGCGGCGTGGTTATCTGGGGCGTGGAATGTTCGCGCAATTTGGAAATCGGGGATGTCGCCAAAGCAAAAGTTAAAGTTAAAAATGTACATCGCTTTTTAAGTTGGTTAGAAAATGCTATTTCCGGCTGTACCATTCCCAGCCATAATAAAGTGCGCAATCATATTATCAGTTCTGACGAGAATGGCGACGGATTTGTGGCAACATATATTCCCAAATGCGAAATTGCACCGCTGATGTCAACCGTGGGCAATAATATTTATATCCGCTCCGGTTCTAACAATGTGCCCGCCCCTTATTCGGTTATTGCCGGAATGTTCGGGCGCAGGCCGCAGCCTAATGTTGAATTGGTTATTAAAGACAAATGCCTGGAAGTTTTGGAAAATGTCGATGAGGATATGCTCTATCCCAAAAGCATTGATAATCCGCCGGAAAAATATGTCAAAATCAGTTTTAATATCCGCGGGCATAATGACAGCAATGTGATTGCCCGGGAGCTTTATCTTTCCTGCGCAATTACTTCTGCCGGCGGCGAATATAACAAGGTTCGCTTTTTAAACTATAATCAGATGGATTCAATTCCCGGCATTGAAGGCCAGCTGAATATCATCACCCGCCCTGAATTGCGCCTGCCGCCGCGGGGAACTATCCGTTTTACAAATGTTGACATTATCCTTTCGCCCTATGCTGAAGAGGATTTTCTGTTGGACGGGGTTATTGGGGCTGATAGCGCCGCGCCGCAAAATTTCCGCATTTATATTCCCAAAAATAAACTGCGTTCTTTTGTGGCTAAAGCTTTGCGCGAGGAAGAAGACTGCAACAGTTTAATTAATGAATTTTTCCAAGAATTTATGGTCAGCGAGAAGTAACAATGGCTCGGATTGAAATTTTTACAGATGGCGCTTGTTCGGGAAATCCCGGCCCCGGTGGCTGGGGAGCTCTTCTCCGCTATAAAGATACAGAAAAAGAGATGAACGGCGGAGAAGCCGAAACAACCAACAACCGTATGGAGCTGACCGCGGTTATTGAAGCGTTGCAAGCTCTTAAAACACAGTGTGTCATTACCCTTTACACGGATAGCCGTTATGTCATGGACGGTGTAAAACAATGGCTGCCAAACTGGAAAAAGAACAACTGGAAAACCGCAAACAAAAAATCTGCGGTTAAAAACATTGACCTGTGGCAAAAACTTGACGCTCTCGTTAATCAGCACGAAATCATCTGGGTGTGGGTCAAAGGCCATGCCGGACATCCTGAAAACGAAAGAGTTGACCAGCTAGCCAGAGAAGCCGCGGCGCAATATCGCAAATAAGCCGCAGCCTAACCCGCAATATTTTTGATTATTTTACGAAACTCCACTTCTGACATAATTTCCGGAAGCACCATTCCTTCAGGTATATTCGGGCTGAACAGGATATAAAATGGCACGCCTTTACGGCCGAATCGCTCCATAAAATTAAGGATTTCGGTACTATAATTTGTCCAGTCTACTTCAATTAACTTGACATTATATTGTTTCATCAAGTTTGCAAGGCTCATATTCTTAAACACAACAAAATTGTTATAGCTGCAGGTCAGACACCAGTCAGCGCCAACGCTGACAACAACAATATTTCCGGCTCGGACTTCTTTGCCGATTTCCTCTAAATTAATTTGATTGGTTTTGGTTTCCAATTGCCGATTATGGCTGAAACCGCGCTGAACGTCCCAGAGAGATATGGCAAAAATGACGGCAGACAAAAGCAGAGAAACAATTCTTATGAAACGGATAACGCTTTTTTTAATTTCAGGAGTTTCATCTCCGATTTCAACCTGTTCTATCACTTTATGACGAAACCACATCAAAACCAAAAACAGGCTCAAGTAAACCGCCAGACGTAAACAAGCCGAGATGCCGACCTGTGCCCAAAGAACACTGAGCAGCCAGAACATCGTCAGTAGAAGCATGGTTGTCATGATTGCGTTTAATTTATTCATCCACGCACCGGGCTTTGGTACTAAGGATGTTATATCCGGCATAATCAAAACCAGCAGATAAGGCAAAGATACCCCAAAAGCGACAGACAACAGAATGGCAAATATATCTACAGTGCTTCCCGCAAGAGCAAAGCCGAGAACCGTTCCCAGATAAGGCCCGGTACAAGGAGTTGACATTAATACAACCAGAATGCCGGTCATCAGGTGAATAAAGTTACTTTGATTATCGGTACGAAACAACAGACGGTTGAGGCGTTCTGGAACGCGAATCTGGTAAAAGCCTTTGACCTGTGCCAAAAACAAAGCGATAACAAAAAGCATAATGATTACAAACAGCGGATTTTGAAACTGCATCCCCCAGCCGACGGAATAGCCCCAAGCTTTTAGGGCAGACAGCAGCAGCGCCAAAAACAGGAATGCGCCGAAAATTCCGGCAGATGTCAGAGCAAAACTTTTGCGGACGGTCGTTTCTCGCTGCGCCCCAAAGCGGGTAACCGATAATAATTTCAGAGATAACACCGGAAACACACAGGGCATAAAATTAAGGATAAATCCGCCAAGAACTGCCAGCAAAATCATACCCAGCGATAATTTGTCGCTTACAAAGCCAAGGAGAGATTCTGCCTCGACTTCATAACGCGAACGCAGTGCCGTATAATCATTGAGGAGCACGGTTAACTCTACTTCGCGTCCAGCCAGTTTGACATCCTTATCCAAGATATCCAACCGGGCAACCATACGGTTGCCGTCAACAGATATCCGCGGCCGCGAAAATGAAATATTATCCCCGGTGGAAACAAAAATATCAGGCTTGGCAACTAACCCGCTGGTGGTCATCGCAATACGCAAGCTATGCCCCTCATCATCAGCGACTATTTTATCGACAGTCAATGCCTTGCTTTCGGCAGTGGGCAGATAATTAAAGTTCTGGGTAATCAAGTTGCTGACAGCCGAGCTGTAACCACTGCCTGCTTCAAGTTTCAGTTCCGGGGTCAGCTCAACAGGGCGGCAACTACCATCCGGCGCACAAAGCGTAAAATTCACGGTTGCTTTTACGAGCAGTGGGCTTTTAATGTCTTCCGGCTTATAAAGCAGCGGAACAATTATACTCTTGCGGAAAACAATGCGGTCGTCTTTATCTGCTGTCGCGCGAATGCGGCTGGGCACAGGCCAGAAACTGACTCCTTGCGCCAGATTTTCCGAATCAGCAAAGCTTATCCGCGGTTTCACAGCCCCTTCACCGGCAAAAGCAGGAACATCGTAACCCTCGGGGATTCTGATTTCCAAAGCGCCGCGAATCTCCGAGCTATCATTCACTGTGGTGTAATTTGACAACAGTGAAGCCTGTAAATCAGGCATTTCGCTATCCTTTGTCCAGATGCCGATACCTTTTTTGCCAATGACCGGATTATCATAGAAAAGGCCATAAAAAGGCAGCTTACGCCATTCCAGCGATTGAAGCATATTGCTTAATTTGTCAAATTCGTTTTTAGGAGCGTCATCCTTTTTCCGGCGTTTACGCTCCAGATAAGCCTGATAAGCTTTGAAGTCTTGAATATTGCCGCCGTAAGACAGCACCTTTTTGATATCGGTAATGACAACGGCCTGCCCTTCCCCGGCATCAATATAGGGCTGTTTTTCCCCAGTGTCATAATCCTTGTCGTCAACCAGCAGCGGCGGTGCTTCCGGCACAAGCATTTTTTCTTTGACTTTGTTATAAACGTCACGAAAATATCGATAAAATTTCACGCCGTCGCGAATCGTCTGTTCCCGGTCATAGATATCCTGCGGTGCTAAATGCGGAAAAAATTCGCGGACATCGTCCGACAAATCCCCTTCAATAAAATTTTCAGGATAGTTCTTATCAAAATAGCGCCCGACTTCCAAGATTGTTTTGGCTTGGTCGATTAAGGTAATTTCCTCTTCATTTTGCTCGCCGGGAAAAAGATCCAGTTCGACATTGCCCGGCTGTCCGTCAACAGCAGCGGCCTGATTTGCAAAAATGCAAGTAAAAAAAAGCAAAATTAAAAATTTTTTCATTTATTTTAATCTATCCTTAAATTGTATTTTTAAAATACTTTATTATATGTTAATATACAAGTGTTGAGTAAATTATAATCAGGGTAAAATGATGAGTATGACTAAGGATAATTTTCTGACCGGCAAATGTTTGATTTCCATGCCGAATATGCAGGATGAAGGCTTTAATGAAACCTTAATATACATTTGCTCGCATACCAAAGAAGGCGCAATGGGGTTTGTCGTCAACAAAAAAATTAAGGAATTTTCTTTTGCCGATTTGGCTAACCAGCTGCCGATAAATACTCTCAAACCGATAGAACCAATTGATTTGCATCAAGGTGGCCCGTTGGAAAAAGTGCGCGGTTTTGTGCTGCACTCTACTGAATATGTTAAAGACGATACAATTGTGATTGACGACAAGATAGCCATATCGTCTTCAATTGACATTATTACCGATATTGCTTTCGGCAACGGTCCCAAAGATAATCTTATTGCTTTGGGCTATGCCAGCTGGGCACCACAACAGCTGGAAAAGGAAATCATCAATAACAGCTGGCTGGTAACCAATCCGACACCGGAGCTTGTTTTTCATACCAAAGATGAAGAAAAATGGCAAAAAGCCCTCGACTCTTTGGGGGTAGATTTGAATCGATTGTCTTCCCGACTGGGACACGCTTAAAACAAAAAAAACAGCGCCAAATTTCAGGCGCTGTTTTTTAGGCATTACTTATAGTACCAACCGCAATTATTGTTAACTGTCATGTAATCAGTTTTATACCAGTTGCTGTTTCCGGCCGCAGCCCAATCACACTTACCTTTGCCTGGTTCTGCTGTATAAACCGCCCCGCCGCTTTTACAATATGTTGTTCCTTCCGAACAAAGTTTACTGCCTGACCCAATACAAATACGGTCTTTATTGCAGACGCCTATATCTTTCCAATTTTGGATAACGGTAGAATTGCCGTATATAGATAACTTGGAATTATACAAACGCATATTTCCGGTTATTGTGAGCCTGCTGGCCTGAGTAACGTTAAAATTATCTTGAGAGCCTACTGTTCCGTTAATCCATATTCTATAAAAAGTTGCATTAGCATTGCTGAGATGTAACACACCGTTACCGTTTTGTACTCTAAATCCGCTTTCTTCCTGATAGAATGTCGCATTACTAATAACAAATTCAGCGCCCGGAATATTCTCATACAACATAATCGGAATTCCCTGAAAACGAGTGTTGCCACTTTCTATGTGTACTTTTCCGTCCCCGTTGATTTCCAAATGAAACATACCTATTTTTTGATTATTATCGTTGTTGATTATCCATCGCTGTCCGCCTGTTCTAAAGACATTATTTCCCTTAAGGGTCAATATTCCGGTAACGTGCAGACGGCTGCTTTTTTTCATAACATGGATATCGTTATAAGCATCTGAGGGTTGATCGCCGAAACTACTCAAATTAGTTTCCGTAACGGTCACATCCTCCCAAGTTCCTCCAGCCTCTAAATGGGTTTCAGCTAACCCGGCAGTACCGTTATGATCCAAAATCACGGTGACATCATTTAAATTCTTTGCCAACAGCCTGCTGCCGCTATTCGCTCCGATTGTCAAAGACGGTTTATTCCACGAAGAACATTCAGTATAAGCATCACGCTTATATAACGTGGCTTCGCTTTTAATATCCGTGTATTCTACACCCAGAGGATTAGTTAAATTAATATTCGTTATATCTTTCAAAACAACAGCCGTTTTTCCTTTATACCACAAGCCTTCATTTATTTCGATATATCTATCAGCCGCCAAACGGCTTTTGCACGTCGGAATGCATTTTTTGTAAGAGGCATCATATGGAC
>CAJTMA010000026.1 GCA_910577205.1 uncultured Alphaproteobacteria bacterium
AGGGGAATTAAAAGGTTTTATTTTGCTTTATTTTTCAAATCCTGGATTAAGGCATTTATTTGCGGCGGGTAGCCGGTTTTTCGTAGGTCGCTTCAATAATGCGATTACGGCGCAGTTCATCTAAATCATAATTAGCTTTAATATTAAGCTGAGGTGCAATTTCTGAAATAATCTTGCCGGCAGTAGGTACGGTATTCCAGCCGGAAGTAACAAATCCCCAAGTTTCTTTTAAGGGTTTGGGTTCATCCATGACCATAAACAATGCATATTGCGGATTAGAAACAGGGAATGTTGCCAAAAATGAGGTCATCACTTTCTTGTCGACATAGCGGCCATTGACAAGTTTGTTAGCCGTTCCGGTTTTGCCGGCGACTTCATACCCCAAGACATTGGCGCGTTTACCGGAGCCGTCGGTTACCACGCCGCGCAACAGCTTGCGCATTTGCTTAGATGTATTGAAAGACATTACCCTGCGTGTTTCTTTGGCGTCATTATCTTTGACTAAGGTCGGCGCATGATAAACGCCGCCATTGACTACAGCGGCAAAAGCACTGACAAGATGCAGCGGCGTAATAGAAATGCCGTAACCGTATCCGACAGTAGCCGTAGTTTCTTCACCCCAACGTTTTTCGGATGGGATGAGCGGTACGCCTTTTTCTGCAACTTCAAAGCCGTGTACCGGCGTGAAAAAGCCGAGATTGCTCAAAAACTTGCGTTGTTCTTGCTTGCCGACAGTCAAGGCAATACGCGCCGAACCGATATTCGAGGAGTAAATCAGAATTTCCGGCAAATCAAGCCAACGGTTTTCGCCGCGGTAGTCTTTAATAGTGTTATAACGCAGTTTCAAAGGCTTGGTGGCATCCCATTTGTCGCTGACTTTAACTTTTCCGCTTTCCAGCCCCATTGCAGCATTAAAAATTTTCAAAACCGATCCCGGTTCATAAACGCCTTTGGTAGCAAAATTAAATAAAGCCCGCTCCGGAACATTGTTCATCGTATTGGGGTCATAATCGGGCAGGGAAATCATGGCGATGATTTCGCCGTTGCGAACATCCATGAGAATGGCGGCAGCGCCTTCGGCATGAAATTTATTGACTGCGGTTTTTAATTCTTCGCGAATGGTATCCTGAATACCGGAATCAATAGTCAGCGTCAGTGGAATGTCTGATTGTGTCAGACGTTCATCCATTTGTTTTTCAACGCCGGCAATTCCTTGGTTGTCGATATTGGTAGAGCCAAGCAGTTGGGCAAATAATTCCTTGTGGGGATAAATGCGTTTTTCGCCGTTTTCAAATTCCAGCCCCGGTATGCCAAGCGCATTAATTTGATATTGCTGAGAAGGGGTGAGGTTGCGCTTCAAGTAAATAAACGTATTGCGCCGCTGTAATTTGGCCAAGATGTCTTCATAGCGGATATCCGGCAGAATAGCGCTGAGCTTTGCAGCGGCTCTTTCTTTGTGCGGAACTTTTCTGGGATTGGCATAGAGATTGACAGTCGGCAGCGAGGTGGCGATAAGTGTGCCGTTGCGGTCAAGGATATCGGCGCGTTTAATCGGGTTGCCGGCATAAGCGAAAAGATGTTGAGCCTCTTCATCGCCCGTATCTTTTACAAAAGTGTGCGACAAGCAGACATTAAACAGTCTGGCGGCAATAATCAGATAAGCAAAAATGAAAAGCAGGGTGGCAAAAGCAACGCGATTCTTAACGGTTGTTAAGGGATCGCCGTCACATATAAAATTATTAAAAGCCGCATTTCTGTCAATTTTAATCTCCTGACCGGGAAGATAGAAATGGGCTTTTTGACTTCTGGAAAAATACTTCTCCAACATTATCTGCTTCTTGCCTTATTATTTTATCGTTGCGCCTTAACCAATTTCTTTAGTTCTTTATTGCGCGCCGCTTGTGAATTGATATTTCGCCGGGCTAACAGTTTTCGGTCGGCACTGTCGGCCTGATAGTTGAATGGTAACGCAGAATAGTTAATAATTTGTTCAGGCCGCACCTGATTTAGAAAAATATGTTTGCCCGCGAGCTGTCTTAAGCGCGAAGGCGAGTTCAGGTGACTCCATTCGGCCTTCAAAACGTGAATGGATTTGATATCATCCTGAATGCTGCGGTTAATTCGGTTCAGTTCGCTTTCTAATGTCTGAACCTGATTTTTCATCACAAACATTCCGAACCCGACCAGACAGGTCAGGGTGACCCAGAGGCTTAAAGTGGCTGTTTTTGTGCTGTTCATTGCGCAGTTCCTTTCTGGTTGCGTTATTTTTTGACGGCGCAGCGAAGCTTTGCCGAACGGGAGCGACTATTGGTTTCTGTTTCGTTCTGAGTAGGCATAATCGCTTTTGAACATTCGGCCAAAACGGCGCTGTCTTGTTGATTAGGGAGTTCCGGACGATAACGCGACACGTGCGTGTTTTTTCCGGTGTTTTCTTTGAAGAAAGTTTTGACGATTCGGTCTTCCAGCGAATGGAAGCTGACAACCACAATCCGTCCGCCGGAAGCGGTCACGTCAACCGCGCCCTGCAAACCGCTTTCCAACTCGCCCAGCTCATTGTTAACGGCAATGCGCAAAGCCTGAAATGTGCGGGTCGCGGGGTCAATGCTGTTCGGTGTTTTGTGGATGACAGTATAAATGATTTCCGCCAATTCTTTAGTGGTGGCAATTTCTTTAGTCTTGCGGTATTCGGTAATTTTCGCGGCAATCTGGCGTGACTTGCGTTCTTCGCCATATTTGTAAATTAAATCAGCCAGTTCCTTTTCCGGCGTGTCATTAACCAGTTGCGCTGCGGTCATGCCTTGGCAGGACATCCGCATATCCAGCGGCGCGTCCTTGGCGAATGAAAAACCGCGTTCGGCTTGGTCTAACTGCATAGAGGAAACGCCGATGTCAAACATCACGCCGTTAACCGGCTCTGTGATGAGTTCCTTAATATCGCCAAACTGCCCTTGGCAAAATGCAAAACGGTCGCCGTATTTTTCTTTGAGTTCCTGAACCCGCGGCAAAACAGTCGGGTCGCGGTCAATGGCGATAACTTTGCAATCAGCCGCTTGTAAAACCGCTTCCGTATAACCGCCGTTGCCGAATGTGGCATCGACATAAACTTCGCCGTCTTGTGGTTTCAGGTAATGCAGGACTTCATTTAACATAACCGGAATGTGTTTGGGAGCAGCTGCCATTATTTTTGCTCCTGAACCGGAAGTTTGAGAGAGGGGCGTTTTTTCAAAACCTCTGCGCGAATGCGGGCTTCTTCTTCAGCCCAGTTGTCGGGATTCCAAATTTGAAATTTACGTCCTTTGCCGACAAATATCGCGCTGTCGGTAATTCCGGCGTGTTTCAACAGTTTTTCGGTCAAAACAATGCGCCCGGTACTGTCAAAAGCAAACCTTTTGGCGTCGCCAAAAATCAAATTGGTTAAGTCATCCTGTTCCTGAGAGAAGAAATCCAGCGTGTTTTCCATATCGCTGGCCAGCTTTTCCAGAAGTTCTTCCGGGCAGCCCTCAATGCATGGGGATGTCAGGCTGCGATAGCAGACGATTTCGGTTGATAATTCTTTAACGATTGTGCGGTAGTCTGACGGCAGAGAAACACGGCCTTTCGTATCGACCTTGTTTACTACTGTGTCCATAAAGAGAAAAGTTTTGCTCAACTTTCGACTCCGTTAATACCGTAAAATTGCCCTAATGTTTATGGTATATCATGGGAAATTATGGGAATCAATGGGAAATTTTAGGATTTTGTTAACTGTTCTGGTTATGTTCTGTACTAAATTTTTTCGATTCGTGCCAATCTGTTGCTGGGCTTGGCTCCGGCCTTGTAAAAAAATTGGGGATATTTTTTATGCTCAAACTGTGTTGCCTCTGCACAAACTTCTTGCAATAATTTTCGCAACCGATTAGTCTGTCACTCACAGGCAGCCGGATAGCTGCGCCCGGGAAAGGAAAATCCAGGGGTGAGGAAAGTCCGGGCTTCAAGGAAACGGAATACCAGATAACGTCTGGCTGGAGTAATCCAAGGGAAAGTGCCACAGAAAACAACCGCCGGCCAACGGCCGGTAAGGATGAAAAGGTGAGGTAAGAGCTTACCGCGGGGGCAGTAATGCCCGCCGGTCCAGGCAAACCCTGTTCGAAGCAAGACCAAGTTAGGAGGGCCGCGGCAACGCGGTTAGACGGAGGGTTTCCACTCTGCTCCAGAGGTAGGTCGCGATGAGCGCCCCGGTAACGGTGCGCCAAGATGAATAGCTATCGCCCGCGTCTGAGATCTCAGATCAGACATTTAGCGGGATACAGAACCCGGCTTATAGGCTGCCTGAAAAATTTTTTGAAAGGACGTTGAATGCAGCAGACTTTAAAACATCCCCTGACGATTAAAGGAATTGGCCTCCATTCCGGCTGTCAGGTAACGTTGGTTATTAATCCTGCGCCGGAAAACCACGGTATTGTTTTTCGCCGGGTTGATTTGCTCGGACAGCCGCAAATTCCCGCCCTTTATACCCATGTTGTCGACACCCGTAACTGCACTTGCCTGGGAGATGGAAAAGGCGCTCTGGTCAGCACGATAGAACACCTTATGGCGGCCCTGCGCGCTGCTGAAATTGATAACGCGCTGATTGATGTTGACAATCAGGAATTGCCGATTATGGATGGCAGTGCCAAACCGTTTCTTGATATGTTATCGGCAGCCGAAATCCTGTGCCAGAATGCCCCCCGCAAACGCCTGAAAATAAAAAGACAGGTTCAGTTCACAGATGATAAAGGAAATGCGGCGGCATTAATGCCGGCTGATAATTTCAGCATTCATTTTGAAATTGATTTTCCGTCGCCGATAGTCGGGCACCAAACCTTTGACGCTCCGTTTGGTTCTGAAATTTTTGCCAAGCAGATTGCGCCCTGTCGGACATTTTGCGAAAAATATCAGGTTGATTATTTGAAGTCATTGGGGTTGATTAAAGGCGGCAGTCTTGAAAATGCCGTAGTGCTGGACGGCGATACTCTTCTCAATCCTGAAGGGTTTCGTGTTGACAATGAATGCGTCAACCATAAAGTTTTGGATGCTGTCGGTGATATGTATACTTCCGGCTATTATATTATCGGTAAGCTGAGCGCAGATAAAACCGGGCATTTCCATAACAACGAGTTGCTGAAACAGTTGTTTTCTGACAGTGATAATTATGAATTAGTTTAAGGAATGATGATGAAAAAATTAAATATTTTGTTTCTTTCTTTGGCTTTGGCATTTGTAGCTTCCTGTTCTTCCACCAAAGAAGAACAGTTAAACCCCTCGGCAGAAACGCTGTATAACCAAGCTTATGAACAGTTGCAGCAGACATCATACAAAAAGGCTGCGCAAACATTCGAAAAGGTCGAGCTGGAACATCCTTATTCCAAATGGGCAGTGAAAGCCAAATTAATGGGCGCCTATGCTTATTACAAAAATGGCGATTATGACGATGCGGTTATCAGTATTGACCGTTTCATCAAATACCATCCCGGCAATAAAGATATTGCCTATGCTTATTATATGAAAGCCATCTGTTACTATGACCAGATTTCTGATGTCACCAAAGACCAAAGCAATACCGCCCGGGCAATGGTGGCGCTGGAGCAGGTGATTATCCGCTTCCCCGGAACGCCTTATGCGCAGGACGCTTCTATGAAAATAGCCCTCACCAATGACCATCTTGCCGGTAAGGAAATGGAAGTCGGCCGTTACTATCTGGGGCAGAAAAACTACCTGTCTTCGCTCAACCGCTTTTCAACCGTGGTTAATAACTATCAGACCACGTCGCATATTGAAGAAGCTTTGTATCGCCAAGTTGAGCTTTATACCCTCCTTGGATTAAACGGCGAAGCTGCAAAAGCCTACCGGGTGTTGGAATATAATTATCCGAAAAGCACTTGGACGATGCAAGCCGTTAAAATTATCAATCATCAACAGGACTAATGCTTAAATGCTACAAGCTCTTTCGATTCGCAATGTCGTATTGATTGACAAGCTGGATTTGGATTTCAAATCCGGCTTAAGCGTATTGACTGGTGAAACCGGTGCGGGTAAATCAATTCTGCTCGATTCGCTGGGGCTGGTTCTGGGCAGTCGTGCTGAAACGGCTCTGATACGCCAAGGCGAGGATAAGCTAAGCGTCAGTGCCCAGTTCAGTCTGAACCATAATTGTCCGGAACTGCGTGCGTTGTTGGATGAATATGAAATTGAAGCCGGAGATGAATTGCTGATTAAACGCAGCCTGACCCGGGATGGTAAAGGAAAAATTTTTATTAATGACCAGCCAGTCGGAGCCAAGCTGTTAAAAGAAATCGGCAGATGTCTGGTGGAAGTCCACGGGCAATTTGACAATCAAGGCCTGCTTAACCCTGCTAATCATCAGGATGTGTTGGATGCATATGGCAGTTATAAGCCGCTATTGGAAAAAGTTAAGGCTGCTTATGCGGATTATAAAGCCGCTAAAGCGGCGCGGATAAATGCCGAAAACAACATCAGCAAGGCTAAAGAAGACGAAGAAAATCTCCGTCATTGGGTTGATGAATTAGAGAAATTAAGTCCCAAAGACGGTGAAGAAGAGGAATTATCCCGCCGCCGTCAGGAAATGATGAATGCCGAAAAAATTCTTGCCGGACTGAATTATGCCTATGGGGCGCTGACCGAAGGGGCAGATGTCCAAAGAGCCATTCGCTCAGCGCAGGCCGCGATGGATAAAGCAGACGCTTTGGTCGAGGGCAAATATCAAACAATTATCGAAATGCTGGATCAGGCTTTGATTGATATTTCCGAAACAGTGAATGAATTGGAACAGGCATCGCGCGATATCAGTTTGAACCAGAATGAACTGGAAAATATTGAAGAGCGTTTATATGCGCTGCGCGGTTTAGCGCGGAAGCATAATGTGACAGTTGCTGATTTGCCGCAAACGCTGGCAGATTTTCGTAGCCGCTTGTCAACCATCGAATTGGGAGAGGAAGGCATTACCGCTTTGCGCAAAGCGGAAGAAACAGCCAAATTAATCTATATCCAGGCAGCCAATGAATTAAGCTCGGCACGCCAGGCCGCAGCCTTGCAGCTGGATAATAAAGTTATGGCAGAACTGCCGCCCTTAAAAATGGAAAAAGCCCGTTTTGTGACTATGATTGAAAAGAATGACGAAAACGGTTGGAGCGACAAAGGCTTTAATACGGTTTATTTTACCGTGGCAACCAATCCCAATTCGCCGCAAGGGCCATTAAATAAAATCGCCTCCGGCGGTGAACTGGCGCGTTTTATGCTGGCGTTAAAAGTTAATTTGGCACAGAGTTCCAGCGTCAATACCATGATTTTTGATGAGGTCGACGCAGGTGTCGGCGGCGCAACGGCTCAGGCTGTCGGTGAACGTTTGGCGCGTTTGGCTCGAGATGTCCAAGTGTTGGTTGTCACCCATGCGCCGCAAGTAGCCGCCTGCGGCAATAACCATTTCAAAGTTGAAAAAGCCACAGTTGATAATGTCACCACAACTTCTGTCCGCGAACTTGCTGGCACAGAGAAAAGTGAGGAAATCGCCCGTATGCTGGCCGGAGAAGTTATCACCGATGCCGCCCGTGCCGCCGCTAAAGAACTTTTGGGCGCAGAATAATTAATAACCAACGGCAAACCAGCTGACATATCCCTGACGACGAGATTGATGTTGATCATCAGAATCAGCATAACGAATTTTGAATGAATATGCAGTCACATTTACAGCTGACACAAGATAGTTTACATCTCCTGGTGCGTTTGTCGGCTGATTATAAGGGGTTAAGACCAAGGTCATAGGAGGATTGGTAAAAGATTTGTTATAGCTCACAGAATAATCACTGTTTGATGTCACGTTAACCTTTCCGCCTTGAAAAATTAATCCGGTTGCTTTGTCCTGATACCACCAGCTGCTGGTATTTTTGGAATAACTCATAACATCAGCTTTTTTAACGCAGTTAAAGTAAGAGGAATTAAACGGACACTTGAGTGGTTCGTTGAGGCAGTCAGTTGTTGTGCCGGTGTATTTGTATCCGAGGCTGTCACAAGATGGCTGCGCGCCGCAGGTGAGGGCGTAAGCGTTATACGCGACGGCAGTGGTCAACATTCCTGCCGTGATGATAATAGGTAATTTCATAGTCGTTCTCCTAATTAATTAAGTAATCTGTTGTCCGGCAGCGTCATTCTGAGGAGCGG
>CAJTMA010000027.1 GCA_910577205.1 uncultured Alphaproteobacteria bacterium
TTTTCGGCTAAACGGTTTAAGGATTTTGGAAAAGCAAATGCACTTTTTTTGTTGCGTGTTTTGTCTAAGAGGTATAAAACTAGGGCAAGAAACTATTATTAATTTAAATAATTATATTATGAAAAAGAAAGAAAAATTAGAGCAGTTTTATTTGCAAGCTCAAAAGTTAGGGTTATCACCTCAGGAGGTTGATGAATACTTTTTATCAAAAGATGTTAAAGCTCCGGCTATCGTCCAGGAATACCAAACACCGGCAAAGGTTCTTCCCGGTATGTATGTTTATGCTGATGGCTTAATCTCAGCAGAGTTGATAGCTGACCGTCAGGTAAAAGCAGTTGTTGGGTATGTTGAAGGGAAGACAGTTTATGCGGTTTGTCTCAAGGAAAGGTATTTGCCCTGGTCCAGTGGTTATCTAGAGGTAGAAGCATCCCGAAACAAGACCAGAGGTAAGGAAGCGACTGCAATGATATTGGTGGCAGCTCAATGGAGTTATGATTATGCAGAAGATGGCGTGATACAAGGTGAGGCCTTTTTGTCGTCGTTAACCGAGTTGGAAAAGCTGTTTGCCAACAAAGCCGCAATAAATGCGTCTTTAAAAGCGTTGGGCGCAGCTTTGCTTGAGGGGTGGTATTGGTCCTCTACCGAGAACGATATTCTCAGCGCGTGGCTATTCGATATGAATTTTGGTAACAGGCTCACCAGCAACTACAGTAAGTACAATAATGGTAGCTACGTCAGGCCGGTTATTGCTATTCAGCTTTAATTTTCTAAAAAGGAGTTCTGAGAAATCAGGACTCTTTTTTTATTGCGCATTTTGTCTAAGTGGTATAGGGTTAGGGCAAGAAACTATTATTAACTAAATAATTATCATTATGGAAAAAAAAGAAAAGTTAGAGCAAGTTAATCGCTTGGTTCAAAAGTTAGGGTTGTCACCTCAGGAGGCTGTTGAATATTTTTCAGCGAAAATTGTTGAAAGTTCTTCAGTCGTTCGTGAATGTGAAGTGGCAGTGGGAGTTCTCCCCGGTATGTATGTTTATGCTGATGGTTTGATTTCAGCAGAGTTAATTACAGGTCGTCAGGTAAAAGCAGTTGTGGGTTATGTTGAAGGGAAGACCGTTTATGCGGTTTGCCTTAAGGCGAAAGAATTGCCATGGTCCAGCGATTGTTTGGAGGTGAAAGCGTCCCGAGATTTGACCGATGGTAAGGAAGCGACTGCAGTGATATTGGCGGCTGCTAAACAGAAAAGAGGGAAGGCGGAAGCCGCTCAATGGTGTCATGATTATGCCGAAGATGGCGTGATACAAGGCGAGGCCTTTTTGCCGTCGTTAACCGAGTTGGAAAAGCTGTTTGCCAACAAAGCCGCAATAAATGTATCTTTAAAAGCGTTGGGCGCAGCTTTGTTTGAGAGGTGGTATTGGTCCTCTACCGAGGGCACTAATACCAGTGCGTGGAAGTTCAGTATGAATTATGGTTACAGGAACGGCAACTTTAAGAGCAATAGCAATAACTACGCCAGGTCGGTTATAGCTTTTGAATTTTAATTATTTATCCTTCGCAAGGTTAATTGCGGAGGATTTTTTGTGTCAAATTTAATTTAAAAATAACTCTTGACTTAGAGGTAGCTCTAAGAAGTATAGTGCATTAGTTTTAATCTATGAACAGGAGTTATTTATGTCTAATTATGAAATTCTGAGTACAATTAATTCTCCGGCAGATGTCAAAAAGCTAAATGCCGCCACACGCTCAAAGTTGGCAGCTGAAATGCGGGCGGCTATTTTAAACCGAGTCAGCAAGATTGGCGGCCATGTCGGCCCTAATTTGGGAACTGTCGAGTTGGCAATTGCTTTGCATACGGTTTTTGATTCTCCCAAAGATAAGATTGTGTTGGATGTCAGCCATCAGAGTTATCCGCATAAATTATTGACGGGACGTCATCAAGGGTTTACGGATGACGCTCATTTCGGAGATATTTCCGGTTATACAAATCCTGATGAAAGTGAGCATGATTTGTTTGTTGTCGGGCATACATCAACTTCGGTCAGTCTGGCTTCCGGTTTGGTTAAAGCCAGGGATATGCAGGGGCAGAAATTTAATGTTATTGCGGTTATTGGCGATGGTTCTCTTTCCGGCGGCGAAGCTTTTGAAGGTTTAGATAATGCCGGTGATTTTAAGTCAAACTTTATTGTGATTGTTAATGACAATGAAATGTCTATTGCCGAAAACTATGGCGGTTTATATGGCAATTTGGCAGAATTGCGCGCCAGCAACGGGCAGTCTGAAAATAATTACTTCAAATCATTAGGATTTGACTATCATTATGTGGCTGACGGCAATGACACGGAAGCCTTGATTGCGGTGTTGGAAGAAGTAAAAGATATTACTCGTCCGGTTGTTATTCATGTTCATACTTTGAAGGGCAAAGGGTATGCTTTGGCCGAACAAAATAAAGAAAGATTTCACTGGTCACTGCCGTTTAATATTCAAACCGGAGAATTGACTGTCAGCGGCGCAAAAGGATATGGCGCTTATGTTGCTGAGTATTTGGATGTGCAGGCTGCTCATAATGACAAATTGGCGGTGATAAATGCGGGAACACCCGGGGCGTTGGCTTTGCAAGGATTCAGAGCTAAATATCCTGAAAAATATTTTGACGTTGGCATTGCGGAAGAACACGCGGTTGCTTTCAGTTCAGCGATGGCAAAGGGAGGAATGAAACCGGTAGCTTTATTCTTTGGCGGGTTTATCCAACGTGCTTATGACCAGTTGTCACAGGATTTGTGTTTGAATAAATCCCCGGCAGTATTGGTTATTGAAGGCTGCGGCATTACCGGGATGGATATGACGCATTTGAGCGTGTTTGATATTCCGTTGCTGAGCAGTATTCCGAATTTGGTTTATCTCGCGCCGAGCTGTGTTGACGAATTAAAACGGATGTTGGATTGGGCAATGGCACAGACAGATTTTCCGGTTGCCATTCGTACGCCGGCTTCTGCGCCCCAGAATCTGACATATGCGCCGAAAACGGATATTGCGTTGAATAAATTTGAAGTTGTCAAGCAAGGCAGCAAGGTGGCGCTTATCGGTTTGGGCAGTATGCTGTCTTTGGCGGAAAAAACGGCTGAGAAATTGGCAGAAAAAGGCGTTGACGCAACGATTGTCAATCCGCGTTTTGCCAACGGCTTGGATGAAGAGCTGTTGACGGCGCTGCTATCTTGTCATGACGTGGTGGTAACCTTGGAGGATGGCGTGCTTGCCGGTGGTTTCGGCGAGAAAGTTGCCGGCTTCTATGGTGATAAGGCTGTTAAAGTTTATAACTTTGGGGCGGCCAGAGAATTTACTGACCGCGTGCCGGTAGAAGAGCTGTATCATCGCTACGGATTAACCCCGGAGCAGATTGTGCAGAAGATTTTGGGATAATTTGATTAGAACCGGATGAAAGTCCGGTTCTTTTTTATATTGACAAGAAATTATTATCCTGATAACGTCAAGTTGTTCCTGTCATCCGCAGGGCTTATGGATGAGGAATGAATAGAACTGAGCCGGTTTGAAGTTAGATAAATTTATCTAGCTGGCAACTAAAGCAATTTTACGCGGTTTCAAAAAATTCATGTACTGGTTTTACACTAAAATTTTTTTCACCGCTAGAAATCACTTTATTTGCACACGCTATCTAAATTTATAAATGGAATAAATAATCTTTCTGATGCTGGCTCCTCATTGAAGGAGTTTTTTTATGTCTGAATTTAAATACAAACATGGTTTGAGCATTATGCGGGCACAGCCGTTTCATATCGGCCATGCCAAAATGATTGACAAGATGTTGCGTGAGTGTGAGCAAGTGACAATTGTTCTCGGCTCTATCCAAGAACAAGGAACGGAACGCAATCCGCTGAACTATACTACCCGCAAAAAAATGATTCAAAATGTCTATCGCAACCGTCCGGAATATGCGCGGCTGAAAATTATCGGCTTGTTTGATATTAATAATCCGGCAGAATGGGCGGAGTATGTCTTGGATTTTATGAATGAAAGTTTGCCCCAGCTTGGCCGGCCGGATGTTTATTATGCCGGCAGCGAATATGATGCGCATTGGTTTAAGAATGCATTTGACCATATTGAAATTGAAGACCGTACGGATCCGGATTTTCCTTTTGTGACCGGAACGATGGTTCGTGATATGGTTAAATTCGGCGATAAACGCTGGAAGAATTTTATTCATCCTGAAAATCATCAATTGGTGGAAGACCATTTTTATAAGAAAAAAGGGATTATATAAATAAGATAACAAACCTAGGCGTCCGGGTCTTCTGCAGGGCTTATAGGAGACGGACGTAAAGTTAACCCGATAAGCCTGAGGGAAAATAAATGAACGAACGTATTTTAGCTCGTATTGATTTTCAAAACGATTTTGCAGCTCCTGAAGGAGCGCTCTCTATTAACAATCCGGAATTGATTGCCCGTCATCAGCGGTTTGCCGACAATCTGCAAAAAGGGATGTTCAGCGAAATTTGGGATTTTCGCGATACTCATTTTGCGGAAACTTATGCGCAAACGAAAGAGGCTGAGAGTTTTCCGCTGCATACCGAATTTGGCAGTTGGGGTTGGGAAGCTGCGGCAGCATTGAAAGATAATATTCCGGTGCGCACTTTTTTCAAATCAACGACAAATCTGTGGAATGAAGTTAACCAATATGTGGTGTTGCAGCAAGATTTGCGGGGTAAAAATGTTTATCTTTGCGGTTTGATGAGCGATATCTGTGTGCAACAGGGGATGGACGGTTTTTTACGCCGCGGCGCTAAGGTAACAGTGCTGGAAGATTTGTGTCAGGGGCTGAATAAACAGATTCCCGAAATTGTCAGCGAACCGAAATATCAAAAGTTTGTGGAGGAGGGGCAGCTGCGGCACATTACCAGCGCCCAGTTTTTTCGGTCGATATTGCTGGAAAAGAAATTAAATTATAACTTGGTTAATGTCCGCGGAGGGAAATAAGATGACGATGAATAATTTGGAAACAGGCACACCTTTTTATTGCGATTTATATCATTTGACGATGGCACAGGCTTGGTTCTTGGATGGGAAACATGAAGACCCCAAAACCTCAGAAGCCTTTTTTCGCAGGTGTCCGTTTAAGGGCGGATATTTAATCAGCGCCGGTTTGGGCGAGTTTTTGCAATGGGCTGAAAAATGGGAAGTAAAGCAGGAAGATGTTGATTATTTGGCAACCCTGAAGGGAGCAACCGGTCAGCCGTTGTTTAAAAAAGAATTTCTGGACTACATCAACGGGCAAAAGCTGCGGGTGAATATGCAGGCTGTTCCCGAGGGTGAAATTGTTTTTCCGAATGAGCCGGTGTTAAGTGTCAGCGGACCGAACTGGCAAGTTGATATGGTTGAGGCTGCTTTTTTGAATATTTTTAATGCCCAGAGCTTAATTGCGACTAAGGCCGCGCGGATTGTTCAGGCGGCTTGTGCCGACGGCGTTGAGCGTCCGGTGTTGGAATTCGGTTTGCGGCGGGCACAGGATATGGGATGTTATTTGCCAACCAGAGCAGCATATATCGGCGGATGTGTCGGGACGTCAAACGTGGCGGCTGCGCAGTATTATGGTATTCCGGTCAAGGGGACAATGGCGCATTCATTTGTGATGAGTTATGAAAATGAGCTGGAAGCTTTTAAGGCCTATTTGAATGGTGCGGAAGGCAATACGACGCTGCTGATTGATACTTATGATACGCGCGAGGGCGCGAAAAATGCTGTTCGCGCCAGCCGGGAAACCGGTGTGCCGCTGATGGGGGTACGGATTGATTCCGGTGATTTGGCCTATTGGTCGCATGAGGTTAAACGGATATTTAATGAAGCCGGTATGCCGGATGTTAAGTTGGTGGCTTCAAATGATTTGGATGAACATTTGATTGAAAATCTGGTTATGGTGCAGAAAGCAGATTATGATATTTATGCGGCGGGAACAAAGCTGGTGACGGCTTATGATATGCCGGCGCTGGGCGGCGTGTTTAAAACGAAGTCTTATAACGGTGTGCCGAAGATTAAAATCGCAGAGGGAAAGACGACTATTCCCGGAGCAACAAATGTGGTGCGTTTGGTGCGTGACGGCAGGTATGAGGGAGATGTTATCATGCCGGCTGCGGATGAGGTTGTTCGTAACGGGCGCTTGCATGAAAATATTATTTCCTTTAATGTAAATAACCTTAACGGTAAAAAAATGGGTTTTCAGCAAGGGGAGGAAGCTTTTGTTTTGCTGAAACCGGTGATGGCCGGAGGACGGCTGGTCAGCGGGGATAAAAATCGCAGTTTGGATGATATTCGCCAGGCGGTTAAGGAAAATTTCAGCAAGCTTGACCCGGCGTATAAGCGGTTGGTTAATCCGCATATTTACGGGGTGGGGCTGAAACAGGATTTGTATAGCCAGCAGAAAAATATGGTGGCTATGTTTATGGCGCAGCGCGAACGCATTTGAGGAGAACAGGAATGACACATGAAGAAATGGCAAATATTTGGAACAGTCTGAAAAAGAAGCTCAAAGCTTATTGCGATGAAAACGGTTTCAGCGATGTTATTCTGGGGTTGTCCGGGGGGCTTGATTCTGCGATTGTCAGTGTGTTAGCCGCAGATGCGCTAGGGGCGGAGCGGGTTCATGCATTGATGATGAAAACAGATTATACTTCAGAGCTTAGCTTGCAGATTGCTGCCAAAATTGCAGCGCTTAACGGTTTTGCCTACAAAGTGGTTGATATTCAGCCGGTGATAGACAATCAAAAACGTTTTTTGGCAGGCGTGTTTGGCGAAGAACCGAAAAATATCGTCTTGGAAAATCTTCAAGCGCGGGAAAGAGGCAAAACGCTGATGGCTTTTTCTAACCAGTATGGTTATCTGGTTTTGGCTTGCGGCAATAAATCTGAAGGCGCGATGGGGTATTGTACGTTATATGGCGATACCTGCGGCGGGATTTCGCCTATCGGAAACCTGTATAAAAGCCAGATTTTTGAGTTGGCGCGGTGGCGAAATTCTTTGAGTGAAGCTTTGCCAGAAGCGGTGATTGAGCGAGCGCCCAGTGCGGAGTTGAGTGCCGGGCAGAAAGATGAAGACAGTCTGCCGCCGTATCATGTGCTGGATGCTATTCTGGCCGCGTATGTTGATGAGGGCAAAAGCGAAGCGCAGATTGTTAAAATGGGATTTGCAGAAAAAACCGTGCAATGGGTTGTTCGGCAATACCGCCGCATGGCTTTTAAGCGGGAGCAAATGCCGAAAGCGTTGTTTTGGGAATAAAAAGTGACGTTTATTTTTTTATTGAAAATAATCGAAAATTTTGTTATAGCAAAGCTATTCATCTCTTATTTAATTAACTATTATGGGAAAAAAACAAAATCAGGCATTTTCTGACGATAGTCAGGAAAATGCAATGCGTTATTGCCTGCCGGATATCGGCCGTTTGCGGAAAGAGCTTCCCCTCCAAAGGGAACTTTATCAGAAAGGGACGCCGGGTCAGATGGAGAAAGCGTTTGCGGGCGGGGTTTGCTTTAATCAGCAAATTCAGCAGCAGATAATTCTGGAGGATAATTTGGCGGTCATGGAGGTTTTTGCCGGCTATTGGGATTTGGTTCCCGATATGCGCAAACTAATGGTGCGCCGCGGGTCTTTGGATATGAACGAACTCTATTTGACACGCCGCTCTTTGGGAAAACAATGTTTAGAGCTGGTGAAAAATACCCGGTTTACGCCGGAATTTCTTCGCCGCAATCAGGCATATTTGACTAAAGAAGCGCGCAAGCATTGCCTGCAGGTTCGGAAAATAACGTTTTAAGTTAGGGAAGGGGCTTCTGGAAAACAGAAGTCCTTTTTTGTGAAGTATCCCAATTATCTATTTACTTTAGACCAACAAAAAATTACCCCTCATTAATGATTGACAGATTGCCTTCGGTGTGTTATTCTACATTCAGGCTTTGATTCAGTTATATTTGTGAGGTGTATTATG
>CAJTMA010000028.1 GCA_910577205.1 uncultured Alphaproteobacteria bacterium
ACGAAATGGTTTGTACCAAGTATGCAGGAATTACAAAAGATTTATAGCCAAAAAGATACCATAAATTCGGTGCTTAATTCGCTGAGGTCAGGTAATAAACTTCAGTCAGGTGTCTACTGTTCATCCAACACAAGTTCTAGTTATAAGATTTGGACGTTAGATTTTACACAAGGGATACAAAACAAAGTTTTACAAAACAGTAACTGTTATCTCCGCCCGATTATTTATTTTGGCTAACAGAAAGCGGCGGCGATGCTGCACCCAAACTGCAGTCAAATCACAAATTCGCAATTGCGTTGCAGCAATGGTGTTTATTCTTGCCAATAGACTGGATAAGCAAGAAAAAAAAATCCGGAGAACTCATCTCCGGATTTTTTAGTAACAATGTTTTTATGCCTCCCCGGCTTTTTTGAGCATAACTTCCGGAGCTTCAATCCCTAAGAGATAAAGCAACAGCGTCAAGACATCGCGGACAAGCTTCGCCATCTGCAAGCGGGAAGCCGCCAGTTCCGGAGTTTCAGCCGACATAATCGGCGAAGTATTGTAAAAAGAGCTGAATGCCTGTGCCAGCGTATAGGCATAATCAGAAATAATGCTTGGCTCTTTGGCTTCATGCGTCCGCAGAACAATGTTATTCAACTGCATAAGTTTCAGCGCCAAATCGCGTTCTTCCGGATTGGTAATCATAACCTTACCCGGTTTAATTTCCCCAGCCTTACGGAGAATAGAGTTGATACGGGCAATTGCATATTGGATATAAGGTCCGGTCTTGCCCTCAAATTTGGCAAAATCATCAATTTCAAACACATAGCCAGAAGCAATGTTGTTTTTCAAATCCTGATATTTAACTGCCCCGATAGCAATCTGCGATACCAGTTTTTCAATTTCAGCTTCGCCATAGCCTTCAACTTCACCCGGCGCAGGCATGGATTCACGCACTTTATCTTTAGACAGCTTGAGCAAATCTTCCAGATTCATCACGCCGCCGTCACGGGTTTTAAATGGTTTGCCATCTGCACCGTTAACAGTACCAAAGCCGATATGCTGTAATTTAACACCCGGCGCAATGCCCAGTTTTTCAGCCACTTCAAAGACTTGCTCAAAGTGCAGCGACTGGCGTTTGTCAACCACATAAATAATTTCATCGGCTTTCAAATCATCCACACGCATTTTGATGGTTGCAATATCCGTCACCTGATAAGCATAGCCGCCATCGCTCTTAACCAAAATAACCGGCGGTTTAGGCTTATTGCTTTCTTCCAAGCGGATAATTGTCGCGCCGTCATCAACTTCCGAAACGCCCTGTTTGTCAGCGATTTTAACAATTTCGGCACAGGTTTCATGCGCATCGCTTTCGCCCAGCCACAAGTCAAAATGGGCTTTCAATTCATCATAGTTGACCTTAACCGCATCAACCGACACTTTGCGCAAATGCTGCCATGCCTTGCGGTATTCGGGATTGCCGTTTTGCAGTTCAGCGGTGATTACGCGTGCCTTTTCCTTGGCGGTTTCATCTTCTTTGCAGCGGATATTGGCTTTTTTATAGAAAGCAGAAATATCATTAATGTCATAAGTTTCGGTCTTGGATAAATCACCGTCCTGCAAAATGATTTCAGAAAGAATCATTCCCATCGGCGTTCCCCAGTCACCAAAGTGAACGTCTGCGATAACTTCGTTTCCGGCAAAAATTTCAATCCGGCGGATAGCCTCGCCGATGGCCGCTGAACGCAGGTGTCCGACGTGCAGCGCCTTTGCCACATTAGGGCCGCCGGAATCGAGCACGATTTTACGCGGTTCTGACACTTTTTCACAGCCGAAACGTTCATCCGCTGCCATTCCGTCAAGCACCCTGGCAATAAGGACGTCATTAATTTTCAAGTTCAAAAAGCCCGGCCCGTCAACCGATACTTTGGCAAAATCAGCATCCTGCTCCAGTTTGGCAGCAATTGTCGAAGCAATCTCCCGGGGATTTTTCTTTTCAGCCTTGGCCAGAGCCAGCGCGCCATTGCACTGAAAGTCGCTCAGATCAGGACGGTCTGAAACTTTAACCGCGGCAAACTGCGGGTTCAGGTTTAGTTCATTAAACACAGCGGCCAATTTGGCATTGATAATTTTTTCCAAAGATAAATTCATATTTCAATTCCATTTAGTCAGAAGTTATTTTTCACATTTAAAATAGATATGGGTCGGCAAGAACAGGCGACAGGTAAATTGTGTCTGCTTAACCGGCACGGCATGAGTTCCGGTTTTATGTTTCAGACATTCCTCATCTGCCAGTTTCTTTACCTCAGTATAATTCGTTGTCAGAATATTATAGCAGACGGCAGGTTTTTCCGGCGTAGAACGGCCGACGTATAGCTCTGCCGGGTTTGCCGCTCCGGCATTGCGGCGGCGGTCAACAAAAGGTTCAAACAGGGAACAACTACTCAGCAGGCTGACCAGCGTCAATAAATTCAGTAATTTTACCCTAGACAATTTTGAAAACTCCATTACATTGGTAAGCAACTTGCTAACACTTATACATGAAGAAGATTAAAATGGAAAGTCAAAATAAATATCTTGGTGACGATAAATTCAAAAAATTTCTTGAACACTACAGCTGCCCTACCCCTTTGGAAGTTATTAAGATGCGTTTTGCAGGTTCAATCTGCTCGCCGAACCTTGAGCTGCGCCCGACGGATGTCATCTCCTCTTTCTGGGAGCCGGGCAAAGCGCCGCGCCTGGAAACCAAAGACGAAGCCGATCTGTTCTTTAAGTTTTTCATGGGGCTGTGGGATGAAATGTTTCAACAGGTTAAGGAAAATAAAGTCAAATTATCATCGACCGGAAATATGATGTCCTCCAAAGAGGGTATAGCCAAACTATGTGCCATTCGTTTTGCCGAAATCGAACCCGGATATGTTGAGGGCTTCTGGGGTGGTAAAGAAGACTTGAAACTGCCGTCATATCTGGCGCAAATCATTGACTCTTTGACAGAAATGTCAGGCGTTTACAACACGTTAGCTAAAAAGCTTGACAAAGCTGAAAATTTGACCGACATTTCTAAGCATCTGGTTTATACCGATACAATGGTCGAAAAAGCCATTGCTTTTATTATTGAAAATTCGGTTCTGCCCAGAATTGAAACCCTACAACGGGTTGTACATTAACTACAAAAGGACTATACGATGAATTTGATGGAAGGGTTATTAACCCGCCGTTCGGTTCGTAAATACGATACGGACAAGAAAATTTCCAAAGAAACCATTCGCAAAATTATCAAAGCTGCTCAATATTCGCCAACTGCGCACAATAAACAGCCATGGGAATTTCTGGTAATTGACGACCGTGATTTTCTGGCTGAATTGCGTCACATTCAGCGCTGGACATCTTTTGCCAAAGATGCCTCTTGTGTCATTATTGTCTGTGGCGATATTGAAAAATCATTCAATCGCAGCAAAGAAGATGAAAGCTGGAGCTTCATTGACGTTGACTGCGCCATTGCCACACAAAGCCTGATGCTGGCCGCATGGGCTGAAGGCATTGGTTCTTGCTATTGCGGCGCTGCCCCCATGCAGAAAGTTGTTGACGCATTGAAAGAACGGCTGAACCTCCCGGACAATATCCGTCCGTTCGCTATCGTGCCGATGGGCTACCCTGCCGAAACACCAAAGCAGCCGGAAGGTCGCTACAAACCTGAAAAAATTCATTGGGGTTGCTGGGATAATATTGATACAACGGAAGCAACCGCGGCAGAATAACTCATAAAAAACCTCCGTTTAGACGGAGGTTTTTTTGACACCTTTTAATTCCAGAAGCTTCCTGAAAAAAGACTGCTTTGGCATAAATCTGGTTGATAGTTGACTGTAACCCGGCTTTTGCAGCTGTCACTAACAGAAATATCTTGTGTCGAGCTGTTAATTGTGCCGCTTTCACAAGCACTTGAAGCCATGATAAGCACTTTATCTGCACAGACATTTAATGTTCCTTTGTAGAAAGTAAATGTAACGCGTTCCTTTCCTTTGGCTTTGTAGTTCATTGTTCCGCCTTTTACGACAGTGCCATAACTGCTATCACTTCGTTCAAAACCGTTGATATTTAATGTGCCGCTTATGATTTCGGGAGCTCCCAATTCCAAATCATAATATCCGCCCGTGCCGCCGGAAATTCGTTTGAATTGGCAAGTTCCTTTTGTTGAGGCATCGCCAATAGCTGCCTGAGCTTCAACCGTAACGTTTTCAAAATATACTTTGCCTTCGTAATAAGTATTTCTGGAAACCAGTTCTCTAGTACTTACTCCGCTAGTCATACGACATACGTCTTTACCTGCATCTTTCACAGCTGTTTGTTTGCTTATAATTTTTGCATTTTTAAATGTTATATCTCCCTCATCAAACACATAAATATCCGCCCCTTCCACCTTATCAAAGGTAATTGTGTGTCCGTTGCCATTGATTACAGTTGTTACTTTTCCATACCAGTTGTTATTATTGCGAAGCGTTTCGTTACCACAATACATATCTTTGCTCAAATTAATTTCCACTGTATTGCCTGTATTGGTTCTGTTATCCAGAGATTTGGCTAAATCAGCGCAAGTCTGATCTGCTGTGGTACAAGCAGTATAATAATCCAAACCATTACTTATTGTCTTATTATCAACGGTAAAGCGTTTAACTGTTCCCGGGCAATCACTTTCGTTTAACGCATAAGTCATTCCGTTTTTATAAATGGTCTTGCCTGTAAACAAGAGCGGTTTACAATCACGATATTTATCGCCGCAAGGGTTTGAACAATGGAAATTTTTGTCTGACGGACAATTGCTCTCATTATAAACATATTCGCTACCGCAGGGCGCTTCACATTTATCATACTTCCCGCCGCAGGAATTACCTGCCAGCTGATTGCCTCCGGTGCAGTTTGAAGAATCATATTTATATTTCGACGTGTCGCAGCATTCCTTGCAGGTGTCAAATTTCTTGACCGTGCCGCTCCAGCAGGTCTTCGCGCCGGTCGCCCCGCCGCAATCACAGGTCTTGAAGCCATCGCAAGCGTTTTCCGTCCGTTTATATTTAATTGTGCCGCAGGAGTTACAAACCTCACCCGGGACGTAACCCTGCGCCGAAGCTTGTGCTGAGGTATAGGCAAACCCAGCGCAGGGATTACACACGCAAGTCTTGTATTTACTGTCATAAGGGCAAGCTCTGT
>CAJTMA010000029.1 GCA_910577205.1 uncultured Alphaproteobacteria bacterium
ATGATGCCGGCACGCATTATGCCGAATGTAACTGTCCCTCTTATTACAAGCCTTGCACCGGAAACAATATGCAAGGCGTCGGGACTGGTTGTAACCGTGACGGCGAGATGGTGTATGCCGCTTGTGAATGTAAGTCCGGTTACAAATATGTTTGTGAAGAATTTGGACCAACATCCCCGAATGACTACTGCCTAAATGGCATTAAGTATTACACCTCGTGCAAAAACATTAATAATGTCTGCACAGAAGAACTAAAAAACAAATATCCGTCTTATAATGTGGTTCAGGGCGAATGCGGCCAATATGAGCAACAAATTGATACCTGTTCTAAGGACGGGACATTCAAAGTCTGCAAACAGACCTGCAAATCACAGCTTGCGAATAACAAAAGCTACGGCATTGACAGCAACGGTTTTATTTATTCCATTTCATCCCCGAGTACTGTCTATGTGGTTGAGGACAGCCAGATTGTACCATTAATCAACTCTAAAACCGGAAGTCCTTATACTAATGTTTATGGGCCTGAGGCTCTCAAATATTCGGCTGACTTATGTGGCAGTACTGAACGGCCGACGATTAAAGTCAATACCTCTCAAAGCCAATATGTTTTAAGCCGAAATTTTACAGGAGTTAATCTTGAGCTGTTAAGTGACTCATATCATATTAATTCCAATGCTTATTGGAACAACGTTGTTTTCAGAGGTAAAACCTATTTGACGCTTAATTTGGACGGTTCTAACGCCAAAACCAACATTTATTCTGACTTTACATCCGGCAGAACCATAAATATTTATGCGTCCAACAATGCTTATGTTTCTATGAATGAAAACACCACTCTATCAACTGTAAGCTTGAAAAGCGGCGCGCAGCTTTATGTCGGCGGCGGCGGAAGCAACACCATCTCTTCTCTAACCGTAAATGGCGGCGGCACTAAAGCCAGTTTATCGTATTCTAAAAACCTGAATATTTCTTCAGCTTCCGTTACAAACAGCGGCGTTATTCAGGCTGACGATTCCGGCAGCACCGGACGCACCTATCAAATCGGAACATTAAGAATAAATAGTAGCGGCATCTTCAAAACCAATTACATCAAGCCATTCCAAATTACTGACCTATACATGCAGGAGCGAGGGAGAGTAAAGGTTGGCTCAATGGGACAAGTGCGTGTTTCTGGCACCATTTACATAAAATCTTGCGCCAGAATGTGTACTTATAGCGGTTCTTATGAGAGTCAAAAAGGTGTATTCTATTACAGAAACAACATCGCCGACTGTTGGCCAGGTACAAACAGCTGTGCTGTATTTTATGCAGGAGATACTGCTTGGCCAATGACGGACCATAATTTTAATTATGCCAAATGTTATACCAATAAATATCTGGCTGATAGGTGGTTGACAAGGGGCAACGGGATACGCGGCAAAGAAATGTGCGGCGATAGTTATAGCAATGACACCATTACCCAAGAACATTGCTAATATTCAACAAAGCCCCGAATATTGTTCGGGGCTTTCTGCATTAAATCAATCCCATTTGCTGGGCACGAATAAGAGCCTGTGTCCGATTGGTTGCACCGACAGAACGCAACAAAGCGTTAATATGCAATTTGACGGTTGCTTCCGACACGCCCATTTCATAGGCAATCTGCTTGTTAGACATTCCCTGAGCCACCAAGCCTAATACTTGCTGCTGGCGGTTAGTGAGATTCTTGCCATTAGAAACCGGAGCTGTCGCACTGTTTTTCTCAGATCCTGAAATTGAAGGCGTCGGCTCCAAAACAGACGGCGGCAGATAGGTTCCGCCATCCAGAATAAGCTGCAAGGCACTATTTAAAATCTTAGGTTCTGAACGTTTGGGAATATAGCCGCTTACCCCCTGCTCCAGAGATTTGCGGATATCCCGCGGGTTTTCGGATGCTGACACGACAACATAACGCGCCCCGTTTGCTTTCTGGCGGATTTCCGACAGCCCGTCTTCCCACTTCATATCCGGCATATCCAAGTCAAGGATAACCAAATCTATCTTCTTTTCATCGTCAAGAATTTTAAGAGCCTGCGCAAAATTCGCCGCTTGAAATATGACGGATTCAGGTTCGATTTTTTCTAATCGCATACTTAACCCATCTCGAAACAAGGCATGGTCGTCGGCTATGAGAACTTTCATACGTAAACCTCCTAAATTGATAATACCCCTGGCTGATTTTTACTACACCAAAAGTTTTAATATGTCATTAATTATCTCTGCGTTATAGATAATATGAGCTAATTCACTTTTAAAGTGTCACCACCAACAAAAGTGAAATAGTGTGAAATTAACCGGATTTAAAGGCGGAATGGTTTAATTTTCACGCGGCAAAACCAAATATTCAATTCCGGCTTCTTTGAACATCTGTTCTGAGTAAGCCAATTTATCTCGCCAGGTATTTTGCGGGGTGGACGAATCGATTTTTACTTCATGGGTCACAATCATTTTTATTCCAGACTGAATAATCGCGCGGGCGCAATCCGTACAAGGCGCGTGCGTGGCATACATTACACATCCCTTTAATGATGTTCCGGTCAAGCAGGCATTATAAATAGCATTACGTTCGGCATGTTCAAAAAAATCATATTTGGTAGGACGCTCCATTCGCTCAGGCTTATTATCATCCACGCCGCGCACCAAGCCGTTATATCCGGTCGCACGGATTTCGCGGTCAGGCCCGACAACAATCGCACCGGTTTTAGTCGAGGGATCTTTCGACCAAGTCGCAACCAGTTCAGCCACTTCCATAAAACGTTTATGCCATTTTTCAGAAAACATCAGATTATCCTCCATTACTTTTTTCTACTTTAGCGGCATAAACTCAAACTTGCAACAAAAAACCCGCCAAATTTAATTGCCGCATAAATATTAGTAACACTTGACATTAAGGCAAAAATGCAGGAAGTTATACGCAGTTCATTTTATAAATAAATTAGGAGAAAAAAATGAGTGCTATCATTGATATTCATGCCAGAGAAATTTTGGACTCTCGCGGTAATCCGACCGTAGAAGCCGACGTTGTTCTGCAATCCGGCGCTTTCGGCCGCGCAGCTGTTCCGTCCGGTGCTTCTACCGGTGTGCATGAAGCTGTCGAACTGCGTGACGGCGACAAAAAACGTTATATGGGTAAAGGCGTTGAAAAAGCCGTTAATAACGTTAATGAAGAGATTTACGACGCTTTGGCAGGTTTGGATGCTGAAGACCAGATTGCCATCGACCAAGCTATGATTGACTTGGATGGTACTGACAATAAAGGCCGTTTGGGCGCTAACGCCATTTTGGCTGTTTCTTTGGCTGTTGCCAAAGCTCAGGCTGAAGAAGCCGGTTTGCCGCTGTACCGCTACCTGGGCGGCACTATGGCTCGCACTCTGCCGGTTCCGATGATGAACATTGTTAACGGCGGACAGCACGCTGATAACCCGATTGATATTCAAGAATTCATGATTATGCCGGTTTCTGCTTCCTCTGTTAAAGAAGCTGTTCGTATGGGTGCCGAAATTTTCCACACTCTGAAAAAGAACCTGAAAGCTGCCGGCCACAACACCAACGTTGGTGACGAAGGCGGTTTTGCTCCGAATCTGCAATCTGCAGAAGAAGCTTTGACTTTCATTGTTAACTCTATCAAAGATGCTGGTTTCAAACCGGGTGAAGACGTTGTTTTGGCTATTGATGCTGCTTCTTCTGAATTCTATGAAAACGGCAAATATGAAATGAAGGGCGAAGGCAAATCTTACACCAACGCTCAGATGGTTGAATTCTACAAAGATCTCTGCGACCGTTTCCCGATCTTTTCTATTGAAGACGGTATGGCTGAAGATGACTGGGAAGGCTGGAAAATGTTGACCGATGCTATCGGTGACAGAGTTCAGCTGGTCGGCGACGATTTGTTCGTTACTAACCCGAAACGTTTGGCTATGGGTATTGAAAAAGGTGTTGCCAACTCTATTCTGGTTAAAGTTAACCAGATTGGTTCTTTGACCGAAACCCTGAAAGCTGTTGATTTGGCTCAGCGCAATAAATATACTGCCGTTCTGTCTCACCGTTCTGGCGAAACAGAAGACACCACTATTGCTGATATTGCCGTTGCAACCAACTGCGGACAAATCAAAACCGGTTCTATGTCCCGTACAGACCGTATGGCTAAATATAACCAGCTCATTCGTATTGAAGAAGAATTGGGCGATATGGCTATTTATGCCGGTAAATCTATTTTGAAAAAATAATTTTTCACAATAGTTCATCCCCCGCAGCCAATGATGCGGGGGATTTTTTATATCCTTTACAGACAAGGTGAACGCTATAAAAACCAAGGATAAATTTTCGTTTAATCTAATTATCTATCCTCTTTAGACCAATAAAAAATTGCCCCTCATTAATGATTGACAGATTGCTTTGAGTGTGTTATTCTACATTCAGGCTTTGATTCAGTTATATTTGTGAG
>CAJTMA010000030.1 GCA_910577205.1 uncultured Alphaproteobacteria bacterium
TCAAAGCCTGAATGTAGAATAACACACTCAAAGCAATCTGTCAATCATTAATGAGAGGTGATTTTTTATTGGTCTAAAGAGGATAGATAATTAGGTGACAAAGAAACCCCCGCTGAATTGCTCAACGGGGGTTTCAAGCGCAAATCCTGCAATTTAGAAATTATAAGATGCACCTAGACCTAAGATATGGATATCATTCTCATAATCTGCGGCTAAAGTTCCGCGGGTTCTATCGCCGTCATGGTAGCCCAGAAGCTTAACTTTGCCTTTATCCGCGCGGATATAAGTATAGCCTAAATTGAATGTCCAATCTTCGTTGTAATTATATTCAACACCGGTTGAATACCACAAACGATCGGCATCAGGAATACGCGGCGTACGATATTCCTGCCCTACAGCGCTTTGGTCAACAGCAAAACCAACACGGAATTTCCACTGGTCATTATAGCGGTAGCTGGCACCTAAAGCGTAAAACGTGGTGTCTTTCCAGCGTTCTTCCGTTGTGCTCATCAAGCCGTTTTTCTCGCCATAAATATCCAATGTTTCAAAAGATGACCAATAAGTACGCCCAAACTCGGCCATGACTGACCACTTGTCATTAATGTCATGATAAGCACCGATTGTCAGGTTGGCCGGGGTTGTAATCCGTGCGCCGATATCCTGATTAGCGGGCATCATCAACCCATCAAACTTAATATCCCCCTTGAGCTTGTGTTTGACTTGGCTGCGATAACCTACGCCGAAACGGGTTTGATCGCTGTATTCATACAAAGCGCCAAGATTATAGCCAATATCAAAGGTATCGCCTTTGAGTTCAGCCCGATCTTCCGCTCCGGGGATAATTCCGCCGGTTCTGGGGTTTTTAACCAAAGTCGAGTTACGCAAGCGGGCTTTGATATACTGCATTTGCAAACCAGCACCGAGAGATAATTTGCAATATGGGCGATAAGCCAACATAGGGGTCATGGTAACTGTCGTAACCTTTGACAACGTTCCGTGGAAACGCCCTGCCCAGTCATCATTATATTTGGTAACCATGCCATAAGGCACATTTAATGATACACCGGCCGTCCAACGGGAATTAATTTGATGGGAGGCATAAAAATTCGGGGCAACAGCGGCGTGAACAATATCGCCCGTATACCCCGAAACTTCTTCCCCGTGGCCGGGAATTTCTGCTACTGCGCGTTTGGCTTTAGAACGAGGAGCAATCCATGTGCCGCCAAAAGACACTTTAGTTCCCGCATGACGGGTCAAACCTGCCGGGTTAAAATAAGAATAAGTAATATCTTCAGCTCCCGCCGTTGCTCCGGCAAAGGCGTTACCCATAGCAGATGCGGATTGTTCCTTCAGGTTGAAGCCTGAAGCAAATGCGTCAGAGCAAACCAAGAGGGTTCCCAGCGCAGTGATAGTCGTAAGTTTTTTCATGATAGACACGTTAAGTAGTTAATCCAAATGCAACACAGTCAACCGGCGGGACATTATATAATATTCAACTTCAACAACGCCCTGTACGAAAAGATAATAAACGGTTGCCATTCATATTCAGTGTGTTACTGGCTTATTGTTATATAACTGTCATGGATTTTATGCAACCCTGTAATTATCCCCTCTGGACAAAGACCAACTAATTACACAGAATCAAGTATTTATGCTATTTTTTGGACGGTATAGACTAAGGGATACGATTTATTTCCTTTACAAATGGTTAATTTCCGGCTTAAATAACGGTATTTTCAGACTGACTTTTAGGTCGTTTCTATGGTCAGATTTGTTCTCAACCATACGGAGAAAGAATTTGCAAAACTTTGTAAAATTTTGTTTGAGAGTGTTCTTTAGAGTATTCAAAGTCCGGTGCAGCATTCAGTTTGACGAAAAGAAACTTCCTAAAAAAGGGGTTTATGTTTCAAACCATGTATCGTTTTTGGACCCTATTTTATTATTTGCCTTTTTGCCGGGCAACCCGGTATTCGCGCTTAACGGGCATTTGTATCGCTGCAAATGGATACGCTTTTTTATGCGCACTGCCGATATTTGTCCTTTCAACCCGATTGAACCGGGCGACCTGAAAGAGTTGATTGCCAAAGTTGACAGCGGTCGTTTGGTGATGATTTTTGCAGAAGGGCGCATTACCGAAAACGGCGGTTTGATGAAAATTTACGAAGCTCCGGGACTGGTTGCCGACAAATCCAAAGCGCCTATTATTCCGATTTGGATCAGCGGCCCGCAATATGGCTACTTCTCCAAAACCAAAGGAAAATTACCGCATCGTCCGCTGCCCAAAATTAAAATCACAGTCGGCAAACCGCGGAGCTTTAAATTAAAAGACGAATTACGCCGCCAACGCGACCACATCAGCAACGAAGTGTATATGTTGTTGCGCGAAATGAGTTTTGAAGTCAGCTATAATCCGAATATCTCATTGTTTGCCCAATTGATGAAAACAGCCAAAGTACACTCTAAAAAAGGCTTTTTCAAACGCCCGTACTTTGTTGAAGACATTAAACGCGAGCCTAATACTTATAAAGATATTATCATTAAGTCTTTTGTGCTTGGAAAATATTTCAAACGCCGGACAATCCCGGGCGAACACGTTGCATTGTTGCTGCCCAACTCCATTGCTGCGGTTTGCACTTTTTTTGGCTTATCGCTGTATGAACGCATTCCGGTTATGCTTAATTTCTCAGTCGGCGCAAAAAATATGGCCTCCATGTGCAAAACGGCTCAGGTTAAAAAAGTCATCACATCACTGACCTTTATTAAAAATGCCAAATTAGAATCGGTGATTGATGTTCTGAAAGCTCAAGGATACGAAATCTTTTATCTGGAACGCCTCGCCAAAGAAATCGGCCTATGGAGCAAGATAAACGCGTTCTTAAGATATAAAATTAAACGTGTTCCGCATCGCGACGGTGGCAACAAAAAAGCCGTGATTTTATTTACGTCAGGTTCGGAGGGTGCTCCTAAAGCCGTTGTGCTCAGCCATGCTAACATCATTTCCAATATTAAGCAGATGTCGGCGATTGAAACAATCAATATTACGGATACAGTCTTTAATGCGCTGCCGATGTTCCATAGTTTCGGCTTGACTGTTGGTACTTTATTCCCGCTGTTAGAGGGCGCTAAAGTCTTTTTATATCCCTCCCCGCTGCATTACCGCGTTGTGGCCGAAATTGTATATGAAATCGGCGCAACGGTTATGTTCGGCACAGATACTTTCTTCCGCGGTTACGGTAAAATTGCCCATCCGTTTGACTTTCATAATATCCGCTTTATGTTTGGCGGCGCAGAAGCCGTTAAAGCTGATACCCGTAATATGTGGATGGAGCGGTTTGGCATTCGTGTTCTGGAAGCATACGGTTCTACAGAATGCGCGCCGGTAATAACCGCCAATAACCGAATTTTTAACCGTTTCGGTTCTATCGGCAAATTGCTGCCTGCTTTGCAATACAAAGTCAATCCGGTTGACGGCATTGAAAAAGGCGGTGAACTGTGGATTAAAGGGCCGAATATCATGCAAGGATACATTATGCCTGATAATCCCGGCGTAATGGTACCGCTGGAAGATGGTTGGTATCATACCGGAGATGTGGTCGAAATTGATGAAATCGGCTTTGTATTTATCCGTGACCGAATTAAACGCTTTGCCAAAATCGGCGGGGAAATGGTTTCATTAAATGCAGTTGATGAAATGGTTCGTAAAGCCTATGAATGGATGGGTGGCGAATTTGACTACGGTGTGGTTGCCGTTCCTCATGAAAGCAAAGGCGAACAGATTGTTTTAGTAACCAACAATCGCCATGTCGAACAGGATGTGCTGCACAGCTATATCCGCAATAACGGAATGTCTGAACTCTTCCTGCCGCGGATTATTCTTTTCAGAGATAAGCTTCCGGTTTTCGCAACCGGCAAAGCTGATAATGTCACCCTGAAAAGAGAAGTTCTGGAAGAACTGGCAGCAAGCGCGACAAAAGCAGCCTAAGCGACTGTTTTCTCCATTAAACTCCCTGTCCGAAAACAGGGAGTTTTTTTTACATAATGCCATACTTAAAGTATCGCATCCCCAATTTAACCCAATTATCTATTCTGTTTAGACCTATAAAAAATTGCCCCTCATTAATGATTGACAGATTGCA
Organism: uncultured Alphaproteobacteria bacterium; assembly: GCA_910577205.1. GTDB lineage: Bacteria > Pseudomonadota > Alphaproteobacteria > RF32 > CAG-239 > Scatocola. Next base: position 4,137 of record CAJTMA010000030.1, read on the forward strand.
AGAGGTGTGGTAATCTTATGACTGATACGGTTTCAGTTATAAGAGAGGTGTATGATGAAAGTCGGTCTTCTTCTGGGCTTATC
>CAJTMA010000031.1 GCA_910577205.1 uncultured Alphaproteobacteria bacterium
TCTAAATATCTATTTATTTTAGACTAATAAAAAAGCGCCTCTTATTAATGGTTGACGAATCGACTTTCGTGTGTTATAGTGTAAGTAAGCTTTGATTCAGTTATATGAGGTGTACAATGAGATGTATTCTCCTTAGCGCATGTATATGCACAATTCTTCCGTTTCGCTCTTTAGCTAATGGAAGTAATAATACCATTCACATTGACACTTTTCTCGCAGATATAGACACAAGCCAAAACCTTGAATCTGAGCTTATGGTTCCGGGGAGCTTCTTGTCTTTCTCGGAACCGCAATTTTCTTATAAAACGGCCGCCGTACATTTTATTTCTAAAGATGGTGTTCTGGAATTCGGAGATTTGGATTTCGAAGATCCGACCATCAAACGCTGTGCCAGTGAGGGGTATAAGTTAACCTCTTGTGCCAATGGTTCTCCGGCCGGGTTTTGTCCGTATAATACCTCCTATTTTAAGGAATGTTGCACTTCGGATTATCAATATACTTCCTGTTCATTTCCTCTGACTAAAAGTTCAGATTCCTGTGGCGGTAAATACCGTTGTTATTGTGATGCCAGTTTGTTTCCGGTTACCCAATGCGCTTCTCCGCAGGTTGCGGCCACGGGGAGCGGCAGTTCATGCACTGCGGATGGGGTTACCCTGTATTCAGATTGTGTTTGTCCGGCTAATTATTCCGAAGTGTGCAACGGTTTGAACCAGCAGGGTAAAGGGACGGGTTGCAGCAAGAACGGGACAACAAAATATACCGGCTGTGAATGCAAGCCCGGTTATACGCTGACGTGCTCAGATTTAGGTCCATCTAAGCCGGGTGATTATTGCCAGATGAACGGTATCAAGTATTACAAGGAATGCAAGACCTGTCCGAACAAATGCAGCTTGGCGAGTTGTCCGGCCGGCGTTGTTTGCGAGTATGAAGAGTGTTCGAAGAAGTATTGCGACATTGGTTGCGCGGTAGGTTATCGGGATTTGGATAATTACTGGTGTAACGGGGCGCTGTGGTGTTTGGTTGGGCGGTGACCCGAACGTCGGGGTGCCCGAACGTCGGGGGCGGTAGGTGTTGCTTTATTATTAACCTGGATTCCGGCTCGGAGGCCGGAATGACAAAGAAGAAAAGGACGTGATGACATTTGCCCCGTTGCGTGGGTCATTCAGAGGAGCAGAGCGACGAAGAATCTATGTTGAAGCAGCCGGAAAGGTTGAGATTGTGCCGTTTTAAGCGGGGCGGTAGGTGAGGCCGATATAAGTATTATGAATTTGCCGGGATAGCCACGTCGCACCCGCTCCTGACATTCGGGCGCTCCTCGCTATGACATTTGTTGGGGTGTATGAGGTGTGAGGTTGGAGAAGTGGGCTGGTAGGTTGAGGCTGTGCCGTTTTGGCGTTGGATGCTTCACTTCGTTCAGCATGACAGAAGGTGGAGAAACTAAAAAA
>CAJTMA010000032.1 GCA_910577205.1 uncultured Alphaproteobacteria bacterium
GATGATGGGGCGGTGAATATTGGGGGAGTGTCTGTGGTGAGCGGCGTATATGGATCTTGTCAGCCACCATAACGGTTATAAGCTGTGTGATTCCGGCAAGCAGCAAATCCGCATGGAGTGTTTTCTCATTTTGGGTCTTACGTCCGGCGACACAGAAACTGTCTTTGAAATGGTTGATGGATTTTTCCACATTCACACGTATTTTGTAGGTGGAGTTCCATTCCTGCGTACCCCGGAGAGTGCCGGGATAAGCCCGAAGGTTCTTTTCCGGGTAAATATAGAACATCCGGCCGCAGGAGGAATCCGTGCAGGGATTTTCACAATGGCAGACACGCCTGCTTTTTCCGGTTTCCTTATTGTATTCCCATTTCATTTTCGGGCATACAAACTTCATGGTGGGAAGGCCGCAGCGAAGATGTGATTTACTTCCTTCCCGTTTCATCGGAAGGGAAGGATCTTTAGGACAGCAGGGGATCCCGTCTCCGTTCAAAGGACAGCCGGCATCCGGAAGGGAGATTCTTCCGTTAAGGGGGATGCAGGCTTTTTCAATGGAAGTGTCCTCCAGGAGGTATTTATAGATTTCAATGGAATCGAAAGCAGCATCGCCCAGGAAAGTCTTAGGATTGATGAGGGGATGCTTCTGGAAGAAATCCTTTAACACAGGGATGAGGGCTTTGGAATCGGCAAGGCTCTTATCCTCGTCCGGGGAATCGGATTTCTTTTCTACTATGATATCCGGGTGTGAGGCAAGGAAATCCTTATTGTAAAAGGTGATATCCCTTACGATGCCCATTCCGTTGGTGAGGATGCCGAATTTGAAGGCATAGCAGAAGTGGCCGTTGATGTACATCTGCTGAATGGCAGGATTGGAAGCGGCATGGGGAGGCATGGAGCCGTAAGCGGCTTTATAGGGATCGTAGGAACCGTCCAGGCCCTTGGCTTTTTTGTAGGCCTTAAGCTGCCTGATGATGTGGTTGGCGTATTTGGGATTGTTTTCCGTCACCCATGCCTCAATACCGGAAGTGTCAAAGAGGAGCATGGAAGCTTTTTCCTTATCGATTTTCTGGCAGATTGGTTCAGTCAGGTCAACAAGGCGGCTGAACATGGATTGTAAGTCCGGTAGGAAATCCTGTTTGAAGCGGGTGAATTTAGAGGCGTCAGGGACAACATCAAAGCCGCAGAAGTCCCGCAGTTCCTGGGAGTATTTCAGGAATACGATCAGGAGGGAAGTGGTTGGGATTGAAAAAATAAGCTGCAATAACAGGGCCCTGAGCATTGGATAAAGAAGATGCTTACGAGGTCTGCCGGTGGCAGCGTGAAAGTGAGAAATAAAAGACACCGGAAGCTTCTCCCGATAAAAAATAATTTCTGTCAGGTATAACCGCTAAAAAAAACTTGCC
>CAJTMA010000033.1 GCA_910577205.1 uncultured Alphaproteobacteria bacterium
GCTTATGCCAACGGTTTTACTCTGTGGAATTACACCACGCCGGATGCTTACCGAGGTACAGTTCATTCCTGCACGCCTCAAAGTGATTGACCACTACCGGGAAACCTATGAATGCAGGACATGCCGCAAAAACGGAACACCTTATATGGAGAAGTCCCCGGTGCCCTGTCCCCCGGTCATGCATTCCCTTGCGTCTGCTTCCACAACCGCATGGCTCATCCATCAGAAGTTTGAACTGGGCATTCCATTATACCGCCAGGAAAAGGAATGGGAGGCCCTGGGCCTTTCTTTAAGCAGGGCGACGATGTCGAACTGGCTTCTGACAGTCTACCGGGACTGGCTTTCCCATGTGGTCGGTCATCTCAGAGAGGAACTTCTGAAACAGGAGTATCTGCATATCGATGAGACTCACGTACAGGTGCTGAAGGAATCAGGGAGGAAGAACACTTCGGATTCTTATATGTGGGTATATTGCAGCATCAGGGACTGTAAACGGCCAGTCAGGTATTTTGAGTACCAGCCGGGGAGAGGTGGAAAATATCCGGAAGCATTTTTAAAGGGTTATACCGGATATATCCATACGGATGCTTATTCCGGGTACAATGGAGTCAGGGATGTCACAAGATGCCTGTGCTACACCCATCTGCGCCGCGCTTTTGTAGACGCGCTGCCAAAAGACATCCATGACCCGAAAGCTTCAAAACCCGCGGAAGCGGTCGTTCGTCTGAATAAGCTGTTTGAGATAGAAAAGGAACTGGACGGCCTTCCCCCGGAACAGAAGAAAAAAGAACGGATGAACCGCGAGAGACCACTTCTCGAGGCTTTCTGGTCGTGGGCGGAGATAAACTCTGCCGGAGAACTTCCAAAGTCGAAGCTCCATACAGCTTTCCATTATGCCCTGAACAACCGCGAGGAATTCTTCAATTATCTGGAAGACGGGCACTGTTCGATCAGCAACTCACTTGCTGAAAACTGTATCCGTCCATTCGTGATCGGCCGGAAAAACTGGCTGTTTGCCGGAAGTCCGAAGGGTGCTGCCGCAAGTGCAGGGATCTACACTCTGGTCGAGACAGCGAAAGCCAATGGACTGGATGCAATGAAATATATCAAATATATCCTGTCAGATATGCCAGGGAGTACATTTCTTGAAAATCCGGAATATCTGGATGACTATCTGCCATGGGAGCCCATGGTGCAGGAAGAAGCTGTTTATACTGATGAACTCGGACACGAAGAAACCATG
>CAJTMA010000034.1 GCA_910577205.1 uncultured Alphaproteobacteria bacterium
ACTATTCCCTCAAAGATGTAACGCTCACTGCGGTCACTGTCGTTGACCTGGTTCGGCAGCCCTCTATATATTCAAAGATTGCCCTGCGGGCCTCTTTGGAATCTTGATAAGTATGAAGATAGATTTCTTCCTTTTTCAGTACAGAATGGAACGATTCGATACAAGCATTGTCATAAGGATTTCCCTTTCGGCTAAATGAATGTCGTATCTCCCTGCTGTTCAGGAACTTCTCAAATGATTGGCTTGTATACTGGCTTCCCAAGTCGCTGTGAAGAATGATCCCTCTAGTCTCCCTGACATTCAGACAGGCGTTCTTAACAGCTTCTACCGCCAGTTCCGCTGTCATGGATGTTCCATACGCATATCCGATGATCTTACGGCTGCACAAGTCCATTACTGATGCCAGATAGGTCCATCCCTCTTTTTGTACATGGATATAGGTAATATCAGTACACCATTTCTGGTTGATGGTTTCCGTCTCGAAATCACGTTTCAGAATATTTTCTTTATCATCTGGAACGGTTCCGTGACTGGCATGATGGTTGTATTTCTTTACTACAACAGAGCGCAGTCCCTGCTTTGCCATATGCCGCTGAACCCGTTTTATGCTGCAGGGAATCCCGCTGCCATTGAGGGTACGGCATATTTTAACTGCCCCATACCGCTTCTTTGAATCTTCATAAGCTTCCTTTACCTTCTGGCTGAATTCCTCATATTCCTTCTGCCGGTTTGAGGGTACACAAACCAGAGCTTTGTAATAGGTACTCCTTGGAAATTTCAGGGCGCTGCAAAGCTGGGATACAGTATAATGGGTTAAGTTTTGCTGGATAAAAGAAACAATCTCAGCTATTGTTCTTTTGCGAATATGGCGGTCGCTTTTTTTAATATTTCATTTTCGATTTTAAGGCGCTGGTTCTCTTTCAGGAGAGCTTTATACTCTTTGAGTGTAACGGTTTCCTCCTCGGACACTTTGATTGGAGAAAGCTGTTTTACCCAGTTGCTGAGTGTGCTCCGATTTACGCCATATTCACGTTCCAGTTGTGGATACGAAGTTCCTCCGGCATTGTACAGATCCACGATCTGCTGCTTGAATTCCGGGGTGTAGCAGATTTCTTGGCTGCTGTAAAAAAATTGAATACCCAAACCCCGGAAGACGTGGAA
>CAJTMA010000035.1 GCA_910577205.1 uncultured Alphaproteobacteria bacterium
GCTACTAAATAATCACGATAGATTTAAAAACAAGCAAGAGAGGAAAAATCCCTCTAAAAGAGACATCTGCCCCGCTATTTCGAAGGCAGACGTCTTTTCGGATTTTGTCCCATAAAGTTTACGGGTAAGGAAATCAACCTGCTCCTTCAGGAGCCGGACCTGCTGTTCCAGTTCTTTGATCTGCTTTTTGTACTCCTGTTCTGTGTCCGGCATGGGCTGAAAACCTTCCTGTAATGATGAATCCATTGTACCATAAAACAGCAGGATATTCCAGTATTTATAAGGAATTTTCGACTTTTCCGGTCTTTTGGGGAGTCCATTTCCGGACTGCTTTGGGCTGCTCCGGATTCAGGCCTTCCAACAGCCAGCGGAGCTGCTGATGGGAGATCTGTCTGGCTTCTTCACCCGTGCGCGGCCACTGGAGACGGCCGTTTTCGTAGCGCTTATAGAAAAGGCAGAAGCCGTCTCCTTCATAATGGACTGCCTTGATCCGGTCCGCACGTTTCCCGCAGAAAAGGAACAGGGAGTTGCTGTAAGGGTCAAGCTGAAAGCTGTACTGGATGATATCCACCAGGCCGTCCAGCTGTTTTCTCATATCTGTGTACCCGGCGCGCAGATAGATCTTTTCTACCCGGGAGAGGTCGCCTAACATGACCGCACTGCTTTCAGGATGGCCTCCAGCAACTCGCGGGGAGTATCTTCAAAGAGGTCAACAGTCACAGTATCAATATGGAGTACTGCTGCGGGGGCGGCACAGGAATCCTGTCTGCCGCGAAGGGATACCTCTGTAAATTCCGGAGCCGCATCCGGCAGCAGCACAGTCCGCTCCATTACCGGCCTGCATCCATGATTCTTTCTGGGCAGTTCTTCAAGAGCCAGCTTCCGGATCTTTGCAATCCAGTAATAATAACTTTTTAAAGAGATATCATGCTGTTCGCACCATGCCTGGTTCGTCAGACCGGAGGCTCTGCATTGCCGGATCACGTCCAGCCAGTACTGAAGTTTTACCTGCTTATCCGGACTGTCTAATTGATTATTAATACAGGATTTACGGAACGGTTAAATGCTCACGTACG
>CAJTMA010000036.1 GCA_910577205.1 uncultured Alphaproteobacteria bacterium
GTTAAATACATTATCATAGCAAGGAATATACATTTGAATATGATTAAGGATTTAAAAAGGCGGCAGTCCACATCCTGAACTGCAGGACAGGGGCATACGGGGTGAACGTTTCCAGATGCGGCCAGTGCGGCCATATCCAGATACATAACAACTCCTGCCGTGACAGATCCTGCCCTATGTGCCAGGCTCTCTCGAATGAGCTGTGGGTCGATGCACAGAATGAACATGTATTGGACATTGATTATTATCATCTGGTATTTACCTGCCCAAGCGAGTTGAACGCCCTGATCTACTGTAACCAGAAAGAACTGTATTCCCTGTTCTTCCATGCCGTGGCAGAAACTGTCATGGAGCTTTCCGGGGATCCGGCGCATATGGGCGGCACCCCCGGCTTCATCAGCATCATGCACACATGGGGCTCAAGCCTGTCCTACCATCCCCATATCCATGTGCTCTGTACAGGCGGCGGGCTTGACGCGGACCGGAACTGGCACCAGAAAAAGGGCGGCTTCTTCCTGCCCGGAAAGGCAATGGCGGCACTTTTTAAGGGTAAGTTCCTGTCCAGGCTGAAGGCACTGCATGAGGCGGGGAATCTTAGTTATGAGGGAGCAGCCGCCAAATACCGTAACCAGTATGAATACCAGGAACTGCTGGATATCTGCTATGGGAAAAACTGGGTCACGGATATCAGGGAGTCTTTTGCCGGAGCGGAAACCGTGATGCATTACCTTGGGCGTTACACACACCGGATAGCGGTCAGCAACAGCCGCATCCTGCGCATGGACGAAAACACTGTAACCATAAAGGTAAAGGATTACAAAAGCGGCGGCCAGTGGAAAGAGCTGACCCTGGATGGCGTTGAGTTTAAAGCAGGGTATCGCCTGCCCGCGCTGTATGCCGGCAAATATACCTTTATGAT
>CAJTMA010000037.1 GCA_910577205.1 uncultured Alphaproteobacteria bacterium
CAGCATATGGCTTTCCGTGAAAGAATTTGCATGGGGTAGAACTGCCGCAGGACATCCTGAACAGTCGGTTTATCTGCCATGGCCGCAGGCCTCCATTCCGCCTTTTTCAAACGTGTCAAACGGGCTTCTGATCCCCATGAGGGCCTTCGATGTCATCTGCAGGTACACATCGGTGGAATTCGGGCTGCGGTGCCCCAGAAGCTGCTGGATGAACGTGTGGCTGATCCCATCTTCAAGGGAATGGCAGGCGAAGCAGTGCCGAAGGGTATGCGGAGTCACCCCTTCCGGCAGACCCAGCTTCCGGGCATGGTCCCTGACGAACAGTTCCACGGCATCCGGTGTCAGCGGGGCATCCCTTACGGTGCTGGGAAACAGCCATCCCTTTGGGCGGTCATACCGGTACCAGTACTCCGTGAGGATCTCCAGGTTGCGGTCGCTGAGTATGGTATAACGGTCCTGCCTGTTCTTTGACAGCGGCACGTGGATCATCTTCTGTGACCTGCGGATATCCTCATAGCGCAGATGGCAGACCTCGCTTACCCTCAGCCCCGAAGAATACATCGTGGAGGTGATTGCCTTGTGTTTATAATTATCCATGGAATCGATCAGCAGGTTGACCTGTTCCCGCGTAAGAATCACGGGAAGCTGGCGGTCACGTTTCATCTTTGGTATCTTTTTCGAATCCCATACATAACCCAGGGTATATTCAAAAAAGAACCGGATCGCTGCTGTATAAACGTTGATGGTGGAAGCTTTTTTTAATTCATTATCCTTCATATGGAAGATGAAAAAACACGTCGCCCATGTCCATAAAAAGCTCTACATTTATACAGTTATAGTCTT
>CAJTMA010000038.1 GCA_910577205.1 uncultured Alphaproteobacteria bacterium
TGGCGTTGGATGCTTCACTTCGTTCAGCATGACAGAAGGTGGAGAAACTAAAAAAAGGAGAAAAGAAATGAGTATGAAGAATCAATTAAAAAAATCCCTACCTAACAATTCCGACTATATTTGCTGTTTCAGCCGCTGTCGCGGCCTCACAACAAAAAGTCTCATTGCTTGGCTCAATAAAACAATTCTTAAATTGTTTTATTTTCGCAGCCCCTTAATTTTAAGGGGAGGAATGGAGGGGATTAAATTGTTGTTTATGGCATTAGTGTTAAAAATGAGTTTGATTATTCCAGCACAAGCCACAACCTGCGCTGTTCCGCCAACATGTAAGCAGATGGGTTACACGATGAAGAAGGCAGACTGTGGCGGGAATCCGGTTTTGCGCTGCCCGTTTGCGCTTTCTGATGACAATCAGGTGTTCTGCGGCGCTGCGGCAGAAAATACCAGTCAAGTTGTTAGTATCGGTGCTATTGTTTATGGAGATGGGACAGTAGCGAGCGGTGTCGTGACCGGTAAAACCCCGATAGGTGTGGTTTTTGATACAGCCAACCGCTTGGCTGTAGCTTTGACAGATGTTAAGAAAGACGGTACGGCAGGAAGTGAGCGTATGCCGTGGTCAAGTAGTTATTGTGATACACCGGGATTACAAAATTGTACTACTACAGAAATTCCGACTGGTACAAATTTAACCCCGATTACTTGTGGTGTTGATGGCCGATTGAATACCAAT
>CAJTMA010000039.1 GCA_910577205.1 uncultured Alphaproteobacteria bacterium
GGGCAAGAGGTCAGATAACCATATTCGCCACAGGTTTTGCACGAGGTGTAATACTTGATGCCGTTCAGGCAGTAATCATTCGGGGATGTTGGTCCAAATTCTTCACAAACATATTTGTAGCCGGACTTGCACTCACAAGCCGCATAAACAGTTTCTCCATCACGGTTACAACCAGTCCCGACACCTTGCATATTGCTGCCGGTGCAAGGCTTGTAATAAGAGGGACAGTTACATCCGGCATAATGCGTACCGGCATCATCCACACATTTCTCAGCTGGTTCTTTAGGTACGGGACAATCAGTATATTTATAATAGGAGGTATCACAGTAACATTTGAACTTTCCGCCGCAGGAATTGGAACTGATGGTTCTGGGATAAGCGCATTCCGCCTTAGAATAGGCATAAGTATTGTCGCAGCATTGAGAAAAATAGGCATTGTCATAAGGGCAGAAACGAACGGCATGCTGCCCGGCAGCACAAGCACCGGTCTTACTAAAGCCCAGGGCTTTGCAGCGGTTAATGTTGTCGTGATTAAATTCTTGTTCTTTGTAATCAAAGCCCATCTTATCAGATGAATTGACCACAAAATGAACCTTAGCGGTTTTATAGGTGGGAGCAGATTGAAAAGAAGAAAGCTTTGGCCTGAAGATTGGCTTTTGATTCAGATCTATGAGGTCGG
>CAJTMA010000040.1 GCA_910577205.1 uncultured Alphaproteobacteria bacterium
CTTTTTTAACATCCGAACCATAAGCCACGCCGACTGAAATTGCCTGACGCGACCACATCCGAGCAAAGAAAACTGCTGAACAACCGTAACCTTGACAAGTCTGCACTGCATAAGTCCGAATATGACGGTTCTGACAGAAAGGATGATGACAACGATAAGGCTGACGGTAACGAAACCGGCAGCAGTACCATTTCTGGTAGCACACCTGCACAGAACATCCAACCTTCAAGAAGAAAGGAAACTGCACCACGTGCCGTGAAAACCAAATTGAAAGTTGACAAAGTGGTAGTACATGAAGTGGACGAGTATTACACGCTTCCCGAAGGAGGACGGTTCATGAACCGCAACGGTATGCCTGATGTGTGGGAATACAGGGTTATAGAACATGTAAGGGCTCATAACGTGGAGCATGTGTATAAGGTGGCAAGGGTGAAGCTTGCAGACGGAACTTTTGTAAGCACAATGGAACATCCGCTGAAAAAACTTGGAGGTATTTTCTCCCCTGAACTGCTTGCCCGTCTACTTTGTCTGAAATATGACTTCAGTATGCCTGAGAACAGACAGATAAGACTGCTTGCCAGAGAGGGCATCCACATAAGCAACACCACACTGAACAGCTATATCCATAAAGCCGACTGCCGCCTCAATATCATAGGTCTTCCC
>CAJTMA010000041.1 GCA_910577205.1 uncultured Alphaproteobacteria bacterium
TCCCAGAACCATCAGTTCCAATTCCTGCGGCGGAAAGTTCAAATGTTACTGTGATGCCACCCTTTATCCTCACACCAGTTGTCCCGCTCCCCAAGAGCCTGCGGACAAATGTGTGGATGACACCGGCACGCATTATGCCGAATGTAAGTGTCCGGCAAACTGGATAAGTTGTGACAGCTCTATTCACCAGAAAGGGAGCGGCACAGGCTGCAGCTATAACGGAACAACGACTTATGCGTCCTGCACTTGCGAAAGCGGTTATACATTGACTTGTGAGGATTACGGTCCAAAAAATTCAGCAGATTACTGCTTTCTGAAAGGTACTAAATATTATAAGACCTGCAAAACAGCGCAGGAAGTTTGCGAGGGATTGGGATTTGGTCATAATGACGGCCATCCTTGTTCGGCAGACGAGGTGATTGACGGTTATTGCCCGCGCAGCGGAACATACTATTCCTGCAAAATTGATCCGGTAAAATATTGCAAAAACCATGGTTACAGCAATGGCGGCTGCGGTGCATATGAGACTGTCAGCTCTAGTGCCTGTCCATATGATGCCTCTTACAAAAAATGCATTCCGACGTGCAAAAGCCGTTTGGC
>CAJTMA010000042.1 GCA_910577205.1 uncultured Alphaproteobacteria bacterium
CAGCATTTGGATCATTCGCTGGATGAAATCAGCTGGCTGTTTAATTTTGCCTCCTGATTGCCTTACAGCGCCCTGATGCCAGTCTGGTGGCAGGATATTTATCCGATTAATCGGATAAATATCCATATCCTTGCTTCATAGTTATCCTCCTTAATCTTAGTTTCTTCTGTAAATTCGGACATTACCACATGCTTTGCTCGGATAACTTTTTGTTACGGTATAATCCTATGTATGGTCTTTGCTAAGTCCAAATCCATTACATAGGAGGTTCAAAATGAACAAAAAAAACAGTTACTGGTATCAGTTAAAGAATGACTTCATAGATTTTTTACGGGAAAAAGGCTATGGAAAATCATCCTTTACGCATTACAGGGGGCAGATTGATTTCCTGATCCGTTATGCTAATGCATTGGGATATACGGAATATACACCTGAGATTGGACAGGAATTCTTGAAATCTGAAGCCCGGCTAAGAGAATGGGATTACAGAACACTCGGTTTCATGATTAAGGATTTTGGTTGGAGCGTTGAGGGCGGCTCTTTGGAGAAGTA